>JBJXDZ010000101.1:0-26204 GCA_046154645.1 Hyphomicrobiaceae bacterium
ACCGATCTCAAGCATCTCACCGCGTGCAACTTGAAGAGCTCTCGAGTGCACCCTGGTCACCGCGGCGGGACAGCCACAGAATAACCCCGCCACCCCCGCCCGGGGATAACTTTGCCAAACACAAAACTGCGCCGTGGTTAAAATCGCAATGGTTCGGGGAACGGCTCGGGGTCAGACCCCTGTCCGAGCGCAAGCACCAGCGACCGTCGGGTCGCGCCGTAGGTCGGGTCAAGTGGCGCGGCACGCGCCCGCGCGACCCGACGCCAAGCCCGCGAGCGTTGCGGTGATCGCCTCGGCGTTGGTGGGCTTGGTGTCGCGTCGCTGCTAAGTGCAGGGCTTGACCCGACCTACAGCCGCGCCATACCCCCTTTCCCCTTTCCCCTTTCCCCTTTCCCCTTTCCCTTTCCCTTCCCTTTCCCCTATTCCCTATTCCCTATTCCCTATCCCCTATCCCCTATCCCCTATCCCCTATCCCCTCACTCCTACCCCCACCACCCCAGGTGCACAGACTGCGATCGCCGTGTAACCTGTGCCCCACGCCTTCTCATACCAGCCAGCGCGAGACACCCATGGACGAGCGGCACATCCCCATCTTGGTCGGTAGCGGCCAGATCACGCAACGCGAGCCGGATCCCACCCGCGCCCTCAACGCCATGGACCTGACAGCCGCCGCCGCCCGCAAGGCCGCCGCCGATGCTCACGGCGGCAAGGCCCTGCTCGAGGCGCTCGACACCATCGTCGTTTTGCGCTCGTTCTCCGACACCAGCTGGCGCTTCAAGAGCCCCTTCGGCGGCCCGAAGAACCCGCCCCAATCGATCGCCAGCCGCATCGGCAATGCCGCGGCCAAACGGCTCGTCTACACGCACCCCGGCGGAAACATGCCGCAATGGTGCGTCAATCGCCTGTTCGAGATGGTGACGCGCGGCGAGGTTGGCGCCGCGCTCATCTGCGGCGGCGAGGCGCTGGCCACGCAGAAGGCGGCCGAGCGTGCCAAGCTGGCGCTGGATTGGAATGAGGATGTGGGCGGCACCTACGAGGATTGGGGCGTCGCCACGCGCGGTTGGAACGATAGCGAGGATCGCCACCGCATGGCCGGCGCCATTTTCGCCTATCCGCTGTTCGAGACCGGCATTCGCGCGCATCTGAAGCGCACGGTGCCCGAGCATCAGGCGGCCATCGGCCAGCTGTTCGCGCACTTCGCAGCCGTGGCCAAGACCAACCCCCTTGCCGATCGCCGCCAGGGCTTCACTGCCGCGCAGATTGCCACGGTCGGCGCCGACAACCCCTACATCGGCTTCCCCTACACCAAGCTCATGAACTCGAACGCCTTCATCGATCAGGCCGCCGCGATCATCCTGACCTCCGTCGCCAAGGCGCGCGAGCTTGGTATTCCCAGGGATCGCTGGGTCTATCTGCACGGCTGCGCCGATGCCCACGACCACTGGTACGTCTCCGACCGACACAACTTCCATTCTTCGCCCGCCATGCGCGTCGTCGGCCGCGAGACGCTGGCCATGGCTGGCGTCGGTATCGACCAGATCGACAAGTTCGATCTCTACAGCTGCTTTCCCTCCGCCGTGCAGATCGCCTGCCGTGAGATGGGCATCCCCGAGGACGACCCGCGCGGGCTGACCGTGACCGGCGGGCTGCCCTACTTCGGCGGACCCGGCAACAACTATGTCACACACTCGATTGCCCAGATGATGGACGAGGTGCGCGCCAAGCCTGGAGCCAAAGGCATGGTGACGGCCAACGGCAACTACATCACCAAGCAATCCGCCGGCATCTATTCGACCGAGCCACCGACAAAACCGTTCGCGCCGAAAAACCCCGCCACCTACCAGGCGACGATCGACGCCGACAAAGGACCGCCCGTGGCCCAGGTGGCGAATGGCACAGCCACCATCGAGACCTACGCCGTCATGCACGATCGTAAAGGGCCGTCGTACGCCATCCTGTTCGGCCGCCTCGGTGATGGCCGCCGCTTCATCGCCAACACGCCGGACGAGCCGCGCCTGCTGCAGGAGATGGTTGACCGCGACATGCTCGCCGCCACCGGCCATGTGGCCCACAAGGACGGTCTCAATATCTTCGTGCCGGACTGACGACGGACGGCTCGCTTACCCGAGCAGCAGGCCGCCGTCTACGGCAATGGCTTGCCCGGTGATGTGGCGCGCCTTGTCCGAGAGCAGAAACGCGATCAGATGCGCGACGTCGTCCGGCTCACCGAGGCGGCCCATCGGTGTGATGTCGGCAGCCCGCTGCCAAGCCTCGGGATTGAGCGCGGAGTGACCGCCGTCCTTACGGGTGTAGCCCGGCAGCACCGCGTTCACCGTCACGCCCTCCCGCGCCAATTCGACGGCCAACGCCTTGGCCAGCGCCTCGGCTGCCGCCTTCGCCGACGCCGATGACGGGAAATTGCCGCCAGCCACGTAGCGATGCGCCACGAACGACGACACCAGCACGATGCGCCCGGCCGGGGATTGCTTCAGCGCCGGCGTTGCCGCCCGCGTCAAATCGAAGAAGGCGCCGGCCATCGTCGCATGCGCCCGGTCGAGATCGGCGCGGGTGAATTCGGCGGTCGCGCGCCGATCCGAGAACCCGGCATTGGAGACCAGTTGATCCAGCCGGCCGAACCGCGCCAGCGTGTCGCCGACCAGCCGCTCGCCCGTGCCCGCGACAGCGAGATCCCCGTAGAGCTCCATCACATCGGCACCGGCTGCACGCACGCGGGACGCCACATCGGCCAGTCGCTGACGCGAGACATCGCTCTCACCCCGTGTGTGCACGGCGATGGCCGCCACGTCAGGCGCCAGCAGCAAGGCTGTCGCCCGCCCGATACCGGACGCAGCGCCCGTCACCAGCGCAATTCGGCTTCGT
The DNA here is from genome assembly GCA_046154645.1 of Hyphomicrobiaceae bacterium. GTDB lineage: Bacteria > Pseudomonadota > Alphaproteobacteria > Rhizobiales > Hyphomicrobiaceae. The sequence continues at coordinate 2,881 of JBJXDZ010000101.1, forward strand.
GGTACTGCTGTCATGGGCTGATCTCCCTGCGCACGCCGCTTCACGTCATGGCGCGACGCTGCAACCCGTGCTCACCACGCCTTGAACGGCGTCTCGGGAACCGGCGTCAGCGGCGGCTGGCCTTTGGCGAAGGCCAGCAGATTGTCGACCGTCAACTGGCCCATCTTGTTGCGCGTGTACTGCGAGGCCGAACCCACATGCGGCAGCAGGGTCAGATGCGGCACCTCGAGCCAGGCGGAATCGACTTTCGGCTCGTTGAGATAAACGTCGAGGCCGGCTGCTAGGATCGTGCGATTGCGCAGCGCCGCCATCATCGCCGCCTCGTCGACCACGGAGCCGCGCGCCATGTTGATGACGATGCCGTTGGGTCCGAGCGCCTTGAGCACCTCGGCATTGATCAGGTTCTGTGTCGCCGGACCGCCGGGGAGGATGGCGATCAGCGTGTCGACATCACGCGCCATGGCCACCAGATCGGCATAGAAGCGATGGGGCACGCCGGCCTGCGGCTTGCGCCCGAAGTAGGCGACCGGTGGCACGCCGAAAGCGTCGAGCCGGCGGCCGATCGCCTTGCCGATGCGGCCATAACCGACCATGCCGATGGTGCGATCGCGCAGGCTCGCCGCGGTCAGCGGATAGTCACCGTTCTTGGCCCAGGTGCCAGCCCGCATGTAGGCCTCAGCCTTGGAGAGCTCACGAATCGCCATCAGGAGCAGACCGAGCGTGGTGTCCGCCACCTCTTCATTGAGCACATCCGGCGTGTTGGTGATGATGACGCCGCGGCGCGCCGCTTCGGGAACATCGATCGAATCGTAGCCGACACCGAAATTGCCGATCACCCTGAGCCCGGGCATTTGCGCCATCATCTGGGCATCGGTCTTGACGCCCGTATGCGCACCCGTACAGACGGCGACGACCCGCGGGCCGACCTCGGCCACCAGGCGGGCTGGATCCGGCACCCGCTCCATCCAGTGGCATTCGAATGTTCCCTCGAGCGCCTCAACCATGAGCGGCATCATCAGGCCTGTCGACAACAACACGGGTTTGGGCATCGAGGTCTCCAGTCGGGCGCGAGAACAGCGGCACTGCCGCTCCAAGGCTTACGGCCAAAGTCTTGCCCGTTGTCGCGCCAAGCGTAAATCACATTCTACATAGCGACGGTTGCCCATGGCGTTTCCATCCGGCAAGGTGCGGCCACCGTTCGCCACCGATGAGACCCGCCCGGCACGCGCCGCGGGGTCGAGTGTCCGGCTGCGGGCAAGACAGCCCTTCCCTCACGGGAGGGGCTTTCTTGTTGGGGTCTGTCGGCCCACGCCACCATTGCTGGCGGCGCCAAATCAGACCACAACAGCACCATGACCGCGACCCGCTTCGATGCTGCCATTGTCGGCGGCGGCCACAACGGCCTCACCTGTGCCGCCTATCTGGCGCAGGCGGGCTTGCGCGTCGTCGTGCTGGAGAAAAACACCGCACTCGGCGGTGCCGCGATGACCGAGGAGTTCCACCCGGGTTTCCGCAATTCGGTGGCGAGCTACACGGTGAGCCTGCTCAATCCCAAGGTCATCCGGGATTTGGCATTGCACACCCATGGCCTGCGCATCGTCGAGCGCCCGGCCGCCAACTTCTGGCCGCTTGAGGGCGCGCCCGGCTTGCTGATGCCCTACGGCCTTGCCAACCGCCAGCGCGCCATCGCCGCCTTCTCGACCGCCGACGCCGAACGCCTGCCCGCCTACGACGCCGCCCTCGAACGCGCCGCCGATGTGCTGCGCGATCTCGTCCTGCGCACGCCGCCCGAAGCCGGTGGTGGCATTGCCGAGCTCGTGCGCAGCGCCGGACTGGGCCGCCGCCTGCTCGGCCTCACCCTCGACGATCAGCGCCTCGTCGTCGATCTCTTCACCAAGAGTGCGGCCGACTATCTCGCCGGCTGGTTCGAGAGCGACATCGTGCGCGCAGCCTTCGCCTTCGACGGCATCGTCGGCGCCTACGCCGCACCTTCCACGCCCGGCACCGCCTACGTGCTGCTGCACCACTGCTTCGGCGAGGTCAACGGCCGGGCAGGTGTGTGGGGTCACGCCATCGGCGGCATGGGCGCCATCTCCAATGCCATGGCCGCTGCCGCACGCGCGTCAGGCGCCGTTTTGCGTACCGAATCATCGGTCGCCCGTATCGAGATCAGGGATGGCCGCGCCTGCGGCGTCGTGCTCGCTTCCGGCGAGGTCATCGCGGCCGGCGCCGTTGCCGCCAACATCGGCCCCAAGCTGCTATTTCGCGATCTCGTGCCGACCGGCGCTGTCGATCCCGAGTTGCGCCGCCGTTTCCTGGCTATTCGCACGGGTTCCGGCACCTTCCGCATGAACGTCGCCTTGCGCGAGCTGCCCGACTTCAGCGGCCGACCCGGCACGCACCAGCAGGATCACCACGGCTCCGGCATCATTGTCGGTTCGAGCATGGACTACCTCGAGCGCGCCTATCTCGACGCTCGCCGCGATGGCTGGTCGGCCGAGCCGGTGGTCGAGATGCTTATCCCATCGACACTTGATGACAGCCTGGCGCCGAAGGGGCAGCATGTCGCCAGCCTGTTCGTGCAACATGTGGCGCCGCAGTTGCCGGCAGGCCGCAGCTGGTCGGACACGGCCGAGAAGGACCGCTTCGCTGACCTGATCATTTCCACAGTGACGCGCCATGCCCCGAACTTCAGGGCCGCCGTCATGGCGCGCCAGGTGCTGTCGCCACTCGATCTGGAACACCGCTTCGGCCTCGTCGACGGCGACATCTTCCACGGCCAGCTCGGTCTCGATCAGCTGTTCTCGGCGCGCCCCGTGCTCGGCCACGCCAATTATCGCATGCCAGTGCCGGGCCTCTACCTGTGCGGCTCCGGTGCCCATCCCGGCGGCGGCGTTACAGGCGTGCCCGGCCACAACGCGGCGCGTGAGATGCTGCGCGATCTCAAAGGGCCGCTGCAGCGCCTGCTCGGGCGTTGAAGTCAGGCGTCGGCGCGGTTCAGTCCGGCAGCAAAAGCCGCGATCCTGTCGATGACCGCCGTCTCGTGCTCGCGGTGCGGCGCATGTCCACACTTGTCCAGCACCCAGCGGTCAACCGGACCGGGCATCACCTCGGCGATGGCATCTAGCTGCGCCAGCGTGCCGTACTCGTCGTCGCTCCCCTGGATCAGCAGCGCCGGACAATGCAGCCGGCCGGCCTCTGCCCCGAGCGACCAGGTCCGGAACCGTGGATCGAGCCAGATGCGCGCCCAGCCGAGGAACGCGTCATCGACATGCGCGTGATGACGCGACAAGCGCTGGCGCAGGTCCGTCGTCTCGTAGATCTCGGTGATGCGAGCGATCGACTGCTGGCTGATGGCCTCGACCAGCACATGCGGCGCCATCAGCACCACGCCGCGCGTGGGCCGGCCAGCATCGGCAGCGTGGATGAGCGCGATCGAGGCGCCATCCGAATGTCCGATCAGCACCGGCTGCTCGATGCTGAAATGCGCGAGCAGCTTCGGCAGCACATCGAGTGCCTCGCGATGCATGAAGTCCGGCTGCCGAGGCCCTGCCAGTGGCGCCGATTGACCGTAGCCTTGCCGCGAGTAGACCAGCGCCCGCGAGCCGAGGCGGCGTGCCACCTTGTCGGGGAAATCGCGCCACAGCGATACGCTGCCGAGACCTTCATGCAGAAAGACGAGCCACGGCGCCTCCGGATCGCCGGGAAGCAGCCGCGTCTCGATCTCGACGCCATCGATCGTGACGCGTGCCATGCGCCGTGGGCCTCGGACCTCGCCGTTACAACTTGCAACCTGTGCCGGGGTCGGCGAGGTTCGCGGCGGCGATGCCGATTACCTTGTTCTCGCCGTTGGTGGCCTTGCGCAGATAGATGTTGTGCACCACCTCCTGTGACGGCGACATCGTCATCGTGCCGCGCGGGCTGTCGATCTTGGCCTCGCGCATCGCCTTGTACAGCGTCGCCTCGTCCTCGATCTTGCCCTTGACGGCCTCGAGACCGATGGCGAGCAACTGCGCCGCGTCATAGCCTTGCACGGCATAGACATCGGCATCGCGCTGCGTCTTGTCCTTGAAGGCCTTGCGAAAGGCTGCGTTCCTCGGATTGTCAATCCCGTCGCCGTAGTGCAGCGCCGTTTCGATGCCCTCGGCGGCGTCACCCTGGGCTCCCAGCACGCCTTCGGTCAGGAAGCCCGAGCCGCACAGCGGCACTTTGATGCCGGCGGCCTTGTATTCCTTGACGAACTGCACGGCGCCGCCACCGGCGAAGAAGGCGCCTACCGCCTCGACACCCAATTCCGGAATCTGCGCCAGCAGCGGCTGGAAGTTCGTTTCCGGGAACTTCAGCGTCAGCGTCTTGACCACCTGACCGCCGTGTTTCTCGAGACCTTCCTTGAAGCCCGCGCCCGACTCGGCGCCGGCAGCATAATCCCAGGTGATCCACGCAGCCTTCTTGATGCCGCGCTGACCGAGGGCAAGACCCATGCCGTGCGCCGGCTGCCAGTTGGTGAAGGACGTACGGAACACGTTCTTGGCGCACTGCTCGCGCGTCACCGCGCCCGCGCCTGCATTTGGGACGATGCACAACGTGCCGCTCTCGCGCACCACCTTGTGGATACCCATCTGCACGCCCGAATGCACGGTCCCGATCAACACATCCACGGCGTCACGCTTGACCAGCCGCTCGGCATTCTCGGGTCCCTTCTCGGGCTTCGATTCATCGTCGAGCTTGACGATCTGGATATCGCGCCCGCCGAGCTTGCCGCCCTTTTCCGCGATCAACTGCTCGATCGCCAAAGTAATGTTTTCACCGAGCTTCGCAAACGTGCCCGAGTACGGCAGCATCAACCCGACCTTCAGCGGTTTCGCTTGCGCGATGGCCCAGCCGGTTGGGACCCCGGTCGCAGCGGCAGCAACGGCCGATCCGACCAGCACATGACGGCGCGACAGCGATTTTTTTGGTGCCTTGAGCATTGACGTCCCTCCCTGTGGATGGCGCCTTTTTACCAAGCCCAATGCGCCCGCGCCACGGCGACGTTGGTGCAATGTCTGCTCTTTGCTTACCCGGCGCCCCGCATCGGTGCTGTGGGGCCAGACCGATAGTGGGTCACTTCGGCGGCGGTCTTCACTCCCCCGCCGTCAGCAGGCGCAACTCCGAGGGCTGAATCTCGAAGCGATGGTATTCGGCACTCACGCGCGGATCGCCGAACGAGCCACGGCGCACCAGCATCGCCACCTTTTCTCCCGCCGGCCGGCCCTTGAGCCAGGCGTGCAGCGCCGCCACCGTCGCAAAGCGCTGGCCGCCCACCATATCGAGATGGTCCCAAGCCTGCAGGCCGACCCGTGACGCCGCCTCGCCCGGCTTGATGAATTCGATCCGCAAGGGCGGCAGCGTCGCATCCGGCGTATCGAGGCTGATGCGCTCCGTCACCAGGAGCCCCGAGAACGTCAGGCCCTGCCGCTTCAGCGGTTGGCGTGCCGGCAGCAACGCCACAGTCACCGATTGCGCCTTGCCCTCGCGCAGGATGTCGAGGCTAATGCTGCCGTTGCGGCCGCGCAGCGCCGTATAGAGTTCCGGCAGACTGGCGAGCTTCGGTCCGCCAGTCACGCCTTGCACGACGTCCCCCGGCAGCAAGGCCGCCTCGGGCTTGGCCGCATCGGTGCCAGCGCGCGGGAAGGCGGCCGCCACCGTCAGCGTTTCGATCCGCCCCTGCTTGAGCCAGTACACCGGCAGGCTCGGCAGGCTCGGATCGGCGCCTTTGGCCAGCAGATCCAGCACCGGGCACACATGCCGAATGGCCAACGCCAGGCCCAACCCCGGTGCACCGGCAATGTTGGCCGTGTTGATGCCGATCACCTCGGAGACGTCGACCGCCAGCAGCGGCCCGCCGGAATTGCCGGGATTGATGTTGGCATCCATCTGCACGAACTCATGCGACGAGAGCGTGCGCACACTGGAGACGATGCCGCGGGTCGCCGTGAAGTTCAGGCTGATGGGATGTCCGTAGGCAACCACCGTCGCGCCCTGCTTGACCATGTGCATGCAGCCGAGCTTGGCGGCGATGGCGTCAGCCGGCAGTTTATCCGCCGCCACCTTGAGCACGGCGATGTCGAGGTGATTGTCGACATAGATCCGCTCCGCCGGCAGCCAGTCGTTCTCGGCTTCCCCGAGCGCGATTTCCACCGTCGAAGGCGATCGCTTCGCCACATGCGCATTGGTGAGAATCCACCCCTTTGCACGGTCGATGATGAATCCCGTGCCGAGCCCCGTACCCATCTGCTCCGGCGCGAATGGCCACAGCACCGTGCCGCGCACCTTGACCGTGAAGCGCTGCGCCTGGCCAAGCATGGCGCCGAGATCGGGGGCGGGCTGCGCGGCAGCCGGTGCCAGCAGCGCCAACTGGCAGACAATGGCGAGACGCAGCAGGCGAGAACGGATCATATGTCATTCCTCGAGGCCAAAAGGCACATGCCACGGGGCGGCCGGAAAGCCCCTGGAAGCCAGGTCCGCAATGGATTGGGCCGGCTTTCCCAAAGCAGGGTGACGCACATCTTGGGCCATGCCGTGGCAGCCGCACCAGCGTGGACCAGGATCGACGCAAAAGGCACCTCTGGGCTCGCCGTGCCTTGGCCAGCCCAGGTTGCGCTCCATCCCCCAACCTCACCACGCCTTGGGCGCCGGCTTCTGGCCCTTGGCTTTCTCGTACTTCTCGATCTCGCCGAGGACGGCGTCCTTCGACTGGGCGCCGGCCGTCTCGTGCTTGGCGGTGGCGTCATCGTAGCTCCACACCCGCAGAGCATTCGAGTTGCGCTGGAAATGCGGATGCACGTGGCGCGCCATCAACTCATAGCTCTTCTTGGTGGCATCCCAGTCGGCCCAGTTGTGCGCCAGCAGCAGCACGGCACCAAAGCCGCCGGCGGACCCCTTCCACAGGCGCTCGAAATGGCGGATGCAGTCTTCGGGTGTGCCGATGCAGGCGATGCCGTTGCTGGTCAGATACTCGACCGGGTCCGTGATGCCGGGCGGAATGATCGGGAACGTCGCCACGTCCGTGAAGTACTTGGCGAAATTCTGCAGGCCGTGCGCCATGTCGGCCCGCGCCTTCTCGCGCGTTTCCGCCACATGCGCGAAGGTCACGATGCGCCATTTGTCGCGATTGGGCGTCTTGCCGGCAGCACGTGCCGCCTCCTCGTGAATCGACCAGTTCTTGGCGTGGGCAACGAGGGCCTCGTCGTTGGTGCCGCCGATGGAGATCATGCCGAGGCCGTGGCGGCCCGACGCCTGCGCTCCAACCGGCGAGCGCGAGCAGGCCACCGCCATCTCCATGCCCGGCTGGCTGTAGGGCTGCAATTGCAGCTTGGCCTCGTTGAGCGTGAACCAGTCGGTGGTCTTCGTCACCATCTCGCCGCGCATCATCGGCACGATGCAGTCGAGGCTCTCGCCCATGCGGCGGCGCTGGTCGGCGGCCTTGAGGCCGATCTTGTCGGCATCATAGATCAGCGAACCAGGCCCGACCCCGAACATGGCGCGCCCGCGCGTCATGTGATCGAGCTGCATCATGCGTGAGGCCAGCATGAACGGCTGGTGATAGGGGAGCGACACCACACCGGTGCCGAGCCTGATGGTGCGCGTCTTCACGGCGGCAGCGGCAATGAACATCTCCGGCGAGGCGATGATCTCGAAGCCGCCCGAGTGGTGCTCGCCGATCCAGGCCTCGTGGTAGTTGAGACGGTCCAGATGCTCGACCAGCTCCATGTCGCGCTCGATGGCCAGCGTAGGGTTCTCGTCGAGGGCATGGAAGGGGGCGAGGAAAACGCCCGTGCGCAGGAAGCGGTCGTGCATGGCGGGAACCCTTCGTGTGATGTTAGGGGCTTGGGTGATGATTGCCGGCGATGGTAGCGGGCTTGGCCTCAGACACCAAGGGCGCATCGGCTGATCCCGGCGACAAGAGGCTGAATGACCGCAGGCTGCCTGACTACGGCCGGAATTGTCGCCTCATGGCCCGCAGGGCGGGTTTCCCCGCTTGAGGGTGGACCGAGCCAATGCGGCATGCCATCGTCGGCGCCCAGCTTGCCCCGATACCGATGGAGCGTTGTCGTCCGATGTCCGAACCCATGAACGGCGCCGAAAGCCTGGTCCGCACCCTGATTGCAGGCGGTGTCAACGTCTGCTTCACCAATCCGGGTACCTCGGAGATGCATTTCGTCGCGGCCTTGGACAAGGTGCCGGGCATGCGCTGCGTGCTCGGCCTGTTTGAGGGTGTCGTGACCGGTGCTGCCGACGGCTACTACCGCATGCTCAACAAGCCCGCCTCGACGCTGCTGCATCTGGGACCGGGCCTGGCCAATGGCCTCGCCAACCTGCACAACGCCAAGAAGGCCAACTCCGGCATCGTCAACATCGTCGGCGAGCACGCGACCTATCATATCGCCCACGATGCGCCGCTCACTTCCGACATCGAAGGCGTGGCGCGGCCGATGTCGCATTGGGTAAAGACGTCGCCGCATGCCGCCAAGATCGCCATGGACGGTGCCCTCGCCATCCAGGCCGCGAAACAGTCGCCGGGCCAGATTGCGACACTGATCCTGCCGGCCGACACCGCCTGGGGCGCCGCGCAAGGCATCGCCGAGACACCGGCCTCGACGCCGCCAACCAAGGTCTCGGATTTCGCCGTGACGGCGGCAGCGGCCATGCTGCGCAGCGGCGAGAAGGCCACCTTGCTGATGGGCGGCGGGGCACTGCGCCAGCGCCCTTTGGAACTCGCCGGCCGCATTGCCGCCAAGACCGGTTGCGGCATTCTCACCGAAGGCGCCAACACACGCCTTGAACGTGGTGCCGGGCGCGTGCAGGTGGATCGCATTCCCTATGTCGTCGATCAGGCGCTGAAGGTGATGCAGGCGGCGGGCAATCTCGTGCTCGTCGGCGCACGAGAGCCGGTGGCCTTCTTCGCCTATCCCGATAAGCCGAGCCTGTTGATGGCCAAGGGCGCCAAGTCGACCAAGCTCGCCGGCCTCGAGGACGATATGGAGGCCGCACTCGAAGCGCTGGCCATCGAGCTCGACGCGATCCACACACCACCCGCCCGTATCGCCCAGCCACGCCGTCCGGAGCTGCCGCGCGGGGCCATCACGCCGGCCGCCATCGCCTCCATCCTCGGCGCTAAGCTGCCAGCCAACGCTATTGTCGTCGACGAGAGCGTCACCACCGGCCGCGAGTTCTTCCCCGAGACAGCCGGCGCGCCGCCGCATGACTGGATCAACAATCGTGGCGGCTCGATCGGCTACGGCATGCCGGTGGCCATCGGTGCCGCCATCGCCTGCCCCGACCGCAAGGTCATCGCCATGATCGGCGATGGCAGTGCCATGTACACGCTGCAATCCTTGTGGACCATGGCGCGCGAGAAGCAGGACATCACAGTGCTGATCTTTGCCAATGGCAGCTACAACATCCTGCGCGGCGAGTTGACCAACGTCGGCGTCAGGAATCCTGGCCCGCGTGCGGTCGACATGCTCTCGCTCAGCCGTCCGGATTTGGACTGGGTGCAGATGGCCAAGGGCATGGGCGTCACGGCGTCCAAGGCCACGTCCTGCGAGGAACTGTCGCGGGCGCTCGATGCCGGGCTGTCACTCGGCGGGCCGAACCTGATCCAGGTGATGCTGTAGCGCAAGCGAACTGGCGCCCTGGGCGTGGCTAGAACACTTTCCAGTTAGATTGGGTCAAGCGCAGTGCGACCCAACGTCTACGGCATGCCGAAAAACATGTTGGGTCGATGCCAAGTGCAGGACTTGACCCAGAACCACGTCCAACTCCATGTGCCCTGCCGCTTGCCGCGCGCACATCGCCCCTTGCCGACAGGGAACGGCTCGGCTACCGCTCGGGCCCATGAAGCTTTACCGCGCCTTTGCCACCGTCGGCGGCCTGACGCTCATCAGCCGCATCATGGGATTCTGCCGCGACATTGCCTTCGCCGCCGTGCTCGGTGCCGGGCCGGTCGCGGAAGCCTTCGTCGTGGCATTCCGCTTGCCGAACCTGTTCCGGCGTTGGTTTGGTGAAGGCGCCTTCAACTCGGCCTTTGTGCCGCTGTTTACCAAGCGACTGGAAGGCGAGGGACGCGAGCCGGCGCGGGCCTTTGCCAGTGAGGCGTTGTCGGGCTTGACGTTCCTGCTGCTGGTGCTTTCCGCCCTGGCAATGCTGGCCATGCCCTGGCTCATGTATGTCCTGGCGCCGGGCTTCTCGACCAATCCGGATAAATTCGATCTGGCCGTTGTCATGTCGCGGATCGCCTTTCCTTATCTCTTGTGCATGTCGCTGGTGGCACTGTTGTCTGGCGTGCTCAACGCCATTGGCAAGTTCGTCGAGAGCGCCGCTGTTTCGATCGTGCTCAATCTCACGCTGATGGCGGCCATGGGCATCGCCTGGTGGCTCGGCTACGGCAGCGGCCGGGAGGCTGGCCTGGTCATGGCCTGGGGCATTTTTGCTGCCGGCATCCTGCAGTTGCTGTTGCTGCTCCAGGGTGCTTGGCGCAACGGGCTGTTGCCGCGGCTCGGCCGCCCTCGCCTCACCGATGGCGTGCGGGAGCTTATTCGTCTCGGCGTGCCCGGGATCATCGCCGGCGGCGTGACACAGATCAATATCGTCATCGGCGGCATGATTGCTTCGATGCAGACCGGTGCCGTGTCCTGGCTCTACTATGCCGATCGGCTCTATGAACTGCCGCTGGCCATCGTCGGCATCGCCATCGGCGTCGTGCTGTTGCCCGATCTGACACGGCATCTGCGCGCGGGCGATCAGGTCGCCCTGATGGATTCCCAGAACCGTTCGCTCGAATTCGCCATGCTGCTGACGGTACCGGCAGCCGTGGCGCTGGCCGTGGTGCCCGGTGACATCATCTCGGTGCTGTTCGAGCGCGGCGCCTTTACCCAAACGGACGCCCAACAGGTGGCTGCAGCGCTGGCGCTGTTTGCCATCGGGCTGCCTGCCTTCGTCATGATCAAGGTGTTCTCGCCCGCCTTTTTCGCCCGAGAGGATACGCGCACGCCGATGCGCTATGCCTCGATCAGCCTGATCCTCAATACGCTCGGCTCGATCGGGCTGTTCTTCGCCTTCCGCGAGATCGGCTGGTCGCCGCATCTGGGCATTGCCATCGCCACCAGCATCGGCGGCTGGCTCAACGCGGCGCTCCTCTATCTGGCACTGCGGCGGCGGGGCCATGTGCAGGCTGACCAGCGGCTCCTCTGGGCCCTGCCGATGATCGTGCTGGCGGCCGTTGTGATGGGCGGCGCGCTGGCGCTCGGGGCACAGCACATGGCGCCGTGGCTTAAGCCGGGGCAGCCGCTGTGGAGCCGGGGCGCCGCGCTCGCGGTGTTGCTCGGCAGTGGTGCGGCGCTCTATTTCGCCATGGCGTTCCTGACCGGGGCGCTCAAAATTTCGATGTTGAGGCGTGCCTTGCGCCGTGGGCGCGGCTGATTGCCATGGTGCGGGCACAATCGACCCCTTCCTTGCGGCGGGCCAAGCCCGGTTCGTGCGAGGGAGGGACCAGGGGTCGGGGCAGGGGGTAGGGGACGGAATGCCGCTCAAGAGCGAATGGAAGCTCAATCCAGCCGACGGGCACATTGCCACGACCCGTGTCGTCGAGGAGATCGCCCGCCGCCGCATCTCGCGCCGGCATCTGGCCGACATGGCGCGCATCAGCCTGTCGACGCTCGAGAAGGTGTTGTCGGGGCGGCGTCCCTTTACCCTGGCCACTCTCGTGCGCATCGAGGACGCGCTCGGCATCACCTTGCGCCACGGCATCGCCAACGGTCACGCCGCAGGGAGCGGTGCCGATGGCGCAGCGAACGGCGCTGGCGCCGCACCGGGCCTGGCCCCGGATGAGCTTGGCAACTATGCCCGCGCCGGCGTCGCCTGGATCGAAGGTGACTATCTGACCATTCGGCCATCGTTCGGCGACGCGTCCGCCGTCTATGCCTATCGGACCGAGATCACCTGGGACGAGGCACGCAAAATCCTCACCTTCCGAGAGGCCGAACGCATCGACACTGCCTTCACCCAGTTCGGCTCGGTCGCGGTGCCGAACCAGTCGGGCTACATCTACCTAGTGACCAACCGACACGGCCAATATCGCCTCGTCATCGTATCGCGTCCAACCATCACCGGCGAGATGCATGGCATTCTCACCACGCTGATGGCCGGCCGCGGCTCGCAGCTGACGCCCATTTCGACCCCCATCGTGCTGGCGCCGCTGAAGGGCCGCACCACGGCGCAGTTCGGCCGCATTGCGAAAGGCAGCGCAGTCTTTGCCGAGTACAGCGCCCTGCTCAGGCGCACCACCGACGAGCAATTCGCCTTCCTGCTGCCGGGCTGAGCCTCGGCCCCATCGGCTCACTTTTTTGCCAGCGCGGCAAGCGGATCCTTCACCACGTGGCGCTCGTCGCCTTTGCGCAGGGTCAGTCCCTGGCGGTCGAAGTACTCGAGAATCTGAATGCCGACGTTGCGGCCACAGCCGGCTGCATCTCGAAACGCGGCGGCGCCGAACATCTTCGTTGGGCTCTCTTGCGACAACGCCTGCGCCTTCTGGCCGAGTTCGATCAGCGCCACCCGCAGGAAGAAGCGGTCCGTCGCCACCTCCACCACGCTGCCGAGCCGCGCCATGGTTTTCGCGAGTTTGCGCACGCTGGCGATTGGCTGGCCCAGTTGCTCGGCCATCTCACGAACTTGCGGCGGACGATGCCGGTCCTGCTCGATCAGCTTGAGCATGCGCTCCCAGAGCTTCTGGTCGGCGGCGCCCAATGATGAAGTATGCGACGGCAAACGCACACTGCCGGCCTGGACCACCACGCTGCCGGCGTCGACCAGCATCTGCAGCGCGGCAGCAAACATCGGTTTCGCCAACCGCGGCATCATGGCGAGGCGCAGCGCTTCCTGACCCATGCCCGCCTGCTCGGGATGCGCGGCATGATAAGCCGCCAGCACCGTCCCCGCCGACACTTTAAGGCCATCAAGCGTGCTCGCCGCCGCCGTCCACCGTTCGCCTTCAACGGTCACCGCCGTCAGCTCGAGATCCGCGAGCATTTGCTCACCCGCTGCCACATCAAGCCCGCGATCGACAATGAACGCATCGAGTGAGAGAAGCCCCGGTGGCAAGGCCAGCAGCTTGTCGAGCGCGCTTGCCGCATCCGGCTCAAGCAAGGCGTCGAGCAGCGCCCGGCGTTCGTCCGTGCGTCGGCGGCGCTGTGGCGCACGGGGATCGACCACCGTGCCCCCGCCCATGGTCCGCTCCGCGCCATCATCGCGCACGACGAAGCGATCACCGAACCGCACCGGCAAGGGTTGCTCCAGCACCACCTGCGCCAACGCCCGCCCCCCTGGTGCCAGCGTCTCGGCCTCGAGCAGCACCACGCGTGCGGCCACCGCACTGGTGCCCAGATGAAAATGTACCGGCGTCCAGGTCTTGAGCGGGCGCGGCTCGGTGCCAAGCAACCGCATCTGCACGTCGAAACGGGCCGTCGTCACCGCATGCCCCTTGGCCACCAGCCAATCGCCGCGGCCAACCACGGAGCGCTCGATCCCTGCGAGATTGAGCGCGGCGCGGTCGCCGGTCTGCGCCTTTTGGGCCTCACGACCGTTCGCGTGCAATGTGCGCACGCGCGCCTCGCCGCCATGCGGCAGCGCCACAGCCTGCTCACCCGTCGCAATGGCGCCCGAAATCACCGTGCCCGTGACGACAGTGCCAGCCCCCGCCACCGTGAATGAACGATCGAGTGCCATGCGGAAGGCCCCGCGCGAACGCCGCTCGGGTCGGCTCAAGGCTTCCTCGATCAGCCGGGTCTTCAGCCCGGCTACGCCCTCTCCTGTTCGTGCGGAGACAGGCACGATGTCGGCTTCGGCCAACGTCGAGCCGGCCAAGGCCGCGCGAATCTCGGCTTCGACTTCGCGCCGGCGTGCAGCGTCGATGAGATCGACCTTGTTCAACGCCACCAGACCTTCCGACAGGCCGAGGAGATCGAGAATCTGCAGATGCTCGCGGGTCTGCGGCATGACGCCGTCGTCAGCCGCGACTACCAGCACGACGAAGTCGATCGACGCCGCGCCGGCCAACATCGTGTGCACGAAGCGTTCATGCCCAGGCACATCGACGAAGCCCAGCATGTCCTCGGCCCCGGCGGCGGCGGCCTTCTCCGCGTCCAACGGAATGTAGGCGAAACCCAGCTCGATGGTGATGCCGCGCGCCTTCTCCTCCTTGAGCCGGTCCGTATCGACTCCGGTCAACGCCTTCACCAGCAGCGTCTTGCCGTGGTCGATATGGCCAGCCGTTCCAACGATCATGACGCCGGGCTGAGCCTCAAACTGCGTTGGTCAGGACATGGATGACGCGGCCCGCCAGCAGGTCCTTCACTTTTGCAGCATAGGCCGCCATGTGCGGCGCCGCAGCATGTGCCTTGAGATCGTCGGCCGTCGCCCATTTCTCGACGACCACGAACGTATCGGCGCCGAACGCAGTGGCAAATTTGCCGAAACCCTCGGCGTCGACCGTCGGGCCGTACTCGACGCAACCCTTTTCCGCGTGCACGGCCGGCATATTGGCGCGGAAATGCTTGAGCACTTCTTCACGCTTGCCCGGCTTGGCGGTGATGATGGCGATGACGTGGATCATGGCTGTCTCCTGGTTCGGATCGCGGCTGCGCAATGGCGGGCAAACTAGCACCGGATGCCGGCCCCGGCTATGCACTTGGCCGCACGCCAGCTCGGCGATGCTGCATCGCACCTTCGTCGGTGAGCGCGCATGTGCAGCATCGCTTCCTCTGCATGCCGCACGTGCGAGATGACTGGGTAGCATGGCCGCGACATTCCACTAGGTTGTCAGCACTGCAGCCGAACCGGCCTCAAGCCGCACTCTTGCCAACCCCATGTGTCCGCACTCACCCAACGACCGGTGCATCCGGCGAGCTTGCGGCAGCCAACGGAGCATTTCTCAGCATGGCGAAAAAATTCAAGACGCTGGTCATGGGAGCCTCGTATGGCTCACTGCTCGGCACCAAGCTCGCGATGGCCGGTCATGACACGCATCTGATCTGCTTGCCGGCCGAAGTCGACCTCATCAACAAGGATGGCGCCCTGGTTCGCATGCCAATCAAGGGCCGCGAGGGTTTCGTCGAGATCAACAGTCGCTCACTTCCAGGCAAGGTGACCGCCGGCGCCCCCGACAAGGCCGATCCCGCCGCTTACGACCTCGTGGCGTTGGCCATGCAGGAGCCCCAGTATCGCACGCCCGGCGCGCGTGAATTGCTGGATCGCGTCGC
Organism: Hyphomicrobiaceae bacterium; assembly: GCA_046154645.1. Lineage (GTDB taxonomy): Bacteria > Pseudomonadota > Alphaproteobacteria > Rhizobiales > Hyphomicrobiaceae. The sequence goes on from JBJXDZ010000101.1 coordinate 18,177, forward strand.
CAAGTCGAAGGTGCCGTGCATGTCGATCATGAACATGCCACCGCTGCCTTATCTGAAGCGCATCCCCGGTCTCGACACCAGCACGCTGCGGCCATGCTTTGCCGATGCGACGGTGTGGGACAACTTCGATCCCAACATGATGACCTTGTGCAGTCCCGACCCGCAGGCCTTCCGCCCGCCCGAGGACAAGGTCAACGTCCTTCAGGTGCGCCTGCCGACCAACTTCAAGGCCGCCCGCTTCGTTTCCGATGCCCACACTGCCATCCTCAAGCAGATGCAGGCCGACATCGAGGCCGCCCGCTACGACACCGGCCTGGGCGAGAAGCTCGATATTCCCGTGAAGCTGAAGGTTCACGACTCGGTGTTCGTGCCGCTCGCCAAATGGAGCATGTTGATCGCCGGCAACTACCGCTGCGTCCAGAAAGACGCCATGCGCCCGATCAAGGAGGCCGTGCACGCGGACATCGAAGCCACGCGCGCCGTCTACAACTGGGTCATGGACCTCTGCGTCTCCCTCGGCGCCGACCGCAATGATCTGGTGCCGTTCGAGAAATACGCCGCCGCGGCACAATCGCTCGGCAGCCCGTCGTCGGCGGCCCGCGCCTTGGCCGCCGGTGCGCCGAACATCGAGCGCGTCGACCTGCTCGTGCAAAGCATCGCCGCGCAAAAGGGCAAGCGGCTTGGCAGCCTCGACGCCACGGTCGCGCTCGTCGAAGGCTGGCTCGCCAAGAACCGCCAGAAAGCCGCGTAGTTCAAAGGCAGATCGCGAAGTCATCTGCACCGGGGAGCCCATCAGGCTCCCCGGATTTCTTGGCGCGCGCCACCGAGGACGCAGTCAATGGTTTCACGAGTGCGTCAGCGGTACGCGCGATGATGTTCGCGATGTTCGGCATTATTCCAGCTTGATGTTGGCGGCCTTGATAACCACGCCCCACCGCTCAGCCTCGAGCTTCTGGTAGGTCGCAAGCTCTGCCGGCGTCGACCCGATCACCGTCATGCCCTGCCCGAGCAGCATCACTTTCACGTCGGGCTTGCGCGTGATTGCCGCCACCGCCGCGCTAAGCTTGTCGACGATCGGCGCCGGCACGCCCGCTGGTCCCCACAACGCAAACCACGTCCCCACGTCGAAGCCAGGATAGCCAAGCTCGGCGACGGTGGGCAGCTCCGGCGCCTGCTCCATGCGGTTGGAGCCCGTCGTGGCCAGCGCCCTGAGCTTGCCCGCCTTGATGTGCGGCAGCGACTGTGTGGGATTGTTGAACATCAGCTGCACATGCCCGCCCAGCAGATCGCTCACCGCCGGCGCGCCACCCGCATAAGGCACATGCAGCACATCGATCCCCGCGATCTGCTTGAACATTTCCACCGCGAGATGCGTCGGCGCGCCAACGCCTCCGGCCGAGGCATAGGAGATCTGACCGGGCTTGGCCTTCGCCGCCGCCACCAATTCAGCCAGGCTTGTCACTGGCAGCGAGGGATGCACGACCACCATCAGCTTGTAGTCGAACACCAGGCTGATCGGTACGAACTCGGTGAAGGGATCATAACCGACCGCCTTGTACAGCAGAGGATTGATGACCATCGACGAGGAATGCAGGATAATCGTGTAGCCGTCTGGCGCCGCTTTCGCCACCAACTGCGCGGCGATATTGCCATTGGCGCCAGCCCGGTTCTCGACGATGACCGGTTGCCCCCACAGCACTTGCAATTGCTCGCCGAGCTTGCGCGCCATCACGTCCGTCGGTCCACCCGGCGGATAGGGCACGACCAGCTTGATCTGCTTCGATGGATAGTCCTGGGCCACGGCAGGCTGATAAGCCGCGATGGCTAATACGGCAGCCAGGAGCATGACGGCACGGCGCATGGCAGGTTCCTTCGAGACAGAGTGGTCAATGCAGATTGCGATATCCGAGCTCAGCGCTTCCACCCGATCCAATCGCACAGCGCATCGCCCATGATGAGCGCCTTGTCGGCGGGCGGAATCCAGTCAATCTCCTGGAAATGCGTCACGCACTGCGTCCACGAGCACGGCATCTTGGTGATGTCGGTGCCCCAGAACAGCCGTCGCGGCCCGAAAGCATCATACATGGCGCGATAGTGCTTGTGCAGGCTGCGAAACGGATAGGCATCGTCGGCATAGAACGGCCCGCCGGTCAGCTTGACGGCGACATTTGGCAACCTCGCCAGCGACGTCAGCTCTGCCATTTTCGGGAACGCGGCATCGCCCTTGGCGCCACGCACAGCGCCCATGTGATCGACGATCAGCTTGAGCCCCGGATGACGCTGCGCGATCCGGCCGAACTGGGGCAGCCAGTCGCCGGCAAGCAGGGCGACTGGCGTTCCGGCCTTCTCAGCCGCCGGCCACAGCCAATCGAGCGTGCCGTCGATCGCCCAGGTCTTGTTGTGCGGCTTGTTGAAGTAGAAGCGATACCCGAGGACGCCCGGCTTGTTCCGTCGCCAGTCGGCGATCAGCGATGGGCTCTCGGGTCGATCGAGCGGCGGATTAGCGAAAATCGCAAAGCGTCCGGGATAGTCACGCACGGCTTCGAAGGCCAACTCATTGGAATCGGGATCCCAGCTTGCCGGCGGATGCAGCAATGCGCCCGCAATACCCGCTGCATCCATGCCGCGGATCGCTTCGTCGGCCAGATACGGCCGCTCGAGATGCAAGACCGTTGGCGTCCCCTTCTCCCAGATGTGCACCTGTGCGTCGATGATCGGCATGCCGGTGATCCTTCGTCCAGTAGAACGACGTCGAGGCAAAGTCAGCTCAGGACAGCAACCTGCTTCTTTTTGATCAGATCGAAGTCGATCTCAGCCCCAAGGCCCGGCTTGTCGATGGCGTGCACCATGCCGTTGGCATCAACCTCGATGTCTTTCGCCAAGCCGTACTTCTGCGCGCCGTCGGGCAGCAGCACCTCGAAGTATTCGCAATTGCGAATAGCCATGATCAGATGCAGGTTGGCGACGTTGTTGAGCGAGTTGCCGCCATGGTGCACCTCGTAGTTCATATGGAAGCACTCGGCCAGATGCGCGGTCTTGAGACACGCCGTCAGACCACCTTTGACAGCCACGTCGCCGCGCAGATAGTCGGTCGCCTGCTGCACCAGCCACGGCGCGTAAGCCGTATGCCCGCCCGGCGCATACTCCGTCGCCATGATAGGGATGCCGAGCTTCTGGCGCAGCTTGACGTAGCTCGAAAGGTCATCCTCGCACAGCGGATCCTCGTACCAGTAGAAGCCGAGCCGCTCCACCGCCTGTCCCACCCGCAGCGCCTCGACGTACTCATAGGCCCACGTCGAATCGAGCATGATGCGATAATCGTCGCCAACAGACTTGCGCACCGCCTCACACACCTTGATATCGGTCTCCCAAACCGTCGGCGGGTGGATCTTGTAGGCGCCCCAGCCGCGTGCCTTGAACGACTGCGCCTCTTCCGCGTAGGCCTCCGGCGCCCCCAGCACCGCCGACGACGCGTAGGCCGGCGCGCTGGTGCGGAATGACCCCATCAGCTTGTGCACGGGCATGTTCGCAAGTTTGCCAGCGAGGTCCCACAGCGCCACGTCGACGGCGCCGAGCGCACGCAGCAGGTTGCGCATCCGGCACCGCTGCCACATGCGCTGGAAATGCTTCTCGCGATCGAGCGGGTCTTCGCCCATCAGCATCGGCTTCAGGATGCTCGTGATCACATAGGCGTCGCGGCTGGCGGGCACGCTGGAGGTGCCGAGAAACGCGTGCCCCTCCACGCCCTGGTTGGTCACAATCCGCACCAGGCCAAGATCGCTGCTGCCCGCGAACTTGCCGCTGTGCCGGCCGTACTGCGTCGCCGGAATGCCGTCCCAGGTGAAAATGGTAACCGTGACGTCGGTGATCTTCATGGACGCGCCTCCTCAGGACCAATTGCGGGACCAGCATGTGATGCTTGGTCGCGAGGATAGGCGTCAGAGCCGCCGGCAGGCAATGACGCCGTTATGGAGCGGCACGCAATCCCACAGCTGCCACAGCATTGGCTTCCGGCGTGAAGATCCAGTCGGCCATCACTTGGCAGCGGCGCATCAGGCGTGGCTCGTCGGCGCGATAGTCCGGAATGGCGTTGTGCATGGTCCACAGATTGTCCCACGCCAAAACGTCGCCAACCGACCAGCTGTGCACGTACTCGTACTTCGGCTGCACCTGATGCTGGAACAGAAACCCAAGGACGTCGTCGCTCTCCGCCTTGTCCATGCCGTCGATGTGCATGGCATAACCGACGTTGCAATAGAGCGCCTTCCGGCCCGAGATCGGATGCGTCAGCACCATCGGATGCGACACCGGCGGCTTGGCGGCCCGCTGCTCCGCCGTCAAAGGTTTGCGCTGCGTGCCCGGCCGCTTCAGCATCTCCGACCAGAACTTGTTGAAGTCATGTGTTGCCGTGCGCCCTTCAATGCGCGCCTTCATGGCCGCCGGCAGATCATCGTAGGCCTGGCACATGTCGAGAAAATGCGTCGAGCCCAGCGCCACGCCGTTCCGCACCGGCACCTTCAGCGCGTGCAGCACATTGAGAAATGCAATCGGCTTGGAGTAGCTCATGTCGGTATGCCAATCCTGGCCGGCGTCCGCCAGGCCCAGCGCCTTGCCATTCTCGATGATGTTCGAGAGCACCATCACTTCCGGATGCCCCGGCACCGTGTAGTGCCCCGCCGCCACATTGATCTCCAGGGAGCCGAAGCTCTTGGAAAATGCCTTGTGTTGCGCTGCATCAATGGTCTGCTTCGGAAAGCACAGCACGCCATGATCGCCAAAGGCGCGCACGATCACGCCGCGGTCACTTGCCGACAACGGCTGCGACAGGTCGATGCCGTCAATACGTGCGCCAAGCGTACCGCCGGTCTTGGTAATGGTTGGCATGGGTTTGCTCCGGAAGATGGCCATTGCGCCGCGTCTCACAGCAGTCAGCGTTCGTCTTGGGCTCCTGTTATCGAGCATGGACGCCTGCGGCGAAGCTCTGTAATCTATTGTCCGGACATATGCCAAAGTCCAGGGGCGGCAAAGGCGTTGCTCACCGCACCAGCGCCAAATTGTGAGGGAGACCGGGCCCATGAAGTTTGGGATCTTCTATGAAATGCAGCTGCCGCGCCCCTGGGAGGCGCACAGCGAGCTGAAGCTGTTCCAGGACGCCCTCGATCAGGTCGAGCTGGCCGACAAGCTCGGCTATGACACGGCCTGGGAGGTGGAGCACCATTTCCTCGAGGAGTATTCGCATTCTTCGGCGCCGGGCGTCTTCCTCGGGGCCGCCAGCCAGCGCACCAAGAATATCCGCCTCGCGCACGGCATCTATCAGTTGACGACTAATCATCCCTCGAAAGTGGCAGCCGCCGTTGCCAATCTCGATCTGCTCTCGCGCGGCCGTGTCGAGCTGGGCCTTGGCGAAAGCGCGTCCTCCACCGAGCTCGAGCCCTTCGACGTGCCCTTCGAGAAGAAGCGCGAGATCTGGGAAGATGCCGTCCGCTGCATGATCCCCATGTTCAAGGACGAGCCCTGCGAATACGACGGCCCGCACTTCAAGTTCCCCTGGCGCAACGTGGTGCCGAAACCTCTGCAGAAGCCGCATCCGCCGCTGTGGGTCGCCTGCTCGCAACTCGATACCATCGAGTATGCCGGCCGGCGCGGCATGGGCGCGCTCGGCTTCCAGTTCGTCTCCGCCGACGCCGCCCACGCCTGGGTCAGCGCCTACTACAATGCCATCACCAAGCGTCTCGACAAACTCGGCGACTATCCGATCAATCCGAACATCGCGCTGGTCTCCTACTTCATGTGCGCCAAGACCGACGAGGAAGCCCGCAAGCGCGCCGAGGGCCTGACCTTCTTCCAGTTCGCGCTCCGCTTCTACGGCATGAGCGCCAACCGCGAGCGTCCGCGCGCCGGCTCCGTCGACGTCTGGCAGAAATTCGTCGAGTGGAAAACCGCCAATCCCGAGGCCGTGCAGCTGGCGCTCAAGGGTGGCCTCGTCGGCTCGCCCGACACCATTCGCAAGAAGCTGCGCAAATTCCAGACCAGTCACGCCGACCAGATCATCCTGCTCAATCAGGCGGGCAAGAACACGCACGAGCACATTTGCGAAAGCCTCGAGCTGTTCGCCAAAGAGGTGATGCCCGAGTTCCACGCCGCTGAGCCTGGACATCAGGAATGGAAGCGGCAAGTGCTGACCCGCGAGATCGAACTGCCCGAGATCGACACGACACCGCACAAGGACCGCTACGGCAAAACCCTCGCCAAAGTTGGCCCGACACCGACCAAGGCGGAGGCGGCGGAGTAAGTTCCACCGTCCCCATCGACGAAGACAACGTCTTCTGGTCGCTTTCCAGCCCTACCGATCCCGAAGTGCGAATCCACGGGCTTGCGCTGCAGCCATGCTGGAGCCGCCCAGGAAGCTCACCATGCTGTCACGCGGCACTCGAGCGATGGCGCCTGCGCCCGATCGCTGCCCCATCGTCCTCAAGCAGCAGTTGCGGGCCCCCTCTGGCGCGGCAATCTGCAACCAAGAGGCGCGTCGATCAGCATAAGACGAGGCGGCCGAGGGAATTGATGGTTAAAGCGCCCCCCGTCCCGTCACTCCCAGCGCACCTATGCCCCCAAAGTGGAAATGCCCCCTTGTCGGCCCAAGTAGAGAAGTCCTCTCGGGCTGTTACGCGGCTTCAGGTGGACTCCTATCACACCTTGCAGGCGACCGGTCCTGCCGCTATATCAAGGCGATCGCGGGCCAAACCTGCCGCGACATCGCCGTCGGCGATGGGGAATCGTCTAATGGTAGGACTGCAGACTCTGACTCTGCCTGTCTAGGTTCGAATCCTAGTTCCCCAGCCAACAAAATCAATGACTTAGCGTGCGACGAAAAAGCTATAAATTCCATTAGCTACAGATTAGCTACGCTGAGCGACCAAGCCGCTTGTGGCGCCGCCTCCCTTGCGGCCGTGCGCAAGCTCACCGAGACCACCGGCCAGATCATCGCCGATGCCATGAAACCCAAGCCCCACCCTTGACCCCGTGTTAGGAACTGTTATTATCTAATACTATAATGATGAGGAGGTGCCCTATGCCCAAGTCCGTCGCCCTCGGCGAGCACTTCGAGCGCTTCATTGCCGATCAGGTGGCCGCCGGCCGCTACAATAACGATAGCGAAGTCGTGCGCGCCGGCCTCCGCCTGCTCGAAGAACACGAGTTGAAGCTCCGCGAGCTGCGCGTCCTCATCGACGAGGGTGATCGCGCCTACGCTGAAGGCCGCTATACCGTGGTCGAGAAGCCCGGCGATCTCGCCGCCGACATCATCGCCCGGGGCCGTCTGCGCGCCGCCGCCAAGAAGTCCCCTGCTTAACGCGCACGCAGCCCGCTCGCTCGCGCCCACCGACTCCCCTACGATGGCCGGCATCCACAGGAGATGCCGCCATTTACCCCCGCACCCTCATTCTGACCGATCCGGCCAAGGCCGACCTCGACGACATCTATGACTATATTGCCGCCGACAGTCCGATCGCCGCCGAGCGCTTCACCACCGAGTTGCTTGCCGACCTGCACCGCGTCGCCGGCCTCGGCTATACCGGCGTCAACCGAGGCTGGATCAGGCCCGGACTCCGACTTCACGTTTACGGCAACTTCTGCGCCTATTTCCGCACCGACGATCGCTATTTCATCGTGCTCCGTATCGTGCGTGGCTCCCGCGATCTCGATGCGATCATTTTCGAGCCGGTTGCCGAGTAGATACTTTCGTGACAATTCTGCTTCACGATTAGCCACCAATCTTCTTATTACACTTGTTGTCCATCGTATTTCTTTCCTATTCTAAATTTAGACAAGTCGGACTGGCGCATAACGACTAGCTCGACTTGCTAACACACCAACAAGTAGAATTGTCGACTTTATGATTATTGGATGTAAGCGCCGGAGCAATAATCCCTCAGTGAAGCAACCGAGTCGGTCGGTTGCGCCGGAGTAAAACTCCGTCAACTGGAAGCCCTGTGCCGCGTTCGGCCGAGGGCGGGGGATGTTCGACGTGGA
>JBJXDZ010000102.1:0-18726 GCA_046154645.1 Hyphomicrobiaceae bacterium
GGCTCCGTGTCGAAGAGCGTGCCTTGCACGGCTTTGTCGAGCGATTTGAGCGAGGCCGCGATGCTGTCACTGACGCGCTTCTCGTCCGCCGCCGACACCGGCACCCCGGTCAGGCGCAGCAGCGCCAACCGTGCTTGCAAACTCAGTGTTTCGGATTCCATATCGCAAACCTTTGCGCATCGACAGACAGTTCCTGCGTGAGCCTAGATGGCGCCGGAGCGAAACTCAATCTTGTCGTGACCAACCATGATGGCTGGACTCTGTTGTGTTTTGATGTAGTCGCCGACCCGAGAACCTCGGCGATGATATGAGGGGGTGTGAGGGATTGAGCGTCGCGTTCGATCATGCGGCGCCAGCCGAGATAGCTCGGCGGTTACCACGAGGCGACGCCGTTGAACGGCGCCATCCAGCTTTTGAACTGTAAGACCGTATGCCCACGACTGCGGCACAGTCCGCTTGACGGCGCTTGGCTCAGGCGCCGACGCTTTGCCGCCGCGAGACACAGAGACTGTCCCTCAACATCAAGTCAAACAGAGCCGCAGTGTCAACGCCGCTGCTTGACTAGACCTACTGCGTCACGCCGCTATGCGCCATTGACGCTGCGCTGAGGCGGGCTTTGCGCAGCAGGGGCAGCGCGCCAGCCTTGTTGCGATGCCGACCGCGAGTTCATGCCGCAAGGTTGCGATGCTGTCCGGGACGTGGCGTGCCGTGCGAACGGGGAGCGCCGCGCGGGCGTCGATCTTCGGGAAGGCAGGCGCTTCGAAGATCCGTAAGCGGTGTCCGGCCCCCACGTAGTGGTCGGGCGCGATCTGCGGCTTGGTCTTGAACGTGACATCCTCGAGAACGCCGACCTTTCCGCGTCGCTCGCGATCGTGGGCCCAACTCTCCGGCAGATGCAGCGCATAGGCGACGGGCAGGCTCGCGTGATCGTTGGCGATCGTGAGCGACACCGCGACCTGGCAATTGTCCTGCTTGCCGAGTTGCCCGCAGTACTGCCGCGCAACGCCCACGGAGTGTTTGCCCTTCTTCGGAAACCCGGTGTCGTCGACGATCCACGCCGAGATCGCACCGCGCGCCTCGATCGCCGGCACAACATGCTCGCGCACCTTGGCCAGCACGGAGGCGCCCGACGGGGGGTGCTTCGGGCCCGTGTGCATGGCAAACGGGGCGACCGAATGGCGCGATATGGGAACCATCACTCTTGGGACATCTACTTGCGGCTCGAGCGACGTCCGCATATCCTGGCATCGCCAGCTCTTCGACGGGCGGGTTGTCCTTCGCATCGGAGCACGACAACCACAAGGCAGTTTGGACTACCCGATCTCTTCAGGCCGCGGCTCTTGAAAGCCGGACCCGTCGCCAAGCCTGCTGCAACCGCTTGGACAGTACCGGGCTGCGCTTGACGTGCCACAACCTCCGCGGCCCAGGGCGACGAGTTGTCACAATTCGCGCCGCCCATCGGCGGTATGCACCGGTTTCCCTCGTGAGCGTCGCGGTTGGCCTTGCCACAACTGCCGAAATGGCCGAGATAGTGCCTTGTAGGGGCGCAGGGGACGAGGACCCAATGGATCTGGCCGGCAAGCGTGTGGTTGTGATCGGCGGTGCAGGACTCATCGGGTCGCACACGATTGATCTGCTGGTCAAGGAGCCGGTGCGAGAAATCGCGATCTACGACAACTTCGTGCGCGGCACGCCGGAGAACCTCTCAGGCGCGCTCAAGGACCCACGGGTCAAAGTGCATGACGTCGGCGGCGACATCTGCCAGACGGATATCTTGAGTTCGGCGCTCGCCGGCGCCGATTGCGTCTATCATTTCGCGGCGCTGTGGCTGCTACAGTGCCACGATTTTCCCCGCGCCGCCTTCGACGTGAATATTCGCGGCACTTTCAATGTGTTGGAGGCGTGCGTTGCCCAGAAGGTCGGGCGCCTTGTCTATTCGTCGTCGGCTTCCGTCTATGGTGACGCGGTACAGGAGCCGATGGACGAGGAGCATCCGTTCAACAACAAGAACTTCTATGGCGCCACCAAGATCGCCGGCGAAGCGATGGCGCGGGCATTCCACCACCGCTACGGCCTGAATGTAGTCGGCCTGCGCTACATGAACGTCTATGGCCCCCGGCAGGACTACCAGGGCGCCTATATTGCCGTGATCATGAAAATGCTCGATGCCATCGACCGGGGCGAAGGGCCAACGATCCTCGGCGACGGTAGCGAAGCCTTCGATTTCGTCGCGGTGGAAGATTGCGGCCGCGCCAACCTCTGCGCCATGAAGGCCGACACGGTCGACCGCTTCTACAATGTCGGTACGGGCAAGCGAACCTCCCTGAGAGAGCTAGCAGAGATCCTGCTGCAGTTGACCGGCAGCAACCAGCCGATCAAGTATGCGCCGCGCAGCCAGGCGACGTTCGTGCGCAACCGAATCGGAAGCCCCAAGCGGGCGACTGAAGAGATCGGCTTCACGGCTGCGATCGACCTGCGCGACGGTCTGCAGCGGCTGATCGAATGGCGGTCGACTCACAAGGCCGAAGTGGCCATGCGGCGTATCAAGGCAAGCGCGACATGAGCGGCGACAAACCGAAGGCTCGATCGATCCATATTTCGTTGCCGGCGACCGGCGACGACGAATGGCAGGCGGTGCGGGAGCCCTTGACCACGGGATGGCTGACGCAGGGTCCAAAGGTCGCAGCCTTCGAGCGAGCCTTCGCGTCGCGACATAGCGTCAAGCACGCGCTCGCGACGACCTCCTGTACGACCGCACTGCATCTCGCGCTGGCCGCACTCGACATTGGGCCCGGGGACGAGGTCATCGTGCCGGCGTTCACCTGGGTCGCGACCGCCAACGTAGTTCTCTACTGTGGCGCCACTCCAGTGCTGGCCGATGTCGATCGCCAGACGTTCAACATCGACGTTGCCGATGTCGCCCGCCGCCTGAGGCCAAAGACCAAAGCGGTCATCGCCGTACATTTATTCGGCCTTTGCGCGGATGTGGACGAGTTGCGCAAAGTACTGCCGGCCAATGTGGCCATCATCGAGGACGCGGCATGCGCGGCCGGTGGCAGCTACCGGGGCCGCCCTGCCGGTACTCTAGGCAATATGGCCGCATTCTCGTTCCACCCCCGCAAATCGATCACGACCGGCGAAGGTGGCATGCTGACCACTGACGATTCGCGACTCGCAGGCATTGCGGATCAGCTGCGCAATCACGGCGCGTCGATTTCCGAGGAACAGCGTCACAAGGGGCCGCGGCCGTATCTGCTCCCGGAATTCAATCTGCTCGGTTTCAACTATCGCATGACCGATCTGCAGGGCGCGGTGGGCCTCGTACAACTGACCAAGCTCGATGCCTTCATCGCAGAACGTCAGAAGTGGGCCAACTACTACAAAGAGCGTCTCGGCCATCTCAACTGGTTGCGTTTGCCGGAGGTGCCGGCGGCTAGTACGCATGCTTGGCAAGCCTATGTCACTTACGTCGATCCCGACCGTGCCCCCTTGCCGCGCAACGACATCATGGAGCGGTTGCAAGGCAAAGGAATAGCGACCAGACCCGGGACACATGCGGTACATATGCTCGGCTACTACAGCGGGCGCTACGGCCTCGACGCCAACGATTTCCCAGGCGCACGCGACTGCGATCGCTACACGATGGCAATCCCGCTGCATAACCGGATGACGGCCGATGACTATGACTACGTCGCATCAGCGCTCCTCGATCTCTGAACCCTGGGCGCAGGCGCCCTGGCTGTGGCCGCTGCTCGACCGTGCCACGCCGCCGCAGGAGGACGAGGTCTGGAGCTCGAATGGCCAACCATTAATGATGAAGCACGCAGTTCCACGTGCACTCACACTGGTCGAGGCTCAAGCGCAGACTGCGGAAGCTTTTGGCTACAAGTGGAAAAAGCGTGATACGTTTGAAAGCCCGACGGCGCTGGCGCGAGTTCGCGACTGGCTTAGCAGCCGCTACGGAGACATGGCGAAAGCGCCGTGGCTGTTCGAGGACGGGCTTGTGCCCATAGTACTCGACGCCGGCTGTGGCGCCGCGATGTCGGCGGTCGAGCTATTTGGCCCGGTGATGCCACGCATCCGCTATTTGGGCGTCGACGTGTCGGGTGCGGTCGACGTTGCTCGCGACCGCTTCGCCGAGAAGGGATGGCCGGCGGCATTCATGCAGGCCGATATCACCAACCTTCCGCTTCGGCCGGGGAGCGTCGATGTGATCTTCTCGGAAGGAGTGCTGCACCATACGCCTTCGACCCGGGGGGCGCTGCATGCACTCGCGCCGCTGCTGCGTCGGGGCGGCCGGTTCATGTTCTATGTCTACCGGCAGAAGGGGCCCGTTCGCGAGTTCACCGACGACCTCATACGCGAGAAGCTGCAGTCCATGTCGCCCGAGCAGGCTTGGCGCGCCATGGAGCCGTTGACCAGGCTCGGAATCGAGCTCGGCAAACTGCAGGCGAGCATCGAGCTGCCGGAGCCAATCGAGCTGCTGGATATCCCCGCGGGACGCATCGATGTCCAGCGTCTGTTCTACTGGCACGTTGCCAAGGCGTTTTACCGCCCGGAGATGACGTTCGACGAGATGAACCACATCAACTTCGACTGGTATGCGCCGAAGCATGCCTATCGCCAGACCATAGAGCAGGTTCGCGCCTGGTGCGACGAATGCCGACTGGAGATCGAGTGTGAGCAAGTCGAGGAAGCCGGGATCACAATCATCGCAGTGAGGCGGTAACCGGCATGTGTGGCATCGCCGGCATCATGAACCTCGATGGTGCGCCAGCGCCGATGGTGCTGGTGAAAGCCATGACCGACGCTATCGCCCATCGCGGCCCCGACGGGGAGGGGCAATACTCGGATGGCCTCGTCGGCCTCGGTCACCGACGGCTCGCCATTATCGATCTGTCGCCTGCCGGTCGCCAACCGATGGTGACGTCGGACGGGCGCTTCGTCATCTCCTATAACGGTGAAGTCTACAACTTTCAGGAGCTGAGGGCCGAGTTGCAGGCCAAGGGCCACCAGTTTCGCTCGCGCAGTGACACCGAAGTGGTGCTGGCGGCCTGGGCCGAGTGGGGGTCACGTTCGCTGACGCGCTTCAACGGTATGTTCGCCTTTGCGCTCTGGGATACGCGCGAGAAGCGGCTCTGGCTGGCGCGTGATCGCTACGGCATCAAGCCACTCTACTGGACGATCGCAGGGTCGACGCTGTTGTTCGGCTCGGAGGTCAAGGCGATGCTCGCGCATCCCGCGCTCGAGGCAGCGCTCGCGCCGGAAGCCCTGGTCGAGTACATGACCTTCCAGAACTTTTTTACCGACGCAACGCTGTTTCGCGGCGTCAAACTGCTGCCGGCGGGCTCGGTCCTGACGATCTCGGCGCGTGAGCGCACGCCGCGTACCGAGCGCTACTGGGACTATGATTTCACGGAAGGCGCGGGTGAGGAGGGGCCACTCGGCGACGAGCTCGACCATCTCTTCCAGCAGGCTGTCAATCGCCAACTCGTGAGTGATGTCGATGTGGCGAGCTATCTGTCCGGCGGTATCGATTCAGGGTCCGTGACCGCCGTCGCCGCGCGGCAACTGCCGTATCTGCGCACCTTCACGGTCGGCTTCGACCTGCACTCGGCCTCTGGCCTCGAGATGGGCATGGACGAGCGCTCCGAAGCCGAGCACATGTCCTACCTGTTCAAGACCGAGCACTATGAGATGGTCTTGAAGGCTGGCGACATGCAGCGCTGCATGCGCCGTCTCGTATGGCACCTTGAGGAGCCGCGCGTCGGCCAGAGCTATCCGAACTTCTATGCGGCGCAACTGGCCTCGAAGTTTGTCAAAGTCGTGCTCGCCGGCTCCGGCGGCGACGAGCTGTTCGGCGGCTATCCCTGGCGCTACTACCGGGCGGTGGTCAATGACGACTTCGAGCACTACATCGACAAGTATTACCTGTTCTGGCAGCGGCTGGTGCCGAACGCGTCGCTGCAGCGGCTGTTCGCACCGGTGAAGAGCCAGGTCGACCACGTATGGACCCGCGACATCTTTCGCGATGTTTTCCACCATCACGCCGCCTCGCTCACGCGGCCCGAGGATTACGTCAACCACTCCCTCTACTTCGAGGCGAAGACGTTCCTGCACGGCCTGCTGGTCGTCGAGGACAAGCTGTCGATGGCGCATGGCCTCGAAAACCGCGTCCCCTTCCTCGACAACGATCTGGTCGACTTCGCCATGCGCTTGCCGCTGTCGATGAAGCTCGGGAATCTCGGTGAGGTTGTCCGTCTCAACGAGAACGAGCCCGGCTCGAAGACGGCCAAGTATTTCGAGAAGACCCGCGACGGCAAGCGGCTGTTGCGCCAGGTCATGGCCCGGCATGTGCCAGAGCGCGTCTCGCAGGGTGAAAAGAAGGGCTTTTCGGCCCCGGACGCCACTTGGTTCCGGGGCGAGAGCATCGAGTATGTGCGAGGCACGCTGATGGGCAATCGGGCACGCATCTACGACTTTCTCGACCGCCAGACCGTACAGGAAATGGTCACCGAGCATCTCGAGGGCCGCCAGAACCGGCGCCTGCTGATCTGGTCGTTGCTCTACCTTGAGGAGTGGTGCGCCGTGTTTCTCGGCGGCGCACGGCCGACGCCACAAGGGGGGCTCGGGCGATGACCGAGGACGAGTTTGCCGCGATGCTGGCCCGCGTCTACGAGCGGCGCGACGAGGAGCTGCGCGCCCGCTTCCAGCGCAGCCTGCCCTTCGGCGACGCCATGGCCGACCGCTGGCAGCGCGCCCGCACGCTCGGCTTCGAGGAGGGCGCCAGCATCTATGGCAGTGCCGTGGTCTATGGTGACGTGAAGGTCGGGCGCAATTCTTGGATCGGGCCGATGACCCTGCTGGATGGCAGCGGCGGCTCCGTCGGCATCGGCAGCCATTGCTCGATCTCGGCGGGCACCTGCATCTATACTCATGATACGGTGATGTGGGCGGTTTCCGGTGGACGGCTCGGCAAGAGAACAGGAACTGTCGCAATCGGCGACGATGTGTATATCGGCAGCCATTGCATCGTTTTGCCGAACGTGACTATCGGCACTCGTGTCGTCGTAGCGGCGAACAGCCTGGTCAACCGCGACGTGCCCGACAACTCGATCGTGGCGGGTACGCCGGCGCGAGCGATCGGGAGAGTAGTTGTCGATCCCGACGGTACGGACGTGCGGCTCGTGTATCCCGATGGGGCACCCCAGAGCGATTGAAGCTGCTTCCAGAACCAGGTGATGACCTTGTCGATTACTATCGACGTTTTGACTGATAGGACTGCGGCGAGTTATTCTCGTTTCGTCGCAGATTTGCCGCATGCAATGGTTTATTGGTCGCTCGAGTATCGAGATTTCTTAAAGAGAGTTTTACCAGATGCACGGGATTTCTACCTGATTGCCCGCCGGGAGGACGAGTCGATCGCCGGAGCTTTGCCGACATTCATCAGTTCCCCCGGCCAGCACGGACCGTTGCTGAACTCGCTACCCTTTTACGGAAGTCACGGTGGGCTAATCCTGCCGGTTTCAAGCGAGAATGCGGCTGTCGAGCATGCTCTCGTCAGTGCCTACATCGAATTGGAAACAACGTATCGCGTCGCAGCGTCCACACTCGTCGAATCGCCGCTATCGCCGATCAGCGCGGCTGCCCGGGAGCTGTTGCGGCCAACCCATGAAGATGTCCGAATTGGACAAATCACGAACCTTCCCGACATGGGTAGCCGGGACGAGATCGAGAGCGCTATTCTCGGCGCATGCCATCAGAAGACACGCAACGCAATACGCAAGTCCTTCAAGTCGATGCCTCGTATCGTGCGAGATGAGACACCCGACAGCGTCACTTGGCTGTTCCAGGAGCATGATCGCGGCATGCGCGAACTCAACGGACTGGCGAAGCCAAGGGATGTGCTGCAATCCCTTGTCGATACCTTCACGGGTGCCGGCAATTGCCGCATCTATCGCGCCTATGTGGGCGAAGCCCCTGCCGCAGCACTTTTGCTCCTCTACTACGGCGATACCGTCGAGTACTTCACACCAGTGGCGACAAGCGAGCACCGAACGAGCCAGGTGCTTTCGGCACTCATTTTCCACGCGATGGTGGAGGCTACTGTAGCCGGCTTCCGACGATGGAATTGGGGCGGCACCTGGCCAAGCCAGGACGGCGTCTACAGGTTCAAGGCCCGCTGGGGGGCCGAAGACCTGCAGTACCGCTACCACGTCCGCATCGCATCGAAGGACCTTCTGGCTGTCACGCCAGATCAGTTACGCAGTCGGTACCCGTACTTCTATGCTTTCCCCTACTCGGCAGCGACAGCGGCAATGGTTTGCAATGGTCGATAACAAGCGAACACTGATGATTTTCGGCACGACGCGACTGTCGGCGATGCTCGCCAAGGGTAACGTCTGGTATGTCACCCACTACCGCGAAGCGTTCGATCAGGTGATCTGCGTCTACCTTGTTGGCGCCAGATCCGACGTTCCGGCGCGACGCGACACGCATCTCGTTTCCATCGGCAGTTCGGGTTTCATTGCGAGCATGCTGGCTGCGCCAGCCCGCCTGCTGCAGGAGGATCGTCGAGTTGGAGCGACCCACTATCTGACCGCGGATATTCTGACGAGCTGGTGGACGGCATCCCTGCTACGCCTATTTCGTCGCGCGCAGGTCATTGTCATGCCGGTCTGCACGCCCGACGAGATCTACAAGAATAGTGGTCGCACGTTCAGCGGCTTGCCCAAATTCATCGAAGGCACGCTTATTTGGCTGTCATTCGCCACCGCTCAACGAATTCTCGTCGCCGAGAACAGTCCTGCCACGCGCCGCTGGCTTGCATCTTCGGCTTTCAGCGCCAAGGTAGTGGTCGTGAAAGCAACGCCAGAAGAGCTCCCGTCGATTGATTTTCTCGAGCGCATTGAGACCCTGGCCACGAGGCGGCGCGAGGCCGGCGACAAATGGGTCCTGACGTACGTGGGCCGCCTGGAGCATGAAAAGCACGTCGAATGCCTGGTCGAGGTCGCGGCGCACTTGAAATCGGCAAACCTGGATTTTGAGATCAGATTGGTCGGCAATGGGACTGCCGAGGCCAGCATGCGGCAAAAGTCGATCGACCTCGGTGTTGATGCGCACATGAAATTCCTGGGATTCCAAATTGCGCCCCAAGTCGCCGAGCATCTGGCTGCCTCGGACATGTTCCTGTCTACGTTGACGGGGACCGCACTCAAAGAGGCAGCACTCGCAAAACTACCGGTGATCGCCTTCGCCATTGACTATGTGCCAGATCTGCTGACGCACGAGACCGACGTGATGCTGGTTCCCGTCGATGACGCGCGAGCTATGGCAACAGCAGTTCGGACGCTCATCGAGCAGCCGGGCTTGCGTCATAGGATTGCCACGAATTTGCACGCCCTTGCCGCTGCGAGATGGACACCGTCCGCAGCGAAAGCGGGCTTGACCGAGGCCTTTGCGGGACTATGAGCATGTCGAACATCGAAAACATCGTGGCCGCCTACCGCGAAAGTTTCGCTCTGAACGGAGATTCGCCGTCGGCGGTTCTCTGCCCGAAAGGCCGTCAGAACATCCGCTTCGACGTTCTCACCAGCGAGATCAAGTCGGACCGGTTCACGATTCTCGACTTTGGTTGCGGCCTCGGCCATTTCTACGAGTACCTCCAGGACCGTTTTCCGCTGTGCGACTATCACGGCGTGGATATCGTGCCTGAGTTCATCGACGCAGCTCGCTCGAAATTCGGCGACAGAGCGCGCTTCGAGTTCGCGTCGGATACGTATGAACCGGTGCAACTTTACGATTATGTTTTTGTCTCCGGGACATTCAATTTGAAGTATTTGAACGTCGAGCCGGACAACACGGACTACATCCTCGGTCGCATCAAGTCGCTGTTCGGCAAGACGCGCCACATCATGACATGCGACTTCATGAGCACGAATGTCGATTTCCGGCAACCCGATGCGTTCCACATGGACCCAGCATTCCTGACTTCGCACGTCAGCCGGTCACTAACACGACGATTCAAGCTTCGGCACGACTACATGCCCTATGAATTCGCAGTGATCCTCTATCAGGAAGACGCGATCTTGCGGCCAGACAACGTATTCACAGTCGAACGAACACAGTGAGGTCGCAACGTGGATGTTATTGTCGTCGGCGCCGGCATCGCGGGGCTCCTTGCGGCACGCGCCATCAGCGAGGCCAATCCAGCGACCAGGCTCACAATCCTGGACAGCGCTCCGGAGCCAGGCGGCCTGCTCGCTGGTTACGTGTATCCTGAGGTCGGCCTATGGTTCGATTGCGGCACGCATATCTTCAGGCAAACAGGCGTTGAAGGGATTGATCGGATACTCCATGAAAGCCTGCCGGAGTCCCAATGGTTGAAGTTTCCTCGCGGGCAAGGCGACACCGTTGGCTCGGTTTTTGGCGGACGCCTGCAATTCAACACACACTTTCCCGATCTTCGCGGCAGCGCCCTGCGGGATGATATCCTGGCCGAGATGCGTACGGTACATGCCGGGCGCCCCTCGATGCCTGCTGCAACAGGCAAGGCTTGCGACACGGCTCGGAACTCGTTCGGCGCGATCGCAGCCGATCGGATCGTGAAACCGGTGCTGGAGGGAATGTTCAAACGCCCGGCGGGCGAGCTGAGCGATTTCGCGTTGCATCTGCCGGGACTGACACGGCTCGTACTTCTGGATGAGCCGCAGTGGCGCGCTTTGGGGTCGACGGAGGGATTGCGTCACGTCGTCGCCCACCCCGAGCAGCGCCGGTTGCCAGTCGAGCTATCGTCGCCATTGACCAGCTTCTACCCCGTCGAAGGCGGCACGCGAACGCTGATCGCAGGCATGGTTGCGGATCTCACCAAACGCGGTGCGCAGTTTCATTGCGGCAGCCGGATCGATTGCGGGAGTTGGGATCGCAACCGGCGGGTGGCCGAGGTGGAAATCATCGGGCCGCGCGGTTCCCAGATCATAGCCGGCGACGTGCTAATCTGGACCGCAGGGCTATTTCCATTGGCACGCGCCATGGGTGTCGACATTTCTGGTATCGGTTTCGATCGACCGATGCCGCACGCCATCCTGAACCTCCGGTTCGAGCAGGTCGCGATGAAGGACCTCGCTTACGTGATCGGCATGGACCCAGGTTGCGGCTATTTCCGCGTAACGAACTATGATGCTTTCGCTCGCAATGGGGCAAGTAGTCGTCTCACGGTGGAGATCCTTGGCGCTGAAGCCGGCAGTGAGGCCCAATCGACCGAAGTTGTCATCGCCTCCCTGGCTGCCATTGGCGCCATTACTGAGGGGGCACGACCAATCTTCTCGCGGTGGCACAAGCTGGACCAGGGATTTCCCGTGCCGACGTTGCGCAATTTTGCCGCGGTTTCCGATCTCCGCACGCTAGCCTCCGCCAAACTGCCGCCGAATGTGGCGCTGTGTGGCATTCATGCCAAAGACGGATTGTTTTTCCAGAAGGATGTTCTTCGTCACGTCTACGAGAACGCAATTGCCGCCGTTGCGCAACCGGCATGATCTCGCTGACGCTCGGCTTCCTGCGTGATCTGTGGTGCCGCCTCGGCTGGAAGCTCGGGGGGCTGCTGGCCTGGCTGGTGCTGTCGGCGGTCTTCGGCGCCTTGTCGACCGCTGCCATGTTGCCGCTGCTGGAGGCTGCCGGCATCAGCGGTGGCCGGGCCGGCGGCGCCGGCCAGTTCATCGCCGCCGCAGTGCGGGCCGTCCAGCAGGGGGCGCACTTGCCAGACGGAACCATCGGCTATGCCGCCGTGGTCGGAGCGTTGCTGGCCGCCAGCTACGTCTTCTATTGGCTGCACGCGGCGACCTCGGCCCGGCTACAGGCCGAATACGTCGCCGGCTGGCAGAGCGATCTCTTCCGGACCATTCTCGCAGCTCGCTGGGGCTTCCTGCGCAAGCAACGCCTCGGCGACCTCACGAGCACGCTCGATGGCGAGATCGTTCGCCTCAACGGAGCCTTCTACCAGGCCTCGGCGTTGGCGGCCGCCCTCGTCCACATCGGTGTCTATGTCGCTGCAGCCTTGCTCGTTTCGTGGCCGGTCACCATTGCCATTTTGTTGACGGGAGCCGCACTGATAGCAACTTCGCTGCCGTGGATGCGGCGCGGCGCGCGTATGGGCTACACCATCACGGCCCAGTCCGCCGAGCTGCAAGCGACGGCCGTCCAGTTTTTGGGTCTGGGGAAACTCGTAAAGGCGACGGCCACTGAACGGGGCGCGGACAGCCTCTTCTCACGGCTGGCGCACCGCGTGCAACAGCTCAACGCCCGGGTCACAACCGATGGCGCCACCGTCCGCGCTCTATTCGAGCTTGCGAGTGCGCTGCTCGTGATCGGTATCCTCATCGGTGGTCCGCGCATCGGCGTCGGCGCTGCCGAGATCATTGTTGTGATGGGCTTGTTCGTGCGCCTGTTCCCACGGCTATCGAGCCTACAGCAGAGCACCCAGGCGCTGGCAACGGTAATTGCGGGCCTGAGTTCGGTCCAACGCCTGCACGCCGCCGCCCTTGCCGAGCAGGAGAACGCAGGCGAGGGGCCGTTGCCATTTGCGGCGACAAAGCCCGTCGCGGTTAGTCTCGCCAGCCTCACGGTTGTCGCCGACGGACGCACGATCCTAGATAGCGTCGATCTCGAGATCCGTTCCGGCGAGCTGGTCGCCATCGTCGGTCCGTCCGGTGCGGGCAAATCGACACTGGTCGATTGCCTGCTTGGGCTCGTGGCGCCAACCAGGGGTGAGGTGTGGATCGATGGTCATGCGCTGGGCGAGCTGCCGCTTGCGACCTGGCGCCGGTCGGTCGGCTACGTCGCCCAGGACGCGGCTATCCTTGATGCGACGGTCGCCGAAAACCTCGCCTGGGGCCATGCCAACGCCAGCCGGGCCGACCTCGAGCGAGCCGTCGCGCAGGCCGCTGCCGGCGGGGTGATTGCCGGCATGCCCGACGGCTACGATACCCTCCTCGGTCCCAAGGGCCGGTCGCTGTCGGGGGGCGAGCGCCAGCGCATCGGCCTGGCCCGCGCCCTCGTCGGCGGCCGTTCATTGCTGATCCTCGACGAGGCCACCAGCGCCCAGGACGTCGAAACCGAACTCGGCATCATCGAGGCCATCCGCGGCTTCAAGGGCGCCATGACCATGGTGATGATCGCACACCGCCTTACCAGTGTTCGATTTGCCGATCGGATTTGCGTTCTGGAGCAGGGACGGCTAGTTGAAGTTGGAACGTTTGAGGCGCTGCGCGCCAGTGACTCGCGGTTCGCCGCGCTCTGGCGCGCGCAAGGCACGGTAGCCGGAGCCACTCGGATCGCCGATACCAATTGAGATGCAAGCCGTGAAATTCCGCTGGGGGGCGGGCATCAGGAAATGACCGAATCGCTCTTCGCGTCGCCGGATTGGACACTGGCCCGATATGCCGAACTCTTGCAATCGGCCCAACGCCGCTTGCGGTTCGAGCCGTTCGGCACGACGTATGATGGATCCCATGTCCTGTGGCGCCATGATATCGATTACTCGATCCAGCATGCGGCCAGTATCGCACAGATTGAGGCCGATCATGGCGTGCGGGCGACTTACTTCGTGCTCCTTGGCTCCCCATACTACAACCTTTTCGAGCTCGAGGCGACCCTTCAGCTGAGGGCGATTGTCAATCAAGGGCACTGGCTGGGGCTACATTTCGATCCGGAACGCCACGGCCAACTCGGCACCGCCGATATGGAACTGGCGATGAAGCGTGAGGCAGAGATCCTGTCGGACCTGTCGCAATCCCCTGTGACCTCGGTTTCATTTCACAACCCAGGGCTCGCAGGCGTCTTGCACATGGACGGCGACAGGCTCGGCGGCTTGCTGAATGTGTACAGCCGGCAGATCAGAGAACGCTATGCGTACTGCTCGGATTCATTTGGCTCCTGGCGGCATCGCCCACTGCATGATGTCATCAACGACGAAGCCCTGCGGCACCTGCACTTGCTGACCCATCCGATTTGGTGGCAGGCCAAACCCATGGGCAGCCGGGAGCGCATCAAGGCTTGCGTGCAAGCGCATTCCGATCGTCTCGACCGGATCTACGACGACTTGCTGGCGCGAGCGGGCCAGCTCGAGGCCGTCATGGCAGCGGACAAGTTCCGAGGCTTCAAGTTTCCCGCGGCACCATCTTGGTTTTCCGGAGGATAAGCGCATGTATCAGGGTCGTTTGGCTGAACTCTCGATCTCCAATGTCAGCTTGGAGACACGTCTTGACATCAATCAGAGGTTCTCTTCCAGGAATTTTCACGACTGGTTGCTGACGCGCCTAGCGGTGAAGCCGGGGGCCAACATTCTGGACGTGGGCAGCGGCAACGGGGCGCAGTCGCTTGCCATGCTGGCGCGTGTTGCCCCGCTCGGCACCGTCTCGGCGATGGATATTTCGGCGCAATCCATTGCACGCTTGCGGGATGCTGCGGGCAACACCCCTGCCTTGCAGACTGCCGTTGGCGATATGCAGGATCTGGCGAAAGCCATTAGCACCGAGTTTCATCAGAAGTCATTCGACCTGGCCCAGTCAACCTACGCCCTCTACTATGCAGCGCGGCCGCTCGAAGTGCTCGACGTGATGCGTGGCGCACTGAACCAGGGCGGCCGGCTTGCTGTTTGTACGCCCAACGACCCCCACTCATTGTCGCTACTGTGCGGGCGGTTCCTCAGCCTCCCACCAGACGTCGTTGCGTGCGGGCGCTTCGGTCCTGATGTGCTAGAGCCCTACTTCCGCAGGCATTTTGCAGTGGTAGATATTCATCTACTCCGCAATGTCATGGAATTCACAGACAGCGAGGATGTGTTGATCTTGATGCGCAATGCGGCTTACTTCGATCCTGAGATCGAGGTTCAGGTCAAGGCGGTTGTCGAAGCTGAAATCTCGAGTACAGGCCTTTTCAGGGCAGAGAAGAACAGCTACCTCATCATAGGTCACACGGAGTGACTGGTTTCTGGCTCATGCCACTGTGCAAGCTGGCGGCATGAGCGCTGGCTGAAGAATGCCCATCGTCCGGGCAAGTGGTTGTCTTCGGAGCGCTTCCGCGCTTGAAGGTCGTTGATGAGCTGAACCGATTGAAAGGGCACGCACATGCCGGTCATGGGTATCAATCTCGAGCACGTGCAGCGCGCGGGGAGGCTCATCGGCCGCCGACCCAAGGGCTGGCAGTCGCTGCTCTACAACACCGCCATGGCCAAGGCCCGGCGCACCGGTCCGCTGATGATGCCGGTGCACATCACGATCGAGCCGACCAATGCCTGCAACATGCGCTGCCCCGTCTGCGAGACGGGCAACGGCAGCCTCGGGCGCATCAAGCAGATCCTCGATCCCGACGTCTACAAGTCGTTCATCGATCATGTCGCGCCAACCACGTCGGCGCTGATGTTCTATTTCATGGGCGAGCCGTTCCTGAACAAGCACTCCTATGAGATGATCCGCTATGCGCGGCAGAAGAACCTCTACGTCGAGACCTGCACGAACGGCGATTTCGTCAACGCAGAAGGTGTCATCTACTCGGACATCAACGAGATCAGCTTCCAGCTTGGCGGCCTGACGCAAGAGACCCACGAGCGCTACCGGGTGCGCGGCGATCTCGCGCGGACGATCCGCAATCTCGACGAACTGCTCGAGCGCCGACGCAAGGCACCGCAATCCAACGTGCAGGTCAACGTCGGCTTCATCGTGATGAAGCACAACGAGCACGAGGTGCCGGAGTTCCTTGAGTGGGCGAAAGCGAAAGGTGTCGATCGCGCCAACATCATCGATCCCTGCGTGCGCACGGTTGCCGAAGGCAAGGAGCTGTTGCCGACGGATCGCAAGTACTGGTTCTATGACGAGGCCGCCTTCAAGAAGGGCGTGCTCAAGCCCAAGGTGCTGCCGGACAACGAGTGCCTGTGGATCTGGAACTCGGTCGTGCTGACGGTCGATGGCAGCGTGGTGCCCTGTTGCCGTGATCCGCGCGGCAAGCACGTATTCGGCAATGCCTTCGAGCGCCCTCTCAAGGAGATCTGGAACAACGACGCCATGCGCGGCTTCCGCCAGAAGATCCTGACCAGCCAGGGCGATGTGGACATCTGCAAGCTGTGCTCCGGCTATGGCGTTCCAAACCTGATGCCGAGCAAGCCAATGGGCCTCGAGATCAAGCATCATACCGTCAACACCGGCACGCTGGCACTGCCTCCCGAGGCTGAACTAGAGGTCTCCGGGAGGACACAGTGAACTTCCTGGCTGGAGCCGATGTGGTTTCGGCCGTTGCTTGTGTTGCGATCGTCGCCTGTGCGATCTGGATACGGTTCCTGTTCATCAGGCAGGCCGCCCCGCTACGCGTCGATCATCACTACTGGCTTCTGGCCGCAGCGGGATTCCGCAGGGGCGACGGGCTGCGGGCGAGATCAGACGGCCGCTTTCTGCTCGAGCCGCGCGAGCAAGCCTACCCGCCGATTTTCGGCTGGTGTCTATCTCACCTCCCCAAACGTGTGCTCAGCGGGACCGGGGCTGTATGGCTGTGCCAGTTGGCCGATGCGGCGGCGCTCGGTATCGGTGTCGCCCTAGGTGTGTGGCTGGGCCTCGGCTGGCCGGGCCTTCTCGTGTTGCTCGCTGCGACGTTGTTTGCACCTACTCTTGTTGCCTACAACACGCAGCTCAATCCGCGCAGCCTTGGCAATCTGTTCCTCATGGCAAAAATGGCCAGCGAGGTCGCGGCGGTCGGCATGGCGGGGCCTTGGTCCTGGTTGTTCTGGGCGATCGCCGTCGCCGCCGCGGCTGCGGTGTGGCTGACCCACAAGATGACGACGCAGCTCATGCTGGTTCTTTGGCTGCCATGGGCGGTGGCACTCGGTTCAGGCGCGCCAGCACTGGTCGTGCTCGCAGGCCTGCTGCTGGCGGCCGTCATCGCCGGGCCGTCGGCCATGCTCTTCCAACTCGCAGCCCATCTCGATATCGTTCGCTTCTGGAGCCGCAACTGGCCGTATCTAGGGCTTAACGCCGTTGCCCATTCGCCAATCTACGGACAGCCAACCGCTGAGCGCCACGGCGCCTTTCACAAGCCGGGCCTAGCCGGGTGTCTCTCGCATTTCCGGCTCATTCTTGGCTACGCGCCCGCCATGCTGCTCATGCCGCTCATGCTCATGCTGCCGGGCTTGCCGTCGGCGCCGGCATGGCTCGTCGTATGGACGGTAGGCACCTTGGTCTGGGCCATGGCAACGTCGATGGTGCCATCGCTGAAAGGTCTCGGCGCCGGCTCGCTCTACATCTATTTCGGTGTGATTCCGAGCGCACTCTGGCTCGGGCTGGCTGCGGACCATGGACATCTGCTCGCGATCGCGGCGACGGCCGCGACGGCCGCGATTTCGAGTGCGTCGCTGGTTCTCGGCTGGCGCCAGCGGCAAAGCCGTAGCGTCAAAGTCGAGGATGGCTACGAGAACCTCGTTGCCCGATTGCGGGCGATCCCGAACGCTCGGCTTGCGGTGATCCCACTAACCTCGGCGGATCCAATTGCGGCTCAGACATCACACAGCGTCCTCTGGGGTGCGCATGGCTACGGCTTCGACCAGCTCGAACCGATTTTCCCCAGGATCACTCGTCCGCTGGGGGAGACGTTCGCTCGGTATGGGATCCATCGCCTAGTCTGGAACGCGAATTGGTGGCCCGAAGCCGAGGCGCGTTTGTCCCAGGAAATGACACTTGATGGAGTTGAACGCTACGGCGCCTGGCGGACGGCCGCAATTCGTGATCTGCCGAGAGCTCCGCCGCCAAAGGTTTGCAAACTTTTGCGCCATCGGGCCGGCGTCGAGGCGCCCGATGCAACGGAAACGACTTTAGGCAGGGCTATCGATGATGCCGGGCGTGGCGAGGCGGAGCGTTCCCTTGGAGGTGCCCATGCTAAGCGGCGGGCCACCACAGTCGTCGTCGATGGACGCGATCCTTGGCGGTTCCTCCGTCTCTACGGCCAACTGCGCCACCTCGGGCCAGACATTGTGGATTGCCGGGCGGCTGGCATCACAGGACTCATCGTCGCAAACCTCGCAGGCATACCCCATCGTGTGGTGGCTGCACCCAAAAGTGAAATAGAGCGGCGTTTCGTCAGCTCGGGCCTCGCAAAAGTGGCGCCGCCATACGCGTCGCCCACCTCGTCCAGTGACGAGGACCTCTGCGATTTTTTTGGATCTTGGTTTGCCGACGACCATACGGCGACGAGCCAAGATTGCGACGATGCCAAATAGCGATATTTGGCATCTTTTCGTCTCATTCGTCGGCCGTGAATTCATCATGTCGCTTCAGAAGTCGGATTACTTGGCGACCCGCATTCCATGCAGCCCGGATCGCGATACCATAGCGCCTCACAGCGCGCGTGGGTCAATGGGCCACCACACCCACCATGATGGCATAGGCGAACGTCAGGACGAGCAGCGCTTGTATCGGATCAGGGTGGCGCGACTGCACGAAGGTCCAGATGTTAGCTACCGCTCGACGCGTATCGTCGACGTTCAGAAGTCAAATCTTCCCACCAAACGAAGCACTTTCATTGTGTGCCGAACGCAACGCCCTTGTCGACGCTGGTCATTCATTGATGTAAGCGCCGGAGCAATAATCCCTCAGTGAAGCAACCGAGTCGGTCGGTTGCGCCGGAGTAAAACTCCGTCAACTGGAAGCCCTGTGCCGCGTTCGGCCGAGGGCGGGGGATGTTCGACGTGGA
>JBJXDZ010000103.1:0-35045 GCA_046154645.1 Hyphomicrobiaceae bacterium
CTCGAACGCCGGTGCGGTCTTGGGGAAGTCACGCCACAGATCGTCCGGCATCGTGTCGGTCATGGTCCATCTCCTTGATCGCACTCACCTATCCCATGATTGCGCCTGAACTAAGGGGACAGGCATGGATCCGCTCAGCCTTGGATGCGGCACGGTTACCCTGGCCATAATATTCTCAGCAATTCTTATGTGCAGTGTGCATTTTATTGGTTTTGCATTCTTGTGCAACATGCACTCTACTTCGCGTGGCCAGTCGCTCGTTCCCGCATAAAAATGTTCGGAACCGTTGCATGCAGCTCGAACGTTGTACGCTGCGGATCCAGAGTAATAAGGCTCGAGAACGCCTCTTGTTCCACACGACGACCCTTCCGGCGTATAAAACTTGAGCGGACCGCTTACTGTGGGCTGCAATGTTATCATCGCATAAGCTGTGTTCGGGTTGCGTCTCCGCGCAACTTTGAGGGGCAGAATATCCGGCAAGCTGACCAGAACACCAAGAAATCCGGTCGTCACCTCTGTCGGCAGCGGCCTTGAATCCTCCGCCCCATCAACTAATGCAACGTATGCTTTGGGTATTTCGAAAGGTGGTGCTGTGACTCTGTTGTTGTTTTTCAGCCTGATGCGCACCGGCGTCATATCGGCACTATAGCGGTATGCGCATTGAACGTAAGCGGTGCCGGGTATTCCACACTGTTCCGCACAGGCTGGTAGCGCCAGGGCGAAGAACATCGGGCAGAATAAGCGCGCAGCATATCCAACTAATGACTTTTGTGTAGGAGTGGCGCTGCGCGGCTCAGAGGCGCTGGGTGGGGGGGCACAACACAATGAGCCCGCAGCCGTTGTGTCCTCCGGTCTCTCCGGTCTGTGGCCTTGCATGGAGCGCGTCGGCTACGGCACTGCCGGAGCAGTTCTGTTGCGTCGCTGGACCTCAGCATCGCGCACCCTGTTGCCGCCGTTCTCGTTGTCATGTCCCCTCGCCCCGCCGTGGGCCGCCGAGCCCACACTCCCCTTAACCATCCTTGCACCCTAGGGGGCCTGTCCGCCTACGTCAAATTATGGCGGGCTCGTGGCCACCTGTCGCAGTGTTGCCGCGCGGGGCATCAAAGTGTGGGCACCAAGCCTTGTATTGACAGCAGAGTCCGCATGCGCCGATATCGGACATGCCTCAGAGATGGAACCCAGCACATGGCGGCCGAGATGAATGGGCAGCCTTCCTGTACTGAAACCGCGGCCACAAATCCTGCTGCCGCCGATCCTTTTAAATAGGGACAGCCACCAATTAATCAGCCGTGGGGAATAGAACAACGAATAGAGAAAATGCCGAATGAAGGGCCAGCGGCATTATTGGTAAATGCCCCCAATGTTCCGCGCGACATTTACCCTATTGCCGCCAAAACGAGGTTAACTCACGCACGAGCGCGCCGGCAGGCTGCGTCACCTCGACCGCACCAGGGGTAGCCGGGACATGGCCGACCGGGCTGCCTGAGCCTCCCAGAGCGTGCGCAAGGCCTTCGCCAGATCGACCCTCCCCACTGATCGGGTGATCACCCCTGGAGAGAGCCACCGTTTTCCGCTACCTGCTGGCGCTGAGTTCCAAGCCCAGGACATGCCATGATCGATCACATCTCCATCGGCGTTCGCGATCTTGAGGCGAGCGGGCGCTTCTATGCGGCGGTGCTGGCGCCACTTGGCTTGACGTTGCTGGTCAATCGCGACACCACGCTCGGCTTCGGCAAGCGCTATCCCGAGCTCTGGCTCAACCATCGCCCGGCCATGGCGCCCGTGGCGCCGAACACCGGCGTGCACATCTGCCTGCGCGCCCGCACCGAAGAGGCCGTGCGCGGCTTCCACGCTGCAGCGGTCGCCAATGGCGGCAGCGACGATGGCGCACCCGGTCCGCGTCAGGCCGCCATGACCAGCTATTTCGCGGCCTTCGTGCGTGATCCCGATGGCAACCGGCTGGAAGCGGCGTCGTTCCCAGCCGCGGGCACGGCCGAAGCCAGCCCGCCTCGGGCGTGAGAACCGGCAGTCAGCTTGTTGGGATTTCCGACTTGAGCCGCGGTGCCCGCGTCGTGCCAGGCGCCAGCAGCGGATCGTTCTCGGTCAGCCGGCGATCGAGCCTGAGGCCCGCGCGCTGTCCATCGGACCAGGCGATTTCGCCGGCGATCTCGCGACCGCCCGGCAGCTGCACCGTCAACCGCTCGCCGCCCTGCGCCTCGCGCGGCAAGTCCAGCCCGAGGCCCGACGTGGATGCATCGCGGATGACGACCGGTACCAGCGTGGCGCCCAAGGTCGCGGTCGCCGTCTGGCGCAGCTCCTGGCGCCTTTCACGCCGCCGTTCGGCCCAGCCGGGAATGGTGATGCGGCCATCGGGATCGAGGCAGGGCGTGCCACCGGCCTCGGCGCGGGCCAGCAGCTCGAGGATGCGCGCCTCGCCGCTGGTGGGCGCCGTAGCCAGCTGGCCCTCGATGGTGTCCAGCGCGCGGATGGCGGCGGCGGCCGCAGCACAGGTGCGCCGCCAGGCATCGGCCAGGATTTCCGCATCGACGTGGGTGGTTGCTGCCGTCGAGCCGGCATCGTCGGCGAACGAGGCGCTCATGCGTTGCGCCAGGAACAGGCGGGCGGCGTAGGCCTGCAGCAGCTGGCAGATGGCGAGGTCGATATCCTCCGCCAGCAGCCGCTCGATGGCGCGCGAGACGGAGGCCGATGGCGCCGGCACGAAGACGCTGAGTGCGCGCGCCGTTGGCAGGCGTTCCCCGCCGCGATCGATGGCATTGACGAGACTGGTCGCGGCGGCAATCAGCACGGCGGCGTTGAGCAGCTCGCCCTTGAGCGTGACGGCCACCCGCAACGGCCGGCGGTCGGCGGCGGGGAGGTCCGGACGCGTGCTGCGAAAGCGCTCGAATGCCTCGTACTCGGCAAGCTCGGCGGCGAGGGTGGCTGCAACAGGGGCAAACTCGGGCATCGGCGGCTCCGTCCGGCGCAGGACACGCCACGAGGCAGCGTCGCCGAATTTCCCTACCAAAGTCCGAACGATCGCGTTGCAATGCGCCGAAATGCAACTTTTGATTGCGCTATTCTAGCGCACCACCGTCAGCAGGATGCCGGCCAGCAGGGCCAACAGGCCGATGGCGGCGTAGGCCAGGTCGTAGCTGCCGGTCGCCGTGATGACCAGGCTCGAGACGGCCGGTAGCACCATGACGCCGGCAAACATGCAGGCCGCGCCAAGGCCCGTCGCCTCGGTCCGCCGCGCGCCACCGAGGCGGGCATACTCCCCATAGGCGATGCCGGTGAAACCGCTGGCCGTGGCGCCGCCGACGACGCATACGAGCAGGATCAGCGCCGGCGGCCAGAGCACGTTGAACTCGCCGGCCAACATGGCGGCGCCGCACATGATGCCGCCCTGCAAGGCCAGCAAGCCGCGGGCCGCCTGATAGCGATCCGCCAGCCAGCCCCAGATCGGCCGCGCCACCACGCCGGAGATCTGGTAGGCGGCCAAGGCTTGGCCGGCCCGGATGAGGTCGAAGCCGGCGGTGGTGGTCAGGTGCGTGGCCATGTAGACGATGAAGCACAATTGCAGGCCGGAATAGACGAACGCGGCAAAGCACAGGCTCTGCAGCGCGGGATGGCCGGCCAGCAGCCGCAACGGCTCCGCCAAGCCGGGTGGTGCCACGCCGGCAACCGGGGCAACCCGATGATCCCAGCGGCGACGCACCGCCTCCAAGGCCAGCATCAGCGCCAGCACCGGCACCACCTGAACGAGCAGCGCCGCCTTCCAGCCAAGGCTCAGCGCCAACGGCGGCATCAGGAGTCCAGCCAGCACGCCGCCGAGCGGCACGCCGATCTGGCGCAGCGACAGGACGACGTTCATTTTGTGCGGTGGAGTCAGCGGCACCAGCAGATGCGTGCTGGCTGGCGCCGTCGCGCCATAAGCGAGGCCCATGAGGGCGGCAGCACAAGCGATGCCGAGCACCGTGCCGGTGCCAGCCACCAGGATCATGACCAAGGTAGCCAGCAGCACGGCCTGGCTGGCCAGCACCGCGCCCTTTTGGCGGATCGGCCCGGGCGACAGCAGCGCGGACAGGATGCCGACACCGTAGACGATCGAGATGAAGAGCCCGATGTAGGCGGGATTGAGCCCCAGATCGGCGCCAACTTTCGGGGCCACGGCCGGCAGCGAGTAGGCCGCGGCCGTGGCCAGCGTTTGCACCGACAACGTGGCGAGCAGCGGCCACAGCGGAAAACCCGTCGCGACAGGCGGGCTGGCATCCGCGCGACATGGGGCCGCGGCTTGCGGGCCGTCAAGCGCAGTCGGCGCCGGGGTCGATTGCTTGGACATGGCCGCCAGGACGAGCCTCGAGCACCGCAGAAGGCGGTCGGGAGGGATGTAAGCCGATGCCGAAGGCGGCGACAAGGCACGCTCCGGCGCAGAACTTAGCCCGCCAGTGCATAGGTCGCGACCCGAATTGGCGACCCTCATCGACGGCCACCGCGAAAGCTGCTTTCGAAGCATGCCCGAAGCATGATTGACGGGGCTACGGGCGGCAACTATAAGCGGCGCGACCCAAGAATTCTCTTTGACCGGCGGGCGGCGGCTCGGGTAGCAGCGCCCGGCGGTTGAAGTGTTGGCAGCAGGCATTTTGGCATCTGGGATGGCCCCGCACCGGCGGAGTGCCGTCCCTCGACCGACCCGACGATGGAGACGAGGCAGTGAAACGGACCTATCAGCCGAGCCGGCTCGTGCGCAAGCGCCGCCACGGCTTCCGCAAGCGTATGTCGACTGTGGGCGGCGTACGGGTCATTGCGCGTCGGCGCGCCAAGGGCCGCAAGCGGCTGTCGGCCTGAGCTACCCAGTCGCGCAGGCCGTTCGAGTTGGCTGGTCGCGCAGGCATCTGCCGCGGGCCTACAGCCGGTCGGGCGCTCCCTGAGATGGGTGGCCACAGGTCAATGGCCAGACGTGGAAGGGCGGAGCGACACCATGCGACTTTGCACGCTCAAGCGGTCAGCCGAGTTTCAACGGCTTCGCGGCGGATTGCGCTGGTCGGGTCCAGGCTTCCTGATCGAGGGCAAGGCCCGCGTGGCGGCGGGTTCTACGCATGGCGATCCGGCCACGGCAGCCGCAACCGCAACCGCAATGTCCCCGACGTCATCCTCGAAGCCACAAGGCCGCTGCCACGGTCCGCGCTTCGGCTTCACCATCACGCGCAAGATCGGGGGCGCCGTCGAGCGCAATCGCATTCGCCGTCGCCTGCGCGAGGCGCTGCGCGGCCTCGACACGGGCGTGATGCAACCCGACTTCGACTATGTGGTCGTCGCGCGGAAACCCGCGCTCGACCGGTCGTTCGCCGACCTTGGCCGTGACTTTCACCGAGCCTTCTCGCAAATCCATCGTCAGCCCGACGCTTCAGCGCGCCGCCGCGGCTGAGCCGACGCCGACCACTCCAGAGCAGGACTTTCATGCAGCCGCCGGACCAGAACCAGAAGAACCTCCTCCTCGCCATCGTGCTGTCCGTGATGGTGCTGCTGGGATGGCAGATGTTCTTCGTGGCGCCGAAGCTCAAAGAGGAGCAGGAGCGCAAGGCGCGTCAAACGCAGACGCAGACATTGCCGGGTCAGCCCGGTGTGCCGACGGCGACGCCTGGCGCAACACCGGTGCCCGGCGCCACGCCAACGACGACCCAGCCCACGGCGCCGGGCGTGACGCCGCTGCCGACCGGTGGACCACAACCCACCCTGGCCATGACCCGCGACGAAGCATTGAAGCTGCTGCCCCGCGTGGCGATCGAGACGCCGGCATTGCGCGGCTCGATCGCGCTGGAAGGTGGCCGCATCGATGATCTCGTGCTGGTCAAGTACCGCGAGATGCCGGACATCAAGAGCCCGAACATCGTACTGCTCTCCCCCATCGGCGCGCCGGCCCCCTACTATGCCGAACTGAGCTGGCTCGCCCCGCAAGGCACGCCAATCAAGGTGCCGGGCTCCGATACGCCGTGGAAGGTCGAGAGCGGCACGTCACTGGGCCCCAATTCACCGGTGACGCTGATCTGGGACAACGGCGCCGGGTTGACGTTCCGCCGCACCTATACGATCGACCAGAACTACATGATGACGTTCGTCGACAGCGTCGAGAACAAGACCGCCGCCCCCGTCGCGCTCGATCATCGCTCGGTGCTCAGCCGCATCACGACACCGAAAGTCGAAGGCTTCTTCATTCTGCACGAAGGCCTCATTGCCCAGATGGGCGACAAGGGCCTGCACGAGATCACCTACGCCAAGGCGGTCGATACCTCGAAGGATGGCACGCAGCTGACCAAGCCGTTCGAGAAGGTCACCGGCGGCTGGTTCGGCTTCACCGACAAATACTGGGCAACGGCCCTGATCCCGGATCAGAAGTCCGCCTACGACGGCTATATCACCGGCTTCAACAAGAACGGCCCGGTCAAGGAGCGCTACCAGCTTGACGGCCTTCGCCGCGGCATCGCCATTGCCCCCGGCGGCAAGGAAACCGTGACCACCAATCTGTTTGCCGGCGCCAAGGAAGTCCGCGTCCTGCAAGGCTACGAGACGGCCTTGGGCGCCAAGAACTTCGACAACCTTGTCGATTGGGGCTGGTTCTATTTCTTCACGCGGCCGCTCTATGCGCTCATCCACTGGCTCTATGAACGGCTTGGTAACTTCGGCCTCGCCATCCTCACCATCACCGTGCTGGTCAAGGGCGGCCTGTTCTGGTTCGCCAACAAGTCCTACGCCTCGATGGCCAAGATGAAGAAGCTGCAGCCGGAGATGGAGCGGCTGCGCGAGCGCTACAAGGACGACAAGATGCGCCAGCAGCAGGAGCTGATGGAGCTGTACAAGAAGGAGAAGATCAATCCGGCGGCCGGCTGTTTGCCGATGATCCCGCAGGCGATCGTGATGTTCGCGCTCTACAAGGTGCTCTACATCACCATCGACGCGCGCCACGCCCCCTTCTACGGCTGGATCAAGGATCTAGCCGCACCGGATCCGAGTTCCTTCACCAACCTGTTCAGCCTCCTGCCCTGGGGCCCGCTTGAAGGTGGCCTGCTCGGCTACACCATCGGCGCCTGGCCGCTGATCTATCTGGTCACCATGTGGGTCCAGATGCAGCTCAACCCGCAGCAGCCCGATCCCGTGCAGCAGCAGATCTTCAACTGGATGCCGGTGATGTTCACGTTCATCATGGCCCAGTTCCCGGTCGGCCTCGTCATCTATTGGGCCTGGGGCAACATCCTCGGCCTCATCCAGCAGTACTACATCAACAAGAAGCACGGCGCCGAGATCCACCTCTGGAAGAATCTCGGTATCGAGAAACTCGCCGCGCGCTTTGCAAGCAAAGCCAAATGAGCACGCCGGGCAGCGCAGGCGCTGAAACGGGCGCCGCGTTTTCGGGCGAGGACTTGGCACGCGGCGAGCAGGTGTTCTCGCAGGACTGGATGTTCCTCAAGAGCGTGCCGGCACTCGAGTTCCTGCCCGAGGCGGACCGCCCCGAGATCGCCTTTGCCGGCCGCTCGAACGTCGGCAAGTCGAGCCTGATCAACGCCGTCGTCGGCAAGAAGGGCTTGGCTCGGGCATCCAATACGCCGGGACGCACGCAGGAGCTCAACTACTTCCGCGCCACCAATCTTAATCCCACGTTCTTCATCGTCGACATGCCCGGTTACGGCTATGCCAAGGCGCCGAAGGCCACGGTCGCTGCCTGGACGCGGCTGGTGAAGGACTATCTGCGCGGTCGTCCGACGCTCGCCCGCGTCATGCTGCTGATCGACGCCCGCCACGGCATCAAGACCATCGACGGCGAGATCATGAAGCTGCTCGACGAGGCGGCCGTGTCGTATCAGTGTGTGCTCACGAAAGCCGATAAGATCACGGCAAAAGCACTGGCGCACGTCGAGGCGGCAGCGCAGGCCGCGATCAGGCCGCACGCAGCGGCCTTCCCTGAGATCATCGCCACGGCATCGGAGACCGGCCTCGGCATCGCCGAGCTGCGCGCACGCATCGCCGGTATCGTCGCCGAGCGCGGCTGAGGCGCCGCGCCCGCTACCCGGCCCTCCCAGCGCGTTGCCCCGTCTATTGCTTCTGCCCGCCGAGGCCTGCCGCATCGACCACCGGTTTCCAGGTCTTGTGGTCGTTGGCGATCTGCTGTGCGAGGGCTTCGGGGCTGGTTGCCGTAATGATGAAACCAAGGCCTTCGAGCCGCGCGGCAATGGTTGGATCCTTCAGCGCTGCAGTGATCTCGCGATTGAGCAAGGCCACCACGTCGGGCGCCATGCCTTTCGGTCCGAAATAGCCGATCCAGCCATTTGGTTCGTTGGCTTTGACGCCAAGCTCCGAAAACGTCGGCACGTCCTGCAATTGCGGCGAGCGTGCGGTCCCCGTCACCGCAACGATGCGCACGACGCCGCCCCGATGCTGCTCGATGAAATCGGCGACGCCGCCCCAGCCCATGGCCAGATCACCCTGCACCAGCGCGGCCAGGATCGGTTGCCCGCCGCGATACGGGATCGCCGTCAACTTGAGATTGATCGCCTTGCCGAGCTGGATGCCGAACAGATGTGGGAGGCCGCCAATGGCCGGCACGCCGGACGTGCCCTTGTCCGGGTTCGCCTTCAGCCACGCGATCATGGCCTTGTAATCCTGCGCCTTGGTCTGGGACCCGGTCGCCAGCGCCACCTGGAAGTCGACCGCCTTGGAGATCGGCGTGAAATCGTTGATGGCGTCATAGGTGAGGTCGGTGAATACCAGCGGCGCCGTCGACATCTGCGCGATGTTGGCCAGCGCCAGCGCCGAGCCGTCGGGTGGCAGCGGCTTCACGGTCTCGACGGCAATGCGCCCGCCGCCGCCCGCCTTGTTCTCGACGATCACCGGCCGGCCGAGCTTGTCCTTCAGCCGGTCGGCAACCAGCCGGGCCAGGATGTCGGACTGTCCGCCGGCGGCAAAGCCCGCATAGATCCGGATCGGCCCCTGGAACTTGAGCTCTTGCTGCGACGCCGCCGGCGTGGCGAGGCCGATCAGGGCTGCCGCAGCGGCCACCAATCGCAGTCGACGAGACACGGACATGCAATCTCCCGGATCAATGCTGGCGCCACATGCCATCGCGGTGGCAGGGCTGGTTCAATTTGGGAAGATGGTCCTAGCCAATCCGAAGTCCACAAACAATAGTGTGAATGCGAATGCAGCATCGCGTTGTGAGAGGTAATGGCGCGGGCGGCGCCTCAGCCCTCAGCGAGGAATTGGCGCACCAGGGCGATCTGTCCGGGCACGTTCAAGGCCGGCGCGTGGCCGCAGCCCTCAATCTCGGCGATGCGAGCTTTGGGACCGCGCCGGGCCATTTCTGCCGCCACGTCCGGCAGCAGCAGATCCGAGCTGACACCGCGCAGCACCAGCGTCGGCGCCGTGATGCGATCATAATGCTCCCATTGCTCGTAGTCGCGTGGATGCGCAAACATCTGGCGCACGATGGCGGGGTCGTAGTGCGTCGTGATGCGTCCATTCGGCAACCGGCGATGGCTGGTTTCCGCCATGTGCCGCCACTGGGCATCACTGTGGTGGCCGAAGGGCGTGTAGATGGTGCGGAAATAAGTTTCCAGCTCGCCGACCGTAGCAAACTCCGGGGTATTGCCGACATAGGCCTTGATGCGCTCGAACGGCGCTGTTGGAAACGTCGGTCCGATATCGTTGATCACCAACCGGCGCATGCGCCCAGCCAGGGTCGTGGCCGCAACGCGCATGCCAAGCGCGCCACCCATCGAGGTGCCAAGCCAGTCGAGTTGGCCAAATCCCAGGCCATCGGCCAGTGCCCGCGCCGTCTCTGCATAGAAGCCGAGGCAATAATGCCGGTCGGGATCGCCGCTCCACTGCGACAGGCCGCGACCGATGGTGTCGGGACAAACCACGAAGTGGCGGTCCGACAGCGCCGCCGCGATCTCGTCGAAGTCGCGGCCCGTGCGCGCCAGACCATGCCACATGATGAGCGCCGGAGACGTGGCCTCACCCCAGGTCACGGCATGCACCTCGAAACCCAGGCACGGTACGGTGATCGAGCGGGGCTGGCGGCTGTCGATAAAGGAACCGGTTGCGGCGGGCGGCATGCGGCCTCCAAGGCTAAAGATGGCGCACCATTGGACCGCAGAATACATCGCTCTGCAACGTCGGCGGCGTCTGCAACTCGGGCATGACAGCTTGCCCCGGCTGCCCCTGGCCGTTAGGGAAAGGTTGGGCCGCGCCTCCCGTGCGGCCCGCGACGCACGGCGTTTGCTACCCGCGGGTGATCCCATGTCCGAACTGCTGCTCGAGCTTTTCTCCGAGGAAATCCCGGCCCGCATGCAGGCGAAGGCGGCCGAAGACTTGAAGCGGCTGGTCGGCGAAGGTCTGAAGGCCAAGGGCCTGGTGACCGGCAAGGCGCAGGCCTATGCCACGCCCCGCCGCCTGGTCCTGGTGATCGACGGCGTCCCTGAGAAGTCGCCGGCCATTTCCGAGGAGAAGAAGGGCCCGCGCGTCGGGGCGCCGGACGCAGCCTTGCAAGGTTTTCTCAAGGGCGCGGGCCTCACGTCGATCGATCAGGCGGAGGTGGTGAAGGATGCCAAGAAGGGCGATTTCTACGTCGCCCGCATCAATCGGCCTGGCCAGCCAGCGCCAGCGCTGATCGCCGACGTCGTCAAGGAGACGATGGCCAAATTCCCGTGGGCCAAGTCGCAGCGTTGGGGCGACGGCGACTTCACCTGGGTGCGGCCGCTGAAATCGATCGTGTGCCTGCTCGGTGGCAAGGTGGTGCCGTTCGCGGTCGCCGGCATCGAAGCCGGACGGTCAACGCGCGGCCATCGCTTCCACGGCAATACGCCGTTTGATGTGGCCGATTTCGAGGATTACGGCACCCGCCTGAAAGCCGCGAAGGTTCTGCTGCCCGCCTCCGAGCGCATCGAGATGATTCGCGAGCAGGCGCGTGCAGCCGCCAAGGCCGCGAAGCTGGAGCTGGTCGAGGATGAGGCGCTGCTGGCGGAGAACGCCGGCCTCACGGAGTGGCCGATCGTATTGATGGGCAGTTTCGACGCGGCCTTCCTGGCGGTACCGGGGGAGTGCCTGACCACGGCCATGAAGACGCACCAGAAGTGCTTCTCGCTTAAGGATCCCAAGACCGGCCGCCTCGCCAATCGCTTTCTGATGGTCTCGAATCTGACCTCGGATGACAAAGGCGCCGAGATCATCAAGGGCAACGAGAAAGTAATCCGCGCGCGGCTCTCGGACGCCCGCTTTTTCTGGGACCAGGATCTGAAGCGCAAGCTCGAGCCCATGCACTTCGAGCTGAAGGGCATCACCTTCCACGAGAAGCTCGGCACCCAATGGGACCGCATGGAGCGCATCACGGAGCTTGCCCGCCAGATCGCCGGCTCGGTCGACGCCGAGCCCGACCTCGCGGGGCGCGCCGCGCAACTCGCCAAGGCCGATCTTGTTTCCGGCATGGTCGGCGAGTTCCCCGAATTGCAAGGCCTCATGGGGCGTTACTACGCCGAGGCCGAGCACATGAATCCGAAGATCGCCGCCGCGATCGAGGAACACTACAAGCCGCGCGGGCAGTCTGACACGGTGCCGACCGCACCTGTGTCAGTCGCTGTGGCGCTGGCCGAAAAGCTCGACACGCTGGTTGGATTCTGGGCCATCGACGAAAAGCCGACCGGCTCCGGCGATCCCTATCAGTTGCGCCGCGCCGCCCTTGGCGTCATCCGCATCGTGCTCGAGAACGATCTGCGCTTGCCCCTCCTCGCCGCCATTAAGCGGCACTTCATGGAGCGCGTCGGCAAGATCCCGGCCAAGCTCTCGCCGCCGGAGATGCTGCTCAAGGGTGTCGATTCGCATGGACTGGCCATCGACCTGCTCGGCTTCTTCGGCGATCGCTTGAAAGTGCATCTGCGCGAGAAGGGCGCCCGCCATGACCTGATCGACGCCATCTTCGCGCTCGGCGAGCAGGACGATTTGGCGCTGGTGGTCAAGCG
This sequence comes from Hyphomicrobiaceae bacterium, assembly GCA_046154645.1. Taxonomy (GTDB): domain Bacteria; phylum Pseudomonadota; class Alphaproteobacteria; order Rhizobiales; family Hyphomicrobiaceae. The sequence goes on from JBJXDZ010000103.1 coordinate 12,006, forward strand.
TGTCGAGGCGCTCGGCGAGTTCCTCAAGACCGACGACGGGCTCAATCTACTGGCCGGTGTCAAGCGCGCCGCCAACATTCTCGGCATCGAGGAGAAGAAGGACAAGCGCAGCTACGACGGCGTTTATGACCTGAAGCTGCTGGTCGAGAAAGAGGAGCTGGCACTGGCCGCGGCCATCGAGAGCGCCAGGCAGGACACCATCGCGGCGATCAACGTCGAGAGCTTCAAAGGCGCCATGAATGCGCTGGCCGAGTTGCGCCAGCCGGTCGATGCCTTCTTCGAGAAAGTCACCGTCAACGCCGACGATGCCAAGCTGCGCGTCAATCGCCTGAAGCTGCTGGCCGCCATTCGCGCCACCACGCTCAATGTCGCCGATCTCTCGAAGGTGGCGGGCTGAGCCGCGACACTCAACCAGCGCTTGGTGCGGGGTCAGACCCTTGGTTCTGACCCCATTCCTATGTCGGGCGGATCGCCAACGCGGACATTCCGCGCGATCTTGCCTGACCGCCGTCAGTGCAGCGTGGCACCCGTGGCCGCTTCGAGATCGGCGCGGCTCACGCCCGGCGCCATTTCCAGCACTTTGAGGCCCGACTTCGTCACCTCCATCACCGCCAGATCGGTGATGATCAGGTTGACGACGCCGACACCGGTCAGCGGCAGCGTGCATTTGGGCAGGATCTTCTTGTCGATGCCGCCATCCTTCTTCTTGGCGGTGTGCTCCATGACCACGACGACACGCTCGACACCGGCGACCAGATCCATGGCGCCGCCCATGCCCTTGACCATCTTGCCGGGGATCATCCAGTTGGCGAGATCACCGGTTTCCGACACCTGCATGGCGCCGAGAATGGCCAGATTGATATGCCCGCCGCGGATCATGGCGAAACTGTCCGCCGAGGAAAAGAAGCTCGAGCCCTTGATCGTCGTCACCGTCTGCTTGCCGGCGTTGATCAGGTCAGGATCGACCTCGTTCTCGGTCGGAAACGGGCCGATGCCGAGCAGGCCGTTCTCCGACTGCAGCATGACGTCCATACCGTCGGGAATGTAGTTGGCCACCAGCGTCGGCAAGCCGATGCCGAGGTTCACGTAGAAACCATCACGCAGTTCCTTGGCGGCGCGCGCTGCCATCTGCTCGCGAGTCCAGGCCATTGGGTGTGCTCCTCTATCGATCGGGAGGGAAAAGGTACCAGGGACTAGGTAGAAGGGACCAGGGACGAGGTAAAAGGGACTAGGGACGAGGGAAGACTGGTTCACAGCGACGGGGTCGCCTCTTATCATCGATCTTCTAACCCCGGTCCCCGGTCCCCGGTCCCTGGTCCCTATTCCCTCACTCAGGGCTTGCCGCCACTCAGGTCATACCAATCATCGTGCGGCGAGGTGACGTTGCAGCTGAAGCATGTCGTATGCCGCCACTGATAGCTGCAGCCCGGGCATTTGCCGCGCGTGGCAAAGGTGTGCCAGCCATGGCCGCAGCCGCCGTTGAAATTCTCGGGCGGTCCCATCGACATGCAGTACCAGCGATCGCGACTGCTCGGCACCCATTTGCAGCTTGGGCACCGGATGCTCGGATCGAGCGTGTCGGTGTCGTCATCGACATAAGGCTGATAGCCGCGCTCGTCGAATGCGGTCAGACGACCGCGCACCGTCAGCTCATCCAGCCGGCGCACCGGCGCTCCCCGCTCACGCAGTCTGCTCATGTCACGTCGCGTCCTGTCCTTGAACTTCTCTTGGGGCCTATCGCCTACGCCTTGCGCACGGTGCGCTGCTCGATGCGCTTTTCGGGCGATGAATTTTCGATGATCCGCTGCACGAAGATGCCCGGTGTGTGAATGTGATCGGGATCCAGCGTGCCCGTCTCGACCAACTGCTCCACCTCGGCGATGGTCACCTTGCCCGCGGTTGCTGCCACGGGATTGAAATTGCGTGCGGACATCCGGTAAATCAAGTTGCCGGCCCGGTCGCCCTTCCAGGCCTTGACCAGCGCCACGTCGGCCTTCAGCGAGCGCTCGAGCACGTAGTTCTGGCCATCGAACTCGGCGATCGGCTTGCCTTCGGCGACGATCGTGCCATAGCCGGTCTTGGTGTAGAATGCCGGAATGCCGGCGCCACCGGCCCGCAGCTTCTCGGCCAGAGTGCCTTGCGGCGTGAATTCCAATTCCAGCTCGCCTGCCAGATACTGCCGCTCGAACTCCTTGTTCTCGCCGACATAGGACGCAATCATTTTTTTGATCTGCCGCGTTTTCAGCAGGATGCCGAGGCCGAAATCATCGACGCCGGCATTGTTGGAGATGGCTGTCAGGTTCTTGACGCCGCTCTCCCGCACGGCCGCGATCAGCGCCTCGGGGATGCCGCACAGCCCGAAGCCCCCAACGGCGATGGTCTGGCCATCCTTCACGACACCGTCGAGCGCCGCTCTGGCACTTGCAAATACCTTGTTCGCCATCAGACCTCCTACGTGCCTCGGTGATTGGCTGCCTATCGCGCCTCGTTGGCGGCACGCAGCCGACGCCTGGCGCACCGCCCCCAGTGCGATCCCGTGTGCGGAGAGGCAGCGATCCCGAGGAGTGCCCTTTAATCATTTTGCCCGCCTGCCAGCAAGCCTCGCCGGGGCAGGACATCGATAGTTTTGAACCGTCGCAGTCGTCCTGCACCAGCTCACCTGCGCCGTCGGCACAGCCATGCTGACTGCGGCGGTCGGCGGACAACTCCTTCGGCCGGGTGTGGGCAATTCTTTCGGCTGGTGACAGTCAATTTTTCGCGTCATTGTGACGAATCAGTCGCTCCACTGCCACATTGTCGGCACATCTTGCCTCGGCATGCCGCCTTCGCTAAGAGCAAGTTTGTTCGAGCGGCGCGGACGCGGATGTGCGCGGGGACGATTCTATCCGGGGAGGATAAGACCATGGGCATGTTTGCTTGGTCTCGACGGCTTCGTCTTTGCTTCGCAACCCCACGCGGGGTCGCCTGAGATCATGGCGGATAGCCGCCAAACTTGGCAGGGCCTGGGATCGTGGATCCTGGGTACCGCGCTGCTTGCAACGCTGGTTGGTTTGCCGGTGGCCGTGGCCATGCGCGCGCCCGTCGAGCAGATTGCCAGCGGCATGGGGCGGCCGCGCGATGCCATCATCATCTCGCAGCCGCAACGGCTGACGTCGCTGTTCGGATTGACCATCAACGGCGGCGTTCTGCAGGGTCCAAAACCGTCCCAGTGGCGGGCCAGCGGGCAGCTCGATCAGATCGAGGCTGACGGTCTGGCGTTGACGCTGGATGTGGCGCAACCGGCTCCCGGAAGCGATGCCGCGGCGCCCCTGCAGGTCGACCTCGAGCAAGCTCTGTCGCATCTGGCCATTCTGAATTTCAAAGACCTGGTTCTGCGCCGGTCACATGTGGATATCTTGCGCGCCGACGGCAGCAAGGTGCGCCTGACCGACATTGACGCTCATGTTCGCACCACACGTAAAGACGCGTTCGAGGCCAAAGGCACTGCCCGTTATCGCGGCACCGCCGTCACCTTCACGGCGGCCTGGAGCCGACCGTCCGACGCGAAGGCCGCCGCCGTTTATCCGCTCAAGCTTTCTATCTCCGGCCGGGCGTTGACCGCCAGCCTTGATGGTCGCATCGACCTCACGGGCACGCCCAAGATCGAGGGGCGTGGCGAGTTCAAGTCGCCGAAACTGCGCGTGCTGGCGCGCTGGCTCGGCTTGCCGGTGCTGCCGGGAGAAGATCTGCGCAATGTGGCCGTGGCCGGCGATGTGACGGGAACCAGCGGTGGCACGCTTTCGTTTGCCAACGCCAGTGTCGCGATCGACGGCAATCAAGGCGCCGGCGCGCTGTCGCTCAACGTCTCGGGACCGCGCCCAAAGCTCGATGGCACCATCGCCTTCAAATCGTTTGCGGTGAAGCACTATGTCGAGGCCCTGCGTGGGCCATCGCCCAATGCGACGCTCGGCGCCGGCCCTGTCCGTTTCGCCGATGCGCACCGGTCGATTCTCGCTCTCGTCGATGCGGATTTGCGCCTGTCAGTCGCTAAGATCAAAGCGCCGGAGCTCGAGCTGGGGCGGGCTGCATTGACGCTCTCGCTGAAGAATGGCCGGATGCTGGCTGATCTGGCGGAGCTCGAAATCGAAGGCGGTACCGCCAGCGGGCAGGTGACGCTGGATGCCAACGGCGATGATCTGCGCCTTGGCCTCAGACTCCGCGGCCGCCAGATTGATCCTGGCCGTGCACTCACCGATCTGATGAAGCGCAACCCGCTGCTCGGGCGCGTCAACATTGCTCTCGAAGCCACCGGCAGTGGATCCACGCTGCCCGCGGTTGCCCGCGTGCTCACCGGCCGCGGCAGCTTCGAACTGGTCGACGGCGGTCGTCTCGGCCTCGACCTGAAGGCCCTGGCGCACGTGGCACGGACGGAAACGGCCTCCGGTTGGGCCGCCGCCGGTCGCGGCAACACGCCGTTGTCAGCGCTCGATGTGCGGTTCCTGCTGGAGCAGGGCCTCATCAAGTTCGAAACGATTACCGCCAAGTCCGGCGGCGCGTCGATCATGGGCACCGGCCATCTCGACACCCTCAATAAAGCGATGGATATCAGCCTCGCCTTCGGATCCGAGGCTGTCACGGAGGTGCCCGTCTCCAACCGCGATGTCCTGCGCCTGCACGGGCCGTGGTCGGAGCCGCTGATCGGGCGGATGCAGTCCCAGTCCATGGCGGCCCCCTCCGAGACGGGGCCGGTCAGCAAGGGCGATCAGATTCGTGGCTTCATCAAGGAGCTGAAGGCAAACTCGCCGGTGTCGATGGAAGGCGCACAATTCGGCGCCTTCTCCAATCTGCCCTGAGCCCACCCATTCGCCGCCACTTATCGCTTCGGCGGCGGCATGTCCGGCGGGACACTGCGGATGATCGACTGATCAAGCGCCTCATAATCGTGATAGCCGATGGTTTCATAGAGTCGCTTGCGCGTCTGCATGCGGTCGAGCTGCGGCGCCGAGGTATCGTCCTTGGCGAGGCCGGCATAGAAATCCTCCATGGCCTTGGCGGCAATGCGCAACGATGACACCGGCCAGATGACGATGCGCACGCCGGCCGCCTCGAGCGCCGCCCCGGTCTCGAGCTGCGTACGGCCGAATTCGGTCATGTTGGCCATGGTTGGCACCGGCATGGCCGCGGCAAAGGCGCGAAACTGGTCGAGGCTGGTCAGCGCATCCGGAAACACGACATCGGCCCCGGCGCGCGCATAGAGACGGCCGCGGGCGATGGCCCCTTCGAGACCTTCCGACGCCGCTGCATCCGTGCGTGCAATCACCACCATATGCCGTGCCGCCCGCTTGGCAGCGGCGATCTTGGCCGCCATCTGATCGGCCGGCACCAGCGTCTTGTCGTTGAGATGGCCGCACTTCTTCGGCAGCACCTGGTCCTCGATGTGCACGCCGGCCGCGCCCGCATCTTCGAGCTCGCGCACCAGCCGCATGGCATTCAGCGCCTCCCCATAGCCCGTGTCGCCGTCGACGATCAGTGGCAGGCCGGTGCTGCGGCTCAGCGCCTTCACGATCAGGCACAGCTCCTCCATGGTCAGGATGCCGAGATCGGGCAAGCCGAGGCTTGCCGTCACCGCGCCGCCCGAAACGTACAGCGCCTTGAAGCCCGCATGGCGCGCCAGCAGACCGGCCATCGCATTGTGTGCACCCGGCGCGCGGATAATCCGGCCCTCGGCCAGCATGGCGCGCAGCCGCGTCCCCGCCGGCGTCGGATCGGCGGTGTTTCCCTCAAGCCACGTCGCCATGCGTACCTCTCCCATTGTCCGGCAACTCTTGCACGCGGTCACCCTAGGATATTGCGCCAGCCGGTGCGAGAGCCACGCCCGCCCACCTCGGTCGCGCCCGCGCTGATGGGAGCTGGGCCAAAGGGCCTTGCCCGGCAAGCCTCGGCAGCTCCCCACCCTTGATGCCATCCCGGCATTTGCCGGCGCTCGGCGAAGGCCCACGCGGTCCCGGGACTGAGCGGGCCAGGATCGCGCGTGCTTGCGGTTGCGGCACATTGCGTCCGGGGGACGCCCGCCTTCGCCAGGGCAGGCTAGCCCTTGGATGACATGCGTTGATGTTACACTCGCGCCAAACCTTGGATGGCCCGGGCGCCGGGCGTTCGAGACCGGTCATGGCGCTTGCATCCCCTGCCAAGTCACCGTAGAACGCTGGCGCCCTCAACTGTTGCGGATCGGACCACTCCCGATCGGCGGTTGGCGGGCCTTTTGCTGGACGGGCCGGGCCTGATGCGGCCGGCGTTGCGATCGCGGTCTCTCATGACCAGCGAAGCGCCCACCGAAAGCACGGCTGGAGAGGTGGCAGAGTGGTCGATCGCGTCGCACTCGAAATGCGAAGTACGGGCAACCGTACCGGGGGTTCGAATCCCTCCCTCTCCGCCAACAACCATTGATTTAATTGAATTTTTTGAATTATCCGAATATCAACCCCACATTTGAACCACACATTTCGCCTGCTACTATGCAACTCGTCGCCCACTGGTTGCATCGCGCATCCAGAGCCGGCAATCGGCGCGTGGTCCGGTACAGCAGGGAGGCGAGCCGCGCCGGCCGGCTGCTACTCGTCCCTCCGTGCGGCGGGGGCCGTCATCCAGCCTCAACGTCGTTAGCGTGCTTGCATAGTTCTTGCTTGGGATGCGGCCATGAAACTCCCTGCGGATTGGGTATGGGCCCGCCTCGATGCGCTGGCCCAGGATCGCGCCATTACTGTCTCGGCACTCGCCAAGCGAGCCGGGCTCGATCCCACGTCATTCAACAAATCGAAGCGTGTCAGGCGAGACGGCTTGCCGCGATGGCCAACCATGTCCAGCATCGCCCGCGTGCTCGATGCGCTCGATATGACGCTTGTCGAGTTCGCGGACTGGTCACCCGATTGACGCTCACTCTTCGGCACGGCACAATTGCCCGATGTAAACAGCGTCTGACCGCGCTGTCTCTGGATTGCAGGCGATCACACACGCCAGCCATTCGTCCGGTGGAGCGCGTGGCGCCTCACTGATGCCGCTACCGACGCCGAAGTCGGCGGCATTCGGTGCGTGCGCGCGGGCGACGGCAATCACTACCGGCCATAGCTGCTGATTGATGGCGTCACCCGTGATCTCGGCGAGCCACTGCCGCAGTTGGCCATGGCGGCGCGCGCCGTCGAGGCAGAGGTCGCGCAGGTGCGCAAGCGCGAGGCGTATTACTGCCAGTCAGCTGCTGTCGGTTGACCGACCGTGTTCGGCGCGCACCGATGCCGGTGGGTCGTGACCCATACCGGCCCTGAGCGAGTGCAACATGGGCGGCGCGCCATCAAACGCACCGCAGAGGTAGGAGACATCGAGGCACAACCATCATCTGTGCTAGGATGATTGAATTGGCACGGTCGGTCGACCTCCGATAACGGACACCCAGCCGACCTTGCAGTGGACAGCCGTGCACTTTTCTACCCTTCGTTCGATTTCACCTGCGCCTTATGGCAGAGCTATATCGTACCTGACGTAGTTGGTGGCGGGGGCAATGCGGTCGTAGAGTGACCGAGCTACAAGATTGTCAGCCTCAGTGTGCCAGTAGAGCCTACGCCAATCTTGCTCTTTGCCACGGGCAACAAGCGCATCAATGAAGGACCGCCCTATGCCGGCCCGACGCACAGAAGGCTCGACCCATAGGTCTTCGAGGTAACAGACCGTCTTCAAGCTGAAGGTGTGCGGATGGAGCACGTAGTGCGCAAGACCGAGAAGTGATCCGTCTTGGTCGAGCGAGCCGCAAACGAGCGCTCCTAAAGGATGCTTCGGATCGATGATCCTGTGCCACAGCTCACGGTCATGGGCTTGTGACAGCGACTTGCCCATATGCGCACAGTTCGCTTCCCATAACCGGTGCCACTCGGCCCAGTCGGCGGCGAAAGGGTCGCGTATTGCCATCGTCTGCATTCCTCGATCCTCTCACAAGAGGTCCTTGCTGAAATGAAACCTTCGAATGCCGCCACCAACAGTCCTGTTGTTCGCGGCGCCTGCGGCTTCCTCTCGATCGAGTTTGTAGCCGCTTGTCCGGTAGAGCGACAGCGCACCACTTTGCAATTCTGAGGTGCTCAAAATCATCCGTGACCTGCGCAGTCGCTGGCACTCGGATTCGGCAAATTGCAGCATACTGCGCGCAATGCCTTGGCGTCGTGCAGTCGGCTCGACGTACATGCGCCGCAGCTCCATAGCATTGGTGGACGTAGCCTCAAGTCCGAACATGCCAACAAGCCTGTCGGCTGCATTGGCGACCCAAAAGCCACCATGCTTGGCGCCATAGTAATCTCGGATGCAATCGATCTCTTCATTGAGCGACAAGGCGATGTAGTCTTCAAACGCTTGTTTCAAATGGTCGGGTGCCAATTGCCGATTGACAGTGATGAACAGGTCCCGAACCGCTTTCGAGTCTGCTTGAGTGAACGCACGGATTTCGATCGCTGGCGGCATCAAACTGTTCCTCCTGTCGGGTGAGCACGACCACAACACATGGCGTTGCGAAGGTCGATTTTTGATACATCTGGCGATCGCCACCAAGGAACCAGACTACCAAACGGCCGTCAGGATCCATTTCTCTGACAAGAGAACCACTGTGCCCAACGCGAGGGCGTGTAGGAAGCGCGAAGTTGCGAGATGGACCGCCGCCGAAACAACGATCGCGATCGTCTGTGCCATCGTCATCGCACCGAGTGAAGGACCAAGGACGGCGCCCATGGCGCACGCCGGAAGAATGTCGAGGAACTGCCTAAGTTTCTGGCTGTCGCCCAGATAAGTGCCGACGATCAAACCGCCGACGCGGCAGCCCAGTGCGACGGCTCCCATAATGGCGATAGCCACTGAAAAGCGCGCGTCAATTGACATCCATCTGCTCCCTGGATGCACCGAACCACGCGATGCATGAGCCGACCGTCACACCGATCAGGAAGGCGAGTGGCAACGGAACCAGTCGACTGGCGGCGAGTGATGTCAGCGCCGAGGCAATCCAAGGCGCGTGACCCATCGATGTGCTCTTGACGACGAGCAAGAGAAGCAGCGCTAGAAACAACACACCTGAGAATCTCAACGCCGCAATCGTCTGCGGCTGCAGCTGGCTAGCGACGACCGCGCCGAACAGCGTGCCCGAGACCCACAGCACCAGTATCCATATGCCTGCGCAGACGAAGTAGACAAACCGATCGACGGGCGCTTTCTCGGCGATCGTTGCTGCCCACGCCCCGTCGGTCAGGACTACCATAGACAGGAGCCGGGCGGCCCACCAACGCGCGCCGATATGGTTGGCAATCGAGATGCCCATCAAGAACAGCCGATTGCAGATGAGCAGGCTCGAAACCGCAATTGCCGATGTCGAAAATGGCTCGGCCAGCATGCCGAGAATTGTGAACTGCACCGCACCGGAGAAGACAAGTATGCACGACAGCGCTGCCAAAGTCGGAGAGATCCCGAGCGACATGCAGGCGGCGCCGTATAGGATACCGAACAGTCCTGAGCTGATGGCGAGCGGTGTCGCGCGTCGCACACCGAGTTGCGCGCTTTGCATTCGGGAAAAGCCGCCATCGGGGAAACTCCCAATGCTGCCTTTGCCTGAACCGCCGCTAATTGTCATGTCACCGCTCGATCGAGACGCATCGTCACCCGTGTCGCTTGCCAGAGAGATAGCGAAAGCATAGCTTATGTGGCCAACGAATATTGCCCATGAGATCTATCTCGGATCATGATAAGAAAAGCTACGCTTGATCCGACCCTTTTGCAGGCGTTCGTCGCCGTCGCCGAACACCAATCGTTCACGCGTGCGGCGGCGGCACTCAATCGAACGCAGTCGGCTGTGAGCACCCAGATTAAGCGCCTGGAGGAGCAGGTTGGACAGCGATTGCTGGAACGTTCGACCACGCGCGTCGCGCTCAGTCCCGCTGGCGAGAAATTGGTCGGCTATGCCCATCGCATCCTGTCTCTGGGCGAGGAAGCGGTTCAGCGGCTGCATGATCATGAGGTGCAGGGTCGCGTGCGGCTCGGTGTCATGGATGACTACGGTACAGTTGTCTTACCCACATTGCTGAAGTCATTCGCGGTAGCCTTTCCGGGCATACTGATTGAGATGATGACCGGCCTGACATCAGGAATGGTGGAGCGGGTCGGATCGGACTTCGACATTGTGATCGCTATGCACCCGGCCGGAGATAAGGCCGGCACATTGCTCTGTCGGGAAAAGGCGGTGTGGGCCGCGTGCGATCTCCTCGACATCAAGGGGTGTGATCCGTTGCCGGTGGCCCTCTATCCGTCGGGGTGTCTTTTCCGGAAATGGGCATTGGACGCACTCAATCGTTCTGGGCGATCCTGGCGGTTGGCCTTCGTCAGCCATAGCCTGTCCGCCGTGGAAGCTGTTGCGGCCAAGGGGCTGGCGGTGACAGTCGTCAAGGAAAGCTTGTTGCCAGCGTCATTGTCGGCATACGGTACGGCTGACGGCATGCCGCGATTGCCGCGGGCGGACATTCGACTGCACACGGCAGTAGCAATGTCGCCTGCGGCCAACCTACTTGCCACGCATGTGCGCGAGTATTGGCGATCCCCGAAACGTTGATCTCTGTTTCCTGCAAATGCGGATCACGTTGGCTTGTACTTGGCTTATATAACCTGCCACGCAATGAGCTTCGTAGGCATCCGTGAAATTGTCTGCTACCGAGTGGTGAGTGCGGTGCCTTGGCGAAGGACATCAACTACACTGAATTGCGCTGCCGCAGCGACCCGCGATCAATGACCATTTGCGGTTCGGTCCGTCTGTAACTTTCCGATGGCGGGGCTTACGTGCCTGCTGATGGAACCAACACGAACCCCTCGTCCAGCCAACCTGTGATGCCGCCGATCATCATCTTCACGGGAAGACCGAGCCGCGCCAACCGAACCGCGGCCTTGTTGGCACCGTTGCAATGGGGGCCTGCGCAGTAGACGACGAACACTTTGTCTGTTGGATACTCGGCCATGCGCTGCGCCGTCATCTCGCGATGCGGAATATTGACCGCGCCCTTCACATGATTTTTGGCAAAAGCATTCGGCCCCCGAACATCCACCACTATGAAGTCCGGATGCGCCGCCTTGAGGCTCTCGTGGACGTCCCAGCAGTCTGTTTCAAAAGCCAGCATGGCCTCAAAGTGCAGGACAGCGACATCTGACGCGGCTGCGGGCGCTTCCGTAACATGTGTGCTCATGGCGAACCTCCTTTGTGCAACGACCGGATCAATATGTCACTCGGAAGTGCCGCAACGGCAGTGGCGCGTCCGACAATGTATGGTAGATTTTCGCCAATGTCGAAACTCAAGCGAACCACTTCGAACAGGGCGCCCGGGCTCGTAGCTGTGCTCGCCTATGATGGGCTGTGCACCTTCGAGTTCGGCATCGCGGTCGAGGTGTTCGGTTTGCCAAGGCCCGAGTTCGATTTTCCCTGGTACGAATTCGCCGTCGTTTCAGCAGAAGGGCGACGATCGCGTGCCATGGGCGGCATTGTCGTCGAGGCAAGTGCCGGTTTGAATGCACTCGCTGCAGCGCGAACGATCATCATCCCCGGCTGGCGGGATCGGACCGAGCGGCCGCCAGTGCGGCTCCTCGATGCCATCGCACATGCGGCTCAACGCGGCGCGCGCTGTGTCTCCATCTGTTCCGGCGTTTTCGTGTTGGCTGCGGCGGGATTGCTGACGGGCAAGCGCGCCACCACACATTGGCGTCACATGCCGGACTTGAAGCGGCAATATCCGGATATACTGGTAGAGGAAGATGTTCTGTACGTCGACGAAGGCAACGTCATTACGTCGGCGGGCAGCGCCGCCGGGATCGATGCATGCCTGCATCTCGTCCGTCGGGATTTCGGCGCCAAGATCGCCAACATCGTGGCCCGCCGCATGGTCATGCCGCCCCATCGCGACGGCGGCCAAGCGCAATATGTCATAGCGCCGGTGCAGGAACGCCCCGGCCGCACCATCAGTGCGACACTGGATTGGGCGCGCAAACGGCTCGCAGACCCTGTGGACGTCGGCGCACTGGCGGAGCATGCCGCCATGAGCGAACGCACCTTCCTGCGCCGCTTTCACGACAGCATGGCCATGACGCCGACTGCGTGGCTGCAGCGCGAACGCATGTTTCGCGCTCAGGAGTTGCTTGAGACATCAGCAGCATCGCTCGACGCCATCTCGGCGCAGTGCGGGTATCAGTCTCTGGAGACGTTCCGCGTTGCGTTCAAGCGCGTTGTCGGCACAACGCCGGCAGCCTACAGGGCTCGGTTCGCGACAGCATAATAGGCCGCAATCACTCGCCGGCCGAGCGTTGCCGACTGCGCGCTATTGCAGCGCGCGGGCCTTGATTCGCGCCATTGTGTTCGCGACAAGCGGCTGCAGCGCATCTGGCGGGAACGGATAGACCGAGCTGACGTTGATCTCGCAGAGCACGTAGGTGTCGTTGCCTGCGGCGTCCTTCGGTCCATAGAGGAAATCGGCATCCCAGAGGACCGGCAGCTGGTGCGTCTTAAGCCCGAGCGTCCGGCACATTTCGCCGATCCATTCGCGCTCCAGCTTCTGCTTCAGGCGCTGAAAATCGGCACGTGTCGGCGGGAAGTAGAGACGGGGGCCGGGGAGGGGAGCGCCGCTGGCCGGCGCTCCGGGAGGAGCTGGAACGAGCATGTTCACGAGCTGCTCGCCGAAGCCCTCAACTTGTGTTCCGACGACGTAGCAGCGGATCATACCTTCTGGCAGTCGCGATTGGTACGGCTGGTCGATCATGCCGCCGCCAGAAGCGACGTAGGGCTGGCACAGCGCCACGAATGCGGCGAGAGTTGTTGTCTCCTCGGGACTGCCCCGTTTGGCATGCCGAACGCGCAGCACCGTGTCCGCTGAGGCTGATGCGTTCGAGGCCGTGATTTTGCCCGGCGCGTTCGCCAGCTCGACTTTCCAGATTCCATCGCCGCTCTGCCCGCGGATCTGCTTCAACACCCTTGGTCCCGACGCCAGCCGCTGAGGCAGCTCCACGAGCATTGCCTTCGCCGTCGCATAAAGGCGCGTGTCGGCGCCCCACCCCATGTCGCGCGTGCGATGGAGGATTTCCTTGGTGCCCATCTGATCGATGATGTCGGGGTGGGTGCTGACGAAGACGCCTGAAGCGGCGACGTCCCTCAACATCGCGTTGAGGATGGTCCGATCGCGCTCGCCTTCGACTGGGTTGTACCAGACCAGCACGGCATCGACGTCCCGTAAGTGGTCGTGCACCTCTTCGACATGTGGGTCGGCGAACGGCGCTCCGACAGCATCGCAGCCGGCCGCGCGGAAGGCATCGGCGATGTAACCAAGGCGCGACTGCTCCAGGCTGGTCGAGAGCCCTTTCGTCGCGTCCGCGGGTAACAAGATGGCAACGCGAGGTTTCCTGAGTGTCATTGGTTTGGCTCCTGGGACGCGCCACGTGGGTCAATGGCTTGGTGTTGATGAGCGCCAGCGATTGCTGCGAAAAGCAATCGCGAGGATCGCACCGTAGATGACCAAGCCCGCAGCCGCCGCCATGGCAAGACCATTGAAGCCTGCATTGGCATAGTGAAGCGCGATCCAGCCACCGACGATAACCACGACTGCGCGGGTGGCGACACTGACGACTGGCCACAGTGGCCGTCCGGCGGCTTGGAACGCCGATGCCAACGTGAGCGCGGCACCGAGAAAGGGAAAGGCGAACCCCGTGATCAAGAGATAGCGGGCAGCATGGGCGTGAATCTCCGGATCGCTCGTGAACAAGCCTGTCCAAACACCGGGCACTAGAACTCCGAGCAGACCGACACATCCGGTGACGGACGCTGCAAGCGCGGTCGCTATCCATGTCACGCGGCCAGCACGCGAGACGTTACCGGAGCCAACACTGGTTCCGACCATCGCGAGTACGCCGCCTCCCAAGCTGAAGGCCAGGGGATAGAGAAGATATTCCAATCGTATCGCGGCGCCAAAACCGGCAAGGTGAGCTGCGCCCAGCGTGGCGACGAAGCCGGTGAGCGTCGCGAGCGTGAAACTATTGAGGAATGGCTGCAATGACATCGGAGCACCGACGCGAAGGATGTCGCCAAATAGTCGACGGTCAAGTCGCACGCCACGCAGAGTGAGTTTGATCGCCGTGCGCCCTGAGGCGATGTACCAAGCGAGCACTACGCTGGAGGCCGCAAAGGACACGACTGTTGCGATTCCAGCACCGGCAATTCCAAGCGGGGGAATCGGACCGAGGCCGAACACCAATGCTGGCACCAGAAGAATGTGAAGGATCTCGGCTCCGACATAGACAATGGCCAACACCATGGCCTGACCTGCGCCACTAACCACGCTGGTCAACGTGCTGAGCATCCAATAGGCGATCGCTCCAGCAAATATTGCGTTCGAGTACTCCACCGCCGCCGCATAGGTTTCTCCAACGCCGCCCATCCAAGAATAGATGACGGGGCCTCCGAACAGCACAACAGTCGTGAAGATCGCGGCCATTCCCGCCGCGACAACGACAGCGTGAACGACCAACGCCGAGGCGTCGGCGTGACGACCGGCGCCGATCGCTCGTGCGACGGCCGACGCAACAGCCCCGCCCATGCTCGCGTTTGCCGTCTGCTGCATGAGCATGATGAGCGGGAATACGAGCGACAGTCCCGCCAACGCGTTTGGTCCCATCTTTCCGACGTAGTGCGCATCGACCGAGGTCGTCACGGCAATGAGGATGACGTTCACGACCAGGTTGGGTACTGCGAGCCGTAGCAGTGTGGTGACGATGGGGCCTTCGAGCAAAAGTCGCGTCCGGTTGTTGCCTTGAGCCGGGGCAGGTTGTGCCATAGCGGCGTCGGCCTTGGGTCTTTCGATTTCCATTGATCATGTCCCAATACGAGGCGTCGAAGCAGCGCTTGGGACACGTGGCCCTCGAAGCCCGGGCGGCTGCGGTTGGAAACCCGGATGCGCGCTTTGCGCGAGAAGCCTTCGGCTGAATCCAGCCATGTCGAGTTGCACTACGTCTCGAGCCGCTTCATCGCGCCTTTCTTGGCGCGCCAGCCGTAATGGCCGCCGCTCATGTACTTGGCGTCGAACCCCTTCTCGCGCAGCACGCTCGCCGTCTGGCAACCGATGTGGAATCCATAAACGCAGAACGTCACCACGGGCTTCGTCTTGTCGAGCTCGCCAATCCAATCGTCGATCCGCTCTGGATCACGCCAAACGGCACCGTCCATGAGATCGGTGGCCTTGGTGATGTAGTGACGTGGCCGCGCATCGATCACCTGCACCGATTGCCCGGACTTCAGCATCTCCTCGACGTCCTCGACACTGACGGCCGGTGTTTCGCCGAACTCCGGCTGAACCAGCTTAGGCGGAGGCGCAACTTTGGCCGCGTCGAGCAGCCGCCTTTCCGTCACCTTCCACTCGATGTTACGCATGAAGGTGGCGACATAGGCGCTCGCGTTTGCGCCGAAGTCGATGTGGTAGGCATGCTCATACATGTCGAGCGCGAGCACGGGGATGCCGCCGGCGATCGAGTGACCGTCGTCCGTTGCTATATGATTGATCAAGCGGCCATCGCGAGGCACGTAAGTCAGCAGGACCCAGCCTGCGCTCTGAGCCGAGGCCAGCGACTCCGCCAAGCCGACGAACTCGTCCCGCCAGCCGTTGACAGAGCCAAAATCGCGTACGAGCGCGCTCGTCATCTCAGGCGGAACGGCGCGGCCATCGCCGCCGATCGACGCGAAGTACAGCTCATGCAGAAGCATCGAGTTCAAGGCAGTGAACTCGTCACGTTTCAGACGATGGATCACCTCCGCAGGCGTCTTCGCGCGATCCAGGAATGCCAGTTGCTCGGTGATGGCATTGAGGCGGTTGACCGTGCCGCCGTAGTTGATCTCGTAGTGGCTCTCGATCAGCCCGGGCGACATGCCGTTCAGCGTCCAAGGGCGGACGAACAAGGGGGCGATAGCATACTTCATCGGGCGCTCCTGGAAGTTGGAATGTTCGAGCCAGTCAAGACACAGAACTACTTTGATGCTTCGTGCAGGGCTGTCTGACGCGTGATGCCGATATCGGCCAGCAGCCGGTCATCGAGTTCGAGCAGCCTCCGACGCTGGGCCCGGCGCTGCTCGGAGAGCCGAATTGCGCGAGCTGCGTTGGTCGCGAAACGCGCGGGTGACCACGCGACGGCGATATCTCGCCGACAGGTGCAGACTGTTCCGTCAAGATGATGGATCGCATTTGCCATGCTCAGCCCCCTGGAGGTTCAACTTGATCTCGATAACGAGTTGAGTACGGAGGTATGGACTTGTCCGCAAAGCATCGTTTCTCTACTCTGCCCGAGTTTTTCTCATGAACTTGGGGTGCCAATGTTGCGACGGCTTCCATCTCTCAATGCGCTCAAAGCCTTCGAGGCGGCGGCTCGCCACGAGAGCTTCACGCGCGCGGCAGAAGAACTGTGCGTCACGCAAGGCGCGGTCAGCCATCAGGTGAAGGCGCTGGAGGGCGACCTCGGCTTCAAGCTCTTCACCCGCGAGCGCCAGCGCCTTGTCATCACGGACGCGGGGCGGGAGTATCTGGCAGTGGTCCGTGACGCCTTCGATCGCATCGCACTTGGAACTGCGCGTCTGACGCAGCGACAGGCGTCCGGTGTGTTGACCGTCAGCACGTCGCCGGACTTCGCGGCGAAATGGCTGGTGCATCGCCTGGGCCGCTTCTCCGAGATGCACCCCGACATCGACCTGCGCGTCTCGGCGACCATGCATCACGTCGACTTCGCCCGCGAGGACGTCGACATGGCTGTGCGACACGGCACGGGCGATGCCAGCTGGAAGGGCCTGCACGGTGTTCGCCTTGCCACCGAGGAATTGTTCCCAGTGTGCAGTCCGCATCTGCTTCCCGCTCGCGCAAAACCTCATCCTGCCGCAAGCGCATTGCGGCTACCTTTGCTGCATCTCGACGATCATTCAGGCTGGTCGCGCTGGCTGGAGGCGGCCGAGGTCAAGCTCAGTAAGCCGATCCAGGGCCTCGTCCTCAATCGCGCCAGCATGGTCATCGACGCAGCGATCAACGGCCAGGGCATCGGACTCACGCGCTCGACACTCGCGGCCTGGGATCTGGTCAACAAGCGCCTGATCGCGCCGTTCGATGTCCGACTGCCGTTGTCGAGTGCCTATTGGATCGTGGCGCCGCAGGCGACGGCCGAGCTTCCGAAGATCGCTACCTTCCGGCGCTGGCTGCTCAGCGAAGCCGTTGCCGACGACGCGCTGATCAGTACGCCAGTTAGGAAGCGATGAGCGGTTGACCCAAAGGCCGAGCACCGCGGCATTCAATTTTCGATCGCTTTGCCGGCGCCGATCCGGATCCGCGCCACCACTTGCTTGGCGACTCGCTGGCGACGCAGCCGGGCGGGGAAGTGTGAGTGCACTCCCGCACTCACGACCCTCGACGCGCACCACAAGGCAGACGGTCGGAATTCTCCGATACCGTCCAGCCAGCACCGAACCCATGCCAAAGGTCAAACGATCGGCGATCTCGACGCAATACCCCCAATAGCGACCGTGCTTGCCGATGGCGGGTGAGCTTGTTGTCGTGCGCCGACGACTTCCGCTCGTTGTATCAGGATGTCGGTGTGCGGCGCAGCATGCCGTTTGATGGCGATGTCGGCAGCTGGCCCACCCTTGCCGGTTGCCGTCGATCATCCTACTCACGCTCGTCAGGGTCAAGCGGAAGTTGGACCTCGTTTGTTCCTCGACCGACGGCTATCTGGTGTTGACCGTCCGTCGCCGCCGGGTCATCTTGACTGGCGAAGATGACCCATCTCGGAAACTCGCGTCGGGGTGACAGATCCGACGCGATCAGAGCCAATCCGGAAGTCAATCACTCATTGTTCTTGGCCTTTTCAATTGATTCAGCGAGGATCGTTCGTCCCAGCATATTTGGCGGGCTCGCCGCCATCTGACCGTTCTGCGCAGCCCGCCTCCTGATTGGAGAATTCGGTCGGTATTTTACAGGATTGATACTCAAGGAGAGCTTGATGACCGATATCCTCAAGACCCGAGCCGTGCAGGACCTTCTGGACCGCGCCAGCGGTGTATCGGAGATCAGCGGCAATCCCCGCCTCAAGGTGATCATGCGCGACCTTCTTGAGGCCCTCATGGGCCTGATCGAAAAACATGACATCAGCGAGAGCGAATTCTGGAGTGCCGTCAAATATCTGGGCGACGGAGCAGGTGAGTTCGGACTGATCGCGCCGGGTGTGGGCCTTGAGCATTTCCTCGATCTGCACATGGACGCGAAAGATGCCCAAGCGGGTCGCGGTGGGGGCACGCCACGCACGATCGAAGGACCGCTCTATGTCGAAGGCGCTCCCTTTGCGGAAGGCGATGTCAACCTGTCGTCAGACCCGGACGATACCGATACACTGAGCATGACGGGCGTCGTGCGCGGCCCTGGTGGAGAGTTGGTGCAGAATGTGACGTTCCATGTCTGGCACGCTAATTCCAAGGGTTTCTACTCTCATTTCGACCCGACCGGCGCGCAAACGCCTTTCAACAATCGCCGGCGGATCAAACTGGGCAGCGATGCCCGGTATACGTTCCACTCCAAGATGCCACATGGTTATAGTTGCCCACCGGGCGGGGCGACCGCCGGTCTGATGGAGATGCTCGGGCGCCATTGCGACCGGCCCGCGCATGTCCATTTCTTCGTCGAGGCTCCGGGCTATCGCTCGCTCACCACCCAGATCAACTTCGGCGACGACCCGCTGGCAAAGAGCGACTTTGCATTCGGGTCGCGCGAGGGATTGTTGCCTGTTCCTAACCGCCAGGGGGACCGGGCGCATATTGCATTCGACTTCGAACTGCAAAAGGCGCTTTCGTCTGCGGACGAGACATTCTCGTCACGTGTGCGCCTGAGCGCTTGATTTCGCAGGTACGATTAACGGCTGAGATCGGGGCAGCACAACGATACCGACCAATGATCATCATTCAGCACTGCCGTCTCCTCGGAGTGAGCCATGCCAGCACTTGCAGATAGCCTTTTCCGCCCAGGAACCGAGGAGTTCGCGCGGTTGTGCTGCGGATGGAACACGCGGATCGTGCATCGTCCGGAGTACGCCGTTGCCGCCCGATCGCCTGAGCAAGTACAAGCGGCCGTTCGGTTTGCGGCCGACCGCGGATTACCGATCCGAGTTCAGTCGACTGGACACGGGGTGCTCGCGGCATCGAATGGGGGCATGCTCATCGATACGTCGGGAATCGGTGGTGTTCGCAACGAGCCTTCTCACCAGATTGCCGAAATCGGTGCCGGCGTTCGATGGCAGGAGCTGCTTGACGTAGCGAACGAGCACGGCCTCGCCGGGTTGGCTGGATCGGCTTCGCCCGTAGGTGTCGTGGGTTACGCACTCGGAGGAGGAGCAGGCTGGTTGGCACGGCGCTATGGACTGTGCTCGGACATGATCGAAGCGGCAGAGGTGGTGACGGTAGACGGCAATCGCCGTTGGGTCAGCGCCGACGCGGAATCCGATTTGCTGTGGGCGCTGAAGGGCGGCGGCGGAAACTTCGGCGTCGTTACGACACTTCGCTTGCGCCTTGTTGCGCAGCCGATGGTCTATGCAGGCGCGATCTATTGGCCGATCGCCAAGGCACGCGACCTGCTGACCGCCTATCGCGACTGGGTTGCGACTTCGCCACCCGAGATGGGCTCGGCGGTCGCTTTCATCCAGTACCCGGCCATTGCCCCGGTGCCTGCTCCGGTCAAAGGTATCCCGGTCGTCGCGTTGCGGATATGCCATCCAGGCTCAGCCGATGACGCCAAGCGCGCGATCTCACCATTTCACAAGATTGACGGCAGCATCCTGGATACGACTCGCATGATGCCCTTTCGAGAGATTGGGAGCGTGACGATGGACTCGCCCCTGCATCTGCCTCGCATCGGTTATTCAGAAGCCTTCCGCGAAATTTCTGATCGGATCATAGACGAGCTACCGCAAGCGCTCGCGCCAGGGTCGCCGTTTCTAGCGATGGAATTGCGCAATGGGCCCGGGGGAGGCATCGCACGCCCTGTGAGCGGGTATGAGGGATTGGGCTACTGGAGTTCCCCGTTCCTGTTCTTCGGCATGTCGGTGACGCCGGACGCCGCCAAAGAACAGGCTGCTCTAGAGATGGGACAACGGCTCGACGCCGTGTTTGCGCACGAACGTACAGGCTGCAATGTCTTGACCTTCCTGCTCCCTGAGCACACCCCAGTGGATGCGAGCGGGCAGGCGCGAGTGGCAACGACATTCCAGCCTAATCACTATGCACGCCTTGCCGCACTTAAGAAGCTGTATGACCCCCGCCGCCTGTTGGGCGGCGACAGGGCGATCGTACCGTCAGCGTGACCCGGTCCAAATCAGCGCTCAATGAGGTACTGCGCCCAATCTTCGAGGCGACCATTCAGGTGGCATTTACGACAGTGAATGATTGTCCGTCATAAGCCTCGCCCTCGAGCCGCACGGTCCCAGGGTCTCCAGGGAAAAAGCACAGCTGCCTCAAAGGCACGGTCCCAGTATTACGAAGTGAATGTTTGCGACCGGCAGGAATTATGACGACATCTCCGGCTGCATAGAATTCCGCTCCGATATCCGTCAGTGCTTGGCCATCGCCTTCGAGCACCACGAGAATTTCCTCCGTTGCGTGATAGTGCCAAGGGACTGCGCCACCGGGATTTATGACGTTCTCGTGGATCGTGGACTGTGTCGCCCCAAGTGACGGATTGGCGAGATAATTGCGGACCCGACCATCCGAAGATGTCGGAACCGCTCCGAGCAGCCTTTTTAGAACCTTCATGGATAACCCCTGTTACCGGCACCGCACTCAGATGTTATCGGCTCGCCGCCAGAGCTAGGACAGAATCCGCAAAGGCTTTTGGAGCCTCTTGAGGTGGATTGTGGCCGACGTTGTCGAAGACACGCCGTTCGTACTTCCCTGTGAAGTACTTGTGATGACCTAACGATTTCTCCGGTGGATTGACGTCATCCACGCCGCCATGAATGACGATGGTCGGAACCGCGATCTGAGGCAATTTTGCCAGCTCGGCCTCAACGGACGCGTAGCTCGGATCGCTCGGCGCATTGCCTGCACGGTGGCGGTAGGAATGAATGGTGACGTCCACAAAATCGGGATTGTCGAACGATACTGCAGATCTTGCGAATGTGGCATCATCGAACGCCCACTTCGGCGACC
Organism: Hyphomicrobiaceae bacterium; assembly: GCA_046154645.1. Lineage (GTDB taxonomy): Bacteria > Pseudomonadota > Alphaproteobacteria > Rhizobiales > Hyphomicrobiaceae. The sequence continues at coordinate 33,241 of JBJXDZ010000103.1, forward strand.
ACATCCGCCATAACAGCTTGGCAATGTCGCCCCGCATCTGGAGCAGACCGTTACGGCCTCGCTCCGTGTGAAAATAGTACTGGTACCAGAACCGGCGTTCTTGCTCTGGATCAGCAGGCTTAGCCGCGCTCGCGATGTCTTGGATCTGATATCCGGTGCACGTGACGAGGCCGTGCACTCGTTGGGGCCACAAGGCCGAGACGACACACGCTGCCCTGCCACCCCAATCAAAACCAGCCAGGAGTGCCTGATTGATCTTGAGCGCATCCAGAAAGTCGAGAAGATCTTGTCCGAGGGCCGCTTGTTCGCCCGACCGCATTGTCGTCGGCGACAGGAACCGCGTCGGGCCGTAACCTCGCAAGTAGGGAACGATGACGCGCAAGCCCGCAGCGGTCAGGTATGGCTGGACTTGATCGTAAGCCCGAACATCGAATGGCCAGCCGTGCAGTAAGACAACCGGAAGGCTATCCGATGGTCCACTTTCCTCGTAGGCAATTTCCAGGATCGGTGTGCGCACACGAAGCACGGATGCCATGAGCAATCTCCGACCGCATCAATGTGGGGAGGAAAAATGCGGCTGCAGCCTGTCCGCACTACCCTCAATGAGCAGACCACAAAGTTGCTCGCTATGAAAGTCACTGGTCTTCTGAATCTGGCCCAGTCCCGTTTGGTTCCAGGCAAAGTTGACTGTCGGCTATCGGGTCTATCGCGTCAAGGTTCCTCGATCGTTCCTTGACCGGCGGCTATGAGGGAGTAGACCGTCCGTCGCTCGCGAGCTACCTTGAGGCTCACAGATGACCCATTGCTTCCGAGTCCGGGTTTGTTCTCGTCACTTCCGCACTGCTGCCAAGAGCGACCGAGGTCTTATGGCCTCGCGCGCCTAAGCTGTGTTCGAGCTTGAACAGTCGACGCCGAACGTGCGATGATGTCGTTGCATAGACACATTCATCGGCGATATCGTCTTGGTAATTACACACTAAGTCCCCGCAATTTCGGGAGCATGCGAATGTCAGATGTGGCATTGAGCTATTCGCGCGAAGATTTGTCGAAAGTCAGGAAATTTGGCGAAGCCCTTCGCTCGCGCGGCTGGTCGATTTTCATCGATCGGGAGATTTCGCCCGGTGCGATTTGGACCGATGTACTCGATCATGAATTGCGGACAGCTACGAGTGTGGCGGTGTTTTGGTCAAAGGCGTCGGTTGCGTCGCCTTATGTGCGCGCTGAGGCAATCATTGGGTTCGAGCGGTCGGCGTTGGTGCCCGTGCTGCTCGAAAAGGATCTCCAACTTCCAGTTCCGCTCGGAAGCGTTCAAGCTGCAGACCTGTCCGATTGGGACGGCGAGCCGGAACACCCTGGCTTCGTGCAGGTCATGGCGCGGGTCAAATCGCTGGTTGACCAGCGGCGTGGCCACAGCGACGTCACCAGTATCGAGACACTCCGAGAGGCCGTGCAGGCGCGCCGGGCAAAAACGGACAGTGAATTGCATGTCGTCATCGAAAAACTAACAGCCATTTCGCAGTCAATTGGTACCACAGAGGTCGCGAACACATTAGCCGCGGTCACCAAGCGATTAGGGAGCGAGTTGTTCGAGATTGCCGTTGTCGGTCGGATGAAAAACGGCAAGTCGACATTGATGAATGCTCTCATGGGGCCACCTGATGGGAATTCCGATGTGGGCACTGTAAGCGCCGGAGCAATAATCCCTCAGTGAAGCAACCGAGTCGGTCGGTTGCGCCGGAGTAAAACTCCGTCAACTGGAAGCCCTGTGCCGCGTTCGGCCGAGGGCGGGGGATGTTCGACGTGGA
>JBJXDZ010000104.1:0-97933 GCA_046154645.1 Hyphomicrobiaceae bacterium
CGAGCGGTTCTTCTGCAAACTCAAGCAATACCGTGCTCTCGCCACCCGTTATGACAAGCTCGCGAACACTTTTCTTGCGGCGGTGGCACTGGTTTGCGTACTGTTCTGGCTGAACTGACGACAGGCCCTAATCCAAGATTGAGCAAATGTATGGGCATTTGCTACAGATGCGCGATATTTTTGTCCGGTGTGGACAGAGCATCAGGCGCAGACCAGGATCCGAAATCAGGGCCCGGCGTTAGGCTGCCTCAGAACAGACGCCCGCCATCTGGCACCGTGTGACCCGGACCGATGAGCACGACCTCGCCGGCCGCGTCGGGCATGCCGAGCGTGAGCACTTCCGACATGAACTTGCCGATCTGGCGCGGCGGAAAATTGACCACCGCGGCCACCTGGCGCCCCACCAGCGTCTCCGGCGTGTAATGCTTGGTAATCTGCGCCGAGCTTTTTTTGATGCCGATGCTCGGGCCGAAGTCGATGCGCAGCTTGAAAGCCGGCTTGCGCGCTTCCGGAAACGGCTCCGCGGCGACGATGGTGCCGACGCGAATATCCACCTTCATGAAGTCATCGAAGCTGATCGGCGCGGACGGTGCCGGGTTCGGGTCGTTGGACATGAGGTTGCTGATCCTCAGACGCGGGGCTTCAGAGGGATGGCGGCTGCGGCGCGGGCGAGGCCGGCTCAGCAGGGCTCGACGGTGCCTTGGCCTTGGCGCCGCGCAGGGCCCCGAAAATGGCGTCCGACATCCGGCTCACACCCTGGCAGACGTCATCCATACGCTGCATGGTCCGCTCACCGCGGCGTAAACGCCGGTCGAGGGCCGCCATCGTGCGTGCCAGACCCGCGTCATTGTCGTCGAGCCAGGTCCGGAACACGGCGGCATAGACCGACATCAGCCCGGCCACGCGCACGCTGCCATCGATACCGTCAGCGCGAATGCCGGCGGCCTCCAGCATCCAGCGCTGCGACGCCAGGATGGGCAAAATCTGGCCGGGCTCCGGTAGACCGTGGCCAACGATCGACTTGAGTGCACCCTTGTAGGGCTCGAGCACGTCGAAGCGGCTCATGACCACTTCGAACAGCGCGTCACGGCGCGCTTGCGTGTCATCCAGTCGTGGCGCCCGGCGCAGCACCTCGTCGTCGACCAGCCGCGTGAAGGCAGCCAGGATCTCGGACTTGCCGGCAAAGTGCGTGCGCAGCATCGCCAGCGAGGTGCCGGCCCGCGCGGCGATATCGGCCAGCCCCACGTCCCGCCACGGCCGTTCCGCCGCCAGCCCCAGCGCCGCCGAAACAATGCGGCCTTTTTTCGAGGTGAGATCGAGCATGGGCCGGCACTCCGCGATGGCATGGGTGGTGACGCATCGCAACATAGGTGCAGTGCGCCCGGATGGAAAGAGGCTGAGCGCACCGGTGGCGCGGCGGCTTTGTGGCCGCGGCGTGGCGAAGTGTCTGGCGAACATGACCAAATCGTCATCGCGTGGCCCCACTGGCGACAACCTCCGCCGTTAGTTGGGCGAAGAGAGCCCCCGTCAGAGGCGGCGGCGGGCTGAGGCAATAGAAGCAACGCGGGCGGGGCGGCATGGCTGTCCCAATGATTTGGTGGGCCATCGGGGCTGGGGCACGACAAACGAATTTGCGCTCCCGGGCACACCAGAATTGCTGCGTCAGTTGAGATTGGACCGAGCCATGACGTTGAAGCCCGAGACGACCCGGAGTGCAGGATCGAAGCGGCTCGATCTGTCCTGGGACAATCCGGATCTCGACCAGCAGGCGCGACCCAAGCGGGACTTCAAGAAGCTGTTTCTGGTCATCGGTCTCGGCGCCTTGTCGTGGGTGGCAACCTACGTCGGCATGCTCGAGCTGATCGAGGCCAACATGGGCGACCTGCCGCTGATCCACAAAGTGATCATCGGCTTCTCGGTTGCCATGCTCATGACCATGATCGTGTGGCTGCTCGACCAGATGTTCGCCGAGATCGGCTGGTTCACCCGCGTCATCTATACCGCCGGCTACATCTTTCTGACGGTGATCTCGGTCGGCTTCGGTTTCGGCTTCTACTGGAAGGTGCTGGAGAGCCGTGGCGAGGCCTCACGTTCAGCGGAATCGGCCGTTGGCCAGGTGCAGAACTCCCTGCACGCCGCCATGACCCGCCTCGAGCAGCTGCAAGGCACCCTCGACAGCCTCACCGCCATCTCGACCTCGAAAGCCGACAACGAGCGCAATACCGGCCTTTCCTGCCCCAATTCCAAGCCCGGTGACGGCCCCCGCCGCAAGATGCGCGACGATGACGCCGGCCGCTTCAAGTTTGCCTCGGACTTCGTCAAGGGCCGCGTCGGCACCGTCAAGTCCGACATTGCCGCTCTCGAAGGCGATCTCATGAAGATCGCCAGCGACGACAAATCCATCGTCGACACGCGCTCGGGCACCCGCAACGAGTTCATGAAGAACCTCGGGCGCAAGCTCGACATGACGGTCACCGGCTTCAACGCCTTCCGCACCGATCCCCAATTGAAGCAGATCCGCATGGACCTGCATGAGCGCGCCGACAAGGTGACGTTCACCGACACCAAGGGTGGCACCTACACCTGCCCCGACAGCCAGCTCACCACCGCCTTGAAAGGCGTCGTGCGCGCCATCGACGAGTTGCCCTCGCTCGAGAAGCCGAAGATCGCCACGGTCGAAGGCTCTGAGGCCGTGATCGAGGCCTTCCGCCGTCTGACCGCGACGTTCTATGGCGCGCTCTCGTTCAAGTTGCCGCCGTCGCCGGAGGAACTGCGCGAGTTGCAGAAGAAAGCCGTGCAGTCCGTCGAGGCGCAGCCCGCCGCGCAAGCGCGCATCAATGCCATGTCCGATCAGGTCGGCCTCTCCAAGCGTGACTATGTTCCGCTCGCCATCGCCATCTTCGTCGACATCTGCCTGCTGTTCGTCTCGATGGGCCAGAAGCGCAACCGTTTGCAGGGGCTGGTGCCGAAGATGCGCGCCGCCGAGCGCGGACCCGTGATCCAGATCCTGTCACGCTTCAACGAGATCCATCGCGACGCCGAGATCCGCGAAAACTTCGAGATGTTCCGCCACGTCGTGTTCGACTTCCACGGCGACTACTACGCGGCCATCCCGCTGAATGCACCCTATCGCCCGAACCCGCAGAATGGCCGCCAGCGCCAGGGCTATGGCGTCTCGGATGCGCAGGAGCTGCTGCAGGAAGCGCATCTGCTCGGCAACCTGTTTGCGAGCTTCGAGAAGGAGAAAATCTTCACGCGCGTGCACAGCCCGTTGTTGTCCACCAAAACCATCCAGAAACGCCTGCGACGCCAGGGCAGCAAGTTCGCCAACTCGGAAGCGTTCCGCATCTATCGCTTCAAGGATGGCGCCTGGTCGGAGATTATCCTCGGCGCCGTGATGGGTGCGGCCCGTCGCGTGGAGGACGAGAAGCGCCGCCGCCGGGTGGAAGAGGATATCTTCCGCTCCAGCGAGCCGACATTGCAAGCCGAGCTGCCGTGTCACAAGCGCGAGCCGTTGGAGCAGCGTGACCAGGACTTGGCCGATGCCGTCATCTCGCGGCCCGAGCCCTATCCGGTGCGACCGCCGGCGCCGGTCAATGACCACAGCTATGGTCCGCGTCCTCATCCACATGTCGGCTACGGTCCCTACACCGGCGAGGCTGGCGCCTATCCACGCCATGCCGCCACCCCGGCCGCCATGCAGCCGGCCCCAATGACCGGCACGCATGGAGCGGCGGGTTGGGGTGCCACAGCCTCCCATGCCGCGGCCCATGAGCCTGCCGCGAACCCTGGCGCCGCCATCAACGGCTGGGCGGGCGGCCAAATGCCACCGCTGCAGCCGTTCTATGCGGGTCCGCCGGGAACGGCTGCGCTGCGTGCCCCGTTGCAGGCGACCGCTCGTCAACCTCTCCCCGAGCTGGAACCGCAGCCCACCAACCAGCGTGCCGCCAACAACAATACCGCACCGTCGTCACGTGCCCTGAACGGCCACTCACCGCGCGGCCAGGGCGAGGCAACCGTCCCCGAGGCCGGCCCGATCGCTGAGAATGTCGTGCTGCATCCGGCCCTCTCGCGTCCGGCTGGCGTGAGCCCGCAAGCTGCCGCCGAGTTGCCCGCAGCGCCAACCATTGAGGCCAGCGATCCCGTGGCCGCTCACATCGCCTCGGCCGCCCTCACGCCGGATTCGGCTTCGCCCGAGAAAACGGTCACCGTCGAGGCTGTGCGCGAAACCCTCACCTACAAGGTGCCGATGAGTGAGGCTGCGCTGCCGCAGTCGCTGTTGCGCGCCACCGCCAGCGACGTGGCCATCGAGCCCCAGATTCCGGCGGCGTCGCCCAGTGCGCTGCCGCCGCCGCTGCCGCCGAGCCGGCCCACCAGCGACGTCGCCGAGATCATTGCCCTGCCCGACGCCGCAGCCGAGCGTCTGGCCAATGCCGAGCAGTCCAGCTGGGAAACGGCGCATCAGGCCGGCTGGCGCCAAGGGCACGATGCGACGTTGAACGGCCAGGCCGCTCAGCCCGAAGCCCTGACCAGCGACGACACCCGCACCATGGCATTGCGTCTGCGCCCCATGCAGCGGGACGGTTAGTGATCATTCTTTCCTGCTGACCCGGCAAGGGCGGCAGATCATTCCTTCTCTCCACAAGTGACTTGCCTTGCTCCCGCCCCCGGACCGTCCCAGAACGGCCGGGGGCTCAATGTTTATTTAACCTCGATACCGCCAAATGGTGGGGCAAGAACGAGAGTGCTGCCAATGACCGGCACCAAGAGGGATCGAAACATGCAATCGAAAGCTCTGTCGCGCAATTCGGCCGATCTGCGCGCAGACCGGGAACTGCAGCTCACACAATTCATCGAGGCCGCCATTGCCGGCCTTGCCAAGGGCGAGGGCAGCGACTTGATCCTGCTGGCCCGTTCGCCCGAGAGCCTGGTCTGCCGCGCTGTCTTCGCGCAATCCGCCAGCCTCGAGCAGAACGGGATCAGCGCCCGCATCGTGCTCATGGCGGCGGCCCCCGGCGAGCGCTGGAACCTGGAGTTCTCCCCCGGCTTCCGTCATGAAATGCGCCTTGGCGTCGACCATCGTCTGCTCGATGCGCATGAGCAACTGGTCATTGGCGCCACATCGATCTGGTACGGCGACAGCATGCGCCGCGAGCCCGAGCGCCGTGATGCCTTTACGCAGTTCTGCAGCGACCACGTGGAAATGGCCCGCCGCGGTCGCATGACGTTCGAAGCCCTTTGGGCGGGTTGCCGCCCCCTCTATCAGCGCGCGGCCGAACAATCGGTCGCAACCGCACCAGCCTCACTTCTGTCGCCCGAAGCGCCCATCGCCGGTGACATCGCCGCCTCGCTGCAGGCCTGGCAACCCTCGACCCGCAACTGAGTATTGCCTCGGCCCGCAAGGCGCCGCTCGATCACTCGATCACCTGGAAGGCCGGCCCCGCGCCGGCCTTTTGGCGTTTCTGAATGCACGCTGAGCGGTCATTTGCCGCCCGTTGCCGGAACTTTCCATCCCGTGTCCGTTCCGGGGCTTATCTTGTTGATGGCGACGAGACAGTTTCAACTCGGCCACGATTCCGACAGTCCGACTTGGTGTTGTGGCGCCGTTTCCAGACGCCAACCGAGTTGAGGATTTGCATGCCCGCCCTCGCCCGCGCCGTTCCCGCACTTGCTCTCGCCCTAGCTTTGACCTTGTCGCCGTCAGCCGCGTTTGCCCAAGCCGGAGGCTTTTCCCAACCGCTGACGGCGCAGGAGGCCAAGCGGCTCGAAACGGAGATCACCGCCTCCATCAAGCCGGTGTCGCGGGCGGCAGCGGAATTGCGCGCCGAAGCAGCGCGACAACGGGAGGCCAATGAGCCGCGCGAAGCGGTCAAGACGTTGCGGCTGGCGGTTGCCTCGCATCCGGGCGACTGGCAGTCCTGGCTGGCGCTGGCGGAAGCCCTCCGCGCCGTCGTCGACGACAAGGCCAAAGGCTCCGAGCGCTACGATTTGCCGGTGATGGCGTCGTCGGCTGCCTACAAGGCCTACGAAACGGCCACCCGTCCCGTCGACAAGGCACGCGCCCTGGTGGTGCTGGCCGAAACTTTGAAAGCGCGCTCGATCTGGCGACCGGCCATCGAGGCACTCAAGGCCAGCGTCACACTGGCGGCCAATCCCGAAACACAGGCAGCGTTGGAAACGCTCAAGGCCGAGCACGGCTTCCGCATGCTCGACTACAAGATCGATGCCGACAACGCCGAGCCACGGCTGTGCCTCAATTTCTCGGAGGCGATTGTTGGCGGTGCCGCCGAGATCGGCAAATTCCTGGTCGTCGACGGCCGCGATCCCCAGAACCTGTCGGTCGAGAACCGCCAAGTCTGCGTCGAGGGATTGGCCCACGGCAAACGCTACGAGGTGCAGGTGCGGGCGGGCCTGCCGTCGACCGTTGGTGAGCCGCTGGCAAAGGCGATCGAGATCTCGGCCAATGTGCGTGACCGCAAGCCCGCGGTGCGCATCACAGGTCGCGCTTATGTGTTGCCGCGCCATGGCCAGCAGGGGTTGCCGATCGTTACCATCAACACGGCGAAGGTCGCCGTTGAGATTTTCCGTATCGGCGACCGGGGCTTGGCGGCTGTCGCCGGCCAGGACACATTCCTGAAGAACCTCGAAAGCCACGACATCGAGCAGGTGCGGGAGCGCCATGGCCAGCGCATCTGGAAGGGCGATCTCACCGTCGCCAATCGCCGCAACGAAGACGTGACCACGGCGGTTCCCATTGGCGAAGCCATCCCGAAGCTAGAGCCCGGCGTCTATATTCTGGCCGCCAGCATTCCCCAGGCACGTGGGGCCCAGCGCGCCGATGATGACGATGACAACGGTGGCAGCGGCCGGCAGGTGCAGGCCACGCAATGGTTCATCGTCTCGGACCTCGGCCTCACCGCGCTCTCCGGCCAGGACGGCATCCACGGCTTCGTGCGCACCATCGGCAAGTCCGAGCCCGCAGCCGGCATCCCGGTGCGCCTCATCGCCAAGAACAACGAGGTGCTCGCCACCGCCAAGACGGATACGGCGGGCTATGTCCGCTTCGATGCCGGCCTCAAGCGCGGTGAAGGCGGTCATGCACCGGCCTTGCTGGTCGCCGACACCGGCACGGACTACGCCTTCCTGGACCTCGCCAGCGCCGCCTTCGATCTGACCGACCGCGGCGTCAAGGGCCGTGAGACTCCGGGCGCCCTCGATGGCTACGTGTTTCCCGAGCGCGGTGTCTATCGCCCAGGTGAAGCCGTGCATCTGACCGGCCTCGTCCGCGATCGCAATGGCGCCGCGGCGTCGCTGCCTGTGACGCTGATCATCGCGCGCCCCGACGGCGTCGAGCATCATCGCCTCGTCTTGACCGACCAGGGCCTGGGCGGCCGGGCAACGCGCCTCGATCTCGCCGGTGGCGCCATGACCGGCACCTGGCGCGCGCGCCTGCATGCCGATCCGAAGTCACCAGCCATCGCCGAGACGTCGTTCCTGGTCGAGGATTTCGTGCCCGAGCGGCTGGACCTGAAGCTTGACGCTGCAGCCAAGCACTTCTCGGTCAACGAGGCAGGCCGCATCGCCGTGGACGGGCGCTATCTCTACGGCGCGCCGGCCGCTGGCCTCGACATGGAAGGCGAGGTGATTGTCCGCCCGCGGGTCGCCGATCTCCCTGAGTTTCCGGGCTATCGCTTCGGGGCGACCGAGGAGCGCATCACCACGGTGCGCCGCCCGCTGGAAGATTTGGCCAAGACGGATCCGGCCGGCAAGGCGCTGATCAGCTTCCGTCTGCCGCCCGTCCCGAAGACGGCGCGCAATCTCGAAGCTGACGTGCTGGTACGTCTACGCGAGCCCGGTGGCCGCACCATCGAGCGGCGCATCACCCGTCCGCTCTCGTTGGGTGAGCCGCGCATCGGCGTCAAGCCGTTGTTCGCCGAGAGCACTGTACCCGACGGCGAAGCTGCCACGTTCGACGTGATCCTGCTCGGCGCCGATGACACCCCTGTGGCCACCAAAGGCTTCAAGTGGGAGCTGTTCCGCCTCGATCAGCGCTGGCAGTGGTTCTCGCGCGATGGCCAGTGGGGCTACGACGCCGTAACCAGCTCGCGCAAACTGACCAGCGGTGTTGCCGAGGGCACGCCCGACAAGCCTGCCCGCATCGCCACCGACAAGATCGGCTGGGGTCGCTATCGCCTCGACGTCTCGACGGGCGAACCCGGCAGCCCCGTCACCAGCGTCATCTTCCGCTCGGGTTGGTATGCGAGCGAGAGCACCGAGAGCCCGGAGACCCTGGACATCGCGCTCGACAAGGCGACGTACAAGGCCGGCGACACGGCACGCCTAAAGATTGCGTCGAAGGAGGCAGGACAGGCCCAGATCGCGATCCTCGCCGGTGGTCTGCTGCACAAGCAGGAGGTGAGCATACCGGCTGGCGGCACCGAAGTGGCGCTCAAAGTCGACGCCGCGTGGTTGCCGGGCGCCTATGTGACGGCAACCCTGTTCCGACCTATGGATGAAGCCGCCAAACGCATGCCGAGCCGTGCTATCGGCGTCAAGTGGCTGAACCTCGACACGGGCGCGCACACGCTGAAGGTCACGCTGGATGGGCCGGAGAAGGTCAAGCCGTCGTCGCGATTGACGATCCCGTTGAAGATCGCTGGGCTCGCAGCTGGTGAAGAGGCGCGCGTCACCGTCGCCGCCGTCGACGTCGGCATTCTCAATCTGACGCGGTATGAGTCACCGGCGCCCGAGAAATGGTTCCTCGCCCAGCGCCGCCTCGGCCTTGAAATGCGCGACCTCTACGGCCGCCTCATCGACGGCATGCGGGCTGAACGTGGCGCACTCCGCTCGGGCGGTGACTCCGCTGGCGGCATGAACGCCAAGGGCACGCCTCCGGTGGAGGCGACACTGGCCCTCTACTCCGGCATCGTGAAAGTCAAAGCGGACGGCACCGCCGAAGTTGGCTTCGACATGCCCGACTTCAATGGGACCGTGCGCCTGATGGCAGTGGCCTGGAGCGGCACCCGCGTCGGCTCGGGTGCGCGCGATGTCATCGTTCGCGATCAGCTGGCCTTGACCGCATCTGGACCGCGCTTCCTCACGCTCGGTGACGAGACGCGGCTCGATCTCGACGTGCACAACATCGAGGCGCCGGCGTCCACGTTCCGCATCGCCATCGAGCAGGAAACCGAACTCGGCGCGCTGAAGGTGAGCCTGCCGGCGCGTGAGCTGGCGTTGAAACCGGGCGAGCGCCGCCGCGAGGCCGTCGCCATCAAGCCGACGGTGCTCGGCCGTACCAGCTACGACGTGCGCGTCACCGGTCCCGGTGGCATCGACGTGCGGCGCAAGCTCACTTTCGACGTCAAGCCGCCCTCCGGCGACATCAGGCGTTCGACCCTGGTGGCCCTCGCCCCCAAGGGTGGCCGCATGACACTTACCAAGGAGATGCTGACCGACCTGATCCCGTCCTCAACGCGGATCTCGCTCGCGGTCGGCCCGACGGCTGCCATGGACGTGGTCGGATTGCTCGGCGAGCTCGATCGCTACCCCTACGGCTGCGCCGAGCAGACGGTGAGCCGCGCCATGCCGCTGGTTTACCTCAATGAGATGTCACGGCGAGTCGGCTTGGTCAGCGAAACGCAGATCCGCGAGCGTGTGCAGAAGGCCATCGACCGCGTCTTCGATATGCAGGATGCGTCCGGCGCCTTCGGCATCTGGGGCCCGGAAGACGGCGATCTCTGGCTTACCGCCTACGTCACCGACTTCCTGACGCGCGCCAAGGAGACAGGCTTCACCGTGCGGCCCGAGCCCTTCACACGCGCCCTCGACAAGCTCGCCAACTATCTGGGTTATGCCCAGGACTTCGAGAAAGGCGGCGAGTCCCGCGCCTACGCTCTCTATGTGCTGGCCCGCAATGGCCGCGCACCCATGGGGGACCTGCGCTACTACGTCGACACGCGGTTGGATCGGTTCACATCACCGCTGAGCCAGGCGCAACTCGGTGCGGCCCTGTCGCTGGTTGGCGACAAGGAGCGCGCCGAGAAGGCCTTCAAGGCGGCACTGGCCCGCATGGACGACAAGGTCGATCCGAAAACGCATGACATCGCGCGCGCCGACTATGGCTCGTTCGTCCGCGATGGCGCAGGCCTGTTGACGCTCGCCGCCGAGACCGGCATCGCCAAGGCCGAGGCGCCGAAGCTCGCCAGCGTGCTGGCCAAGGCCTACCGCCAGCGCGCCTACACCTCGACGCAGGAGCAGGCGTGGATGCTGCTGGCAACACGGGCATTGGCCGAGCAGGCCCGCGATACGCGGCTCACCATCGACGGCACCGCGCACCAGGGAGAGTTGCAGCAGCGCGTTGCCGTGGCCGATCTCGAAGCCCGCGAGATTGCGATCACCAACACGGGCGACACTCGCGTCGATGCCGTCGTCACCGTGCTGGGTCATTCGCTGACGCCAGAGCCGGCGATCGCCAAAGGCTTCACCATCGAGCGCACCTACTACACGCTCGACGGCAAGAAGGTAGATCTGGCCAGCGCCACCGGCGGCAACGCGAAGCTCGCCCAGAACGAGCGCCTCGTCGTCGTCGTCACCATCAAGGGCGAGGACGAGGGTGGCCGCGTGCTGGTCGTCGATCGCCTGCCGGCCGGCCTCGAAGTCGAGAACCCCAGGCTGGTCGACGGCGGTGATCTCAAGTCGTTCGCCTGGTTCAAGCGCGTGCGCGAACCGGCCCACACCGAGTTCCGTGACGACCGCGTCGTTGCCGCCTTCGACTTCTTCGGCGTCGGGCGGCGCAGCGCGGGTGGCACGAGTGCGGTGGAAGCCTCGCTGGCCTACGTGGTGCGGGCGGTGTCACTGGGCAGCTTCGTGCATCCCGCCGCCACGGTGGAGGACATGTATCGCCCCGAGCGCCATGCCCGCTCGGCCTCCGGCCGCCTCGACATCACGGCAGCCCCATGACAACCATCAGGACGTCGCCCCCGCATCCTGTCGCCAAGGGAATGAGTGCTTCTCCGAATCGTGCGAGCGATCGCCATTGTTCGGACCTGGATGCTGCGGCAGAGTGTCACTTATCGGGAGGGTCGGCCATGCCGATCTCTTCCTCTGAGTTGGGGGAGACGTCCCAAGGTGGGGCGCCAAGACGCCGCGGTACGAGAGGAAATTTCGGCCGCGGCGTCACTTCCCCGATCCTCACGTCGCGCCTGCGCACATGTCTCGCCGCTTCGCTGACGCTGGGCCTCATGGCGCTCATGGCGGTGGCTGTCGCCGTGCGCCTCGGCACACCCAACCTCGCCCGCGCCGAGAAGGTCTCAGTCAGCGTTCTAGATCGCGAGGACCGGCTGCTGCGTGCCTTCACGACGCCTGATGGCCGCTGGCGCCTGGCGCTGGAGGCTGCCGAGGTCGATCCCCGCTATCTCGCCATGTTGATCGCCTTCGAGGACAAGCGCTTCCGCGAGCACGGCGGCGTCGATGCGCGATCCCTGCTGCGCGCCGGCTGGCAACTCGTTCGCAATGGCCGCATCGTCTCCGGGGGCTCGACCTTGTCGATGCAGGTGGCGCGTCTGCTCGACGGCGAGCACGAACGCTCTGCCGGCACCAAGGCACGGCAGATGCTCGGCGCCTGGCAGCTGGAGCACCGGCACGGCAAGGACGACATTTTGCGGCTTTATCTGCGCCTCGCCCCGTTCGGCGGCAACGTCGAGGGCGTGCGCGCGGCGTCGCTGGCCTATTTCGGCAAAGAGCCACGCCGCCTGTCGGCCGCCGAAGCGGCCCTGCTGGTGGCGTTGCCACAGGCGCCCGAATCCCGTCGCCCCGATCGCCATCCGGAAGCGGCACGTCGGGCGCGCGATCGCGTGTTGGCACGGGCGGTGGCCGCTGGCGTCATCAAGGCCGAGGACGCCGCCGACGCCCGGCGCGAGCCGGTGCCGACACGTCGCCGTGAGTTCCCGAAGCTGGCGCCGCACCTGGCTGAGGCTGAGTTGCGCAAGGAACCGCTGCGAGCGGTGCATCGCACCACCCTCGATCGCGACTTGCAGGCGCGGCTCGAACCGCTGGCGGCCGAGCACGCGCACAAGCAAGGCGAGAAGCTTTCGGCGGCCCTGCTGGTGATCGATCACCGCAGCGGTGAGATCATGGCGCATATCGGTTCCGCCAATTATTTCGACGAGTCGCGGCTCGGCGCCGTCGACATGACGGAAGCATTGCGCTCGCCGGGTTCCACCTTGAAGCCGTTGATTTATGCACTGGCCTTCGAGGCCGGCATCGCGCATCCCGAAACGCTCATCGAGGATCAGCCCGAACGGTTTGGACTCTATGCGCCGAAAAATTTCGATCACGATTTCCGCGGCACCGTGACCCTGCGTGAGGCGTTGGGCGACTCGCTGAACATTCCCGCCGTGAAACTGCTCGCAAACGTTGGGCCGGCGCGGCTCACCGGCCGCTTGCGCCGCATCGGCGCTGCCCCCGTCATTCCCGGCAACAAGGAGCCGACCTTGGCCGCGGCGCTCGGTGGCCTCGGCATGAAGCTGACCGACCTCGCCACGCTCTATGTGGCGTTGGCGCGTGGCGGCGAGGCTGTCCCGCTGACGCATCGACGTGAAACCCAACGGCGCGACCCTGCAAAGAAGCCCGTCGCCCGTCGCCTCGTATCACCGGTCGCTGCCTGGTACGTTGCCGACATCCTCAAGGATGCGCCGCCCCCGGTCAGCGCCCGCGGCGGCCGCATCGCCTACAAGACCGGCACCTCCTACGGCTTTCGCGACGCGTGGGCCACGGGCTTCGACGGCCGCTATACCATCGTCGTCTGGATGGGCCGCGCCGACGCCACTGCCACACCCGGCCTGACCGGTCGCACGGCCGCGGCGCCGTTGCTGTTCGATGCCTTTGCCCGCCTCGGCGAACGTCCGGTGCCGCTGCCATCAGCGCCATCAGGAGCCATCAAGGCTGCAACCAGCGGCCTGCCCGTGACCTTGCGCCGCTTCAAGTCGTCCGGCGAGGAGACGCCCGCCGATGGCCCGTTCCTCGAGCCGCCACTCGCCATCGCCTTCCCGCAGGACCGCATGGAGATCGAAGTCGAGGGTAATGATAAGCCTGAGGTGGTGCTGAAGGCCGAGGGTGGCGCGCTGCCGCTGGTGTGGCTTGTCGACGGCGCGCCCATCGACAGCGATCCCATGCGCCGCGACGTGCTGTGGGAGCCCGGCGGGCGTGGCTTCGCCACCGTCACCGTCATCGACGCCAAGGGGCGGACGGACCGCGTGGCGGTCAGGGTCAAGTGATTGATGCTCCCCAACCGCGCGGCTGCGACCATCAACCGTGCTGCGAGGCCCGTTCGGGCAGCTTATGAGGAACACCTTGAGCAGAGCCCACATGCCTTGGATCATGACTGCGTCCGCTTCCCATCAGGGAATGGCAAATTGAGCGCCACAGGTCAGAACATGTGGAAACGACCTCAGCTCCAATTGCTCGCGCGGACGCATGTCCGCCCGAGGCAAGGCGAGGGGGAACGCCATGACGGCAGTTTCGGTTGCGAAGGGCAAGGCGCGGAGGCAGCCGTGGGCAAGCCTTGCGGGCGCGCATCCACTTGATCGCGTCGGCAGCGTGCTCGCGATGCTGGCGCTGGTGCTGTGGGCCAATGCCGTCATGTTCGACACCAAGGAGGACGAGGCGGCGCGCGGCGGAGGCAGCGGCCGCTCGCCGTCATCCACCGACCTACTCGACGATCCCGCGACCGTCATCGCCGGCTATGTCGGCGCGCCCTACACGCATCCAAGTGATCTCAAGTTCACGCAAGCCGGCGCCACCGACCTGACCGTCCACGGCGTCAACTGGGACGGCCGCCCGTTCAAGAGCCCGATCTACTATGGCCTCAGGGCAACGCGCTGGCACGGCGACGGCAGCCGGTTCGGCAGCATGCTCGATTTCACGCACTCCAAAGCTATCGCGCAGCCGGGCCAGACCGTGCGCGTCAGCGGCACCCGCAATGGCCGCACGCTGCCCGAGACCGGCCGCATCGGCGACATGTTCAAGCACCTCGAGTTCAGTCATGGCCACAACATGCTGACTGTGAATGGCCTGATGCGCCTGGGCTCGCTGTCGTCGCAGGTATCGCCCTATATCGGTGGCGGTTTCGGTGCCAACCTGCCGCACACCGAGATCCAATTCATCGGTGATGCCGAGCGCACCTATGAATACCAGTACACCGGCCCCGCGGGACAAGTGCTGGCGGGCGTCGAGGTGCGATTGCCGCGCGTGACGCTGTTTCTGGAATACAAATTCACGCTCTCGCGTCAGGACGCACCACTCACCGGCCGCGATAACAAGGCGAGCTTCGGCTATACGGATTTCTTCGTGCAGCTGGCAGCCTGGTGGCGCGGCGAACAGCCAAAGCATGGCACGGTGCGCACATGGCTCGCCAGCCATCAGGTGATCGGCGGCGTCGGTGCACGGATCGTGCGCCGGCCTGTTACACCCTGAGGCCTACCGCCGCGCCGGATAGGCGGGATAAGCATACGGCGAACCTGCTGCAGCCGGCGCCACAGGCCACACGGCAGCAGTGGGAGATGGCAAGGGTGGCCGCCCGTATGCGCCTTGTGGTGGCACCAGCGGACCACTGCGCGCCAGCCCCGGAGCCACCGGTTGCGCCTTCGACTTCCGTTCGCGACGGCGATCGGCGATCCATCCCGACAGCCCAAGGAAGAAGAAAAAGTGGGCGAAGGGCACGTTCCACAAGTGCACGGTGCACGCGATCAGCGACAGGGCAATCAGCGACATGATCCAGCCGCGCGCCATGCGCCGCACCTCTACCGGTTGGCGCTTGCTGCCGACGACAACGGCGCGCACCAGCAGCGCGATGGCCAGGCTCAGCAGCAGGAAAGCCGGGATGCCAGCCCGCATCGTGACGACCAGCCAGAACGCGTCGACGGTGGATGAGATCATCCAGTCCGGCCGCTCCCAATCGGCAAGACCAATGCCGAGCCAAGGATGGGCCCACACCGACATCAGGCCCCATTCCCAGATCACGGTGCGATAGTAACCGGTCCAGGAATCGAGGGTGAAGCCGGTTGCAATGATGGTCAGCGGCGAGCGCGTGCCGACAATCGAGGCCATGATGTAGAGCGTGACAAAGAACGCGAGCGTGAAGCCGACTCGGGTGCGCACGCCGCGCGTGACGCGATCCCAGCCGATGAGCATGCCCTGCAGCGCCAGACACAGGATCGGCGCCGATGACACCGCCAGCAGCGTGGCGCCGATGAGGAGGGCGGTGCGCCGACGACGACTGCGGCGGCCGGGCGTCGCATACCAGATCATGGCCAAGGCACTGGCCGTGAAGGTGCCGAGATGGATCGGATGGTCGAAAGTGCCGTAGGCACGGGTCAGGAACAGGCGTGTCTCGTGGCCGATCGGATGCTCGTAGCCTGTGACGGCGCGCAGGATATCATGCACATAGTGCACACCGAGCAGGGCTTCGGGCAGCGCAATGAGACCGGTGATGCCAACGGCCGCCACCAGCACCCCGAGCGAGCCCAGAAACTGGGTGACGTCGCGCACATAGACGCGGGCGATGACATAGCTGGCGAAGCTCTCCAACGCCAGCGAGCCGCCGAACTGCAGACCTTCGCCTTGCCCCTGATGGTGCATGAAAACGGCGATCGTCCACACGTTATAGAGCAGGAAGACGATGTCGTAGCTGCGCAGGCGCGGATCACGCCGGCTGAGCATGCGGAACAGGGCGATCGGCAGCAGAATAAGCAGCGCCACGCGATGTGGCGGCAGCCGCAGTCCCGCCAGATAGAGGGACAGTTCCGTCGGACACAGGAAGCTCGCAACCAGCAGCCAGATCGGCGCCGGTGCCGCCTTCATCGCTTTCAACATCGTCGTTGGGCCCCGAGGCGCATGGTGCCTGGTTCTCGCGGGCCTGTACCCTGTTGCTGCCTCAGTCCCTGCCCGTATGGCGCGCGCCCTTAGTAGGCGTTCTTCGCCCAGATGCACCTGACGACCGTCAACGCCAGGATCTTCAGATCGAGCCACAGCGACCAGTCGTTGACATAGGCCAGATCCTGCTCGAGACGCTTCTCCATTTTCTCGGCGGTCTCCGTCTCACCGCGGAAACCCGAGACCTGGGCCAGGCCTGTGATGCCTGGTTTCACCTGCCAGCGGTTGGCGTAGCGCTTGATGACGTCACCGAAGCGCTCGTCGTGAGCCACTGCATGCGGACGCGGACCGACCAGGCTCATGTCGCCCTTGAGCACGTTGAACAGTTGCGGCAGCTCATCGAGGCTCGAGCGACGCAGATACCAGCCAAGGCGCGTCACACGCGGATCGTCGCGCGTTGCCTGCTTGAATTCACCGTTGTCGGCCGTCACGTGCATGGTGCGGAACTTGATGACCTCGATCACCGACTGGTCGAGTCCCGTGCGGCGCTGCCGGAAGAAGACCGGACCGCGGCTGTCGAGCTTGATCAAGGCGGCGATGACGGCGAACAGCGGCAAGGCCAGGATCACCAGCAGCGTGCCGATGACGCGGTCCTCGGCCGCCTTCACGAAACGGTCCCAGTCCGCCAGCGGCTTGGTTTTGACGTCGATGAGACCGACCGGACCGAGGCTCGAGACGGCGTGCGCGGGTCCCTGGTCGACCAGATCCGACGAGATGTGCGTGACGACGTGCAGGCTGACGGGCAGCGGCTCGAGGCGGCGGGCAATTTGCTGCGTGCGCTGGTCGGCTGCCTGCGGCAAGGCGATGATAATCTGGTCGATCCGGCCGCTGCGGGCGGCGGCAATCAGGTCCTCGAGGCGCCCGGTGAGGTTGGGCCCATCGTTGTCGACGCGGCTTGCCTCGTGGCGATCGTCGAACAGGCCGGCGAACTGGATGCCGTGGGCGGGATCGGACAGATAGTCATGCACGCGGCGGGCAATGTTGCCGCTGCCATAGACCGCAACGCGTTGATCGAAGGCGCCGGCCTTGGTCATGCGCTTGAGCACGGCGCGCGCGAGGATGCGGACGTCGAGCAGCAGCATGAAGCTCAGCGCCATCCAAGTCGAGTACCAGATCCACAGATGCATCTCGCGCGGCGCGAAGGGCAGGCCGAGACCGAGCACGGCGAGGAAGGCAATGCCCAGCGCCGCCATCAGCCGCGAGGGGCGCACCGGAAAGTTGTGCATCGCGTTGGTATCGTACATGCCGAAGTTGCGCAGGCAGCCGTAGACGATGATGGCCGAGACGAGGCACATCTGGAGGTGTTTGATCCAATCGATCTGCAGCCCGCCAGCCTTGACGTAGATGAACGCTGGAACCAGGCCACCGACAATGACGACGAGGCAGTCCAGGAAGCCGACCATGTCGGCGGCGATGCGGCGGGAGAACTTTCGCGGTGCGGCGGCTGTCGTGCTGTCCGGGCCGGCAAGGGACGGGGCAATGAGCGGCATCGTGGTCATGGATCTGCACCCTACGCGCCAGGCACAATCATGGCCTGGCCTACTGATGTTCCAGGCATTTCAGCCGATTGGCGTGAATTTTCACTGAAGGTCGGCGCAACAATTTTGCGCATCTTTGTTGCCCGCTGCGGCATGGCACAGACGGTGCCTGTTCGTTAGTATGATCAGCTTTCGTCGGACCGCCACGACGGCTGCCGAAGCCACGTTTGCTGCTCGAGGATGCACTCCATGGCCGCTTGGCCGTTAAACCGCGCTCAAGTGTTGCCGAAAGCTTGCCGCAGCAGAGCGCCTTGGTGGGGTTGGCTGCTGGCAACTCTGATGGCTTGGGCGCCCGCCACGCTGGCAGCCGAGACCGTGATCGCCGTTCGCGCCGAAGGGCCGCCGACAACGGGCCGCCCGAGCGAGGCGTCGCTGCAGGCGGCGTTGGTCGCGGCGCGGAGCTTGCGCACGGCGGCGGGCAGCCCGGCGGCTCGCGATGCCATCGTCATCGAGTTGGCGCCGGGCCTGCACCGATTGACTGATCCGATCGAAGTGACCGAGGCGGATAGCGGCACCGCTGCCGCCCCGCTGATCATTCGTGCGCGGGCCGGAGGGACGGCGACATTGACCGGCGGCGTGACACTGAAGCGATTGCCCGCGGACGCTGGCCTCCTCGCCAACTACCCCGCGGTTGCCCGCCCGCACCTGGCATTCTATGAGTTGCCCGAAGTGGCGCGGAAGGAGCCGCTGGCGCTGGTCGCCCGCCGCTACGACAACCGGACCGCCGCAGTCCCGTTCGAAGTCTTCGATGCCAAAGGTCCATTGCGCCCGGCCCGCTGGCCCAACGAGGGTTGGGCGCGCGGCCGATCGACCAAGGCATCCGGCACGGGGCTCCTGTTCGCCGACAATGGCGCCTGGAAGGGCGAGGCCGGAAGCGACGTCTGGGTTTCAGGCTTCCTCAGGCACGACTGGGCCTTCGAGGCGGTGCGTCTGGCGAGGCGCGATGTCCGGGCAGGCAGCCTGACGCTCGCCAATGCGCCCGTGTTCGGTTTCGCCGATAGCTTTCGTTTCGCCGTGCACCACGCTCGCAGCGACCTCGACGAAGCCGGCGAATGGCATCGCGACGAGTCGAGCCGGACGCTGGCCCTGTGGCCGCGCGAGGGTGGCGGGCCGCCAATGGCGTCCGTGGCGAGCCGGCTGCTGCTCCTGAAAGGCGCCCGCCATGTTCGCATTGAGCGGCTGGTGCTCGAACAGGCACGCGGCGACGCCATCTTTGTGCAGGGCGGCAGCCACATCGAGATCACGGGCGTGACCGTGCGCAACGTCGGCGGCTGGGGGATCGCCTTCGAAGGACCGAGCGACAGTACGGTTACAGCCAGCAGCATCACGGATGTCGGCGAAGGCGGCGTCATTCTCTCAGGCGGCGACCGAGCCAATCTGGCAAGCGCACGGCTGCGGCTCAGCGATACCGTCATCGAGCGCTTCGGGCGGCTGGGCTTGACCCACCGCCCCGCCGTCAGCCTGCACGGGGTTGGCAACACGGCGCGCGGCAACTACATCGCCGACGGCCCCCACACCGCCATCGATTTCACCGGCAACGACCACGTCATCGAGTTGAACGAGATCACCCGGGTGGTGCGCCAATCCGGCGACGCCGGAGCCATCTATACGGGGCGCGACTGGACGGCACAGGGCACGCTCATCAAGCACAACTTTCTGCACGACATCCGCGCCGGTCAGGGCCGCGAAGTGAAAGGCGTCTATCTCGACGACCTCGCCAGCGGCATCAAAATCGAGGGCAACGTGTTCCTGCGCGTCGACCAGCCGGTGTTCATCGGTGGCGGGCGCGACAACCAGGTCGCCAACAATCTGTTCATCGCGTCGGACCCCGGCATCCATATCGACGGGCGCGGCCTCACCTGGGCCAAGGACATGGCGACCCGTCGCGACGGCCAACTCATGCAACGGCTGTCGGCGATGCCGGTGACGTCACCGCTGTGGCGCCAGCGCTATCCGAGGCTCGCCACAACGCTCGCCGACGAGCCGGCCAAGCCGAAACGCAACATCGCAACGCAGAACGTGTTCACGGCCGGTACACCCTATCGCCTGCTGCCGGAAGTGGACGCGAAGTTGCAACAACTGGAAGCCGCCGCTGCTGGCACCGAGCTGCCACCAACCCTGGCCCGGCAGTTGGCGGCAGCCACGCGCCCGTCGGAACTCCAGGTGCTGCCCGCGGCACGGCCAAAATCCTGGCCTCTCTTGCCGTTTGAACAGATGGATCGCCGTCTGCTGCTGGGCGATGGCGCGCCGCGCTAGGCAATCAGCGTCGGCCCCGGCCGGCCAAGCCGCCAGACTTGGGCGACGACATAGACCATCGAGGTGACATTGGTCGACAGGATCAGCAGCGCTGCTCCCGTCACGCCGAGCACTTTCAAGGCGGGCACGGCGAACACGGCAGCGATCACTGCGCCGATGACGAACGAGCGGAAAATGACGTCGGTACGCTCGATGGCGCGGAAGTACTGCGCAGCCACATCCCGCGTGAACAGGCAGGCATAGCTGATGGCGAAGATGTGCAGCAGCGGCGCGAACTGCCGATAGGCCTCCCCGAATGCGAGTTGCAGCGACAGCTCGGCATTGAATGCCAAGCCCAAGATCAACGCGCCGATCGGGATGCCGAGCAGAACCCAGCGCGTCAGCAGATAATGCCGCAGCGATGGCGCGCCGCCGGCGCTATAGGCCCGCGCCGCGCCGCCGGGAAGGAAGTTGTCCATGCCCATGGTAATGAAATGCGTGATGCCGAGCAGATACATGCCGGCGCGCAGGCCACCGACGGCCTCATCCGAAAGATAGAAGCCGAGGCTCAGGGTGATGGCCTGCTCCTGCAGAAAGGTGATCAGCGTCATCGGCAGCAGCCAGCGCGCGAAGGACCAGTGCCGTCCCCAGATGGCCGCGATCAAGCGGAAATCCGCCCCCCTGATGCCGATGCGGGCGGCGTAGGGCCATGCCGACAGCAGGGCCGAGAGGGCGAGCGCGAGCAGGATGCTGTTCACCGTGATGGTGCCGAAGGTGCGCCACAGCAGCAGCGTCAATACCGCCAGCAGGATGTAGCGCACGATATCGAGCAGCATAGTCGCCCAGGCATCGCGGCGGGCAAACATGACGCGGCGCACTGTGAAGATGAAGTTCTGCGTCGCCGCGTAGGCCGCCGCAGACAGCGCAAAGGCCCAGGGCACGCTGCCGTCGCGCAGCCACAACGCCAGGCCGAGCGCCAGGCCGACGACAAGGCCGGCAACAGCCGAGAGCAGCACATTGGAGGCCATCAGGCCGGTGAAATAGAAGCGCGACCGGCGCGAGGCGTTGCCCGCCAGGGTCATCATGGGGGCGAGCAGGAACGAGTTCTGGAAGCCCTGCACCAGAGTGGCTGCAATCAGCACCATGCTGAAGCGGCCGAACTGCTCGAGACCGAGCCAACGGGCCGCGGCAATGCCAATCAGGAAGGTGGCGCCGCTCACCAGCACCTGATTGGCGATGGCAAACAATGCCTCACCAAGCTCCGAATTGCGCAGCAACCGCTGCAAGCGTCCGGGAGCGGCGGCCGGTTCGGACATGGTCACCGCTCTCCCTGGCATGAGGTCTCCCGTTGGCGCCGCTCGCAGGAGTTGCCGCGGCCGGTCCACCCGTCGCAACTGGCAGCACCACGGCGGCGACGATGGCGACAGGATGGCGCCCAAGTAAAGCGCTAGTCCGTGACAGGCCTAATCAGAAGCGTCCTGCGGTGGGATCTCAATGCAGTCCCGGCACACGGACTGCCTTGAGCAGTCCGTCAATGGGCTTGAACTTGAAGGTCACAGTGTGGCGCCCGGGCGGCACGACGACCCCGCGAAAGAGCACATTGGCCTTGAGGCAGGCCACGGGTAGCCCATCGACCTCGGCGAACCACCAGGGGTGCCAGATATCGTTCAACACGACGGCGCCGCCATCGGGGCTATCCACGTCCAGCACCACCTCGGAATTGCGATAGCTGACGATTGTGACATGGCCCGGACGGCGGTCGGCGGTGAGCAAGGGACTGTGCTCGAGCAGCACTGTTTGGCGTGGGTTGAACTGCGGCCAGACACCCGTGGCGACGATGGCGTCGAAGTCGGCTGAGCGGGTCTCGCCGACGAACAGAACGCGCGGCAGGGTGCTGGTGTTCTCGTAGATGTAGGCCCCGCGGGTGCGGGCAGCGAGCCTGAAGGGGTTCGGCGCCAGCGTCTTGTCCATGCTTTCAATGGGCGCGCCGGTCGCGATCCAGCGCAAGCCCAGCATCTGGCTGAGCGGTGAGTTGTAGGACGGCATCAACTTGGAGAACTTGCGCTGATCGGGCAGGCCAACGTGGTCCTCGGCCCCCGTTGCCCGGCTGTAGGCGCCGAGACGAACGGGATTGTAGCCGAGCGTATTCTCGAGGCGGTGCGTCATGGACACGTTGGGCCAATGGAAGCCGAGGCCGGCCAGTTCGATGCGGTCACGACGGGTTGCATCAGCGACGACGCTGTTCTTCAGGAAGGCGACGGTGTCGTTGGCCGTCTTGGGTTGCATCGCCTCATAATGCGCGGGCGGCAAGGACGACGAGGTCGTGGGACCGTTGTTCCAGCCGATGTCGGCTGCAGTGCAGATGGCCAGCAGCGCCGCGGCCTGTATGGGCGAGGCCGCGGCCCGTCCCAAGGCCAACCACAGTGCGATGGCACCAACGGCAAACAGGCCCGCCGCCAGCGCCAGGGGAGTGGGCAGGCGACCCACGCGGTCAAGGCGGACGCCAAACACCACGGCCAAGCCGAACGCGGCCAGCAGCGCCACCAAGACGCCAAGCCAGACGCCATCCCTGGGCCGCTGCCAAGGTGTGGTGAACAGCCGGTGTGTGACATAGCCGGCGAGAATGGCGCCAAGCGCCCCGATCAGGAACACCGCATCGGCGGGACGCCGGTAAAGCTTCACGCCGGGCAGCACCTCGTACATGGCGCGGAAGGCCGGCGTGTACCAGCCGAGCCCATAGAGCAGCATGACGACGAACGCGATCGAGAAAAAGCGGGCTTCGCGGTCGACCAAATGGCCGGAGAAGAGGCCGATCAGCAGCAGCAGCACGGGTACGGCGCCAATGTAGAGTTGCCCCACGTTCTGCGCCGTGAAGAGGCCCGTGTCGTTCCAGGCGAAGCTCGGCGGTCCCCAATACTCAGCCATGGCGCCGGCAGCCCCGAACAGCTGCGGTACCACGAATGTGATCAGGTTGGCCGGATGCAGCGAGCCCCGCCCCGCCCCTTCGAAATCTATGCTGGGACGGTTGGAGTCGGCGGCCAAGAGCAGCGTCATGAGCACGGGCACCGCGATCAGCGTCAGCCCCACGATGCCGCCCGCCGTCAACGGCAACAGGCTCCGCCGTAGCAGTGCGCCCCGCTCGTCGGCGCTCGCCCAAAGCCAAAGGACGCGCGCGGCCAGCAGGTAAACGCAGAGCAGCGCCACCTGATCGCGACCAAGCACGATGGCTGCCCCGGCCATGCCCGCCAGCACGCCATAGCCAAGTGAGCCGCGCAGCATGGCGCGCTCAAGGAACAGCAGCGCCCACGGCAGATAGGCAAGGCTCAGCACCTGCCCGGTGTGTTGCAGACGCCACCCCATGGCGGCGCCAAAACTGAAGCCCAACGCCGCGATCAGTGCTCCTGCCCAATGCCAGCGCTGGTCGCGCGCCCACGCAATGAGACCAATGCCACCAATCGCCATGGTGGCCAGAACGGTGACATCGACGGCCCACAAGCTGGGCGCCCGGTTGAGCAGTGCCAAGGCCAGGAAAGGTGGCGAAAAAATCATGGATTGCGGGTCCGCCACTTGGGGCTGACCGGAGAACACGAAGGGGTTCCACCAGGGTGTCTCGCCCCGCGCCAGGCTATCGGCGAGGAACTGGATCTGCGGCTGGAAATGCGCCTTGGCGTCCCAGGGAATGGTGACGCGACCGAGCAGCCAGGGCCAGGTCATCAGCGCGAAACAGGCGAGGTACGCCAAGGCAACCGGCAGCAGGGACCAGTCAGCGCCGGCGTCCCACCGTGGCGGCGGGCGGCTTGCTGCCTCGATCCTGGCGCCGATCTCGCCCCGTTGCCATCGTTGCCGCGCCATTAGGCCTAAACTCCCTCGCCACCCCTGCCCAAAGCCCGCCATTGCCACGCCATGCGGCTGGTCTATAGCATCCGCCTCGATGGTGTTGCCAAGAGACGGTGTTGACGGCGGTTTGGGGGAAGGCGTGACGACCAAAGACGTGCCGCCTGCGGCGGGCCAAGCCAACGATCCCATCGCCGCCATTCGCGTCGCCCCGAGAGACCACCCGTTCGTGGTGGCCCAACTCGGCCAGTCCCTTGACGGCCGCATCGCCACCCTGTCGGGCGAAAGCCGGTGGATCAACCAGGAAGCCGCCCTCGATCACGTGCACCGCATCCGCGCCGCGGTTGACGCTGTCGTGGTCGGCATCGGCACCGTCATTGCCGACGACCCCCTGCTCAACGTGCGCCGGGTGCCAGGCCGCCATCCCGCCCGGGTCGTCATTGACCTCAATGGCCGCCTGTCCGCCAGCGCCCGTATGCTCGCCGACGATGGCTGCCGGCGCATCGTCATCGGGCGGCGTCGGGCGGTACTCTCCAAGGGTGTCGAGGTGATCGAGGTGCCGCGCAACGCCGACGGCCTGGACCCGAACGCCATTGTCGCCGCGTTGTTCGAGGCGGGACTGAAATCGCTGCTGATCGAGGGTGGCGCGCATACGGTCTCGCGCTTCCTCGAAGCCGGCGCCGTCGACCGGTTGCACATGCTGGTCGCCCCGGTGATCCTGGGCTCGGGCAAGCCGGGGCTGAGCCTCAAGCCCATCGCCAGACTATCGCAAGCCTTGCGGCCAACGGCGGCGATCCATGTCCTCGCCGACGGCGACGTGATATTCGATTGTGATATGCGCTCGATTCGCGAGGAATGATGGCCATGGATAAGCGAAGCGTCGACAAGCGCGCTGGTGCCCCTGCCCCCGCGACAGATCTGGTCTATTCCCCGACGGCGCGGAAGTTCCATTGGTGGACGGTGGCGCTGATCGCCATCATGATCCCGCTCGGCTTCTACATGGTCTACCGGGGCGAGGCGACCAAGTTCGATGCCACCACCGGCCGCCTTTATGATCTGCACAAGCTGATCGGGTTCACCATCCTCTGGCTGGTGATCGCCCGCCTCGTCTATCGCCTCCGCAATGGCGCGCCCCCCGACGAGCCGACGCTGGAGTGGTGGCAGAAGGCCGCTTCCCATCTGACGCATTGGGGCCTCTATGCCCTTTTGCTGGCGATCCCGCTGCTAGGCTGGATCGGGGTGTCGCTGTACGGCGCCCGCAGCATCTTCGGCGTCGTCAGCCTGCCACCGTTAACCGCCGTCGATCAGGACGCCTCGGCGCGCGTGTTCTTCTTCCATTTGTGGGGCGCTGTCCTGCTGTGCCTGATGATCGGCGCCCATGTGGGCGCGGCAATCTTCCATCACGTCATTCGCAAGGACGGCGTGTTGCGCCGCATGCTGCCGGGCTTGAAACGGCCGTCGTAGCCGACCGACGGGCAGCCAATTGCCGTCAACTCTCCAACGAAGCCTTAACGTCCGCGCCATATCCTGACGCCTCGCCTGCGTGCCCGGTTCCATGAGCCGGCCCGCTCCCCAGCGAGGCTCGTTACCCTATGGACGTCGTCGCCCTCGACATTCCCGACGTGAAGCTGATCACGCCGAAACGCTTCGGCGATGCGCGCGGCTTCTTCTCCGAGGTCTATGTCCGCCGACGGTTCCATGAAGCCGGCATTGCCGATGACTTCGTGCAGGAGAACCAGTCGCTGTCGCGGGCGGTCGCAACGCTGCGTGGGCTACATCTGCAAACAGCGCCGCACGCCCAAGCCAAGCTCGTGCGCTGCGTGCGCGGCCGTATCTGGGATGTCGCCGTCGACCTTAGATCGACGTCACCGACCTACTGCAAGTGGGTTGCCGCGGAGTTGTCGCCGGAAAACTGGAGCCAGCTCTATATCCCGATCGGATTTGCGCACGGCTTCCTGACGCTCGAGCCCGATACAGAAGTTATTTACCAAGTTACGGCCTACTACGCTCCGGACTGCGATCTGGGCGTTGCCTGGGATGATCCCGACCTCGGGGTTGCCTGGCCACTGGCCGGCCGCCAGCCGGTGCTCTCCGACAAGGATCAGCGCCAGGCACGGCTCAAGGATCTCGCCATTCCGTTCTGATCACCCGGCTTGTCCGGTGACGTGTGTCGCGTGAGGAAAAGTGCAATGCGTGTGCTTGTTACAGGTGGATCCGGCTTCATTGGTTCCGCTGTCTGCCGCCATCTGGTGCATGGCCGCGGCTGGTCGGTGATCAATGTCGACAAGCTCACCTATGCAGCGGCCCCCGGCTCGCTCGCCTCAGTCGAAGGCACGCCGGGCTATCGCTTCTTCCACGCCGATATCGCCGACCGCGAGGCGATGGACGAGATCTTCGCCGAAACCAAGCCAGACGCCGTCATGCATCTCGCTGCCGAGAGCCACGTCGATCGCTCGATCAGCGGGCCGGCGGCCTTCATCGAGACCAACATCGTCGGCACGTATCAGGTGCTCGAGGCTACGCGCCAGTTCTGGCTGGGCCTGACCGAGCCCGCCCGCTCGACATTCCGCTTCCTGCATGTGTCGACCGATGAAGTGTTCGGCTCGCTGCAGCCGGGCGACCATTTCACGGAGCAGACCGCCTACGATCCCCGCTCGCCCTACTCGGCCAGCAAGGCTGCTTCCGATCATCTGGTGTCGGCGTGGACGGCCACCTATGGCCTGCCCACAATCATCACCAATTGCTCGAACAACTACGGCCCCTATCAGTTCCCCGAGAAGCTCATTCCGCTGGTGTTGCTCAATGCGCTCGAAGGCAAGCCGCTGCCGGTCTACGGCGATGGCCGCCAGGAGCGCGACTGGCTGCACGTCGAAGACCACGCCCGCGCGCTGGCCTTGGCGCTGGAGCGCGGGCGCATCGGCGACACCTACAACATCGGTGGCCGCGCCTGCATGACCAACATCGATGTGGTCGGGCGCATCTGTGATCTCGTCGACACGCATCGTCCGACATCCAAGCCACGGCGCACGCTCATCACGCACGTCAAGGACCGTCCGGGCCACGACCGCCGCTACGCAATCGACCCGTCGAAGATCGAGCGCGATCTCGGCTGGCGCGCGCAAGAGACCTTCGAGACCGGGCTCGCGCGCACGGTGACATGGTTCCTCGCCAACGAGAGCTGGTGGCGGCCGTTGCGCGAGACGGTCTACGGCGGCGAACGGCTCGGCCTCGTCACGGCATCGACGGCGAAACACTGAACACGAGAGCGGCGACGAAACTCTGAAGCGATTTTGACAAGACGTGGATCATGTCCGCGTCCCCCTCCCATCAGGGAAGGGGCTAGGGGTGGGGTGAGAACGCGATGCGTAGTCCGAGAGTGTTACGCCAAGTTCGATCCCCCCACCCCCAACCCCTCCCCACGAGGGGGAGGGGAAAGAGTTCACCGGCGATCCAGGGCACCTGTGGAACCCGCATGGGTCACTGGCTCGACGACGAAAGAAAAGAGCGCCGCATCGGCCGCGAAACACTGAAGCAGTTGCGTTTTAGGACGGGAAGGAACACCCCATGAAGGGCATCATTCTGGCAGGCGGCAGCGGCACACGGCTCTATCCGCTGACATTCGCACTTTCGAAGCAGCTGCTTCCCGTCTACGACAAGCCGATGATCTACTATCCCTTGTCGGTGCTCATGCTGGCGGGCATCAAGGACATCCTGATCATCACCACGCGCAACGACCAGCCGCTGTTCATCAATCTGCTGGGTGATGGGCGCCAGTTCGGCATCTCGATCAGCTACGCTGTGCAGCCCAAGCCCGAGGGACTGGCGCAAGCCTTCCTGATCGGCAAGAGCTTCATCGGCAACGAACGTTGCGCCCTCGTGCTCGGCGACAACATCTTCTACGGCCACGGGCTGCCCGAGCTGCTCAAGAGCGCGGTGCTGCGCGCTGAAGGCGCCACCGTGTTCGGCTACGAGGTTGCCGATCCCGAGCGCTATGGCGTCGTCTCCTTCGATGGTCGCGGCAAGGCGGTATCGATCGAGGAGAAGCCGAAGCAGCCGCGCTCGCGGTGGGCTGTGACGGGCCTCTATTTCTACGACAACGACGTCGTCGAGATCGCCAAGGACATCAAGCCCTCGCAACGCGGCGAACTTGAAATCACCGACGTCAACCGGCGCTATCTGGAAGCGGGCCGCCTGCATGTGGAGCGCATGGGCCGTGGCTTCGCCTGGCTCGACACCGGCACGTTCGACAGCCTGCATGGCGCCGGCGAATACGTCTCGACGCTGGAACGGCGCCAAGGCCTGAAAGTGTGCTGCCCCGAGGAGATCGCGCTCCGCCAAGGTTTCATTTCGCCGAACGCCATGGAACCGTGGCTCGCCAAGCTCGGCCGCTCAGACTATGCCAGCTATATCCGCCGCGTTGCCGAGGAACTCGCCACCGAGACCGTGGCCCCGCCCGAAACCGCGCTGACCTCTGATCTGGAGCGGGCCATCGTGCATCTGCGGGCGGCCCTTGCCCAGGTGCCGGATGCCCGCGCACAGGCCGAGGTGAAGGCCGAGTCGGCTTAGGACTGTCAGAACAATAATCGATAGGTCGCACACCAACGATATCAACTTGAACTCCCCAATTCAAACGTCATGGCCGCGAAGGCGGCCATCCACGTCGGCTGGTTACGTGCGGGGCGTGTCTGCGTGATCGCGAGGTGCCATCAGACGTTTTTTCGCGTCAGCACGACTTGTGGACAGGTCCGTGGGTGCCCGCCTTCGCGGGCATGACGTCCAAAAAGTTGGTTGATTGTAGCCAGTCTGTTTTCGAAGCACTTATTGTTCCGACTACCTTACCGGCGCCGTCATCGACGGCTGGCGGCTTTATCTTGGGCTCCGAACGGGCTATGCGGGCGCAGACACCGTGAGTCTGCTGCCCAGGGAGCCCGCCGCAATGAAGATCCTCGTGACCGGAGTTGCCGGCTTCATCGGCTTCCACACCGCCAAGGCCCTGATCGCCCGCGGCGACGAGGTGATCGGCCTCGACGTCATCAATGATTATTACGACGTCACCTTGAAGCATGCGCGCCTGGCGCAGCTGGCGGCCTTGCCGCGCTATGCCTTCGTCAAGCTCGATCTCGCCGACCGTACCGGCATGGCCCATGTCTTTGCCACCCACAAGCCCGAGCGCGTCATCCATCTCGCGGCCCAGGCCGGCGTTCGCTATGCCGCAGTCAACCCGCACGCCTACGTCGACAGCAACATCACCGGCTTCCTGAACATCCTCGAGGGCTGCCGCCATAACGGCGTGCAACATCTGGTCTATGCCTCGTCGAGCTCGGTCTATGGCGCCAACACAACGATGCCGTTCTCGATCCGCCAGTCGGTCGACCACCCGGTGAGCTTGTACGCGGCCTCGAAGAAGGCCAACGAATTGATGGCGCATGCCTACGCGCATCTCCATCAGATCCCGACCACGGGCCTGCGCTTCTTCACCGTTTACGGCCCCTGGGGCCGGCCGGATATGGCGATGTTCCTGTTCGCCTCCAAGATCCTCGCAGGCCAGCCGATCGAGATCTTCAATCACGGCAAACACACGCGCGACTTCACCTACATCGACGACATCGTCGAAGGCGTGATCAGGACGATGGACAAGGTTGCGACGCCCAATCCGCAGTGGTCGAGCGCGGCGCCCGATCCCGGCACGGCGGCGGCGCCCTACCGGCTCTACAACATCGGCAACAATCAGCCCGTGCAACTGATGCACCTCATCACCTGCATCGAGAAAGCCTTGGGGCGGACGGCCGATAAGACTTACCTGCCGCTGCAGCCCGGCGACGTGCCCGACACCTACGCCGATATCGATGCGCTGGTCGAAGACGTCGGCTTTCGGCCGAGTACACCCATCGAGGTCGGCGTCGAGCGCTTCATCGCCTGGTACAAGGGCTATTACGGGAAGAATTGAGCGACAGGCGAAGCACGCGGCGGCGCGACTGCGCGACCACTCGACATTCGCGCCGGCACTGGGGAAACTGTGACCGAACAACAGCCCTTGGAGCACCTCATGGCCCGCCGCATCATCGACATCTCGGTCGCCCTGCAAGCCGGCATTGCCTCCGATCCGCCCGGTGGCGAGCCCAAAATCACGTACATCGCGCATGGCGAGGGCGCCGCCCTGATGTGCAAGCATTTCCCCGGCCTCACTCAGAACGATCTCCCCGACCGCGAAGGCTGGGCCGTCGAGCGCTGCGAGATTTCCACCCACAACGGCACGCATCTCGATGCGCCCTGGCATTTCGCCTCGACCATGGACGGGGGCCAACGCGCCATCACCATCGACGAGGTGCCGCTCGCGTGGTGCTTCCAGCCGGGCGTGAAGCTCGATTTCCGGCATTTCGCCGACGGCTACGTCGTCACCGCGGCCGACGTCGAGGCCGAGTTGAAGCGCATCGGACACACCCTGAAACCGCTGGAAATCGTGGTCGTGAACACCGCTGCAGGCGCCCGCTATGGCCAGCCGGACTACGTGCCGACCGGCTGCGGCATGGGCCGCGAGGCAACGCTGTATCTGACTTCGCAGGGCGTCCGCGTCACGGGGACCGACGCCTGGTCATGGGATGCGCCCTTCGTGCACACCGCCAAGAAGTATGCGGCAATCAAAGATGCGAGGCTGATCTGGGAGGGGCACAAGTCCGGCCGCGAGATCGGCTATTGCCACATCGAGAAGCTGGCCAATCTTGAGCAGTTGCCCGCCACCGGCTTCACCGTCGCCTGCTTCCCGGTGAAGATCAAAGCCGCTTCGGCCGGCTGGACGCGAGCCGTCGCCATCATCGATTAGAGCGCTGTCCACGCAGGTTTGATCAAGCGCACCGCGACCCAACATCAACGGCATGGCGGTCGTCAGCGCACGATCGCCTTGAGTACGGTCGCCAGATCGACGTGGAACAGCGAGGCGAAAATCTCCTTCAGCGCTACGCTGCCGAGCGCAACCAGCGCCAATGTGCCCACCACGCGCATCATGCGGCTCCAATCGCGGCCAACACGAACGGCGATGACCTGATCGGGCAGCGTCGTCTCCAGGATCATGCCGTTGGCCGCGATCGTGCGCGCGGAAGCTGTCAGCAGCAGCTCGCCGGCACCTTCCGCCAGTGGATGCAGCGTGAAGCGCCAGACCGCGGCTTCACCGGCGAGGCGGCTACCGTCCGAAGCTTTGTCCCATTGCGTTTCGGTCGAAGGCTGGTCGATGAGGAAGCGGCCCTTGGCGGGGCGCAATCGCACACTGATGGCGCGCGCCGTGACGATATCCTCGCGCTGCGGTGCCGGACGCGAAGCCCCGCCTGTGCTCCCCAACGGCTGACGATTGATCTGCACCTCGACGGTGCGCGCACGGCCAACCGTCAGCCGGGCTGGAACGGAGTGGGACAGCTGCGAAAGTTCGATGGCTGGCGAGCGCGGTTGCGGCGGCCCCGGCGCAAAGCTTTCGGGTGGCGACGGCGGCGCCTGGGAGGGCGTTGCTTGGGGCAGAGACGGCTGGAGCGCCTGTGGCCCGGTCCGCTGCGTTGGCGGCGGCGATGGCGGACGCCGCTCCGGCGGCGCCCCCCACGGTGGCGGACTGGGGCGCGCGGCTTGAGTTTGAGGCGCTGTAGCCTGCGTCGCTGGCAGGCGCGGTGGCCCGCCGCTAAGCGGCATCAAGGGTGGCAGCGGTGGCCGTGCGGCCGGAAACGGACTGGCTGGCGACGCGCTTGGTGGCGGCGCAGCAGGCGGTGCCCAGCTCGATGGCGCCGGTGGCGGCGTGAACGGACTGCGCACAGGCGGCGGCTCCTCGGGCCAAGGCGCCGGCTGGTTCTCGTCAGGCTGCGAAGGTTCAACGGGCCACGGCGTGGTCTCGGTGGCAGCGTAGTGTGGGTCGAGCGCTGGAACTGGCGCAGCGTCGAGCACTGGCGGCTGGCTCGGCAGTCGTGGCACGTCCGCGACCTGCCGGGCCTCGTGAGCAAGCAGCTGCTCTTCTGGTACCGGCTCAGCCAACTCGCGCGGGATGAGTTGCGGCGGCCGTGTCACCACCCGCGTCTCGACCCGAGCCCGGGCGGCGGCCAGAATGTCCTCGGCGCCGGTCGCGCGCGACGATGGTGGCGACACGCCTTGGACCTGCTCCAGGCGCGCATCGCTCACCACGGGGACCGGCGCGACAGACGCAGCAGGGCGTGCGGCCGGTGGCGGTTGCGGCAATGCTGCGGGCGCGCGGGCGCCTTCACGAATGGCCTGCTGCAGCACCCGCACGGCCTGCTCGAAGGTCAAGCCTTGCGCCTTCAGGAAACTTGCAGCCATGCTCTTGCCGTCGCCGACGATAGCAGCCAGCACGATGGCGCCGTCGATACGTGGCCGACGCCCCTGCTTGGCGGC
The DNA here is from genome assembly GCA_046154645.1 of Hyphomicrobiaceae bacterium. Classification (GTDB taxonomy): domain Bacteria; phylum Pseudomonadota; class Alphaproteobacteria; order Rhizobiales; family Hyphomicrobiaceae. The sequence goes on from JBJXDZ010000104.1 coordinate 31,920, forward strand.
AAGCGTGGCGTACTTGAGGATCTGCGTCAGGGCCGCCGCGATGGCTGGTTGCTGGCCGGGTGCGGCGCGATCGCCAAGGCTGCCCAGATAGCCCGCCACGTCATTGCGCAACCGGGCAAGGTCCACCTGGCAGGAATGCATGACGGCAGCCGCGTCCTCGTCCTCGCTCAGCGCCAGCAGCAGATGCTCGAGGGCAACCTCGCGATGGGCCTGACCGGCGGCGTACTCACGCGCGCGCAGCAGCGTCGCCTGCAAAGCAGGCGACATCGGAATCCCGCCCAGCTCCTCTGCGACCGCCTGCGCCATCCGCTTGTGCCGTATCCTTGCCCTGGTGTGATCAGTCGTCTCGAGCCCGCACGGCCCGCCATCCCTCGCCACGGTCGCCGTTGCGTCCGTTTCGAGCATAAGTCTGCCCTGAAATTGCGGCGATTCACGGCTCAACGGCGAGTTTATCGTATTGCACGCGGCAACGCACGCCCGGCTGCACGATAAGCTCTATCGCCGTGGGGCCTGGAAGCCAGCCGATGCGCGGCAATGGCCGCCGGGCCTGAGCCGATCAAACTTTGGCGGCGCTGCGGCGAATGCGCCACATCTCCTCCTGGACCCGGATATCCGCCAGAATGCGGTCGAGCAGCAGGCAGGTGCGCTTGAAGAGATCGGAGCCGCGGCGATAGTCGGCCGGAGCGAAGAAGTCGCAGCGCCCCGCCTTGAACAGATCGACGCATTTGTTGCGGTGCTTCCCCGGCGGGTGAACGGCCAGGGCATAGCCGCCGTTCTTGCGCGTCACCGCCATGGACGGCACGTCGGTATCGCCGTCGCCAAAGTAGATCATGTTGGAAAACGGGATCGGCCGATCGGCCTCGGGCATGTGCTCGTTGATGCTCTCGCCGAGATTCTCGATGCCCTTGTTGATGCGGAACAGATACTGCGTCTTGCCGGTGTCGGTGATGACTCGCTTCGGATAGGGGAGATCATAGGCATCGAACCAGTATTCCGACGCAAAGACGTTGTGGAAGCGAGGGTAGATGCGCGTGCCCTCGATGATCTCCGTGAGGCCCGACGAGATCAAATAGTGCCGCAGCGTCACGCCATGGCTCTCCGCCCGAATGCGCACGTACTCGCTGATCTCGTCAAACCAGCCTTCGACGCCGGGATAAAGCTCGACGTCGCGGCCGAGGGCCACCAGTTCCTCGCGATCGATGCGCACGCCGCGCGCCTTGGCCTTTTTGTACATGAGATGCATATAGGTGATCAGGCCATCGGCGCCGTGCTCCTTGGCGAGCGCGTTGGCCTCGGCCCAGAACGCCTTGGGATCTTCGCCGATCTTGGGTAGGAACGTGTACTCCTGCATCGGCTTCGGGCTGAGCGTGCCATCGAAGTCGTAGACCAGCGCGATGATCTTCTTGTCGAACTGGTGCCGTGGCTGCGCCTTGGCAGCTTTCGCCGCGCGAGCGCCCGGCTCGTCGTCGTTGGCGGCCTTGGCCCGCCGCTCCGTGATCCGCTCGGCCATGTCATCCTCGATGCGTGTCACGCCGGGGATGGCCCCGACTGTCGAATTGCATCGCCACCTTGCTGTGATTCGGATGGCACAAGAAGGGCAAGCCCGGCGCCGGGCGGGGATAGAGGAGCACCAAAGCCGGCGGCGAGCACGGCCAATGTGCCGCCGTCAGCTTGGACCCGACGCCCGGATTGCAACAAGCCCTGCGGCAACTGGCGCAACGATTCGTAGCGGGGCTTATTTCGCGACGCTGAAGTTGGCTTCCAGCGGGATCGAGATCGGCGTCTTGGCGGTGAAGTCTACCGGCCAGGTGCCGAGCGGAACCGGCGGATAGACCTCAGCCTCGAAGTGCACCTCGTAGGCACCGGCCGGTAACTCGTAGGTGTTACGCATCGGCGTGAACGTGCCTTTGCCGCCAACAAGGCCCTCCATGATGTCGATGGTGACCGGCTCGCGCGCCGACGAGCGCAGCTTCAGGCGTGGATTGGCGATCATGCCGATATCGAGAAAGCCGCCGTTGTAGGTGTCGCCGCGCAGCTGATTGGAGTGCAGCTCGACCGCCAGCTTGCCGTCCTTCGGGGCCAGCTTGACCATGACGTAGATACCGCTGCCGAGATTGGCGATGTAGGCGCGCTGCAGCGGATCGGTCAGCGTGGCACGGGTGGCTTCTACACCGCCTTTGGCGATCAGGCCGTAGCGCTTGAACATCACGTTCTCCTCCGGCGAGAAGACGTAGCGGTTCGTGATGGTGGTAAAGCAGGGCTTGCCCGGCCGCTCGTAGACCACCAGATGATCGCGACCGACATTGCGCTGGCTGAGGATGCGCACATTGATGCCGGGCTGGTCGAACGAGCGCGCCAGGGCGGCGTCCGACATGCCCTTCTCGCCATAGACGTCGCCGCCCCGCGTCAGATAGGCGACGCACTCGCCCGTCTGGACGAATGGCTGCACCTTGCCATAGCGATAGAGCTCATAGCCGATGGCGTAGATCGATTCGAACCGCCAGCTGTCAGGGCCTGCATTGTGATGGCGCAGGATCGACAGGCGCGCCACCGTCTGCTCGAGCGTCCACTTGCGGTCCTCCATGACGATGTTGAAGCCGCCCATGAATTGGCGTCCGGCTGGTGTCGTTTCGCTGTCCAGGGCCCGCACTGAACTCGCCAGCGACCACAGCGGCATGGCTGTGGCCAACGCGATGGCGGCGACGGCGGCTGCCTGTGCCGGCACCCGATCGCGAGCCATCGACATGACCATGCCGGCGCCGAGGCCAGCCAGAATAGCCAAGCCTGGTACAGCGAACATGACATAGCGGCTGTTGCCATAGACGACGAGTTCCAGCTGCGGCGAGTAGGACGTATAGGCAAAGGCCACGAACACCGGAATGGCGGCGGCAACGGCGACGCGACCACTGGCGCCGCCAAGCTCGAGCCCCAGCGCACGACCGATGGGCTTGCCCCAATCCAGCCAATGCGCGATCGACAGCAGCAGGAACGCACCAGCGAACACGAACGCCAGATTGTGCACCCATGACAGCGCCGTCCGGAATGGCGGCGCCGGCAGGTTGTCGGTCATGCCGAAGGCCATGGCGAACCAGGCCCAGATGTCGCGCGAATTGTCTAAGTTGAACAGGAAGCCGCGGAGAATATTGAACGAGCGCACCGCGCCTTTGCCCTGACTCGCCAACATGGTGCGGATGTTCTCCCACCCGTTCAGCGTCTCGCCGATGAGATATGGGGCAAGGAGAAACAGCGACAGACCGATGCTCAGCAGGATTTCCCGGCGCGGAATGGATGGCCGCAGGATCAGAAAGACCGGGATCAGCGCCCCCATCAGCAGCCACGTCGAAACGTGCATCTGCATGGCAATGACGAGACTGGCGATCATCCACTTGAAGGCCCCCGCCTCACGGGCGGCCAGCAGGCGGACCAGGAACGCGAAGGCCAGGAACAGGAAGGGCACCTGGAAGCTGGGATTCCACAGCCGCATCATGGTGCTGAATGTGGTCGGCGTCGCCAGCAGGATCGCCGTCGAGACGATGGCCGCGCTGGCGCCGAAGGACTGCCGCATCGCCAGATAGAACGGCACGGCGGCCAGCAGGCAGAGCAGGACACAGAATTTATAGGACAGATTGGGATCCGACGAAAAGATGGTCGGGATGAACCACAGATAGTGCAGCGCCCCGCCCGGCACGCGCGAGGCGGCACCGTACGACAGCTCCGCCGCCATGTACTGGAACTCGTTGAGCAGGTTGGCCGAGCGCACCATGTCGCGATCGGTCCAGAAATTGAAGAACGAGGAGTTCTTGGTGAACAGGATCAGCAACCCCGTGCCAAGCAACGCCAAGGCACCGACATACTCGAGCCGCAGCCCGGTCAGAAACGATGGCAGCGCTAGTTTGCTGGGGCTTGGCGGCGTCCCCGTCGTCGCTGTCATGGCTCAGTCTCCCAGCTGTTCGATGCGGAACTTTCTGATCGTCATCTTGCCTTTCACGTCGCTGGGTTCATCCGGCATGAAAATGACGCGCACTTGATCGAGCCGCCCACCTGGGGCCACATAGTAGAAGGTCATCGGCTTGAACTCGCCATTGGTGACTGGGATCTTTTCGCGCATCAGGTCGAGCTGCCGATTGCGCATCAGGATGGCGCCCGCCTGCTCCTCCACTTTGGCCTCGATCTGGACGCGGTAGGCGCGATCGGCCGCATATCCCGTGTGTGCGAAAGAGACGCCGATCCAAGGTTCCGTATAGCGGACCTCGAGCGAGCCGTTGGCCACTGCAGCGGTTTCGCTGGTGGCTCCGTTGTAGAAGTCCCAGTAGCCTTGACCGGGCCCCCATTCACCCAGGACATTGCGATCGAACGACGTCTCGTATGCGAGCTTGGCCTTGCCCGCGACCTTGAGGCGCTCCATTTCGTCCCATTCGGCGCGCGAGGTGCGGTCGTTGGAGAAATAGCCGGTCTCCAAGGCCAGCCACGAGCCGGCCACAACGAAGAGCACGAACACGTTCTTCAGGATGGTACCGAGCCAGCTGACTGAGGCCGGATTGACTGCGGTGGTATGCCAGCCGGCCGACGCCACAACATCGCTGTGCGATATTGATCCCGTTTCGTTCATACGCGCACGCCCCCTACGTAACCCACGAGGGCGACTATAGCGTTGACGCCGGCAACAGCCACCGGATTCTGCAGGTCAGGCCACCTGGATATGCATGCCGAGCGCCAAGTGTTGCAGAACCGCAAGCATCACGCGCGTGGCTGTGAACCATCCCCAGCCGGGCTCGAATTGCTCGCGCGAACCTTACCGCACCACCAGCAACGGGCACTCCAGCGTCGCCGCCAGATGGCCGAGATCACCCGTCAGCGGGACCAGTCGCCCGCCGAACTGGCCGATGACGAACCCTCCGCGCAGCCGCCGTAACGCCTCGGCGACACCGTGCGCAGAGCCATGCACGGGCGCCGCCCGCAGCAGGTCGACATCAGCGTCCAACCCGAGGGCCAGACGGACCTGGCCTTCCAGCTCTCCCAGCTGGGCCACGTTGTCGGCGACCAGCAGGATCTGCACCCGCTCGCCACTCTCCGGCGGCACCAGCCGGCGCGCCGCCCGCAGCATCGGCTCCAGGTGACCCGCATCCTCGACCACCACGATGACGGCGCCTTGCGTCGTGCGCGCCTTCGGCCCCGTGATGACGATACCGGTTGTGTCGACGACGTGCTCGAACAGCTGCCGAATGACATCGCCACTGCGCGGCAGCACACAATCGGCCAGCGCAATGACGTTCCAGGGCCCACACGCCTCGCAAACCTGCGCCATGGCCCGCAGCGGCTCGTCGCGAACGATCGTCGACCGAGACGGCACCTCGGCCAGCCGTGCCAGCGCCGCAACCCGCTGCGTCATGGCCTCGGCAACCTGCCGCATCTGCCGCGTCATGATCTCGGGCGACAGCTGCCGCGTGTGTCGGCCGGTCAGCGAAACCTCGCGGGCAAATGGGAAGGCCGCGACGTCGAACACGTCCGGCTCCGCGACGAACACGCTTTCGATCTCGGAGTGGAACGCCTGTGCAATGCGCACGGCCGCTTCGATCGCGATGCGGCTCGGCTGTGTGCAGCTAAGCCTCAGGACGACACGGCCGCGCTGCTCGGCGGCTTCCGCGACATGAGCCATCATACCTCGTCACTCTGCGGTTTGGAGCCGCCACCGTTGCGGGTGCCGAACGACCGCCCGCGCTCGGCGAAGGCCCTGAGCTTATCCTCGACCAGCCGGTTGATGGTACCGGCAGGATAGCGTCCCTCAGGTCCCCGCTCACCCGCCTTGACGCCGGTCAAGATCTCGATGCCCTGATTGATGTGTTCCACGGCAAAGATCCGGAACTTGCCGGCCTTGGCTGCGGCGACGATGTCCTCGCGCAGCATCAGGTGCTGCACATTCGCTTTCGGAATCAGACAGCCCTGCTCGCCGGTCAAGCCGCGCGCCCGGCAGACGTCGAAGAAGCCCTCGATCTTCTCGTTGACGCCGCCGATGGCCTGCACATCGCCCCACTGGTTGACGGAGCCCGTGACCGCGAACGACTGCTTGATCGGCACCTCCGATAGGGCGGAGAGCAACGCATAGAGCTCGGTCGACGAGGCACTGTCGCCGTCAACGCCGCCATAGGACTGCTCGAACACCAGCGACGCCGCCAGCGATAACGGCACATCCTGCGCATAGACGCCCGCCAGATAGCCCCACAGGATCATGACGCCCTTGGTGTGCAGCGGTCCGCTGAGCTTGGCCTCGCGCTCGATGTCGGTGACGCGACCCGAGCCCATGCGCACGCGCGCCGTGATCCGCGTCGGCTTGCCGAAGGAGAAATTGCCGAGTTGCAGCACCGACAGGCCATTGATCTGGCCGACCTTGGAGCCCGCCGTATCCACGAGAACGATGTCCCGCGTCAGGCTTTCCTGGGCCCGGTCGCGCAACCGGTCCGAGCGCTGCAGGTTCTCGTCGATGGCCCGCACGACATCGTCGCGCGTGATGGTGTTGCGGCCGGCGTCGCTCGCCCAGTAATCGGCCTCGCGCAGGATATCCGAGATGCGACCGATCTCGATCGACAGCTTCTCGCGATCGTCGGCGAGGCGTCCGCCTTCCTCGATCATGCGCGCCACGGCGCCGGCATCGGCGGCCTTCAGCTTGTGCTCCTGTACGATCGAGGCAATCAGGCGGGCGTAGGAGCGGTCGTTCTCATCGGAGCGCACGATCGAGTCATCGAAGTCCGCCTGCACCTTGAAGATGCGGGGAAAGTCCGGTTCGGCCTGGACCAGCAGATAGTAGAGCTCGCGCTCGCCGAACAGGATGACCTTAACCTCCAGCGGAATGGGCTCGGGATCGAGTGACTGCGTCGAAACGAGGCCCGCCATCTCGGAGGGCTGCTCGATGCGGATCTCGCGCGCCTTGATCGCCCGCTTCAGGGCCTCCCAGGCGAACGGGGACAGCAGCAGCTTGCGCGCATCGACCAGCAAATAGCCGCCATTGGCGCGATGCAGTGCGCCGGGCTTGATCAGCAGGAAGTCGGTGACCAGCGCCCCCATCTGCGCGATGTGCTCGACACGGCCGATGACGTTGCCGAAAGTGGGGTTGGCTTCCTCGATGATCGGCGCACCGCTCTCGGGGGCTTCGCCGTTGGCCACCATGACGTTGATCATATAGCGGCGGAAGCGGGCATCGCGCGCGGTGTCGGCCGGCTCCTTGACGATCTCGCTTTCACCGTCACCGGCCTGGGCCAGGAACAGGCCGACGTTGCGCACCAGATCGCGGCCGGCCGCATCGAGATACTCGAGCACCTTGGGTTGATCGGCGAAGGCTGCCGCCACGTCGTCAAGGGCTTCGCGTACGGCGAGCGAAGCGATCTCGGCATTGAGATCGCTGGTTCTGGCGCGCCGCTGCTTGTCGGATTTCGGCACCTTCTCGAGGATCTGCTCCAGCTCCTTCTGCAGGGCCTCGATGCGCTGCTCAACCTCCTTCTTCATGGCGTCGGGCAAGGTGTTGAACACCTCGGGCTTGACGATCTTGCCTTCGTGCATCGGTGCCATGGCGAAGCCGGTGGGCGTGCGCACGATGGCAATGTTCTGTTCCAGCGCCTGCTTGTTCAGCGCTTCGAACGCCTCTTCCTGGCCGGAGCGGAATTCCGCGTCGATGGCCCGGCGGCGGGCCTGATAGTCCTCGCCTTCGAAGATGGCCGGCAAGGTGGCGCGCAACTCGTCGATGGCTGCGATCATGGCGCGGGCGAACGGCCGTGCGCGCCCCGGCGGCAGCTTGACCGCCTTGGGCTGGTTCGGCGTCTCGAAATTGTTGACGTAGACCCAGTCAGCCGGCGGGCTTGCCTCGCGCGCCTTCTTGTCGAGATAGAGCTTCACCGCCGTGCTCTTGCCCGAGGCCGGCGGCCCGAGCACGAACATGTTGAAGTCGTGCGCCTTCATGTTGGCGCCGAATTGGATCGCCTTGAGCGCGCGCTCCTGGCCGATGAGACCCGACACCGGCTCCAGCTCGGCTGTGGTCTTGAAGTCGAGCCGGGCCGGATCGACCACCCGCCGCAGCTCCGCGGCCGATAGCGCATCGGCCGGGAGGGCCTGGCTGGACATGCTCACCTCAACCTGGGCCGGTGGCTCCGTCGCGACCTTATCGCCTTGATTACGCTTGAAAAACATTGTTCCCCATCTTCGTTCAAGCCCACCGGCAGACGGCCAGCGGCAGCAGGCCGTGTTCTGCGCCATCAAAGCGGCAGCCGCAGGGCCCCGTCAATGACCGACGTTCGTCTGGGGTCGCGTGCCTTGGCAATGCGTGCGACACATGCCTACCATTGGCCTCGTGACAGCCCGATCACCGCTCCCGCTGCGCAGCACAACCCTCGACGATGGCCGTCAATCGGCTCGGGCGAGCGACATTGCCCGCGGTGCGGCACGCTTGCTGGCCCAGCACGATTTGCGGTGCATAACCGAGGTGACGCTGGCCAATGGCCGCCGCGCCGATCTCCTGGCGGTTGGACCCAAGGGCGAGATCTGGATCATCGAGGTCAAGTCCAGCTTCGAGGACTTCCGCACCGACAGCAAATGGCCCGCGTACCGGGAGTTCTGCGACCGGCTGTACTTCGCCGTGGCCGCGGATTTCCCGGAGGATGTGTTGCCCGAGGACGTGGGCCTGATGATCTGCGATCGTTACGGCGGCGAGATGCTCCGCGAGGCGCCGGACCACGCACTGGCCACCGCCCGCCGCAAGGCGCTGCTGCTGCGGTTCGCCCGTGTTGCCGCCGGCCGCTTGATGACGATCAAGGATCCCGAGCAGGCGCTGGAGCCGCTGCCGCGCGATTAGGCCAGGCGGTTCGGCGAGGGCCTCGCTGCAAGCTCAGGCGACGAGATCCCGTGGCGGCACCGGCTCGCCGCGCGAGACGCAAGCGATGTTGCCGAACATCTGGCGCACGGTCTTCTCGAAGTTGTCGCTGGCCATCGATGCCAGATGCGGCGTGACCACCAGGTTTTCCACTTGGAGCAGCGGGCTATCGGCAGGCAACGGCTCGGTGTCGAAGACGTCGAAAGCGGCGGCGTGGATGTCGCGGGCCTTGAGCGCATCGATCAGGTCGGCTTCGACGACGATGCCACCGCGTGCGACGTTGATCAACACGGCGGTCTTTTTCATCGCCTTGAAGGCGGCACGGTTGATCATGCCGGCGGTTTCCGGCGTCAGCGGGCAGTTCAAGGTGATTACATCGGCGGCTGCATAGATCTGCGCCGGCGTCGCGAACTGCGCACCGAGTTGGGCTTCCTCGTCCGACGCCAGCCGATGACGCTTGGCATAGAGGATCTTGCAGTCGAAGCCGCGCAGCAAGCGGGCAACCTGCTGACCGATGGCGCCGAAGCCGATGATGCCGACGGTTTTGCCCGACAGCATGAAGGTGTCCATGCCGAGCGTCGTCAGGCCGCGCCACTGGCCCTTTTTCAGCTCGGCATGACCAAGCGCGAGCCCGCGCAACGCGGCAATGGTCAAACCAAGCGTGAACTCGGCCACCGGAATGGCGTTGCTGCCCGTGGTGCGCGCCACCGTGATTCCGAGCGTGCGGGCGGTGCCCACATCGAGATTGTCGACGCCGACGCCCCATTTGTGCAGCAGCTTGAGGTGGCGTGCCGCTTTCAGAACGTCGCCACTCACGGCGACCTGACCTGAAATGGCGTAGTGGGCCTCCGCGATGATCTGCTTCAGGTGCTCGTCGCCGCGCACCGTTGCATGCGTCAGCGCCATGCCGGGCGGCAGCAGCGCCCGCAAGCGTGCGGCCCGTTCCGGCGTGATCGGGTCGAGTACGACGACGGTCTCGGTCATTGGTGGGCGGCTCCGGCGAACGGGATCGGCTCAGGTGGAGAAACGGACACCGGCGCGGGCGAGGCCACCGGCGATGGCGACGGGTGTGCCGTCAGCGCGCCAGCAGGCAGCTCCCGTCAGCGTCCCGTCGAGATTGAAGCTGACGGCATTCATGCCGCCGGCAATGCGTTTGACGCGCTGGATCCTGTGGCCGCGCGCGGCGAGGGTTGCGGCGACAGCCTCCGTGAAAGCCGGTTCCAGTTCCAGCACGCCGCCTTCGGTCCACACGCGCGGCGCCTCGACGGCCTCCTGCAGGCTCATGCCGTGGTCGATCAGGTTGACGATCGCCTGGAAGGCCGACGGAAAGATGCGCAAGGCGCCGGGCAATCCCAAGGCAAAGGCGAGGCGGCCGTCGCGCACCGCCATCATCGGCGCCATCGAGGTGAACACGCGCTTGCCCGGCGCAATCGAGAGGGCGCGGCCGGGATGGGGATCGAAGTTCGACATATAGTTGTTGGCCAGCATGCCGGTGCCGGGAATTTGCGTGCAGGCGCCGAACAACCCATTGAGAGTCTGAGTCGCGGCGACGACGTTGCCGTGGGCATCGGCGATAGTGACGTGGGTGGTGTTGGCAGATTCGCCGCCGAGATCACCCGCCGACCACCGCTGGCTGCGCTCCATGTCGATGTCGGCGCGGCGTTCGTCGGCGTAGGCTTTGGAGGTCAGGCGTGCGACCGGCACCTTGACGAAGGCCGGATCGGCGGTCGCAACCGCTCGGTCGGCAAAGGCGATGCGCAAGGCTTCGGCGATGAGGTGCACGCCATCTGCCGAGCCGAAGCCGAGGCCGCCGATGTCGTAGCCTTCGAGGATGTTCAGCATCTGCACGATATGTACGCCGGCCGAAGCCGGTGGCGGCGGGCCGAAGATCTCGTAGCCGCGGTAGCTGCCGCGCACGGCCTCGCGCGTGATGACCTTGAAGGCGGCGAGATCGGCCTGCTCGATGATGCCGCCGTTGTTGGCCATGAAGGACACCAGTGCCGAGCCGAGTGGGCCATCATAGAGCGCGGAGGCACCGAGCCTGGCGATGGCGCGCAGGCTCTCGGCGTAGTCGCGTTGCACAAGGCGCGTGCCGGCGGTGATCGGTGCGCCCCCGGGCAGGAACATGGCGGCGAGGCCCGGATCGCGGGCGATGTCGCTGGCGGTGTCGGCGGTACAATCGGTGAGGTAGGGCGTGGTGATGAAGCCGTTCTCGGCCAGGCGAATGGCGGGGGCAAGGATGTCGGGGAGGGCCAGGGTGCCGAAGCGTTGCAGGGCCTCGCACCAGCCGGCGAGCGAGCCGGGCACGGCGACGGCGAGCGGCCCCACGAGATTCAAGCGGTCACGCACATCGCGCTGCTTGCCGACCTCGTCCGACAGCGCCTCGTACATGTCGGGGCGCGCCCGCAACGGCGCCGGCGAGAGCCCATCGAGGATGACGTGGCGGCCATCGGCCAGCCGAATGTGCGTGACGCCGCCACCGAGCACGCTGACCATCATCGGCTCGACCACGGTCAACGTGAACAGCGCCGCTACGGCCGCGTCGATCGCGTTGCCTCCGGCCAGCAGCATCTCGGCCGCTGCCGCCGACGCCAGCGGATGATTGGTCACCGCCATGCCGCGCGAGCCGGTCGCGGGCAGCTTTTCGCAGGTGAACGGCGCCGATCGCGCGGGACGCTGGGTCATGGGTGCGGACTCTCTCAGGGGGCCTGCTTGAGGGCGTCGAGCACCATCTTGGTGGCGCCGGAGATATCGCCGAGCTTCTCGCCGGCCTTGACGCGCGCCTCGTTGCGCTTGCCGCGCTGTTGGCGCTCGATGGCGGCGTCGGCGATGGCCTCGGCTTCGGCGAGGGGGAGCACCAGCACGCCGGATTCATCGGCCAGAATGACATCGCCGGCCTTCACCGCGACATTGCCGCAGGAGATCGGCAGGTTGAGCGTGCCGCCGAGATTGTAGAGCCGCGTGGTGATCGGCGACATGCCGCGACACCAGAGCGGGAAATCCGACTCGACGATCTCGGCGAGGTCCGTGCAGGGCCCGTCGACGATGCCGCCAACGGCGCCGGCGGCTTTGGCGGCGACCGTGACGCCACCGCCCCAGCAGGCGTGCTTGTCGTCGCCGAGACGGTCCACCAGCAGAATGTCGCCGGGGCGCAGGAGGCCGAGCGTGTGATGCAGCAGCGTTGAATCCTGGCCCGGGATCGCCAGCGTCACGGCCACGCCGGCCACGCGCTTGTGACGCAGCAACGGCTGGATGCCGCGATCCATGAAGCCCCAATGCTGGGAATGGCCGACGGTGGCGATCTCGACCTGCAGCAGCTTGGCCACCAGCGCCGGCGGCAATGATGGCGGCATGGGGTGGATGCGGTAGTCGGGCATATGTCTCTCCTAGTGTCCGACGGCACGCCTGACGCCGATCAGCCGTTCGACGGCGAGAACGATGACAAGCGTGGCGACAATGAGCAAGACCGAAAGGGCGGCAACCAGCGGGTCTGTGCGCCCTTCGACATAGTGCACCATCTCGACCGGCAGCGTCTTGGCGCGCGGGCCCGACAGAAACAGCGAGATCACGGTTTCATCGAAGGAGAGCAGGAACGACAGCGCGGTGCAGGCGATGAGCCCCGGCATGGCCAGCGGCAAGGTCACACGCCAGAGCACCCGCCAGGGCCTGGCGCCCAAGGTGGCCGCGGCCGCCTCGATGTCGTCGGGCAAGGTCGAGAGGGCCGTCGACATCATGCGGATCACGAACGGCAGCGTCACCACCATATGGCCGAGGATCAGGCCCGGAATGGTGGCGGTCAAGCGCAACGGCGCGAAGGCCAGCAACAAGGCGAGACCGATGATCAGCGACGGCAGCAGCAAGGGCGCCAGCAGGATTGTCTTGATCGCCTCCTGACCGCGAAAGGTCGCCTTGCTGAGGGCCAGCGCCGCCGGCACGCCGATGAGCAGCGACAAGGCGGTCACGACAGCGGCGATCTGCACGCTCATGAGCAGCGCCTGCATGAGCACGGCATTGGACGTCAGTTGACGAAACCACCGCAACGAATAGCCCGACGGCGGGAACACGATGAAGTTGTCGGCCGAGAAGGCGAGCACGACCACCACGACCAACGGAGCGAGGATCAGCACATAGACAATGGCTGCCAGAGTGGAGAGCACGCGGCCGGCACCGGTCATCGCTGCAGCCTCCGCGCCACCAGATTGAAGAGGCCAAGCAGCAGCATCAACAAGGCCAGCGTGTAGATGGCGAGCACGGACGCCGCGGGCCAATTGGTATTGGTGTTGGCCTGCTCGAAAATCTCGGTGGCGAGCACGAACACCCGCCCGCCACCGAGCAGCTTCGGCGTCACATAGGCCGACATCGACAGGATGAAGCCGAGGCCCGCCGCCAGTGCCACCGCCGGCAGACTCAAAGGCAGGGTGACGCGCAGGAAGGTGCGGAACGGCGAGGCGCCGAGGCTGCGCGCGGCTTCCTCGAGCGTGCGGTCGAGACGGCCGAAACCGGCGAGCAGCGCCAGGATCATGTACGGCATGATGCTTTCGGCCAGCCCGATGGTGACGCCGGTCCAGTTGAACACGAGCCGCATCGGCGCCGAGATCAGGCCCAAGGCTCGCGCGATGGCGTTGACCAGGCCCTGGTCGCCGAGGATGGCAAGCCAGCCGAACACGCGCACCACGCTCGATACCAGCATCGGCAGGATCGCGAGCACGGCGAGGAAACCACGAAAGCGCGACTGCGTGCGAAACAGGAACAGCGCGATGGGGTAGCCGAGCAGCAAGGCCAGCGTCGTCGAGGTGAGAGCCAGTTGCAGCGAATTGCGCGTCAATTCGAGCGTGAAGGGGTCGGCGAAGGTGTCGCGCCAGGTCTTGAGCGACCAGGTCTCAATGGCAGCCCCGGTCGGTCCCGTCTCGTTGAAGGCGAAGCGGAACAGTCCAAGGGTCGGCCAGACATAGATCGCCGCCACGAACAGCAGCGCCGGCACAACGAGCCAGGTAAGGCGGGGGCTGGCGGTCACGCAGCCTCCGTTGGGAACAGCCGCGTTGCCGCGATCGGCCAGTGCACAGCGACCTCGCTGCCTTCCTCCGGCATCGGCGCACCCGACGCCGTCTGGATGCTGAGCTGGCCACCGCTGCCTTTGACGATGACCTCGATCTGATCGCCGACGAAGACGCTGCGTGCGACGGTGCCGACAACGCGCATCATGCCGTCGGCCGTTGGCGCGGACAGCGGCGCCAGGCGCATGCGCTGCGGCCGCACGAAGGCCTCGACTTCGCCGCTGGCGGCCGTGACCGGCAACACCGCCCCCCAGATCACCACACGCCCGGCGCTGTCGCGGCTGGCGGCCAGCACGTTGCTGCGGCCGACGAACTCGGCAACGAACCGCGTCGCCGGCTGCTCGTAGATCTCGACCGGCGTGCCGATCTGCGCAATGCGGCCACGGTTCATGACGGCGATGCGGTCGCACATGGTCAGTGCTTCCACCTGATCGTGGGTGACGAACAGGGTGGTGATGCCGAGCGAGCGCTGGATGTCGCGGATCTCGTGGCGCATGGCGTCGCGCAGCTTGGCATCGAGATTGGAGAGCGATTCATCCAGCAGCAACACAGAGGGTCGAATGACCAGCGCCCGCGCCAAGGCCACGCGCTGTTGCTGCCCGCCGGAGAGCTCGCGAGGGCGGCGCTGCGCCAGGCCGTCGAGGCGAACCATGGCCAAAGCTGCTTTCACGCGCGCCTCGATCTCGGCGCGGGCCACCCGTCGTTCCTGCAGGCCGAAGCCGACGTTGCTCTCGACACTCATGTGCGGGAACAGCGCGTAGGACTGGAACACATAGCCCATGTTGCGCTGATGCGCGGCCAGCCGCGTGATGTCCTGGCCATCCAGCGCGATCGAACCGGTGTCCGGCGCGATCAGCCCCGCCAGCATGCGCAGCGTCGTGGTCTTGCCGCAACCCGACGGCCCCAGCAGCGCCACCGACTGGCCGCGCTCCACCGCCAAGGAAACATCGTCGACAGCCACAGTATCGCGATAGGCTTTGCGCAAGCCGTTGAGCGCGAGATAGCTCATCTCGTCACCGCGCCGTGATGACTTCCCGGCGCCAGCGATTGTTCCATTGATCGCGCACCTTCACGACCTCGGTCCAATCGACGTTGATCATGCGGGCGCGGCTTTCCGGCGCTGCCGCCGTGCGCGCCAGCGCCTTCGGATCGATGGCCGCCTTGGCATTGGTTGGCGCATAGAACATCAGTTCGGTGAAAGCCTTCTGGGCCTTCTGCGACAGCGCATAGTCGGCGAAGGCGAGCGCCGCGTCGCGGTTCTTCGAACCGGCGGTGACGTTGATGGTGTTGATCTGAAATACTGAGCCTTCGGGCGGCAACAGCGTGCCGATGCGGCCCTGCGTCTGGTCGCCATAGAGCTGCGACCGGGCGTTCCACCCGGTTGCCACGCGCACGACGCCGTTGAGGATCAGCGAGTAGCCGTCCGGGTTCGGCTCGAAGGTCTTGACGCTCGGCGACAAGGCCTTGAGCTTCGCAATCGCGGCATCGATGGACTTGCGGTAGTCGCCGCCTTCCATCTTCTCGACCATGGCGGTCAAGGCGAGACCCTGGATGTTGGGCGGCGCAGAAATGGCAAGGAGGTCCTTCAGGTCCGGCCGCCAGAGGTCGGCAAGCTTGGTGATGGGCGGCTTCAGGTTCTGCGTGTCGTAGGCAAGCACAAGATGATCGAAGGTGACGGCCGGGCCGAAGTCGCCACCCACGGCGCGCGCTTCCGGGAACAGCTCGTTGAGCGACGGCACCTTGTCGGCCGGCAGCTTCTCGAACAGGCCTTCCGCATTGGCGATGCTCGAGGTCGTCACATCCATGATGGCGACGTCGACTTGCGGGTCCTGCTTCTGGGCGCGGATGCTGCCGAGCATCTGCGCCGAGGTGCCGCCTGGGGTGTATGTGACCGTGATGCCGGGGAAGGCCTGCTGGAACGGCGCCACCACGGCTTTGGTGTAATTGTCCTGGAAGATGCCGGCATAGGCCATCAGCGAGACCGTGCCTTTTCCACCTTGCGCCCGCACGATGGCCGGTGCCGCCAAGGCTGCAAATCCCGTCGTGACGACGGCGCGCCGATTGAGCATGTCCAATTCTCCCCTTGTTTGACATCTTGTACCGCGGTCCTGGCGGGCTTGCCAGCCGGGGCGCGGTTCCGGACTGACCCTTCGGCCGGCATGCTGCCCGGAATTCCGGCGCGGACTCGCCGGCCCGCCCGACCGCCGCCAGACCACGCCCCAGAGTGGACAGGCTGTGCAAACGGCGTTGCCCTGGCCAGGGGCCTCACTTAGTGTGCCGCAGGGGCGAGCCACCGAGGTGTGGCTTGCGACGGGACGAGCGGTTGCGACAACGCCGGGGGATGGCGATGGACGGCGGCCTGCGCGAGGGAGACGATACATGATCACCGCCACAATCGCGGCCCTGTTGGGGCTTGCCTTGCTCGCAGCGCAGTCGGCCAGCCAGCACCAAGCTTCGACACTGATCAATGCGACGGCGCGAACGCAGCGCAGATCCACGCGCGGCGGAACGCTGCTGGCCCTTGGTGGCGCCATCCTCGTTGTTCTCGCCGTGACCACGCTGCCGGCCGTTGCCGCCACCCCAGGCAATCCCGTCGAGCCGCTGCTGCTCTCGATCGGGCCCTGGCAGATCCCGGTTGATTTCATCCTGTTCGCGCTGACCCTGCTCGGCGTGGCGCTGTTTCATCATCACACACTGCAGGTGGCCTTGACGGGCCTTGCCGCCATCACAGCCTATAAGCTGGCATTCACCGGCTTCAAGTTCGGCACCGGCTTCCCCGGCCTGATCGGCCATCTGCATCACGAGTGGGTGACGCTCGCCAATTTGTTCTGCCTGCTCATGGGCTTCGCGCTGCTGTCGCGGCATTTCGAGGACAGCAAGGTGCCGGAAGTCATGCCCGCCATCCTGCCCGATGACTGGAAGGGTGGCTTTTTCCTGCTCGTCATCGTGTTCGTGATCTCGAGCTTCCTCGACAATATCGCGGCTGCCCTGATCGGCGGCGTCATGGCGCGGCAGGTGTTCCGCGGCAAGGTGCACATCGGCTATCTGGCCGGCATCGTCGCCGCCTCCAACGCCGGCGGCTCCGGCAGCGTCGTCGGCGACACCACCACCACCATGATGTGGATCGACGGCGTCAGCCCGCTCCAGGTGTTCGATGCCTATGTGGCGGCCGTCGTAGCTTTGATCGTCATGGGTATTCCCGCCGCGCTGCAGCAACAGGCCTACTCCCCCATCTCCAAGGAGCCGGTGGCCGGCGTGCGCATCGATGGATCACGCCTGTTCATCGTGTTCTTCATCCTGATCGTCGCGGTGGGCGCCAACGTCTGGGCCAACCGCAGCGCCAAGCACCTGCTCGATCTGCTGCCGGTCATCGGTCTCGCCGTCTGGGCCGCCATCCTCTTGACGGCACCACTGCGCCGCCCGGACTGGAAGATCATGCCCGAGACCGCCAAAGGCACTATCTTTCTGCTCTCTCTGGTGCTGTGCGCCTCGATGATGCCGGTCGAACGGTTGCCTACACCCTCCTGGCAAACCGCCTTTGGCCTCGGCTTCGTCTCCGCCGTGTTCGACAATATTCCGCTTACCGCACTGGCGCTCAAGCAAGGCAACTTCGACTGGGGCATGCTGGCCTATTGCGTGGGCTTCGGCGGCTCCATGATCTGGTTCGGCTCGTCGGCCGGCGTCGCCCTGTCGAACATGTATCCGGAGGCCAAATCCGTCGGCAGTTGGGTGCGCCACGGCTGGCATGTGGCGGTTGCCTATGTGATCGGGTTCTTCGTGCTGCTGTACGTCGTCGGTTGGCATCCCGAGGACCACAAGGCGCGCAAAGTCGGCTCCGAACGGGCGCCACCAGCAATTACCATCGTGACGCAGGCGACACGCTGAACAAGGGTCACAGTAGCGGAAAACTGGGACACCGACACCGGTGAACAGCGCTCAAGCAGCTGTGCTGACGCACCGTGTCACGATGGCTTCACCTAAGGATTGATTGTGCATTGCAGCACGAGCACCTATCTCTCGTGTATTCCATTCGCACTTGCGAGAGGATCTGCCATGCACGCCACGACCCCGAACGAGAGCCGCGACTGCGATACCGACCCGGAACGCGAGGTGCGCGCCGGCCAGGGCACCATCCGCAAGCTCATCGGCTCGGAGCATGAGCGCTTTCGCGACCACCTTCTGCGCCTGGACAAGGAGAGCCGGCGGCTGCGCTTTGCCCATGGCGTCTCGGATTCGTTCATCGAGGACTATGCGCTGCGCATGTCCGACATGGGCGGCATCGTGTTTGCCTATATCGTCGCCGGCGAGGTGCGGGCCGTGGCCGAGCTGCGCAAGCTCGGCGATACCTGGGGCCACGAGGCGGAGGCCGCCTTCTCGGTCGAGCGGGCCTATCAAAACCTCGGCATCGGCAACGAACTGATGGGGCGCGTCATCCGGGCCGCACGCAACCGCGGCGTGCGCCTGTTGTACATGAGCTGTCTCGCCGAGAACGCCAAGATGCAAGCCATCGCACGCCGGCACGAGGCCGACCTCAAGTTCGAGTATGGCGAGGTGATCGGAGAGATCATCCCCGAAACGCCGAGCTATTTCTCGCTGCTGGCCGAAGCCATCGACGACCGCGCCGGCTATCTGATGGCCGTGCTCGATCTGCAGGCACGCCGCGCCAATGCCGCGTGATCAGTTGGCTGTCAGCTACTGCGTCACAGCGTCGAACAGCACCCGCTGCACCAGATCGCTCGCCTCCTTGCGCCGACGCACAATGTCGCCGATCGGCAGTTCGTCGCTCTTGAGCGGCCCCCATTCACGCAGCACCGGCGACGACTCGCCCAGCGCGTTGACGGGATACTCGTGATTGCGGTTGGCGTAGATCTGCTGCGCCATGGCCGAGGCCAGAAACTCCATCAAGCGCACCGCATTGTCGCGATTGGGCGCCTTGGCCGCCAGCGCCATGCCAGAAATGTTAACATGCACGCCACGCTCGGACCGGTTCGGAAAAATCAGCTTCACCGATTTGGCCCACGCCTGTTGCTCGGGCGTGGCGTCACGCGCCTGCAGGGCGCCCAGATAGTAGCTGTTGACCAGGGCCAGATCGCATTGCCCCTCGTGCACGCGTCTGATCTGATCTCGATCACCGCCTTCGGGCTTCATGGCCAGATTAGCTTTAACGCCCTTGAGCCACAGCTCCGTCCGCGCCGGACCATGATGCGCCATCAGCGCGGCGACCAGCGTCACATTATAGGAATGGGCACCCGACCGCATGCAGATGCGGCCCTTCCACTTATGGTCAGCCAGTTCCTCATAGCTGATCGCATCCGCCGTCACCCGCGCTTTTGCCGCCAGGATGACGCGCGCATTGCGTGACAGCGCGAACCAGTGATTGTCCTTGTCCCGCAGAGCTGCCGGCACCGCCTGCTCCAGGATCGGTGACTTCAGCGCCTCGGTCACGTTCGCCGTCCGCGCTTGCACCAGCAGGCCCGCATCGTTGGTGAGCAGCACATCGGCGCCGCCCGTCGCCTGCTCTTCGACCATGCGCTCGACCAGGCCGGTCGGCTTGTGCACGAGATCGACCTTGATTCCGGTCGTCCATTGGAACGCCGCAAACAGCCCCTCGGTGAGCTTCGGCTCGCGATAGCTGTAGACGCGCACCACACCGGCCGCGCCCGGCATCTGCTGCGCTGAGGCAGCACCCGGCACCAGTCCCGCCAGCACCATCACCGCGACGCCGAACGGCCAGCGCCGCGACACGAGTCCGCGTGGCCCGCTCCGAAGCCCTGTCCATTGGCTCGATGCTCTATGCGTCATCAGGATCATCACCGTACCGCTTGTTGTGGAAGTGGCGTGAAACGGCTCGCCGCATCGAGCGGCTGCCCACACGCGCGTGCCGCAATCTCACCACGACGGCGCGCAACATCGCCACGCGAGAACGTCACGCTTTCAAACCTCACGCGCGCATGCTGGCCATCACCGCAGGTGGTGCCGGCGGGTCGCAGCCCGCGCGTTGCATAATCGATCATCACGTGCACCGGCCCCCGCGCTGGACCATCGACGCGAAAGAACGTGTAGACCTCGACCTTGTCGCCACCGCCTTCGCCCTTGTCCGCCAGACTGAGGAAGCCGCGCCCGCGTCCGCTGGCCAGCGCCAACTCCCGGGCGGCGATGGCCGTTGCCGGTGCGGCGGCCCACACATGGCCGTCGGCGCCCTGCTGCGCACCGTATTCCAAGGCATGCAGATCGAGGTCGACCGGCTGCGACCAGATGATGGCCACCTTGTCGACGCGATCGAGATCGCGCGCCCGGGTCGCGACCGTCTGGCGCACGGTGTCGTCGAACGTCACGGTCAGCGGTGTTGCCCCGGCGAAGAGATCCAGCGTGTCGGCGAATTCGCCCGCCGCATTGAGGCGTCGCACCAGCACCGCGCCGCCATAGCCAAGGCTCAGCGACTGTCCCGCTCGGCACGGCGACATCAGGTGCACGCGCATGCGCCCGCCCTCGAGCGGCTCGGTTGCAACCTCGGCAGCGCCGCACCCATCCGCGGTCGCCGGGCGCGCCGTTCTCGCTGGTTCGCGCTCCGCTGGCGGCACAGCCTTCTTGTCCTCGACGAGTTGGCGTTGATCCTCGAAGCGATTGATTGGCCGCGCCGCGGGTGCCGGCGGCGGCGTTGCCCCCTGCCCCTCGGCCAGCGGACGCTGATCGACAAACGTTGCCGGCGGGCGATCGACGAGGTCACGCCGGTCCGTGAACCGTGGCGCGGCGGCTGGCGGTGTCGGCGTGGCCGTGACCGGCAGTGCACTGGCGCGCCCTGGCAATGCCACGGTGGCCGGAACCTCAGGCGCCACCACCGCGGCCCGCGTTGGCGGCGGCGATGCCGGAATGGCTGGCGGTACTGCCGGCGCACGCCCTGGTGCCGATACCTCAGTGCTGGGCGGCGCCGGATCCGGTGTCGTCGATCGAGCCGGCACATCCAAATGGGGCTTCGTCGCCATCTCGACGTTGGTCGCCGGCTCCGCCAGCGCCGTTGGGGCCGGTTTTGGCCGCACGCCAGCCCAGATGCCGCCGACGAGAATCGCCAGCACTGCCGCCATGCCGAGCTTGGATGCCAGTCCCGCCATTGCCGATGACCTTATGACTTGACGCGGGCCATGGCTTCATCGAGGCCCGGACAACCACCCGCTCCTTTGGCGCGCTCGTACCAGGCGAGCGAAAGCTTGCGGTCGACGGGCCCCGACAGCCCGTTCTCGTGCAGGACACCGAGGAAGCACATGGCGACCGGATCGCCGAATGCGCTGGCCAGCTCCCACACCTGTCGCGCGCGGGCGAAGTCGAAGCTCTTGTTCGAGCTGTCGGCATAGGCGGATCCGAGCTGAGTGAGGGCACGCCGCGTGCGCTCGTCATTGCCGATGCTGGCAACGTAGCGGCGCAACCAGAATGCCGCCTCCTCGGGATCGCGCGGTGCGCCGGCTGTCTGCACGGCAGACTGCGCCAATTCGAGTGCCTTCTGTGGCGTCACGTCCTTCGCACTCGCGCCCCGCGGTGAGACGGCGCCCGGTGACAGCAGGTCGAACAGCGACGCTTCGCCAGCTGCTTCGCTGCCATTGCGCGGCGCGACCGGCGCGACGGCGGGTACCGCCGTCTGTGTCACGGCCGAGCCGGCCACGACCGGTAGCTGCGGCGCACGGCTCAAGGACAGCAGTCCGGCCAGTCCGAGCAGTACGACAGCTGTGGTCAGTGCCGCGCCACCCGGCGTCGACGGCAGCAGGCTGGCCCGCGGCCGCGCTCCATTGCCCCCTGAGCTGCGCCTCAGATCACCGCCACGGGCATGCGGATAGAACACCACATAGTCAGCGCTGTTGTCGCCGCGCTCGACACCAGGGGCCGCCGCTGCTTCGGCGTCGCGCATGTCGGCCGCCGCTGTCACCGCGCCACTGCGCCGCTCCGTCGGCTGGACTGGCTGGACCAACGGGCGCGCCCGCACGGCACTGGCGACCATTGGCGTCGCCGATCCCGGCATGGGCGCCGCTGCAGCTTGACTCATCGTCACCGGCGCCGCCGACGCGCCCGCCACCGGTTGCATCATCATCGGCGCAGACGGCCCTCGTGGCGCTGGCGTGATGGCCCGGGCCGCGCCCATTTTCTTGATCTGCAGGCCCTGGCGTCGCGGCCGCGCCAGCGGTGGGATGGCCGGCCACACGAACTCGGCACGACAGGCGAGATCGGCCAACTCGATGGCGACGATGGCGCCCGTCTCGAGTGCCGGATGCGCGGTCGTCTGCGGACCAAGTACCAGCTCGCAACCGCCTTCGACAGCGCGCGCAGCAATCGCGTCCTGAGGCTCGAGCAGCTCATCGAGCCGATCTGGATCAATGTGTGGATCGAGCGGTCTCAAGATGAAGCGCACGGGCTCCGCCGGCAATTCCAGCCCGGCAAACAGCAACACCGCATGGCCGCCTTCCGGTCGGCTGTCGTCACTGCGGGCGTCAACGTCAAGCGTGCGCATGGGCGTTTGTCCTCACACAAGTCAAGCGGCATCGGCGGCCGTCCGGCCAAGGCATGCGGTGCGGCGCCAGCATCCCTCGGCATGAAACGTCCGTTCGCTGGTCCGCGGTTGCGGTGCTGGCGTAGACGGCGTCCTCAGCATGGACGGCATCGCCTGCAAGAGCTGTTCCATCACCTTCCCGCCACCCGGATCGAGACCTATCTTGGCGGCTTGCGATCACGCTGCACATCACCAGCCGGGATCAATGTTAACCGGCGCGGCTGGCACGTCCTCTGCATGACAGCGCCGACTCAAAGACAGCGCCTTTGCCAATTCGGGACAGCCGCGCGCATGCAAGATCGAAACGTCAACGTGCGGCATGCGGCAGCCATGACCGGTCCCATGGCGTGCGTCGTGCCAACCGGTGGCCGCCGCCTGCTCATCAGCGGCATCGTCGGCGTCAACGCCGATGGCGACCTCGAGAAAGGCATGCGGGCGCAGCTCGAGCGCGCCCTGCACACGCTCGTCGAGACCTGCGAGGCGGCCGGATTTGCCAAGGAGCAGATCGTGCGCATCGCCACCACGGTGACCGAGCCGGGCCGGTTCGCGCTCTACAAGGAAGTGCGCGAGCGCGTGCTGCCGGGACACGAGTGCTTGTCCAGCTATGTGCAGGTGTCAGGCCTGTCGTCACCCAACCTGCTGTGTGAAATCGAAGCCGAGGCGATCGAGGAATGATGATCATGAACGTGAGCCCGCAGCGCGCCCCGCGCCTCCCCGTCCTGCTGGCCGCTGCCGCGTGGGCAGCCGTCGCCACGCCCGCGCACGCGCAGGGGCTGCAGATCTTTTCCGGCGACACCGCCTGGCTGCTCACCGCCACGGCACTGGTGCTGCTGATGGGTATTCCCGGGCTCGCCATGTTCTACGGCGGCCTCGTGCGAGCCAAGAACGCGCTCTCGATGCTGACGCAGGTGTTTGCCGTGGTCTGTCTCGCGGCCGTCATCTGGGCGCTGTTCGGCTACAGCCTGGCCTTCACGTCCGGTGCATTGCCGGGTTTCGTCGGCGGCTTCTCGAAAGCGTTGCTGATGGGGGTCGGTCCTGACTCGGCCGTGCCCACCACCTCGGCCGGCGTCGGTGTGCCCGAGTACGGCTACATCGCCTTCCAGATGATGTTTGCCTGCATCACGCCGGCCATCATCGTCGGCGCCTTCGCCGAGCGCATGCGCTTCCAGGCCATGCTGCTGTTCATCGTGCTGTGGATCGTGCTGGTCTACGTGCCGATTGCACACATGGCGTGGTTCACCGTCGCCCCCGACGTCCTGGCTGAGGCGACGCGCGCCGCCGTAGCAGCTGCGCCCGGCGAGCCGCGCCTGCAGGCCGAGTTGGCACTGGCCAAGCTCAAGGCCAGCAACGGTCTCTTCGTGCAGTGGGGCGCACTCGACTTCGCCGGCGGCACGGTGGTGCACATTTCCGCCGGCATCGCCGGTCTGATCGGCGCCATCATCCTCGGCAAGCGGGTCGGCTACGGCCGCGATTCGATGGCGCCGCACAATCTGACCATGACCATGGCCGGCGCAGCCATGTTGTGGGTCGGCTGGCTCGGCTTCAACGCCGGCTCCAGCCTGCGCGCCGACGGCACCGCCACGCTCGCCCTGCTCAACTCGCTATTGGCGCCCGCGGCCGGCGCCCTCTCGTGGATGATCGTCGAAGCCTCGAGCCGCAGCAAGCCATCGGCGCTCGGCCTGGTCTCGGGTCTGCTTGCCGGCCTGGTTGCCGTAACGCCAGCCGCCGGCTACGTCGGCCCTGGCGGCGCACTGCTGATCGGGCTCGTTGCCGGCGCCGCATGCTTTGTCTTCTCGACCAGCGTCAAGAGTTACTATCAGTACGACGACTCGCTCGACGTGTTCGGCATCCACTGCGTCGCCGGTGTCGTCGGCACACTGCTGCTGGCCGTCTTTGCCAGTCCCGCCCTCGGCGGCTTCGGCGGCATCGATCAAATCAAGGCCGGCCTCGGCACGTCCGCCTACAGCATCGGCCAGCAGCTGCTGGCGCAGGCCAAGGCCGTCGTCGTTACCCTGGCCTGGTCGGGCCTCGTTTCCTCGCAACTCTATCGCATTGTCGATGTGCTCGTCGGCCTGCGCCCCGAAGAGGACGAGGAGGACCAGGGCCTCGACATCGTCGACCACGGCGAACGCGCCTACAATTACTGAGGCCTCGCGCCATCGCATGCGCTGAGCCCTGCGGCGATCAGCGCCGCGGGGCGTGTCCTTTCATCATTCCAGTTGCCGCGCCGCCTCGCGCAGCACGAACTTCTGGATCTTGCCCGTCGATGTTTTCGGCAATGGCCCGAACACCACCGTGCGCGGCACCTTGTAGCGCGCCATGTGCTCGCGGCAGTAGGCGATGATCGCCTCCGCCGTCACGGGCTTGGCACCGGCCTTCAAGGTGACAAACGCGCACGGCGTCTCGCCCCACTTCTCGTCCGGCCGCGCCACGACCGCTGCTTCCATCACTTCGGGGTGGCGGAACAGCACCTCCTCCACCTCCAGCGACGAGATGTTCTCGCCGCCCGAGATGATGATGTCTTTCGAGCGGTCCTTCACCTCGATGTAGCCGTCGCCATGCCAGGCGGCCAGATCACCGGAGTGATAGTAGCCGCCGGCAAAGGCCTCCGCCGTGGCCGTCTCGTTTTTCAGATAGCCTTTCATCAGCGTATTGCCACGCAGCAGCATCTCGCCGATCGACACCCCGTCGCGCGGCACCGCCACCAGCGTTTCGGGCTCGGCCACGGTCATGTCCTCGATCAGCACGTTGGGAATGCCCTGCCGCGCCATGTTGGTATAACGCTCGGCGATCGGGCCCGTGTCCCACTCGCTCTTGTGCGCGCAGAACGTCGAGGGGCCATAGCTTTCCGTCGTGCCGTAGAGATGCAGCACCTCGAAGCCCATCGCCTCCATGCGCTCGATTACGATGGCCGGCGGCGCGGCACCACCTGTCGCCACCTTCGGCCGCACCGGCAACGGGCGTTTGTCGCTGTCAGGCGCATGCACCAGCATGTTGAGCACAATCGGCGCCCCGCACATATGCGTCACGCGATGCTCGGCCGCCAGATCGAAAATGCGCTTGGGCTCGACGCGCCTGAGGCAGACATGCGTGCCGCCCACCGCCGTCACCGCCCAAGTGAAGGTCCAGCCCGAGCAGTGGAACATCGGCAGCGTCCACAGATAGCGGCTCTCGTGATCGAGCTTGAAGGTCAGCGCATTGGCGAGGGCGGCGAGATAGGCGCCACGATGGCTGTAGACCGCGCCCTTCGGGTTGCCGGTGGTCCCCGAAGTATAAAGCAGGCAGATCGAGTCCCACTCGTCGAGCGGGCCCGCAGCGTCGAACGCTGGATCACCTGACGCGATGAAGCTCTCGTACTCGATGCCGCCGTAGCTTGGCGCCCCTGCCGTCTCCGCATCCGCGATATCGACGACGATGGGTTGCCGCGTCCCGAGCTTCGCCAAGGCTGGGGCTACGGTGCCATGAAACTCGCGATCCGCCAGCAGCAGGCGGGCCTCGCCGTGCTCGAGACAGAACGCGATCGCTGCCGCATCGAGACGAATGTTGATCGGATTGAGGATTGCACCGAGCATCGGCACGGCATAGTGCGCCTCCAGCATCGCCGGCACGTTCGAGGCCACGATCGCCACCGTATCACCGCGCTTGATGCCGGCCTTGGCCAATGCCGATGCGAGCCGGCGCGCCCGCGCATGGAACTCGACATACGTGAGCCGCCGCGCGCCATGAATGATCGCCGTGCGTTCGCCGAAGAAGCGCGCCGCCCGCGCCAGGAAACTCACCGGCGTCAGCGGCACGTAGTTGGCGGCAGTCTTGCGCAGCTCCGGGCGTTCAGCGGTCATGAATGTCTCTCTCCGCGTGCAGCAGTTTCCCTCGTTCGAGCGATAGCACGCGCCCCGCCACCGTGCCACCCGGCGGATGCGCTCACGTCTCGGCCCTTCGGTTGCCCAAGCGCGGTTGCCGTGTGGGCATCTGGAGCGCCAGGCAAAGACACGCAACCGGGCCGTGCCACCCGGCGCGTGCGCTCTCTTCTTGGCCCTTCGGTTGCCCACTGGCGCAACCGGGCCGCGGCACCCGGCGCGGCTTCCGGGAAGCAATCGGGCCCCTGTCCCACTCCCATTCACATCCCCCCACTTGTCTTCCCGGACGAAGTGGGGACACGAGCAGTGTCCCCACGCAGATCCGGGATCGCGTGGGTCGGGCTCAGGCACACCGCTGACGGCGAGATCCCGGATAGCCGCGCGCTCGAGCGCTCAACTTTGCCCGCGTCGCTACGACCTGCGCGCGGCTTCCGGGAAGACAAGCTGGGGGTTTGCTATTCTCCAAACTCTCCCCACGCACTGTCTTCCCGGACGAAGTGGGGACACGAGCAGTGTCCCCACGCAGATCCGGGATCGCGTGGCTCGGGCTCGGGCACACCGCGGCCGGCGAGATCCCGGATAGCCGCGCGCTTGAGCGCTCAACTTTGCCCGCGTCGCTGCGACCTGCGCGCGGCTTCCGGGAAGACAAGTGATGGGGTTGGGGTTCCCGAAACCAAGTGCTAGGTTGTGGTGTTCTCCAAACTCTCACTCCCACTTGTCTTCCCGGACGAAGTGGGGCCACGAGCAGTGTCCCCACGCAGATCCGGGATCGCGTGGGTGGCGCTCAGGCACACCGCGACCGGCGAGATCCCGGATAGTCGCGCCGAATGAGCTCAGTGCAGAACTGCGAACGCCTCGGCGGCGCGGCTTCCGGGAAGACAAGTTGAAGGGGGGTGGCACGCGGCGGCGCCAGCTAACCGAGCCCTCCGGTTGGCGCTGGGCAACCGAAGGCGCACGAGAAGCGCGCTCAGCGCGATGCGGCCATGAGGCGGCGTTAACGATGCGGCACGAAGAGTTCGGCCAAAGTTATCCCCGGGGGCCTGTACGGGCGTATTCTCTGGGTATTCGCCACGTTGCCGGGGATGGGTTTCGCGAGCTCGTTAACCTGGAGGCGAATACGCTCCGGATAGGCAGGGCGGCCACATGAGCCAGGGCCGTGCGAGGGCTGCTGTGAGTGTCTTACTGTGCCGTCAGTTGCCCACGAGGCAACCGGGGTTGGCAAGATGCACACGAGGGGTGCCGGTCAAATGGATGCTCGGCACGCTGCAGTGATCGGCCGTCAGTATAGGGGGACCACCCCCGTCGAGCGGAACATGGAGCGGCAGGCCGCATCCACCGTTACCAATGTGCGAGGTCTGCCGCTCCGTGCCCCGGTTTTGGGGCGGAACTGCCGGTCCAGCTGAGGGTCTTGAAGTGCGCGGAATCATTCGCGTAATCAATATTATGGAAAAGAACACGGATTTTCAGATCCAGCTCCATGAGTTTGCGTCTGTCTGAACGACGTTAACGTCACCCCTTCTCGTAATGGTCGGCGACCAGCTGATCGAGAAGCCGCACGCCCCAGCCGGAGCCCCAGCTCTGGTTGAGCTCGTTCTTCTGGGAGTCGAAGGCGGTGGCGGCGATGTCCAGATGCGCCCAGGGCGTGGCCTTGTCCTTGATGAAGCGCTGGATGAACTGGGCCGCCGTGATGGCGCCCCCGAAACGGCCGCCGATGTTCTTCATGTCGGCGTTCTTGCTGTCGATCAACTTGTCGTAGCCGGCGCTGAGTGGCATGCGCCAGACGCGCTCGCCGGTCGCCTCCCCCGCCTCTTCCAGTTCCTTGGCGAGCTTGTCGTTGTTGGCGAACAGGCCGGCGTTTTCCTTGCCGAGCGCCACCATGATGGCACCGGTCAGCGTGGCGAGGTCGATGAGGAAGCGCGGCTTGAAGCGCTCCTGGGCGTACCAGAGGACATCGGCGAGGACGAGGCGGCCCTCGGCGTCGGTGTTGAGGATCTCGATCGTCTGGCCCGACATCGACGTGACGATGTCGCCGGGACGCGTGGCGCTGCCCGAGGGCATGTTTTCGACGAGGCCGACGAGGCCAACGGCATTGACCGGCGCCTTGCGCTCCGCCAGCGCCAACATGAGACCGGCGACGCAGGCCGCGCCGCCCATGTCGCCTTTCATGTCCTCCATACCCGCGGCGGGCTTCATGGAGATGCCGCCCGTGTCGAAAACGACGCCTTTGCCGACGAAGCAGACCGGGGCCTTGTTGCGCGCGCGCTTGGCGCCGTGCCATTGCAGGACCACAACACGGCTTTCGCGCACACTCCCCTGCCCGACCGCCAGCAGCGCGCCCATCTTGTGCTCGCGCAATTGCTCCATGCCGAGGACCTCGACCTCGAGGCCCGGCACCTTCAGCGCCGCCAGCCGATCCGCGAATTCGACCGGGCCCAAGGCATTGGCCGGCTCGTTGACCAGATCGCGGGCGAGATAGACGCCTTTGGCTAGCGCCCCTTGGCGCTGGAAGGCACGTTCGGCAGCCTCAGGATCGGGGCAATGGAAGGTCAGCCGCGGCGGCGCTTTCGGCGGCGTCGGGCCGTTGTTTTCGGTGTGCTCGCGGGTCAGATATTTGCGAAAGGTGTAGGCCCGCAGCTGCGCGCCCAGCGCCAGACGCGCCACCGCCTCGGCCGCAACACCATCAGCCGATTCGACGACGATGCTGGCCGCGGTGGTCGGGCGAGCGGCGATGACCGCATAGATGGCGCCCCCGACGCGCGCCCAGTCGTGATCCTTGGCGTCATCATGTTTACCGGAGCCCGCCAGAATGAAGCGGCGCGCTTCACTGCCCGTGGTGCCGAGGACCTCGAGCGTGGTGCGGGATTTGGCGGTGAATTCGGCGGCGGTGGCCGCGCGCTTGAGGGCGCCCGAAACCTGACGATCGAGCTTTTCGGCCTGCAACGGGAAATTCGCCCCCTCCTCGATCAGCATAACCGCGGTTTCGGCAAGGGGAGCGCCGAGGGGGGCAAAAACAACAGTTGGCAGCGTGGACATCGAGGTTTCCGGTGTGACGTCGAACAGCGAATTTTCCAGGGCTCAACACACGCCCGCCCTCGACCGCAATGGGGCGGCCGCAGCAGCGAAGACGGGGACGCGCGTGCTGATTTGGTCGGCGCAAGCTTAGTGTGTGCGGCTCAAATGGCAAGGCGAGGTTGCTGGGCGAGCTTGCTGAGCCGGCGCTGGGCCGCCATGCCCCTGCCCGATCCGTAACGCTTGGGGGGCCAGTTCGGCGACATCAAGCCGCCTGGACACCTGCAGCGATACCGGCCACGAGGGCCGAAAACTCGCCGACATTGACGGGCTTGCTGAGCAATCCCAGGACGCGCAGACCGCTGGCATTGGCGAGGCCGAGGGCGGCCCGGGCGACCGGCTTTGGGGCCGCCGTCACGAGCAACAACGGCACTCGCAGGCCACGATTGCTGAGCTCGGTGAAAAACTCCACGCCATCGCAATCCGGCATGTTGAGGTCGCAGACCATCAGACCCAGCTGATCGGCGTGGGCCAACACCTGCCGCAGCCCTTCGCGACCGTCGCTGGCGCGCACGACGTTGAACCCCGTGGTGGTGCCAATCAGCATCGCGGCCACTTCCTGGAACAGGGGATCATCGTCGATCACGAGCGCCGTCTTGGTGCCCGATGTCGGCGCCGGTTTTGGGGCCACCGTCGGGGCTGCCCGCGGTGCTGTCCTGCCTGGCCACAGTTGCATAGGAACTCCTGGCGCACGCAACGCCGCCGCTGAATGACTTTGCCCGACCAGCGGCTGGCGATCCTGTGCGATCGTCTGACCGGCGCGTCGACCTAAGTAGTGTCCACGACGAGACTTAACAGCCCGCCAACAGCCGACCCTCAATGCCGCACATCTGGCGATTTCATGCCGCCAGCCAACAACTGCCCCCGCGTGGATGGGTTGGCGGGCCACGCCACAGGCCATCTCACGCAACCTGGCTCTGGCTGCGGTGGCTGGTCCACTCCCGGCGCTTCAGGATGAACCGCGCCCGCACCGGCAACAGGCCCCACTCTACCGGCTTGGTGAGGAACGTGTCGGCGCCAAGCCCCAGCGCTTCCTCGTAAGCGGCGGGATCGCGGGTGCCTGAGACCACCATGATGGCGAGAGAGTCGAGTTTCGGCATGCCGCGGAGCAAGGCGATCAAGCGGAAGCCGTCGATCTTCGGCATGTCGAGGTCGACCAGCAGCACGTCGAAACGCTGGACCTGGAGGATGTCGAGGGCCTCGACGCCGTCGCTGGCCGACGCCGTGCGCAGCCCGGCGCGGCTCAGACACGTGACGGCCAGTGCCGCGAAAATCGGATCGTCGTCGACGACGAGCACGGCGGCGTCGTGGGGATCTGACGGGACCATTGTCGACCTCACTTCACCAGCGTCGCAGGCTGTCCCGCACCGCGGATGCCCGCCGGAACCGGGATGTCGGTCAGATCGTAGTTGGTGTTCAGCACCAGATTCGGGCCGCCGTAGAGCGTTAGCATGCGCGTGACGATGGCCGTGTAGGCCGATTTGTCGGCGACGGGATTGTTGGCATCGACATGCAGCTGCCCGCGCGAGAGATAGATCGTGCCGAGCAGATTGCGGGCGTCATCGCTGAGGATCTGGTGTTTGGCGTTGGTGCCCTGGCTACGACTCTCGAACATCAGCAGGCCGGCCATGGAGCCGCTGTTCGGCGCCGTCAAGTCGATCGTCGAGAGCCGCTCGAACCGCAACTGGGCTCCCTTGCCGATGAAGAAGAAGGTGACGCCGGCACCCTTGAGCTTCGCCTTGTCGCCGACGCGGAACTCACCGTCCTTGATGACGTAGGTGCTTGGTGCCAGTTCGACCTCGGCGCCGTCCTCGATGCGCAATCCACCGCAGAACGTTGCCGGCGTCAGCCTCACGTTGCCTTGAATGCGCGTCCGCACGGACTTGTCGCAGGCGCCGACAGCTGGCTCGGGACGCCCAGCCAACGGGTCGTCGAAGGTGGGGCAGTCCATCAACGGCTCGGGCATGAAATTGCCCTTGGTGCCGTCGCGACCGCCGGCCGAGCAAATGAGGCTTGCCGTCAATACCGAGGTTTGCTTGGACTTGATGCTCTGCGCGTCGGTCGAGTTCGAAAACACCGCGCAATTCAGTGCTGTGACGCGAGCACCCTGCTCGAGCGAGATGGTGCCGCCAGCTGATGGATCGAGCCCCAGCACGCAGATATTGGGCCGCCCGACGATCCGCGCCACGGCATGCACCTCGAGATCGAGTGGCGCGATGCCGAAGCTGCCGCCGAAGTAGGGTTGCGTCAACTGCTGGGCGGTGACAGCAACCTCGAAGGGATCTTCGTTGATCTTGGTGACGACGGATGGGGCGAGGCCATGGCCGCCATTGACGGTCAGCGACGCCTGCACCTTACCTTCGACAATGGCCTGCACATTCTCGCGACGGGCATCGGAGAGTCCGAGCTCACGGGCCGCGGCGAGTGCGGATTTGTCGACTGCATCCTGGAGGCGTTGGCGCTGATTGATGGCTTGGCCGTAGTCGAGCACGCCACCGACAAGCATGATGAGGATCGGCAACGCCAGGCTGGCCTGGATGGCGATGCCACCCTGCACATCCGACGCAAACGATTTCACCGACTGCCACATAGTTTGTCCTGAAACTCGCCGCTGACGGCTAAGCTCGACGTTCTTGCCGCAAGCAATACGGACATGCCTCGACCAGCATTTTCATACGCGCCGGGGCGCTGACAGAAAAGCACAACCTGCGGACGCAGCTAAGTTTTCATTGACGCCGCTGAAGAAAGTCGAGGCTATGTGCCAAAGCGCGACAAGCGTTGCCGCACTGGCAATATTTGCAGCCGTGACACCCCTCGCCGAGCCTCCGTAGTCATGTGGCCAGCGGCGCGCATTGGGGGTTAATCGGCTTTCAATATCGATGCCGCACACTGTCGGCCGAGACTCTTGCCCGATCCCGCCAGTCCCACGATCATCGAGTTGTCGCGTGCGCTTCAGCAAGTTCAAGACCATCGAAGGCAAGGTTGCGGGCATGCTGCTCGCCAGCGTGCTGGTGGCGACAGTGCTTGCGGCCGGCGCCTCTGCCTGGCGTGAGACGGAGCGGCGTTTCGAGACACGGCGCGAAATGCTGATGGGACTCGCCACCACGCTGGCGGCCACACTTGCCGGCGCGGTCGAGAAGGCAGACCAGCGCGGCGTCACGGCGCAACTCAACGGTGTCGCATCGCTCTCGAAGATCCGCTACGCCGTGGTTGTCGATGCTGCCGGCCAGCGCTTGTACGAGGTCGGCAACGGCATCGTGCTGGGGAACCGTGGAGACCGGCTTGCCGCCAATAGAGAGATCGGCGCCTTCACGTCCATCAAGCTGCGCACCTATCTCGTTTCGGCGCCCGTGATCAGCGGCGGCCGCATGGTCGGCCAATTGTCGTTGATTGCCGACGTCAGCGATCTCCGCGATGCGCTGCAGGCAAGCCTGCTCGAAGCAATGCTTGCCGGTGTCGTTGCCGCGGCCTTGGCCATGGCAGCGGCGGCGCGTTTGCAGGGTTCGATCACCAAACCGATCGTCGCACTGACCGCCGCCACGGAGAGCATCCGCACCTCGCGCGACTACAGCCAGTCCGTGGCGCGCACCAGCGATGACGAGGCCGGCCGTCTGGTCGAGGCGTTCAACACCATGATGCTGGAGATCCGGGACCGCGACGCCGCCTTGTGCCGGCAGCGGGACGGGCTGGCCGATACCGTCGCTGAGCGCACCCGCGATCTGGTCCTGGCCAAGGACGTGGCCGAGCGCGCTAATGCCGCGAAATCGGAATTCCTCGCCACCATGTCGCACGAGATCCGCACGCCCATGAACGGCATGATGGTGATGGCCGAACTCATGGCTGCCGGCAACCTCGCGCCCAAGGCCCGTCGCCATTGTGACATCATCCTCAAGTCCGGGCAGGTGCTGCTGTCACTGATCAACGACGTGCTCGATCTCTCGAAGATCGAGGCTGGTCATTTGACACTCGAGCAGATCGCCTGTGATCCGGCAGAGACGGTCGAGGATGTGTTGCAGTTGTTCTCGGAGCGCGCCCTGTCGAGCGGTCTCGAGCTTGCCTGGTACTGCGCGCCGGACGTGCCCAACAGCATTGTCAGCGACCCCCTGCGGTTGCGCCAGATCCTCTCCAATCTGGTCAACAATGCGCTCAAGTTCACGGAAAAGGGCGGCGTGCTCGTGCGCCTCGAGCACCGGATCGGTGCCGACGGCAGACCGCGCCTTCAGTTCCAGGTGCGCGATACCGGCATCGGCATTCCGCCGGACGCGCTGCAACGCCTGTTCGATCCCTTCACGCAGGCCGACGCTTCGACCACGCGCCGCTTCGGCGGCACCGGCATTGGTCTCACCATCTGCCGCAAGCTGGCGCGGGCCATGGGCGGCGACATCACGGTCCAAAGCACGGTGGCGCGCGGGTCGACGTTCACGCTCGATGTGCCAGTGACTGTCGATGTGCCGGCGTCACCGCACGCCCCCCGTTCAGGCGCCGTTGCGATCGCGCTCGCCGACGGTCCGGTGCGCGAGGCCATCGCGTGCCTTATCGGTGATCTCGGCTTGCAGATCGCCGAACCGGCGGATGCGGGTGCAGCCCGCCTGATCATTGCCGACGCCGTCTTCGTCGCGGCCTTGGAGCCCGGCGATCTCGAACAGCTCCCGCCGCTGCTCGCAATCACTTCGCTGGGCGACACCGCCGTCACAAGCCTGATCGACGAGGGCTTCGCCTGCGGACTGATCGAAGCCCCGGTTGGCGGGCAACGTACGCGGGATGTCATCGTTGCCGCCCTCGACGGACGCGTGCGCGAGTATCAGGCCGCGATGACCGCAGCGGTTGTCGACGCGCGTGAGCAACCGTTTGCCGGTTATCGCGTGCTGGCGGCCGACGACAGTCCCGTCAATCGCGAGGTGCTCGCCGAAACGCTGCATCGCCTAGGCGTGCAGGTCACCAATGTCGAGACGGGGGCGGCTGCGCTATCAGCTGTCGCGTCGGGCAACTTCGATCTCATCTTCATGGACGGCAGTATGCCCGAAATGGATGGGCAGGAGGCGACGCGGCGCATTCTGGCGTTGCTCGACGAGGCCAAGCGTGCGCCCATTCCGATCGTCGCGCTGTCCGCCAACATTCTCGGCGCCGATGCGGAAAACTGGCGGCGCGCCGGCGCCTGCGACTTCGTGTCCAAGCCGTTCTCGCTCAGTCGCATCAACGATTGTCTCGCCCGCTGGCTTAGCGCGACGACGGTCGCTGAAGATCATCCTCCCCTCGCCGCGGCCGCCAGCGAGGGCCACAGCGCCAGCACTACGCTCTTGGATCCTGGCGTGCTGGATTCGATCCGCCAGATCCAGGCGCCCGGCGACGATCTGCCCGCCCGCATTGCCGGGTTGTATATCGAGCATGCGCCCCGCCTGCTGGCCGACCTCGCCGCCTTGCATGATGCCGAGCCCGTGCGCATTGCCCGCGCCGCACACGCGCTGAAGTCGCTCAGCCGCAATATCGGCGCCCTTCGTGTCGGCGATCTCTGCGACGTCATCGAGACGAACGCCCTGGAGAACCGCCCCCCTTCGCCGGCGCAGTTGACAGAGGTGGCGCGCGTTGCCGAAGCCACCATGGTCGCGTTGACTGGCCAGTTCCAAATCGCAGCGTGAGCGCGCTGGCTTTGCCTCGGGAGACCGCCAGGTTGTAGCTCACCCCGCGTTGACAGGACGTCAAAAGAAACGGGAGCGGATCCATGCGGACCCGCTCCCATGTCTGTTGCGGACTGTGAACTTCAGGCGGCGGGGTGGAAGTAGAAGTCGGCCGCGTCGAAGTCGCCGGTGCTGGCGTTGGTGACGACCAGTTCGAGACCGTCACCGGTGATGACCACGGACGAGCCGGACTGCGTGAACACCAGGTCACCCAGCGCATCGACAGCCGCGATCCCGTTGAGATCGATGAAGTCGGTGCCGTTCTGCCAATCCTGGATGAAGTCACCGCTGCCGGCAACGCTGTCGCCATCCTCGAAGGCGAAAGTGTCAGATCCCGCACCACCTGTCAGCAGATCAAGTCCGAGACCGCCGCGGATCGAGTCGTTCCCCGCACCGCCGTCGATGCTGTCGACACCTGCGCCACCGACGAGGATGTCCCCGCCGTCTTCGCCCAGGATCGTGTCATTACCGTCGCCACCATCGAGGTAGTCATTATCGGCGCCACCGAAGAGACCGTCGGCATCACCCTGACCCAACAGGGTGTCATTGCCGGCACCACCGACGATGAAATCGACGCCCGCGCCACCGAAGACGCCGTCAGCACCTTCGTTGCCGTAGATGACGTCACCGTCGGCACCGCCGTCGATGAAATCGCCACCGGCGCCGCCGATGATCCAGTCTTCGCCGGCATTGCCGTAGATGACGTCGTTGCCGCCGTCGCCGTTGATGCCGTCGGCACCATCGCCGCCAACGACCCAATCCTCGCCGTCACCGCCGGAAATCGTGTCATTCCCAGTGCCGCCGATCAGGCCGTCGGCACCAGCGCCACCGTAGAGTTGATCAGCACCCCCGTTGCCGACAAGGGTGTCATCACCACCGAAGCCGTGGATGATGTCGCCGGCCGAGCCGCCGTGCATGACGTCACTCTGCCCAGTTCCGAACAGATTGTCCGGCGTCACATCGCTGATGCTGAGCGCGAACGTCCGCTCGGTGCTGGCCCCGTGACTGTCCGTCGAGCGCACGATCAGCGTGAACGGCCCGCCACCGTCGCGTTCGAGATCGAGCACCGTATGGCTTTCGATCAGGATCTGATCGCCGTTGACGCCACCCAAGCTGAACTTACCGGCCCCGCTACCACCGACGATCGAATAAGTGAACGCCGCATCGTCGGCATCCGCCGTCGTCAACCGGCCGAACAGGCCTGGTGTATGCTCCGGCAACGACATGGCACCGGCCTCATTGGCACCGATCAGCGTGATGTTCGTCGGGCTGTCATTAACGCCGGTGACGGTGACATAGGCCGTATGCGTCACCGACGCCTCGTCCTCGTCCTCGACCGTGTAGTTGAAGGCAACAATCTTCGTCTCGCCGGCCTTCAATGCATCGTACGCCGCGTTGTCGGTATCGATGCTGACGCCACCCGTCTCCTCGTCGAGCACCACACCTGGCGCCGCGGCCGCATCGACACTGACCACCCGCAGTTCGTCCTCGTAATCCTCGTCGTGGATGGTGCTCAACACATCGAGGCCGACCAGGCCGTCACCCTCTGTCACCGCCGACTGCTGGTTGTCGATGATGTACGGCGCGTCGTTGACGCCGACGATGGTGACGTAGGCGGTCTGCTCGGTCTGGCCGCCGTTGCCGTCATCGATCATGTAGGTGATCGTGAATTGGGCCTCGTCGCCGGCCGGCAGATCGATGTCACTGTCGTCGGTGTCGATGACCAGGTTGTTGCCGATCATCCACTGCGCTGGCACGGGCCCGAGCAGCGAATGCCCGGGAATCTCCTCACCATTGTAGAACAGCGCCGTGATGGTTGGCGCGACGACAGTGAGCGTGCCGCCATCGACATCGGACGCGCCCGCCAGCAGATTAACACTGGCCAGACCCGTATCCTCGAAGGCGATCGCTTCAACGCTCCCCGTCACCCGCGGCGCATCATTGTCGCCGATCACGGTGAACGTCACCTGATGCGGAACCGGCTCCGAGGCACCGTCCGTGACGAAGTAGTTGACGACGATGACCCGGATTTCGCCCGACTCCAGCGAGTCGAAGGCCTCATCGCCACCATCAACCGTGAACGTCTGCGTCTCCGCATCGAACGCCACGCCCGCCGGTGTTTCCAGCGGCTCGACGACGTGCAGATCCTCCAAGACGCCATCGATCCCCTCACCATCCGGATGCGTATCGGCATCCGAAACGTTGAGCAGCGCGCTGATCGTGACGACGCTACCCTCTGACGTGCTGCCGGCTTCGCTCACGGGCTCGACGTCCATGATCGGAGCCGATACCACCGGTGCGTCATTGGCGCCGGTGAAGGTCAGTGTCCGCGTCACGGTCGTAGCGCCGCCTTGCGCGTCGACGACTTCATAGGTCAACGTAAGCGCCACCATCTCGCCACCGTATACGTCGATGTTGCTGGCGTCGGTGTTGACCATTAGCGTGTCGCCGACCATGTAGAACGGCATGCTCGGCGTTGGCGCCGGACCGACGGACAAGAGGCCGTCTTCCTCATCCTCTTCCATGGCTCCCGGCACCATGAAGCGAACGCCCTCGATGTGCAGGGCCTGGCCTTCGGCATCCGTCACCGACAGTGACGAGAGCAGGTTGACGGCAAAGACGCCGGTGTCCTCTGTCACCGCCATCGGTTCGGCTTCGGCGACCACGGGAGCATCGTTGGCGCCCTGGATGAGCACCGTGATCACCTGCGTGTCACTCCCGTCGAGCGACGTTACGGTGATGCGGTCGATCAAGGTTTGCCCGTTGCCCAACGCTTGAACCGCGGACATTTCATTGTCCAGAATGTAGGTCCACGCGCCATTGGCCTGTACGGTGAAGGTACCGTAACCGTTGTCGCCTTCTTCCTCATCGAAGGCTACCAGCACATTCTGCTCGCTGTCGGCATCGGTCACGTTGAGCACGCCTGAGACGGAGTACTCCGTCGAGGCCTCAACAGCGCTCAGCTGATACGTGCCGACGTAAGCCGTGTTGTATGACTTGGCTCCGAGATAGTACGTGCCGTCGGCGGGCGCCGTGAAGGTGATCTGCGAATTCAGGCTGGAGTTCGAGTCGTCATTCTGTACCAGCAGCGTGCCTTCCGCATCGTACAGATAGAGATACGTGTCACCGAGCGGCGTATCGCCACTGCCGTCAAGATTGAAGCGATACGTGGTCCCGGCGGTCAGCTCGATACTGAATCGATCCTCGTCGGTCGAGGGCGCGATGGTGCCAGAGACGCTGCTGCCAACCGTCAATACCTGAGTGGTGGTGTCGTCGCCGGGGATCGTGTCGCCTTCGGGCTCGAGTTGTGGCCCAGCCTCGGGCCGCGGCGGGAAGCCAAACACATCTTCGGTCATCAACCCGAATGCTGTGCCCCCGATGACAGCGCCATCGTTGGTGCCAACGACAGTGAAGGTGATCGTATTCGGCGTCACATCGATGCCGTCGCTGACACCATAGTTGACCGTCACCGGATACAAGTTGCCCCCAGGGAGGCTATTGAACGCCGGATCCATCGCATCGAGCGTGAACGTGTTGGTCATCGCATCGAACGTCACGCCCGCCGGCAGATCTTCTTCCGGCAGTACGACACCGAGTGCACCGCCATCACCGCCGTTGGTGGCGCCGAGCAAGCCATTGACGCTGGCCGAGAGCACGCTCTCCACCGCAGTTGCCGTCAGCGGCGTCACGGTCGGCGCGTTGTTGGTGCCGTAGATCGTGAAGTTCAGCAGGCCGGACTCCGATGTCTCGGTGCCGTCATTCGTTGTATACGCGAGGCTGAACGTCAGCTGTGCCTCGTTCGCCAGCCATGTGTAGCTCGACGCATCGAACTCCCAGCTGCCGTCCTCGTTGAACTCCAGCCCGATCGGCGCGGGCGCGAGCAGCGCGTAGGTCAGCGTGTCGCCATCTGCGTCCGATCCCGCGATGGTGCCGGACACAACCTCGCCTTCATTCAACTCGACCTCGACCACGGCCGCCAGCGTCGGGATGTCATTGACGCCGGTAACATTGATGGTCAGCGTCGACGCCACGGCAGGCCCCACACCGTCCGACACCTGCACGTCGAATTCGTCGCTGGCATCGTCTTTCAGCGCATTGATGGCGGCATCGTCCGGCTCATAGCGGTACGTGCCGTCGGCGTAGACAAAGAGCGTGCCGAGATCGCCGGCGATCGTCGTATAGTCACCACCCTCATCTGAACCCGTCGTGCCCTCGACGATGGAGACCGTCAGGTCGGCGTCGCTGTCCCGGTCGTCGACCGCAATGGTCCCGGTGATGTCGTCGAACGTATCGGTGACGTCTGAATCCGCCAAGACCGGCTCGCCAACCGTGGCCGTGATCTCGGGCGTATCGTTGGCGCCCGTGATGGTGAACGTGAGCGTCGTGGAAGCCTGGTCCGTGCCGTCATCCACTTCGACGGTGAACACGTCGGTATCCGAGCCGCTTTGCAGGCCGTTGACGGCCTTGGCATGCGGCACATACTCGTAGGTGCCGTCCGTCATCACCGTCAGAGTGCCATAGGCGCCTTCCAGCTGCGTGTAGCCACTCTCCTCATCGACGACCACGTCTTCGCCGGTTATGGCGAAGCTGTGCTCGTCGTCGCCGTCGATGTCCTCGATGGCGTCGCTGAGATCACCCGTGAGGGATGCCAGAGACTCCGTGTCATCCTCCGATGTGTCCGCCACCGTGCCGCCGGCAAGCTCGGCCGTGATCGTCACGGTGTCGTTGCTGCCGCGGATCAACACTTCGAGGACGTACTCGGTGCCGTCATAGGCCTGCACCGTGACCTGGTCGCTCAGGTTCTCGCCTTCGCCCAGAGCCTGGACATCCTCATGATCGCTGTCGAGCAGATAGGTCCATTCGCCAAACCGGTTGATCGACAATGTGCCGTAGGCGCCCTCCAGCGACGGATTGGAGGAGATGCCACCGGCCTCGCGGAAGAACGACTCGCCTTGGTCGGCGTCGTCGATCGCCAGCTGGCCCGTAGCCGAGAAATCTTCCAGGCTATCCTCGACTACCGCTGATGGGAACTGCGCTCCCTCCTCGGCGACCGTGATTACCGGCACGTCGTTCTCGCCGCTGAGCGTCAGGGTCAGGGTCGACGAGCTCGTCGCGCCCTCCTCGTCCTCGATGGTGTAGGTGATCTCCTGCGTGAAGGGACCGTCGCCCCCGCCCAGCGCATTGGCTGTTGGCGTGAACGTCCAGGTGCCATCGGCCGCAAAGACGATGTGGCCGAGCACGCCGAGGCCCGCGTCGAACTCCAGCGCGATCGATGTGCCAACTTCCAGGCCATTTGCCAGCGTCACCGTGCGCGTGTCACCGGCGTCGATGTCAGTATCTGCGCCGGCTCCGGTCAGCACATTTCCAGTGCTGGGTAGAATGGGAACCGCGCTCATGCCCGTGTCGTCAAACAGATCTTCGTGCACGGTGGCGGTATCAGCATTGGCCTCTGGGGCATCGTTGACCGGCGTGATGACCACGCTCAGCGTCGAGCTGGTCGAGGCGCTGTCGCTGGCCGAACCGGTGGTGAGCATCGCTGTGTCGGTCGAGGTCGCGGTCACCGTCAGCGTGAAGCTGCCGTTGTAGTTCAACGGCGGTGTCATCGTCAGGGCCGTGGTCGCCAGCGCGGCAACGCTGGCACTCGGAATGAGCCAGCCGCCCTCGCCATCGGAGGCGCCGACGGAGAATGTCGCGCCTTCCGGGAAGCCGGTCAGGCGCAGTGCGACCGTCTCAGAGGGATCGCTGCTGGCCGCCGCAATGGTGCCGATCGAGATGGCTTCGGCGTCTTCTGCGCCTGTGACGTCCGTGGAGATCACCGGAGCCGAGCTGCTGATGGCGCTGTCGAGCACGCCAAGCCAGCCGCCGTTCTGTAAGCCCACCGGGGCCGCGTCATACCAGTCAAAGCCAAGGTGTATGATCTGTCCGGTACCATGCGGTATCATCGAAACGACGGACCCTGATCCGTTGCCGTAGATGCTGCTCGAACCAGCAGGAAGGCTCGATATCGCAATCGGATAGGTGCCGTTGGCATAGGGAATCGTAGC
This sequence comes from Hyphomicrobiaceae bacterium, assembly GCA_046154645.1. Lineage (GTDB taxonomy): Bacteria > Pseudomonadota > Alphaproteobacteria > Rhizobiales > Hyphomicrobiaceae. The sequence goes on from JBJXDZ010000104.1 coordinate 73,006, forward strand.
GGAGTCGTCGGCAAACGCTGTGCCGGCTGCTGCAATCGCATTCAGGCTGTATGGTCCGGAAGCGGAACCACTTGCGATGCTGAACCCGAATACGGAATTCAGCAGAGATTCATCATTGGAGTCGTATTCGCCATTGATGATGAGTACGCCGCCATTCTGTACGAATGTGGCAATGACGGACCGAGCCGCTGCATCGAGCGCGCCTGCCAAATTGCCGTTCTCTAGTTCAGGAATAACGAGAACCGATTTTCCAGCGAGTGCCGCCGTGATGGATCCCGCATCGAACCCCGTGAACGTCGTGACCGTATGTCCGAGCGACGTCAGCGACGCCTGGATGTTGTCGGATTCCGCCCGAAAATTGTTGCCGGTATCCACATACGAACCATTGTCGAATACGGCGACTTGGCGAGCGCCACCACCGCCACCGCCACCGCCGCCGCCGCCTTTTGCACCCAGCGCCAGCGACGGCGCCTCGGCCTCAGGCGCAACGTCGATGGTGATCGTCGCCACCGCCGTGCCGCCTTCACTGTCGGTCACGGTGACGTCGAAGCTGTCCGTTCCGGCGAAATCGGCGTCCGGCGTGTAGGTGTATTCGCCGGTCTCGCTGTCCACGGTGGCCGTGCCATGGCTGGCTTCTCCGGCCGAGAATTCTTGCGTGTCATCGAGGTCGATATCGGTCGCCGCTACGGTGCCGGTGACATCATCGCCATCCTCGGTTGTGCCGTGCAGTGGCGTCGCATCGCCACTGATCTCGGGCGCATCGTTGACCGGTGCGATGTTCACCGTCACCGTCTGCGTGACCGAGAGACCCTTGGCGTCCGTGGCCGTATACGTGAACGAGCCTGTTCCCGACGCATTGGGCGTCGGCGTGAACACGACGTCGCCGAACGCGTTGAGGCTGACAGTGCCATTGACGGGCGCTGGGCTCACGGGGAACGTGATCGCGATCGTGTCACCGAGGCCCGCGTTGGCATCGCTGACCAGGCTCGCCGGCGTCAACACCAGCGGCTCATCCTCGGTGGCCGCGCGCGGATCTTCTGAGACGATCGACGGCGCCACGTTGACGGCCTGCGCAATGTTGAGCGTGACATCTGAGAACTGCACCTTCTCGATGTTGGTCAGCGTATCGCGGCCATCGCGACCGGGCACGCTATCGAGCACGGTGTAGGTGCCGGTGAGCGTGTCGAACGTCACCGTGTAGTCGCGCCATGGCCCGGAAAACACGGCCGTGTCGCCACCCAACAGGCCATTGGTCTGGCCATTGATTGTGTCGTCGCCGCCGCCACCGGTAATCGTGTCGTTGCCCGAGCCCGCAGACAGGTTGTCGTTGCCACCGCCGCCGTTGATGGTGTCATCGCCTGCGGTCGCCAGTGTGCCTGGCGCGTTGCTGGTTGCCGTGTTGACGGTCGTGCTGATGGTGTCGTTGCCCGCCGAGCCGTTGATGATGGCCATGGTTGTTCTCCCTGTCGGTTATTGCGGTCGCGTGCTGCTGGCACGCGTCTATGGATGGATGATTTCGAACCCAACGACCTCGGTCCGGTCGTTGGTCAGGCTGGCGTGAGACGCGGTCGGGCACAGGCGTTCGCGCTGCGAAACCGCAGTGGCGCGCCTCAGTTGTGGTCATGAATGCTGGTCGCGAGCGGCCTTAGCCGGGATTGGTCCGCGGCGGAGGCGCCTGTGCATAAAACGCAACCATAAGTTGCGTCCAAAAACCCGCTGTGCCATGGTTCGTCAAATCGCAATTCCCCGTCAGCCTCGCGATAGGTCCACCGCTATTGTGATTCGGTCGCAGGGGACTATGGCTTTGCCGCATCAGTGCACAGTTCAACTGCCAGATTGTTGTATTTTCCGAGCCCTGAGCTCAGCGATTTCCGACCGCCGGTCGCCCGCCAGCGCCCATTGTTGAACCTTCGGCGCCTCCGTTATGCTCTCTCGGCGATAGAGGGAGATCCACCGACATGTCTGCGAGCCCAGACGATACCGCCGGCTATCGCCGCAATGTCCCGCTGTTGGCATTGGCGCAGGGGCTGTTCATGACCGTGCAGTCCATGGGCACGGTGACGTTGCCGCTTGCCGCCCTCGCCATGCTGGAGCCGAAGTGGGCGTGGCTCGCCACCATGCCGCTATTTCTCAATCATGCCGGCATCATGGCCTTGACGATCCCAGCCTCATTCCTGATGGCGCGCATCGGCCGGCGCGCGGGCTTCACGGTTGGCGCCCTTCTCTCGATGTCATTCGGCATCTGCGGCGCCGCAGCCGTGTGGCTGCGCAGTTTCGAGTTGCTCTGCTTCGCGGCCTTCCTGAAGGGCTCTGCGGCCGCCTTCGCCCACTACTATCGTTTCGCTGCCGCGGACATCTCGCCGCTGAGCCTGAAACCGCGCGCTATCAGCTATGTCATGGTGGGTGGTGTTGCCGCCGGTTTCATCGGGCCTGAACTTGCCAAACGCACCGTTGATTGGTTCGCGCCCGTTACCTTCATGGGCATTTTTGTTGCCCTGTCGCTGGTCGCAGCCGTGAGTCTCCTCGTGCTCCAGACGCTGGTCATTCCCCCGCTCACAGCCTCGGAGAAATCCAAGGGTGGTCGCCCGTTGGGTGAGATTGCGCGCCAGCCGGCCTTCATCACGGCGGTGATGTCCTCCATGTTCGGCTACGCGGTGATGACGCTCGTGATGACGTCGACGCCGCTGGCTATGGTCGCCTGCGGTTACGGTTTCCGCGACAGCGCCACCGTCATCCAGTGGCACATCATCGCCATGTTCCTGCCGTCGTTTTTCACCGGCCACCTGATCCAACGCTTCGGCGTGCTCCCGATCATCGCCACCGGCGCACTGATCGAGCTCGGCTGCGCGCTGGTCAACCTCGCCGGCATCGACTTCTGGAATTTCCTGATCGCCAACGTCCTGGTCGGCCTCGGCTGGAACTTTGCCTATGTCGGTGGTTCGACGCTGTTAACGCGCACCTATGAGCCGATCGAGCGCGCCAAGGTGCAGGCGAGCCACGACTTCATCGTCTACGCCACCACGGCCACGGCGGCGCTGTTCTCCGGCATCATGCACGCAGCCGCCGGCTGGACCGTCATCAACGTCGCCACTCTGCCGTTGATGATCTTGATCGTATTGGCAACGCTCTGGCTTGCCTTCAAGCAGCGTGCCACGCGTCCACAGCCGAACGTTGTCTGAAACACGGTTGCAGTGGCAGAACAGCGACGGCGACAGCTTAGATTGCGGCGCGCGGCCTGCCGGGCGTGCACGCGAACGGATCCGCTGCCGCTATGAATACGTCACGGCCGCGAAGTGACACGCGTCGCAGCCCGCTTGATCGCACGCCTGCCCTCCCCGAGCGTGTGACCACCGTGACTGGCATCGCTCCTGCCACGCCGGGAAAGCGATCCGTAGCACACATGTCACACCTCATCACACCTCAGCGCAACCGCGCAAAAGTTGCAGCGCCATCTAGATTCCCACCTGCGTGCGGACCAACCTTGAAGCCCCGTTTACGCGACGACCGCCACCCTGATTTGTTGGAATCTCTCAGCCCATTGGCGACCCGAGCGCACGCGTGGCCGCTGTGATCGACGCACGATTGCAGCCCGTTCGTTATTGTCACCCCATAGTCGCAAAACTCAACTAGGGGTCCCCCGTCGGGTTTGCGCCAGTTGAAGCGGGGAGTGTCGAATGGTCTTGCGTGCACCAGCCGAGCCGCAGTCGCCGGATCAGCAGGCCCCCGCCCTGCCCCAGCCCGCCCAGTCGCCGATTGACCCCGAGGCCCGCAGCGCCACGGCCTCGGTTCCGCTGGGCGACGACAGCCAACGCGCGGCCGAGGTCCGCAAACGCCGATCCGCCATCGCGCGGCAGAGAACCGTGGCGTTCGGCCAGGTTGCGGCCGTCATGGCGCGATCGGAACCGCACATGCGCATGCCGCTCGCAGAACTGAGATGGCTTGTGGCCCCGGCCATCCAGTCCGGCCAGTTCATGCTGGCGAGCAAACGATCGGCCACCAGCGGCATCATCGTTCCGGCCGCCGCCGTGATGTGGGCGCGGGTTTCCGACGCCATCGACCAACAACTCACGCAAGCCACCAAGGCGGTACGGCTGGCACCCAAGGCCTGGAACAGCGGCGACAATCTCTGGCTGATGGAAGCGGTCGGCGATCCAGCCCTGGTGCCGCAATTGATTGAACGCCTGGGCGGCCAGGAGTGGAAGGGCAAGACCGTGAAGATTCGCTCGCGCCAGGTCGACGGGTCCGTCGCCGTGCACGCGGTCGGCCCATTGTGATCACCACCAGCGCCGTAGCCCGTATCCTCTCGCGATCCATGCCGTCACTCCGGTCCTCCCGCAGCGTCGCGTAACCGAGCGCTTCATGACAGCCCCATCCTCCCATCGATCCAGTGCGTTCACGTCGATCTTTCGCAAGGCACGGGCAACCTTCGTATTTGCCGCGTTGTTCAGCGGCGTCATTAATCTGCTGGCGCTGACCGGCTCCGTGTTCATGATGCAGGTCTATGATCGCGTGCTGAGCAGCCGCAGTTTCCCGACGTTGGTGGCGCTGGCCAGCGTGACCGTCGGCTTGTACCTGTTCAGTGGTGTGCTTGAGTTTATTCGCGCCAGAATGATGGTCCGGGTCGGTCGGCTGGCGGACGGAGAACTCCGGTTGCCGGTGTTCCAGCGCATGCTTGAGGAAACCGTGCGCAAGTCGCCAAATGTCGGAACCCAGCCGGTTCGGGATCTCGACGCCATTCGCCATTTCCTGGCGGGCCCTGGTCCCTTTTCGCTGTTTGACATGCCTTGGGTGCCGCTCTACGTCGCGATCTGCTACCTGCTGCATCCCTGGCTCGGCATGCTGGCGCTGGGTTCGGCGGGGCTGATGTTTCTGGTGGCGCTGATCAACGAGTGGACGAGCAAAATCGGGTCGACGGAGATCGCAACGGCTTCGGTCCGATCCCATGTCCTCCTCGAGGAAGCGCATGGTGCCGCCGAGGTCCTGCGCGCCATGGGCATGCAGTCGACGTTCGCCGCCCGATGGTCAGGCATTGTCGATGACGTCGTGCGGCTGCAATCGCGAACCGCTGATCGAGCCAGCATCTTCACGTCCATGGCCAAAGTGCTCCGCATGATCCTGCAGTCGGCGGCATTGGGCCTCGGTGCCTACCTGGCAATTCGCGGCGAAATCACGGCCGGAACCATCATCGGCGGCACCATCATCATCTCCCGCGCCCTGGCGCCCATCGACCAGGCGATTGCACATTGGCGCCAGTATGCTGGCTACCGGCAAGCGAAGAAGCGGCTGGAGGCTCTCCTCACCGCAAGAGGCCCGGAGCCGGAACGCATGACCTTGCCTGCCCCGCGCGGCGCCATTGCCTTCGAGAATGTATCGGTACTGGCCCCGACAAGCGGGGTGCCGATCCTGCAAGGTATCTCGTTCACGCTGCCAGCCGGCGCTGGGCTCGGCGTCATTGGCCCGACCGGCGCTGGGAAATCGTCGCTGGCGCGGGCGCTCGTCGGGGCCTGGCCGGCAGCCAAGGGCGCTATCCGGCTCGATGGCGCCAAGCTCGAGCAATGGCAGCCCGACCAGCTTGGCCGCAGTATCGGTTACGTGCCCCAGGAGGTCACGCTGCTGTCGGGAACGATCCAGGACAACATCGCCCGCTTCGATGCCAATCCCGATCCGACAGCGGTCGTTGCGGCGGCGAGACATGCCAATGTTCACGACATGATCGTTCGCCTGCCAGACGGCTACAACACCCGATTGGGCGCGGTCAACGGCATGCAACTGTCGGGGGGGCAGCGGCAGCGCATCGCCTTGGCACGCGCGCTCTACGGCGACCCGGCCCTACTGGTCCTTGATGAGCCCAACGCCAATCTGGACGGAGACGGCGAAGCGGCCCTGCTCGCTGCCATGCAGGAGGCGCGAGCCTCGGGTCGGACGATCATCATCATCGCGCATCGACCCAGTGCCATTCGCGGCGTCGATCACCTGCTTTATCTGCATGAGGGACGCCAGCTGGCGTTCGGGCCCAAGGACGAGGTCCTGGCCAAGATCCAGCGCGAGCGCAAGGCGCAACCGGCAACGCCGCTGAGCGTCGTCGGCGCTTAAGGCCCGGAGGGACCAACGATGGACAAACCAGCATCTACGCGCCCGGCGGCGACCCAGAGCGTTGCGCAGACCTTGCGCTCGCTGCGGCTTTATCAGCTTGGCGGCACGCTCTCGATTCTTGCGGTCATGGGCGGCCTCGGCGGCTGGGCGGCCATCACCGAGATCTCGGGCGCTGTGATGGCTCCAGGCTCGGTCGTGGTCGAAGGCAATTCGAAGAAGGTTCAGCACCTCGAAGGCGGCATCGTTGCGGCGCTGTACGTGCGCAACATCGACCAGGTCAAGGCCGGACAGCCTCTCCTCCAGCTCGACGATACGGAAATCCGCGCCAGTCTCCAGATCACGCAGGCCCAGATCGAGGAACTCAAGGCGCGACAAGCACGCCTGCTCGCCGAGCGGGACGGCCGCGACAAGCTCGCCCTGCCGGATATCGCGCCTGCGCCCCAAAGCCAGAAGGCCGTGGTCTGGCTCGGGCAAGCGAAACTGTTCGAATCCCGACGCGGTGCGCGCGCCGACAAGGAGAAGCAGCTGCTAGATCGCGTCACTCAATTGCAGGAAGTGATCAAAGGTCTCGGCGCTCAACTCAAAGCCAAGGACCAGCAGGCCGGCTTCATTCGGGAGGAGCTGGACGGCTTGCTGCAGCTTCAAGAGCAGCAATTGGTCGCCAAGCCGCGGGTGCTGACCCAGCAACGGGAACGCTCGCGCATCGAGGGCGAGCGCGGCCAACTCATCTCCGAGATTGCACGCACGAATGCGCAGATCAGCGAAACGCGCCTGCAGTTGACGGAGGCCCGACAGGCCTTCAGCTCCGAGGTTCTCACCGAGTTGCGCGACGTCGAGACCAAGTTGGCAGAGCTCAATGAGCGTGATGCGGCCATCTCGGCCAAACTCAGGCGATTGGTTGTGCTGGCCCCGATCAGCGGCGTCATTCACAAGCTCAGCGTCGTAACTCTCGGTGGCGTCGTTGCCGCCGGCGAGACGCTGATGGAGATCGTACCGAACGAGGAGGCGTTGCTGGTCGAAGGTCAGCTCGATCCGGGCAGCATCGACCAGGTCAAGAAAGGGCAGGAGGTCTATATCCGCTTCACGGCCCTGGACCAGCGGGTGACGCCTGAGTTGCAGGGTCGCGTCGTGTCAATCTCGGCGGACGTTCGCCAGGATTCCCCGCAGTTTCCACGCTACTACGCGATCCGCGCTATCCTGAACGAGAGTGAACTCGAGAAGCTTGGTACCAGTCGCCTGGTGCCGGGCATGCCCGCGGAGATGATGATCCGGCGCGGCGAGCGCACCGTGCTCGCCTACCTCGTCAAACCCTTTGCCGACCAGTTGGCCCACGCATTCCGCGAGCGCTGAGGCTTTTCGCGGCAATACTCAAATATCGGTTGCCAAATTTGGCCGCTGGGGGCTCATGGCCCCCGTCAGCATCGCCTTACGAACGGGGCTGGTGCTCGATCACCGACATGGTGCCGTCGGCTTCCTTACGTGACATGGCGACCTTCTTGCCCTTGAAGACGGTGTCGCGCATCTCGTCGAGCGCCCGGTTCCAGATCATCGGCACGCCCACCACATCCGTGATCCAGATGTTGTCGCCGCTGTTGCGCTGTTCGGCCGTCAGGGTAAAGCGCTGCCCAGGGTTCTGTTTGAACATCGCGTCGAATTCGTCCGACACACTGGCCCACATGACGGCCGCACCGGGCAACGGCGTCTGCTCACCGGGCGACTGCGCCCGCACGATCAGGAATTGACGGTTCAGGACAGCCGGCACGACAAGCCACTCCATGTCGGCAATGGTGTACTGCGAATGCTCGGGCGAGCGAATGAGCAGGCTGGTCAACTCGCCGAGGGCGGCAGCTGCGGCGACCAGTCGCTGGGTCTTCTCCTTCACCTCGAGCAAGGGCGCGATGGGTGCTGTGGGAGCGGTACGGACATTCATGAATCGGCTCTCCTTGACGAGCTGTGCGACCGATGACGCGCCAGAAGGCCATGTAACACAAGGCACTCAGGATGGTTGGCGTGACATCGCTCGCGGATTGGCTGCGACGTATCGCCGGCGAATGACACGTGAGTGACGCCCAATCTCACGTGCAGGATAGCGAGATCCTCGATCGCCTTCATGCAGATGTCATCGTGTGGCGGTACCAACGGCATCGCTCAGTGAAACCTCAGATCAATGGGCAATGCGCGGGGGCTAAGTCTGTATTGCGTCAACCTGCGCACAAGGGGCGGCAATAACCGGAACGACAGCGTTTTGTGACGAGCAGCGGATGCGTCCGCGTCGTCACGTGGGGAACATGTGTGCGCGGCTTCCGATGCGGGGCGGCGCGGGTCATCGCAGACGCGCCAGCGTCCTGATTGGCGGCGCTCGAGTTGAATTCACTAGCGGGTAGCGGAGAGTTTCAGTCATGTCGAATGTGTATCATTCTCTCGCGTCGGGTTCCCTTACGCAGAACTGGGCCGACCCGTCACTCATCACTGTCAATGACGATTGGTCGGGGGTCCCGTCAATCGTCGGCTACCTCGGCAGCGACGTGACGGCTGCCACGGCCGCCGATCCGCAAACCCTGCTGACGGATGGCACCGTCGCCATCGACGTCATCGCCAATCAAACGACCCCCAATACAAATACATCGGGTGGCGTGGCGGAGTTCGCCATCACCGATCCAGTCGTCGCGCTCCAAGGCTCGGGAACCGCCGATGCACCCTCGCTGGTGCTGCATCTCGACGCAACCGGCCGCCAGGACGTGCGGGTGCGCTTCAATGCCCGTGATATCGATGCATCCGCCGACAATGCGCTACAGCAAATCGCCGTGCAGTATCGTCTCGGTGAGACCGGCACGTGGACCAACGTCCCGGCGGGCTTCATCACCGACGCATCAACGGGCCCGAGCCTGGCGACACTCGTCACGCCGGTCGACGTCACGCTCCCGGCTACCGTGAACAATCAGGCGCAAGTGCAGGTGCGCATCATCACGGCCAATGCGACTGGTAGCGACGAGTGGATCGGCATCGATGACATCAACGTCTCCAGCGCTGCCGTCGTCGGCGCGGCGGCGACCGTAAGCATCGGCGACGTCACCATCACCGAAGGCGACAGCGGCACGTCCATCGCGACCTTCACGGTCACGCGCTCCGATAACACCGGCGCTTTCACGCTGACTTACGCGACCGCCGATGGGAGTGCGACAGCCGGCTCCGACTATGTGTCAGCGACAGGCACCTTGACATTCACCGCTGGCGGACCGCTGACGCAAACCGTTTCGGTCACCATCAATGGCGACATGACGGCTGAGGCCAGCGAGACATTCACCGTCGCGCTGTCGAATCTCGTCAGCACCGTCGGCACCGCGACCATAGCCGACGGCTCCGGCCTTGGCACGATCCAGAACGACGACATCGTGATCACGCGCATCCATGACGTGCAAGGCGCGGGTGCAGCCAGCACGCTCGTTGGCCAAACCGTCACCGTCGAGGCCATCGTCGTTGGCGATTTCCAGAACGGTGATGCCGACGCGAAGCGGAACCTGAATGGCTTCTATCTGCAGGAACTGGCAGCCAATGCAGACGCCAACGCCGCGACTTCGGAAGGCATCTTCATCTTCATGGGTGCCCTGTCGAGCGACGTCAATGTTGGCGATCGCGTACGCGTGACGGGTGTCGTCAGCGAATTCTTCGGGCAGACACAGGTTGCAGCAACAAGCGTCAGTGTGGTTCAGGCAGGCGCAGTTGCTGATGTGTCCACCATGGCGGCCACGGTCAATCTGCCGGCAGCCGGTGTGACGCTCAGCCAGGACAATGACTACCAGCCGGACCTCGAAGCATACGAGGGCATGCTCGTCACCATCCCGCAGACACTCACGATCACCGAGCAGTTCAATCTCGACCGCTTCAACGAGATCAAGCTGGTCGCCGGCGATCGCCCGGCGCAGTTTACCCATGACAACGCCCCGGACGCAGCCGGCTATGCCGCTCACCTGCAGGCCCTCGGCGCGCGCACCATCACGTATGATGACGGCCTGGTCACGCAGAATGCGGCGATCGGCACCCTCGACGGCTTCGGCCCGACTTACAACACCGCCAACGCGCCACGCATGGGCGACACGGTCACCAACCTTACCGGCGTGCTCGACTACCAGTGGGCCGGTGCCGCCGCGTCCGGCTCGACCTGGCGCGTGCGCGCCATCGTCGACGGCGACAATGTCTTCGCGGACAGCACCAGCCCGCGCGAGGCTACGCCCGACAACGTCGGCGGCCGCCTGCAGGTCGGCAGCTTCAACGTTCTCAATTTCTTCAAGACGTTGAATAGCAACCCCTCCGACGACACCACGAACTCCGATCCGAGCGACAATATCGCCAACGGTATGGATTCACGCGGCGCCAACAACGCGACCGAGTTCACGCGACAGGTGACCAAACTGGTCAACGTCTTGGCCGAGATGGATGCGGACATCCTCGGGTTGATCGAGCTTGAAAACGACTTCCTCAACAATGCGCCGGGCAATGCCATCGACTTTCTCGTCGATCAACTCAACGCCGTCGTCGGCGCCGGCACCTACGCCTGGATCGATCCCGGCCAGCAGCATGTCGGTGGTGACGCCATCTCCGTTGGCTACATCTACCAAACGGCAATGGTTCGCGTCGCTCCGGGCACCAGCGTGCAGATCCTGAATGATGCTGATTTGCCGGCGCTTGGGCTGTCCAGTCTGTTGACGCAGAGCACGGTCGGGCATGTCTTCGACGGTTCCAACACCAGCCGTAACGTCGTCGCCGTCACGTGGCAGGAAATCTCCTCCGGCGAAACGATCACGACCGCTGCCAATCACTTCAAGTCCAAGAGCGGCACCGGGACGGGTGTCGACGCCGACCAGCTCGACGGCGCCGGTAACTGGAACAACCAGCGGCTCTTGGCTGCCACCGCGCTCGAAGCCTGGCTCGATACCAATCCGACGGGAACGACCGACCAGGACTATCTGATCCTCGGCGACCTCAACGCCTACTTCCAGGAAGACCCGATCGAGTATCTGATCTCGCACGGCTACATCAACCTGCAAGAGACGATGCTGGCGAACCCCTACTCCTACGTCTTCGACGGGCAGCTGGGCGCGCTCGACTACATCCTCGCCAACACCTCGTTGCTGGGTGAGATCACCGGCATCACGGAGTGGCACATCAACGCCGACGAAGCTGACGCCCTCGACTACAACACCGATTTCACCCGTGATCCCACCATCTTCGACGCCAACACGCTGGTGCGTGTGTCGGATCACGATCCCCTGCTCATCGGCCTCAACCTCAGCGACCAAGGACCAGCTCCCATGCCCGTGATTTACAACGGTAGCGCCACAGCCACCAACGCGATCACCCTGACGCCGATCAGCACCATCACGCTCGCCGGTGCCGAGATCTCGGCCTATGACTCTGGCTCGAAGCGGTTCTTCGTCACATCGTCCACGGGTCTGAGCATCGTTGACGCCACCAATCCAGCCGCACCGACATTGGTCGTGAAGTTCGACTTCGTCGCCGCCGGCGCCATCTCCAATGATGTGCAGAGCGTCGCCGTCAAGAACGGCATTGTTGCCGTAGCATTGCGCAATCTGGACAAGACGGCCCCCGGCGAGGTCGTGTTCCTCAACGCCGCCACGGGCACATTCATCAGCAAGATCGCAGTCGGCGCCAATCCCGACATGGTGACCTTCACGCCCGACGGCACCAAAGTTCTGGTCGCCAACGAAGCCGAGCTGCGCTCTGACGTGAGCGTCGGACCGGCCGATACGGATGGCGTAGTTGATAGCAACGTCGACGCGCCCGGTACGGTCAGCATCATCAGCATCGCTGGTGGCGCCGCCTCGCCAACAGTGCAAACGGCTGGGTTCACGGCGTTCGATGGCCAGGAAGCGGCACTCCGCACGGCCGGCGTGCGGATCTTCCCCGGCAAGACCGTCTCTCAGGACGTCGAGCCCGAGTACATCGCCATCTCGCCGGATGGCACCAAGGCGTTCATCACCCTGCAGGAAGCGAACGCGATCGCGATCCTGGATATCGCTACGGCCACGATCACCGACATTGAACCGCTGGGCAAGAAGGACTTCACAGCCCTGCAGGCCGACTTCTCCGACCGTGACAGCGCCACGAACGGCATAGCCACCGAGCTCAAGACCGGCGCGCCAGTTTTCGGCCTCTACATGCCGGACGCCATCGCCTCGTTCACAGCCGGCGGCCAGACGTACTATGTCATTGCCAACGAAGGCGATGACCGCGACGACTTCGTGGCGCCTGATGAGACCATCCGGGTCAACTCGGCCAGCTATGATCTCGACAATACCACGTTTGCTAACGAAGGCACCGCGGGAACGGCATCAGTCGCCGGCACCGGCCTCAAGGGTAACGACTCGATTGGCCGCCTCACGGTATCCAATCTCGGCGCCGGCTCGTCGGATGCCAACATCACGCAGTTGCGCGGCGACACCGACGCCGACGGCGACATCGACCAGATCCTTGCCTACGGCGGGCGCTCATTCTCGATCCTCGACTCGGCCGGAAATATCGTCTTCGACAGCGGCGATATCATCGAGCGCGTCACCTCAGTGACCACGGGTGCCTTCGACGACACGCGCTCCGACAACAAGGCTGCCGAGCCAGAGGGCATCACCGTCGGCAATGTCGGCGGCCGAACCTACGCGTTCGTGGCGCTGGAGCGCGCCAATGCCGTCATGACGTTCGACATCACCGATCCCGTCAATGTGAGCTTCACCAACTTTGCCGCCAAGACGGGCGACGTGTCGCCGGAAGGCATTGCCTTTATCGACGCTGCGGCGAGCCCCAACGGACAGAACCTGGTCGCCGTCTCCAACGAAGTGTCGGGCACACTGACGCTCTATCAAGTCGATCAGCCCTTCACGTTGCAGATCCTGCACTACTATGGCGAAAGTGGCTTGCTCGGCGTCGACACGGCCCCGATCATGGGTGCAATGATCGACAAGTTCGACGATGCCTACACCAATACCCTGGTGCTCGGCGAAGGCGACAGTTTCATCCCCGGTCCTTGGCTGGTGGCTGGCGCCGATCCGTCGCTGAACGCGGTACCCGGCATCGGCACAACGGCATTGGCGCGTCCCGACATCGCCATCATGAACGCATTCGGGACTGATGCCTCAGCGCTCGGCAACCACGAGTTCGATCTGGGCTCACCGGTTCTGCAAGGCGCCATTGCACCATCAGGAGCCTGGGTTGGTGCCCAGTTTCCGCTGATCACGTCGAACCTCAACTTCGCCGGTGACAGCTCGCTGCGCGGTCTCGCGGACGCCTCGCTCGGCGGTACGGCCACCAATGCTTTCGCTGGCCTCGAAGCCTCCGCCATCAAGGCGAAGATCGCTCCATATGCGGTCGTCACGCAGGGCGGCGAGAAGATCGGCCTCGTCGGCTCCACGACCTGGGAACTGCTCTCGAAGTCGTCGCCGAACGGCACTGTGCCGAAGGATGACGCCAATCCCGCAACCAGCGATCTGCAGGAAGTCGCAGCCTATCTGCAGGCGTCAGTGGATGCGCTCAAGGCCCTTGGCGTCAACAAGATCGTCATGGTCGACCAGCTCGACACCCTCCAGCGCAACAAGGACCTCGCCGGCCTCGTCTCCGGCATCGACATCATGGTGGCCGGCGGCGGTCATGAACTGATGAAGGACGCCACCGACACGCTCGGCAGCTATCCGGGTCATGTCAATCCGGCCGCCGATGCCTACCCGATCCTCACGGCGGGATTGGATGGCAAGCCGGTCCTGATCGTCACCACGGACACCGAGTACAGCTATCTCGGACGCCTGGTCGTCGAGTTCAATGGCGCTGGCGAACTCAATACAGCCAAGCTCAACCCGGCGATCAATGGCGCCTACTCGTCGGATGCCGCCACGCTGCAGGCCGTCTATGGCACGGCTGACACGGCCGCCACGATCATCGGCTCAAGCGTGATCGGCAGCAAGGTCCAGGCTATCGTCACGGCCATTGATACTGTCGTCGCCAGCAAGGACGGCAACATTTTCGGCTATACCAACGTTTACCTCGAGGGCGATCGCGTCTTTGGCCGTACGCAGGAGGTCAACCTCGGCGACATCTCCGCCGATGCCAACCTCGATGCAGCCTCCGAAGCCCTGCCGGCCCAGGACTTCATGGTCTCCCTGAAGAACGGCGGCGGGCTGCGCGCCTCGATCGGCTCCATCGACGCCAACGGCAACAAGATCCCGCCGATCGCGTCCGACGTGAAGCCGGCCGGCGCCATCTCGCAGCTCGACATCGAGAATGCGCTGCGCTTCGACAACAAGCTGATGGTATTCGACACGACACCGCAAGGCCTGCTCGCGATCTTCAACTATGCGGCCGGGCTTTCCAGCGGCGCGACGGTGCAGAACGGTGGCTATCCCCAAGTCGGCGGCATCCGCTTCTCGTACAACAGCGCCAATCCCACGGGCGCCAAGATCGAGAACATCTCGCTGGTCGACGAAGCCGGCAACATCATTGCCCGCATTGTCGAGAACGGCATCGTCGTGCCTGATGCGCCAGCAACGATCTCCGTCGTGACGCTGAACTTCACCGCCAACGGTGGCGACGGCTACCCGATCAAGGCCAACGGTGACAACTTCCGTTATTTGCTGACGGACGGTACTCTGTCGGCGGCGGTGAGCGAAGCGCTGGACTTCACAGCGGTTGCCAATGTGCCAGCCAACGCACTCGGCGAGCAGAAGGCCTTCCAGGACTACTTGCTCGAGAACCATGCCACGCCCGCGACCGCCTACAACGGCGCCGACACGCCGGTCACACAGGACCAGCGCATTCAGATCCTGTCGCAGGGCAAGTCCGATACGGTTCTGGACTCGACGGCACCGATCACCGGCGATGCCGGCAACAATACGCTTCCGGGCACGGCGGGAGATGATGTCCAGAACGGCGGTGACGGCGCCGACTTCATTACCGGTAGCCGCGGCGACGACGTCATGGATGGCGGTGCTGGCACCAACGACACGGCCGACTTCAGCGCATCGGGGACGGGCCTCAACGTCAACCTGGCCGCCGGCCAAGCGACCACCACCATTGGCGCACCAACTGGCTTCTTCACCAAATCTGCGGCCATGCTCGAAGGCGAGAACGGCTACCAAGTGGTGCCGTTGCTCACCATCGGCGACAAGGTGACGGGAACCACCGGGGCCCTCAACGTCACGTCAGCCGGGAGCTATCAGCCCATCGGCGTGCTCGATGGCATCGGCGCCTACTCGCTCAATGCGACAACGGTTCGCGTCTTCGTCAATCATGAGGTCGCGAACAACCGAGGCCAAGCCTACACCCTGGAGTCCGGCGTTTCATTGACGGGCGCACGAGTGTCCTATGTCGACATCAACAAGGCGACCAAGGCGGTGGTCGACGCTGGCATCGGTTACGGCGATATCTACGATCGCGCTGGCAACCTCGTGACCAGTGCCAGCCAACTCGACGTACCCGCGGGACTGGACCGCCTCTGCTCGGCTTCGCTCTATGAGGCCAACCAGTTCGGTGCCGGCAAGGGCATCGCGGATCGGATCTACTTCACGGGCGAAGAATCAAGCTCTGCCTTCGGCCACCCCTACGGCGGCACGATGTGGGCGCTCGACACCGCGACCGGCAACCTGTGGGCCGTGCCAAAGATGGGCCGCGGCGGATGGGAGAATGTCACCCAGGTCGATACCGGCACCACGACGCACGTCGCCTTCCTGGTCAGCGACGACACCAACGGCTCGCCGATGTATCTCTACGTCGGCCAGAAGAATGCCGCCGGCGACTTCCTCGATCGCAACGGCCTCAAGACTGGCCAACTCTACGTGTGGAAGGCGGACACGGCCGGCGTCAATTCACCGGCGGAGCTCGCTTCGGGTACGGCGACTGGAACTTGGGCAGCCATTGACGTGCTGGCCACACCAGCTGAAATCGCTGCCGGCGGCGCCGATCCGCTGGGCTATCGCAAGGATGCGACGCTGACCAAGGCCGCCGACGCACTTGGTGCATTCTCCTTCTCACGGCCTGAGGACGTCTCGACCAATCCGGCGAACGGCACGCAGGTGGTGTTTGCATCAACCGGCGCCTCGTTGAGCACTGCGCAGACCGCTGACGGCGTCGCCGATCCAAGCGATACCGCTGGCACGATCTACAAGATCGACCTCAACTTCACCACGCTCGCCGCGCCGACCGGCTCGGTCTCGGTGCTCTACAATTCCAACGCCGATGCCACCAAGGCGATCCGCAATCCTGACAACCTCGACTGGGCCGATGACGGGTTCGTCTACGTGCAGGAAGATCGCTCGCTCGCGGCATTGTTCACAAGCCCCACGGCCGCCAATCCGAACGATGCATCCATCGTGAAGATCGATCCTGCGACGGGTGCGATCGTGGCGCGCGTGGCTGCCATCGACCGCGGCGCGGTGCCTTACGGACAGATAGACACGGCGCCGACGGACAAGGGCAACTGGGAGAGCTCGGGTATCCTCGACGTCTCCACGTTGTTCGGCGAGGCGCCAGGCCGCTTGTTCCTCACTGACGTTCAGGCGCACAGCATCACGTTCGGTAACGCCGCTACAAGCCCGCTGTCGGAAGGCGGCCAGTTGGCCCTCATTGCCGCTCCAGGCGTTGACGTTTCGCCGGTCATCGAGATCGACACGGTGAAGAACATCGAGAATGTGATCGGTTCCCAGCTGGCAGATCAGGTCGTTGGCGACGGAGCCAACAATGCCATCTACGCTGGTGGCGGTAACGACACCGTCAGTGCCGGTGCCGGCGACGACGTGGTGTCGGGTGGCGATGGCGCCGATGGCCTGAACGGCGATGCCGGTAACGACATCATGGCCGGTGGTCTGGGTGCCGACTGGCTGACGGGTGGGACCGGCAATGACGGACTCAGCGGCGACCAGGATAACGACGTCCTGTTCGGCAATGCGGGCGCCGATTGGTTGACTGGCGGCACTGGCAACGACTATCTCGACGGCGGCACAGAAGCCGACGTGCTGTTTGGCAACGAGGGTGCGGACGGCATCTTCGGCGGCACCGGTGACGACTACATCGACGGTGGCGCCGACAACGACAGCCTGCTTGGTCAGGACGGCAATGACGGGATCTTTGGCGGTCTCGGCAATGACAGCATCGACGGCGGCGCCGGTGGTGACACATTGTTCGGCGACGAAGGCGATGACTACATCCTGGGCGGTGATGGCAGTGACATTGTCAATGGCGGTACCGGCGCCGACCAGATCTTCGGTGGCGCTGGCGCCGACCAGGTCATCGGCGGGGATGGTAACGACGGTCTCAATGGCGATGCCGGCGATGACGTACTCGATGGCGGCCTCGGCGACGACTGGTTGAATGGCGGCGATGGCGCCGATGGCATCAGCGGCGGTGACGGCAGCGACGTGCTGTACGGCAACGCAGGAGCAGATTGGCTGACCGGCGGACTGGGAAGCGATTTCCTTGACGGCGGTGACGACAATGACGTGCTGTTCGGCAACGAAGGCGCGGATGGCATTTTCGGTGGCCTTGGAAGTGACTACATCGACGGCGGTGATGCCAACGACCAACTGCTCGGCGATGGTGGTAACGATGGCATCCTCGGCGGTCTCGGGGATGACGAATTGTTTGGTGGCGCCGGGTCCGACACCCTGATCGGCGGCGCTGGCAACGACCGCCTGCTCGGTGGCGCAGATGGCGACATCTTCACCTTCGGCAACGGTTGGGGCCTCGATCGGATCGATGACTTCGAGAACGGCGTCGATTCTCTCGACTTGGCCGGTGTGACGGGCCTCGATGCGTTCAGCCAGCTGGCCGTTACGCAAGTTGGCGCCGATGTCGAGATCGCATTCGGCGGCAACAAGATCACCATCGCCAACACGTCGGCGACGTTGATAACACAAGACGATGTGATCATCTGAGTCAATCTCGGCGGGGGCCTCCGGGTCCCCGCCCCTTGTTGCGTCAGGCCCGGGACGCATTTGCGTCCTGACGTCGCTCGAATTCTCTCTACCCGACAAGTGTCAGCGAATATCCACCCGTCCTCATGCAGCGCCACGGTTCACTGGTGGCAATGCGGCGCTACCGGCGACGTCGCGCCCCCCGCGAGCCGCGAACCAGCGCTAGGCCGAGCGCCACTCACCCAAGTGTTGAGGGTATCTGATGCAGGTCTATTCCAAGCGCGGCCTCAGGCATTGGGGCCGGTGACCAGGAGGGGGACGCTGCCATCACCGTCAGACCTGTCAAAAGTGAGGCTCGCGCGGTGCACCAGTCTCTTGTCGCCGTGCCTCCCAGACCTGTCGCATGCGTGTTGGCGGCAATAGGGTTGCCGCCTCAGGCGATAATCGCACGAGTGAGCATGCCGGACCGGTGACGGTGGCTCCACACCAGAACGCCGCCGGTCAGAGACCGAAGTGCCATCCACATTCGCTCGACCCCAATGAGCAAGCATGCAGCCATCCCGGCGTGACCGGCGAGTTTGGGTCACTGCCAGTAGACGACATCGCCATCGCGTATGCCGATTAAACCGCTGGCACGGCGCCAACGCTCTGAAAACTCCTGACCACGCGCGCTTGTTGGCGACCTCGGCCTATATGCCCGAGGCCAAATCGGTCGAGCGCCTCCGGCTCTGCCCGAAGTAGCGCTAGCTGTCGCAGCGCTGGCGCACCGACTACGGCGTCATCGTCGATGCCGCCTGCGCGGCTTTGAACAAGCGTAAGCAGGAGGCCGGGAGCATCGCGTCACTGTGCTCCTATCCGTGGCTGGAATAATGCCTGACTGCGGTCGAAATTCTGCTGGGACCGCATCACTGCTGACAACTCTGACGTCATTGACTTTTTGGTATGCACGTTGACGCAATGGCCCTTGTAAATCTCTTGTATGTGCGCCGGTTGACCGATTGCCGCCAAACGAGGCGCATTCTGCCTTTCTGTTATTTTTCCCGCTCGCAGACCAAGGTAACGGTCATTTGCTGGTCATCCGGGCCGGACCGATAGCTTCGCCCGCACGACGTCCACGATCCATTGTTGCTGTTCGCTCGCCAGATAGGGATGCATCGGCAGGCTCAGGACTTCCGCCGGCAGTCGCTCGGCCACGGGCACGCCGCTGGTGGCGACGGGGTAGCGGGCATAGGCGGGCTGATGATGCAGTGGCTTCGGATAGTAGACCTGGGTCGGGATACCGTGTTGGCTCAGGGCACGAATGAGGGGATCGCGATGTCCCGCGGCCACGCGGATGGTGTATTGCCCCCAGGCGTGCCCTGCCGCATTGCTGTGGGTCGGCACGGTGACGTCGCCGCCGAGCCCGGCATCGTAGCGTGCCGCAACGCGTCTGCGGGCGATCAGTTCTTCGGGGAAGATCTTGAGCTTCTCGATCAGGATCGCGGCCTGCAGCGTATCTAGCCGCCCGTTCAAGCCAACGCGCACGACATCATACTTTTCCACACCCTTGCCGTGCAGGCGGATGCTGCGCATGATCTCGGCCACCTCATCGTCATCGGTGAATATTGCGCCGCCATCGCCGTAGCACCCGAGGGGCTTGGCCGGAAAGAAGCTCGTGGCCGTGATGTCGCCGAGCGTGCCGACGAAGCGGCCTTGCCAGCTGCCGCCGAACGATTGCGCCGCGTCGGCCAACACCCAGAGGCCGTGTTTTCGGGCGAAGGCACGCACGGCGTCGTAGTCGGCCGGCAGCCCAAACAGATCGACGGCGATGACGGCGGCCGGTTCGACGCCCCGTGCGCGGGCCGCCGCGAGGCCCGCTTCGAGCCCCTCCGGCTGGATGTTGAAGGTCGCCGCATCGACCTCGACGAACACCGGAGTGGCGCCGAGTAGCGCAATGGTTTCGGGCGTCGCCGTATAGGTGAAAGCCGGGCATAGAACGGCATGGCCGGGGCCTAGCCCCTTGGCCATCATGGCAATCAGCAGCGCATCCGTGCCACTGGCACAGGTGATGGCGTGCCGGGCGCCGGTGTACGCAGCGAGTTGGCGCTCAAGCTCGGCAACCTCGGGCCCCATGATGAACTGCCCATGGTCGAGCACGCGGGCCATGGCGGCGTCGAGTTCAGGCCGGATCCGGTCGCGCTGTGCCTTCAGGTCGACGAACTCGATCTTGTGAGCCATGCGAACGTGATCCTTAGCTTGCGATCCTCGGTGCACACGAGAACAGTCAGCGAGCGCCGCCTGCACTTACCACTGGCTCGAGGCGAGCGCCATTGTCGCACTCGCGGTACCTGGTGCCATCGATCGGGCAAACCAGATCGCCCCCCAATCGCCCTCCAGCCCGGCTCATCCAACCGATGCGGCGTGCAGGAACACCGGCCATCAAGGCATAAGCCGGCACCGAGCCCGTGACCACGGCGCCAGCCGCGATGAAGCAGTATTCGCCGAGGCAGTGGCCGCACACGATCGTGGCGTTGGCGCCGATGGTAGCGCCACGCCGGACCAGCGTGTGCCTGAACTCACTCTTGCGCTCGATCTCGGCGCGCGGGTTCATCACGTTGGTGAAGACGCAGCTCGGGCCACAGAACACCCCGTCCTCGAGTTCGACGCCGTTGTACAGGCTAACGTTGTTTTGGATCTTGCAGTGATTGCCGACCTTCACGGCCGGTCCGATCATGACGTTCTGGCCAATCGAGCAGTGCTCGCCAATGTCGCAGTCTTTGAGGATGTGCACGAAGTGCCAGATTTTGGTGCCCCGCCCGATCACCACAGGTTCATCCACGTAGGCGCTCTCGTGGATGAACACGCCGTCAAACGGGCCAGCCATGCTGGTATCTCCCATTGTTGCCCAGCACCCGCAGCAGGAAGGGATGTTGCTCGCCCTTGTTCAATTCGATGGCTGCAGTGCGGATGCCCGAGACGGCCTCGATCGACGGACGCACATCCGCCAGTGGAAAGCCGCGGCCTGCCATGATCTCGCGGTAGCTTTCTGTGTGCAGGTCGGTGAAGCCTTCCGAGAATTCGATCTCGCGGCCGTCGACCGTGACCGAGCGGAAGGTCTTTTGCTTGGCGGCCAGCGCTTCCGGCACGTCGCGGGCGTTGATCGACAAGAACCAGCGCACACGGGCGCGGCTGTATTCGAGATAGCCGGCGGCGCAATCCATGGCTCGGTGGTGCACGACATTGCGTTTCAAGGGACCAAACACGAAGGCCAGCATATCGAAGAAATGCACGCCGATGTTGGTGGCGATGCCACCGGACTTGGCCTCGTCGCCCTTCCAGGAGACGTAGTACCAACGCCCGCGCGAGGTGACATAGGAGAGGTCGACGTCGTGAATATGGGCCTGATCGCCCGACTCGATCTGCTTCTTCAAGGCGATGATGGTCGGATGCAACCGCAATTGCAGGATGGTGTTGATGCGCCGGCCCGAACTTTTCTCTAACGCGGCGAGACCATCGATGTTCCAGGGGTTGAGCACCAGCGGCTTTTCGCAGATGACGTCGGCGCCGGCGCGCAGGCCGAAGCGCACGTGGGCGTCGTGCAGGTAGTTGGGCGAGCAGACCGACACGTAATCGAGCGGCCGCCCTTCGCGCGCCAGCCGATCGACATAGCGGTCGAAGCGCTCGAACTCCGTGAAGAAGCGAGCGTCGGGGAAGTAGCTATCCATGATGCCGACGGAGTCTGACGGGTCGAGGGCGGCGACAAGCGTGCCGTCGTTTTCCTTGATGGCGCGCAAGTGCCGCGGCGCGACGTAACCGCCGGTGCCGATCAGAGCGAATGCCTTCGTCGGGTTTGCTGATGTCACCTGGCCGTCCCCTCACGTGCAAGATCTGTCGGGTGCCGTGGCCTTGACGCCCCGGTCATCTGGCGAGCTCCGCCAGTTTTTCGGCTACGACGCCAACAATGCGGCTTGCGGCATGTCCGTCGCCGTATTCAGCGATGTCGCGCCGAGGCTCAAACCGGCCTTGCGACCATAACCGGTTCCAGCCGGCTTCGATAGTCTCGACCCATTCCGTTTCGTTGCGCAAGGTGATGCGCGGGACGCGGTGGAAGTAGGCTTCTTTCAGTAAGCCACCGGAGTCGGCCAGGATGCAACGCGCACCTGACAGCAGCGACTTGATCTCCGAGGCGAAGGCAAGCACTCCATCGCGCACACAACAGTGCAGCGGCTTGATGCCGAGCGGGTCGCGCGCCAACAGCAGCTGACGAGCGGCCAGATCGACCCACGCCAAAGCATACAAGCCGATGAGCCTACTGAGACCGCCGATGCCGTGGCGTGCCAACACGGCCAGCAGTACCTCGGTGTTGTTGGTGGAGCGAAACGCGTGGCCGGCAGCTTCCAGTTCCGTCTTGAGCTCGCGGTGGTCGTAGATCTCGCCGTTGAAATCGATCCAGCCGTTGCCGGTCGCATCGGCCATCGGCTGCCAGCCGCCCGGGCTCAGGTCGACGATCGACAACCGCCGGTGGACGAGCGCCAGCCTGCCAGCGGACAAGCGGCCTGCGTCGCGGCCGGTCTCGGGCGCGCGGCCATCGTCCCAACTCAGGCAGCCCCAGTCGTCGGGACCGCGGTGAGCCTGAGTTTGCGACAGCAGGTGGATCTTGCGTGCCAGATCGGCAATCGGCCGCCCCGCCAGCAACCCCGCAATACCGCACATGGGCTCAGGCCCCCCGCCGGCCGATGGCATTTCCGCGAATGTCTGAAAACTTGCAACGCATTCCAGGTGGTCTCATAATCTGCGCACTGGTTTTGCCGGAACACCAGCAAGCACGACGCCCCCCTCGGGGAACGACTGGCGCACGACGGCATTGGCGCCGACGACGGTGCGGTCGCCTATGGGCACGCCCGGCAGGATGACGGCACCGAGCCCGATCCAGCGTTGCCGTCCGATGCGGATGCCGGGAGTCGGCGGTGCCTTTTCGAAATCACCGATGTCGTGCGTTTGCGAGATGATGGCCACGTTGGGTCCCCAGATCGTGCCTTCGCCGATCCACAGACCGTCGGCGCAATTGATATAGCAACCGCCGCTGACGGCGAGGCTGGTCCTGACCTTCGGGCATTCGTTCTCGATTGTGAGACCCTGAGGATGCAGCACACGGCTCGTCAAGTGCTTGCTGTAGCGGCAGCTGGCGTCGATCCGCAGCAGACGTTGGAACAGCACATTGGTGAGCCAGACCGGCACTTTCGCACCTGCGGATAGCCCGCTCGCCTCAACGGGGTGCGCAGCATCGCCTTCTACCTTCCCGTCAGCCGCGACTCATGTCCGCGGTGTGTCGCACCATTCGAGGAAGCGGGTCAATACGCGACGGGGGGCATGCGGCAGAAAGCTCAGGTGAGACATGAAAGCCGCCAGCGGCCGCAGCAGTCCCTCCATTCGCGCGCCGACCAGCATCACCGCAGAAACGGCCAAGCCTGCGGCCAGCGCTACCCCCGCTGGCATGGCGTCGATTGGGAGCGCTGTGAGAATGCAGATGCCGCCTATAGCGAGCAGCAGCAGGCCCGGCGCCGCGACGGCCTAGGGGTCCGTCCCGACCGCGCGCCGCCCGCGCACGCCTCGATCAAGCGGAAGCCACCCATCGGGCACAGCGCCACCGCCGATGCCTGCTTGAGCGCCGCTACCACTGGCCGCGGCTGGGAACCCAGGAACCGCACCACACGTGACAGATCCGCGTCCTCGCTGACGGTCTCCCTGAGGCGTGCCGACCAGGAATCGCCGCCGGCCATGATAAGAACGGTGTCATGCGACGAAGCCGCCAGGTGGCGCGCGGCCTCGAGCACATCGTCGACATAGTTCTCGCGTGACAGCCGGCCGACGAAGCTGACGATAGGGCGCCCGTCGGGCAATCCGAGACCAGCGAGCGCCTCGGGCGCGGCCGGCGTCGTAAAGGCCGACAGATCTGCGCCGTGCGGAAGGACACTGATGCGAGTTCGCGGCGCCCCTGGGCTGGTGGCATAGCCAATCAGGCTTTCGCGAATGGGAAGCACCATGTCGGCCCGCGACAGCACGATGCGCTCGAGCGCGATGGCAAGCCGCCGCGAGCCGAATACGCGGGGCGCACCACTGACCGAATCGCGCTCGTGGCGCCTGTCGAAGTCGGCGTGGATTGAGACGCAGAAGGGCTTGCCCGCCAGGCGGGCCGCCAGGAGGCTGACAAAGCCGGACAGGCAGGGATCTGTGGCACGGACGGCTGCGACAGTCTCACGATTGGCCAGGCGGGCCGTCGCGACGATGACACGAAGGACGTGGAAGGGCCCCAGTGTCCGCCTTAGCAGGGACGGACCGGGAATGCCGAATTCGTGGATGACAAGGCCCCGACCAAGTGCCACCACGCGGTTGTGGCGCGTGAAGGGGAAAATCATGACGACCTTGTCGAAGAATCCCTTATCGTCGAAATCATGCAGGAGCCGGTCGACACCTTTGGCCACTGAGGAATCGTAGTCGGTCGCTGCGACCAATAGCAAACGTCGGCCGCTCCCGGTTGCTGCCGGCGCAACAGCGTGTCCGATTGGCGGGCCGGTAGTCGGGTCGGTCAGGCGGTTCATGTGGCGCGCCGCCGGTAGACGTACTCATCGCAGCCGGAGCCGAAAAGGCCCAGCTCGCGTGGTCGGGCGAACACCTGCTCGGGCACAAAGCCGAGCCGAATCTTCAGCGTATCCACCTCGTCGGCGAGGATGCTTTAGTAGGGGTAAGCCGCCCATCCAGTCGTGCAGATCGTGCCAGTATTCCATGCCGCGACGAACGTTTACCCACCGAAGGGCAATCCATTCATGCCTGTCCCCTTAGTTCAGGCGCAATCATGGGATAGGTGAGTGCGATCAAGGAGATGGACCATGACCGACACGATGCCGGACGATCTGTGGCGTGACTTCCCCAAGACCGCACCGGCGTTCGAG
>JBJXDZ010000105.1:0-81682 GCA_046154645.1 Hyphomicrobiaceae bacterium
GTTGCCAAGTTGCAGTCGGATTTCATCGGCAACCTTGCGAATTTCAGACCATCGAACGGCCTGATTGATGCGGCCTCGTCTAGCACCTGTGTCAGCAACCCCAGGGGCGGCGGCAGCAGCGCCGGCCGCGGCCGCGCCGCCGCGCCCAGCCACCCCCGTCGCCCCGGCCGCGGTTGCCCCGGTGGCGCCGCGTCCTACCCCGCCACCGGCAGCGGCACCGGCACCGGCTGTGCCAGTCCCCGCTGCACCCGCCACTGCGGCTGCTGTGGCGCCGCGTCCCGTGATCGGCTCGGGTCGCGACAACCTGCAGCGCATCGGCGGCATCAACGGCGAGGTGGAGAAGCTGCTCAACGTGCAAGGCGTGACGCGCTATTCGCAGATCGCCCATTGGGGCAAGCCGGACGTCGAGCGCTTCGACCGTTTGCTCGGCTATCAGGGCCGCATCCAGCGCGAGAACTGGATCGAGCAGGCGCAGATCCTGGCCAAGAACGGCGATACCGCGTTCTCGCGGGAATATGATCGCCGGGCACAGGAAGCCGCCAAGGACGCGGGCAAGGAGTCCGCCAAGCCAGAAGAAACACCTCGACCGACCAGGCTTTCCGATGCCATCCGCGACAACCAGGTCAAGGTCGACGATGGCCGGCCGCGCTCGAACGATCTCTCGAGCCTGCGCTCGGTGCGCTCGGAGGCCTTCCGGCCCGGCGATGCGGCGGCGGCTGCGGCTGGGACCGGCGCGCCACGGGCTGCCCGTTCCGGCACGCCCGACGACCTCAAGCGGATCCGAGGGATCGGCGTGCTGATCGAGAAGAAGCTCAACTCGATGGGCATCACCAGCTACAGCCAGATCGCCAACTGGTCGGCGCCCGATATCGATCGCGTCAGCCAGGTGCTCGACTTCAAGGGCCGCATCGAGCGGGAAAACTGGGTCGAGCAGGCGCGCATCCTCGATGCCGGCGGCCAGACCGAGTTCTCACGGCGGGCCGAACGCGGCGACTTCGAGCCCTCGCGCTGACGCGGGCCTTGTGCTCTGATACCTAGAGCCTGCCGCGGCCCCGCGGCAGGACAAAAAAATGTTGGAGGAGACCCCATCCATGAAACGCAGAACCGTTCTCGCCGGCTTTGCTGCCGGCACCGCCACCGCCGTCACGGGCTTTCCCGCCGTCCTGCGCGCCCAGGCCCCGCTGACGCTCAACGGCGCCGTGCAGTTCAACGATGACCACGCCTTCACCAAGGCGCTGCTCAAGTTCGAGGAACTGGTCAAAACGTACTACGCCAAGCCGGTCAACTTCACCCTGCACAAGAACTCGGCACTGGGCCTCGAGAAGCAGTACTTCGAGTACATGTCGCAAGGCAAAGCGGTTGACTACGGCATCGTCTCGCCCGCCCACATGTCCACCTTCTCGAAAGCCGCGCCCTTCATCGATGCGCCGTTCCTGTTCCGTGATCTGGCGCACTGGAACAAGGTGCTCGATGCCGATCTCTTGAAGCCCGTTGCCGACGAGATCGCCACCAAGGCCGAAGTCATGCTGATCGGCTATGCCGGTGGCGGCACGCGCAACATCTTCATCAATAAGCCCAAGGCCAGCCTGGCCGACATCAAGGGCCTTAAGGTCCGCGTGCAGGGCGCACCGATCTGGTCGAAGACATTCGCTGCCGCCGGCATGTCGCCGACCGTCATCGCCTACAACGAGGTCTACAACGCCATCCAGAACAACGTCATCGAAGCGGGCGAAAACGAAGCTGCCGGCGTCGAGCAGATGAAGTTCTTCGAGGTGGCACCGAACCTCGCCATGACGCAGCACGCCATCACCATCCGCCCGATCTGCTTCTCGGCCAAGACCTTCAAGACGCTGCCGGCCGATCTGCAGGCAGCCGTCCTCAAGGCCGGCAAGGAAGCGGGCGCCCATGGCCGCCAGATCGAATCGGGCGAGGACGAAGCCAAGCTCGTCGCGCTGGAGAAAGCCGGCAAGTTGAAGCGCATCCCGTTCGCCGACCGCGACGCTATGAAGAAATTGGTCGATCCTGTCATGGCCGCTTATGCCAAGGAGATCGGCGTCGAGGAGATCTTCAACAAGATCAACGCGCTGTGATCTGACGGGCCTCCCACCTCGCGCCCAGCACCCGCCGAGTACAGCAAATAAACACGATGCCGGCCGATCCAATGCGGCCGGCATCGACGTTTTAGAAGGCAATGATGCCGCGTGCACCGATCGACGGGGAGAGCCTGACCACCATGCCGATCACCGCCCTCTACGCTGGCCTGCTGGCCCTCCTGTTCGTGGTGCTCGCCCTGCGCGTCATCGGGGCCCGGCGGGGAGCCCGCGTCCCACTCGGCGATGGCGGCGACGCCACGCTGCTGCGTCGCATCCGGGTGCATGCCAATTGTGCCGAGTACGTGCCGCTGGCGCTGCTGCTGATCGGCCTGGCCGAGAGCCTCAAGGTCGACGCCCGCGTTCTGCACGGGCTCGGCATGGTGCTGGTGGCGGGCCGCGTGGTGCACGCTGTCGGCGTCGGTCAGGCCAAGGAATGGTTTGCATTGCGCGTGAGCGGCATGGCGGCGACGTTCACCGTCATCATTACGGCGGCGCTGACCTGCCTGTTCGCATCAGTGCGGTCGGGGCTCATTCTGTAGATCGCGCTGGTGCCCGTCCGTGGCAGCCACTGTTTCTTGAGTGCGCGGAGTCCTGCGCCCTGGCGCACGTATGCAAGGGATGCGCTACTGCGTCGCACAAATGTCATATTGCATTGCACCATTGGCATGCCATATACAAGCTCAGGTTTGGCCAGCAGGGCCTAGGTGAGTGAGGCGCGACATGATCGAGAAAGCGAAGCAACTGAAGGTGATGGAGACGCTGGAAGCGAGCGATTGCCGCTGGCCGATCGGCGATCCGCGCCATCCAGGCTTCCATTTCTGCGGCGCCCGGCAGGCGGCCGGCCGTCCCTACTGCATCGAGCACTGGCAGCTGTCGTTCGTGCCTTCGCGCCCCCGTCATCAGGCCGCGGCGCCGTCCCTGCCGGTGGTTGCCGCCTTGCCGGTGCCCCGCGCCGCCTGAGTGGCTCGGCTTGTCCGCCAGCGGACAGCCTGATTACCCAACATTTGCAACAGGCGCTCCGGTCCTCCGGGGCGTCGGTTCGCATGACGGGGGTCACCGTCCCCAGCGCAGCGCCAATGGATTGGCTGCGCGGGCGAGGTCGAGCAGGCCCGCACGGGTGGCGGCGTCGAGCGGTGTCAGCGGGTGCCGCACGGCATCGCTGCGGATGACGCCACCTTCCAGCATCACGGTCTTGGTGGCGCGCAGCCCGCACTGGCGGTTCTCATAATTGATCAGCGGCAGGATCGCCGCATAGGCGGCAGCGGCGTCGGCGCGCTTGCCCGCGCGATGCCGCGCCAGCACCGGTTTGATCAGATCCGGCAGCAGCGCGCTCGGCATGGTGCCTGTGGCGCCAGCGTCCAGATCGGCCATCAAGGTGATCGATTCTTCGCCGTCGTAGGGTCCCTTGATGGCGTCACCCCCGGCTGCAATCAGCGCCCGCAGCTTGGCCGCGGTGCCGGCCACCTCGATCTTGAAGTAGGCCGCCAGCGGCACCTCGCGCGCGAGACGGGCCAGGAACGGCACGCTGAGGCTCACCCCCGACAGAGGCGCATCCTGCACCATGATCGGCAGGCGAGCGGCCTCGGCGACACGCTGGAAATGCTCCAGCATGCCGGCCTCGTCGGCCTTGAGCAGGGCGCCGTGATAGGGCGGCATCATCATCAGCATGGCGGCGCCGGCCGCGGCCGCGGCTTTGGCGCGCTCGATCGCCAGCCGGGTCGAGAAGTGGCTCACCGTCACGATCACCGGCACGCGGCCGCGGACATGGTCGAGCGAGAGTTTGAGCAGCGTGTCGCGCTCGCCATCCGAGAGCAGGAACTGCTCCGAGTAGTTGGCCAGGATGCAGATCGCATCGACCTGCTGATCGACCATGCAATCGATGACGCGGCGCATGCCGTCGAGATCGAGATCGCCGTTGGCATGGAACGGCGTCGGCGCAATCGGCATGACGCCGGTGAGGGGGATGCTGGCGGGGGTGGTCATGGCGTTGCCTTTCCTGAAAGCCGTCCGCGTCTCAACGGCCATGCCGCATGCGGTCGAGTGCGGTCTGCAGAATGATTGTCGCGGCCATCTTGTCGATCACCTCGGCGCGGCGTTTGCGCGAGGCATCGCCCTCGATCAGTGTCCGCTCGGCTTCCGCCGTCGAAAAGCGCTCGTCCCACAGCAGCATCGGCAATGGCGTCAGCTTGGCGAGATTGCGGGCGAAGGCGCGCGTTGCCTGCGAGCGCGGCCCTTCACGGCCATCAAGGTTCAGCGGCAAGCCGATGACCATGCCGCCGATCTTGTGCTCGGCCGCCCGCGCCAGCAGAATCGGCACGTCCAGGCTGAACTTTTTGCGCCGGATGGTCTCGAATCCCGAGGCGATCGTGCGCCCGACATCCGACAGCGCCAGCCCCAGTGTTTTCGTGCCGACATCGATGCCGATCAGCCGTTCGCCGGGCTTCAGGGCTGCCCGGAAGGCTGCCAGGTCCAGCACGCCCGTCACAGCCATGCCGGCCTCGGCGGGCAGGGTCTCGTCGGAGGTCGCGCTTTCGGGTTTGTCGTGCTGCATGGACGGCTTATAGTCGCGCCTGCACCCGAATTCCAGGTCTGAAGCAGACCTCTTCAATCAAAGGCTCAGCAATGAAGATAACGTGGTACGGCCATTCCTGCTTTCGCCTCGAGACGGGCAACAGCGTCCTGCTGATCGACCCGTTCCTCAAGGGCAGCCCCACGTTCCAGACGTCCGGCGTCGCTTTCGAGGCCGCCATCAAGGGCGTCACCCATGTGGCGCTCACGCACGGCCACGACGACCACATCGGGGACGCCGGGGAGATCTGCAAGGCGACCGGGGCGGAACTGTTGGCTACGTTCGAGCTCGCTATGCACATGAAGGGCAAAGGCGCGGAAAAGTTGCAGCCGATGAACACCGGTGGCACCGTCTACGGCGCCGACTTCGACCTCACCCTGGTCAACGCGCTGCATTCCTCGTCGTCGGGCGGCGTTTACCTTGGCAACCCCAACGGCATCGTCGTGCGCAGCAAGGTTGGCAAGACGGTCTACCACATGGGCGATACCGACATGTTCTCCGGCATGGAGCTGATCGCCGAGTTCCACAAGCCCGACATCGGCATCGTGCCCATCGGCGACCGTTTCACGATGGGTGCCAAAGCGGCCGCTTTCGCCTGTAAGAAGTACTTCTCGTTCAAGGCAGTCCTGCCCTGCCACTACGGCACCTTTGCCGGCATGCTCGACCCCGACGCCACCAAATTCGTCGCTGAGATGAAGGGCCACAACGTCCTCGTTCCCAAGATCGGCGAACCGGTGACGGTATGACGGCATGGCTTTACGCGCCGGTTGGCGCCAGGCAACCGAAGGCGCAACCAACGAGGCCGAAGCACGTTGGGTCAAGCCCTGCACTTCGCGCGACCCAACAGCCAAGAACGCGAGCGCGGAGGCTTGTGGTTTTCGCGTCGGGTCGCGCCGAGTCTGCGCCTCAGCTTGACGCCGACTGACGGGCAGCAGTTGAAGGGCCAAGCTGGGCCTTAACCTTGTGAGGCGAAATGCGGCAGCAGCTTATCCCCCGCCGCCGCGGATGCCGGATAATGTGACCCGCCCGACGATGTCGACGGGACCTGAGGAAGAGACCGAGATGCAGGATAAGACACAGGGTGCGGTGGGCGAGGCGGGTGCGGCCTCCGGTAGCGCCAAGACGGCTGCTGACGGGGCCACCGCGCGCCGCCATGCGCTCTGGGTGTTCACGTTGACCACGTTCCTGTCGGCGCTGCTGCTGTTCTCGATCCAGCCCATGTTCGCCAAGATGGTGCTGCCTGTGCTCGGCGGCGCGCCGTCAGTGTGGGCCGTCGCCATGCTGTTCTTCCAGGCGGCTTTGCTGGCCGGCTACCTCTACGCGCATCTGCTCAATCGCTATGTGGCGCCCTCGACCAGCGGCTTTGTGCATCTGGCGGTCTGCGCCGCAGCCCTGCTGACTCTGCCGATCGCGCTGCCGGCAAGCTTCGGCGAGCCCCCGGCCGGCGAGCCCTACCTGTGGCAGCTCGGTCTGTTCACCATCGCCGTCGGCCTGCCGTTTTTTGCCGTCTCCGCCAATGCGCCGCTGCTGCAGGCCTGGTTCTCGAACACGGGCCACGCCCACGGCCGCGATCCCTATTTTCTCTACGGCGCGTCGAATCTCGGCAGCTTGATCGCGCTCCTCGGCTATCCGCTGCTGCTCGAGCCGCTGTTCGGCCTGCGCCAGCTCAGCGGCTATTGGACCATAGGCTTCGCGGCCTTGATCGCGGCCCTGGCGACGGCATTCCTGATTGTGCGCCTGGCGCAGACGCCAGCCACCAGCCTTGAATCCACAGGCACCTCCACGGCGCCAACGCTGGACGCCCCGTCCCCGACGTGGCCGCAGCGTCTCGCCTGGATCGGTCTGGCCCTGGTGCCGTCGGCGCTGCTCACCGCCTTTACCAATCACGTCACCACGGATATCGCGTCGGCGCCGCTGCTGTGGGTGCTTCCCCTGGCGCTGTACCTGCTCACCTTCGTGCTGGTCTTCCGCGAGCGGCCCATCGTCGCCATTCCCGTCGCCATCCTGATCGCGCTCGGCGTCGCCATGCTGGTCAAGTTCTATGGTGAGCGCATCAAGAGCTGGGATCTCTCCTGGTCCATCATCGGCTATTGGGGGCTCGGAGCCGGCGTGGTGGCGCTGCTGGTGCAATTCCTGACACCCGGCCGGTCCATGCAGTGGCTGCGTGGCGTGCATCTGGCAGCCGTCGTGCTGGGTCTCCTGGCGCTCGCCCAGACCCGCCATGAGAGCTGGTTCATCTCGGCCCCGATCGGCCTCATCGTTTTCTTCGCCTCGACCATGGTGGCCCACCGCACGCTCTATGAGGCGCGGCCGGCGGCCCAGCATCTCACCGAGTTCTATTTGTGGATGTCGCTCGGTGGCGTGCTTGGCGGTCTGTTTGCTGCCCTCATCGCCCCAAAGATCTTCTCGGAGGTTTTCGAGTACCCGATCCTGCTCGCCCTCACCATGGCCTGCCGCCCGCGTGCCCTTGGCATCAAGTTCAGCAAGGACAAGATCGACGACCTGCTGGTGCTCTGGCTGGTGATTGCGTTCTCGATCCTGGCCGTCATCTGGGGGCCGCGCCTGCTGTCGTACATGCCGGTCCTCGACACGTCGCAGGTGCCCTCGGCCGCCTGGTGGATATCGGGGCCGATGGCGTTCTGGAACGCCGTTCGCGTCAACATGTTCGAGTGGGGTGCCACCGCCGCCGTTTGCCTGGTGCTCGGCGGCTTGCTGCTGGCCTTCTGGCGCTCGCCTCCGCGGCAGCTCGCGCTCGCGCTCGGCATGTGCGCGGCGGTGGTCCTGCTGCCATCGGGTGTGCGCCGCTCGGACGCTGAACGCAGCTATTTCGGCGTTTACCGCGTCTATGCTTCAAGCGGCTACAACATCCTCATGCACGGCACCACGCTGCACGGTGCTCAGCGCATCCGCAACGATGCCGGCGAGGTCGTCGTCGACACCACGCCGGCGACCTACTACCACCCGACCAGCCCCATGGCGAAATCCATCGAAACCGTGCGCGAGCACGTCTCGAAGGTCGCCGGTGGCACCAAGCGGTTCGGCGTCATTGGCCTCGGCTCCGGCTCGCTCGCCTGCCTCGCCGGCGAGGGCGAAAGCTGGCGCTTCTTCGAGATCGATCCGGTGATGGTCGGCATCGCCACCAATCCGGACAATTTCTCCTACCTCTCGAGCTGCCAGCCCAACCCGCCCGACATCGTGCTGGGCGATGCCCGCTTGACGCTCGCCAAGGAGAAGCCCGCCAGCTTTGATCTGCTCATCGTCGATGCCTTCTCCTCAGACGCCGTGCCGATCCATCTGATGACGGCCGAGGCGCTGAAGCTCTATCTTGAGAAGGTGAGCGACAACGGCATCGCCGTCCTGCACATTTCAAACCGCTATCTCGATCTGGATGCCGTTCTCGGCGCCACGGTGAAGCTGGTGCCGGGCGCCCACGGCCTCATCATCTCCGACGAGACGGCCGACGGCAGCTACGCGTCCACCAGTTCCACCATCGCCGTATTCGCAAAATCTCCGGAAGCGCTGGCACCGTTCCGGGAGTTGACCGAACTGCGCGAGCTCGACGGCAAGAACGTCAAGGCCTGGACCGACGATTTCTCCGACATCATGGGGCCCTTCCTCTCGAAGATGCGCATCTACGACTGACCGCATCTCGCCCTCAGCGGTGTGCCTGAGCGCCACCCACGCGATCCCGGATCTGCGTGAGGCGCACGGTGTGCGCTCACTTCGTCCGGGAAGACAGTGCGTGGGTGAAGGTTCGGCGAACACCACCCCCGCATCACGGCGGACAGGCGGCGTGGGGGCCGCTATGGTGGTGACATGGATACGATGAGCATAGCAGCGGCCAAGATGCACCTGCGCGAGGTCATGAAGGTGCGCCGGGCCGCACTTTCGCCCACCTCGCGGCAAACGGCGGCCGAGCAACTGGCGGCAGCTGGGCTGGCCGGCGTTGGCGTCATGCCGCCAGCGGTGGTGAGTGCCTTTCATAGCTTCGGCGAGGAGCTGAATACGGGGCCTCTGCTGCAGCGGCTGGTGGCGGACGGCTACCGGCTGGCGCTGCCCGTCATGCAAGGCAAGACGTCGCCGCTGCTGTTTCGCAGCTGGGCGCCAGGTGACACCTTGCGGCGCGTACAATGGGGCATCGAGGAACCGCTGGCGACGGCGGCGGTGGTCGAGCCCGGTGCGCTGCTGGTGCCGCTGCTCGCCATCGACAGATACGGCAATCGGCTTGGCTACGGTGGCGGCTACTACGACCGGACGTTGCGCGTATTGCGGTCGCGTCGCGCACTGACCGCGATCGGACTGGCATATGACGCGCAAGTGGTCGACGCCGTGCCGCATCTCGATTATGACGAGCGCCTTGACTGGATCCTGACGCCTTCGGGCGCAATCCGGTGCCAGCGCTGATCTGTCCGCAATCGAGTGTGCCCATGCGTTTGTTGTTTCTCGGTGATGTCGTCGGCCGGTCAGGCCGCAAAGTGGTCATCGAGGAACTGCCGAAGCTGATTGCGCGCTACAAGCTAGATTTCGTCGTGGTGAATGGCGAAAACGCCGCTGGCGGTTTCGGCATCACCGAAGCCATTCACACGGAGTTTCTGGATGCCGGCGCCGACGTGGTGACGCTCGGCAATCACTGTTTCGATCAGCGCGAGACGCTGGTCTACATCGAGCGGCATGAGCGGCTGCTGCGGCCCCTCAATTATCCCAGGGGCACGCCCGGCAAGGGATCGGGGCTGTTCCGGGCCAAGAACGGCGCCGAGGTGATGGTCACGACCGCCATGGGGCGGGTGTTCATGCATGAGCTGGACTGTCCGTTTGCAGCGCTGGACCAGGAGATCAATGCCTGTGGCCTCGGCCGGGGCGCCGATGTCATTCTGGTCGATTTTCATGCCGAGGCGACCAGCGAGAAACAAGCCATGGGCGTGTTTCTCGACGGTCGCGTCAGCTGCGTTGTTGGCACGCATACGCATGCGCCAACCGCCGATGAGCGCATCCTGCCAGGTGGCACGGCCTTTATGTCGGACGCGGGCATGTGCGGTGATTATGCCTCGGTGCTGGGCATGGAGGCGGAGGAGCCGCTCAATCGATTCGTGACCCGCATTCCCCGCGGCCGCTTCGAGCCGGCGCCGGGACCTGCAACCTTGTCGGGTCTGGCGGTCGAAATCGACGACCGCACGGGCCTAGCGGTGCGCACAAAAGCGCTGCGGCTCGGCGGTGTCTTGGCACCGGCCGAGCCGCAGTTCTGGGACATTTGAGGAAGAGACTTGGCTCTAACCGTAGTCGGTCATGTGGCAGCTGCAGCGAGCTGATCCGCTGCGGCCTTTGTGTCCAGAGGTCTCCCCTGAGATCTCCGGTTGGTGGCTCTAACCGTGGGCAGCGGTCTGAGCTGGCGGGACGACTCGATGCGTCCATGGGCACAGGCTGCGCTGCAATAGTTAACGAAAGGTTAACGACCAATTGGCGCCGGTTGTGAGGCCTGTTCAGTTGATGTCCGGTTCCTTGACGGGAGCGCCGAACGCCGTTTCCAGAAAATCGAAGTCGCAGCCGTCGTTGGCCTGTTTGATGTGGCGGGAGAACATCCAGCCATAGCCGCGTTCGTAGCGGGGCTCGGGCTTGGGGAGGGCGGCGCGGCGCTTCGCGAGTTCAGCTTCGGAGACGTCGAGGTTCAAGGTTCTGGCGGCCACGTCAAGGGTGATGCGGTCACCGGTCTGGACCAGGGCGAGGGGGCCGCCAACGTAGGATTCGGGCGCCACATGCAGGATGCAGGCGCCGTAGCTGGTGCCCGACATGCGGGCGTCGGAGATGCGGACCATGTCGCGCACGCCCTGCTTCACGAGTTTGGTCGGGATCGGGATCATGCCCCACTCCGGCATGCCGGGTCCGCCCTGGGGGCCGGCGTTGCGCAGCACGAGCACGCTGTCGGCTGTAACGGGGAGATCGTCTCGGTTGATGGATTTTTTCAGCGCGTTGTAGTCGTCGAACACCAGCGCGGTGCCGGAGTGCTTGAGAAAGCGCGGCTCGCAGGCCGACGGCTTGATGACGCAACCGTCCGGGGCAAGATTGCCGCGCAACACGGCCAGGGCGCCTTCCTTGTAGATGGCCTTTTCGAGCGGACGAATGACATCGTCGTTGTAGACGGTGGCGCCTTCCAGGCTCTCGCCCCAGCTCTTGCCGCTGGCGTTGATTTGGGCGAGATCGAGCATGCCTTTGAGGCGCGACATCAGGCCGAGCAAGCCGCCGGCGTAGTAGAAATCCTCCATCAGGTACTTGTCGCCGGAGGGACGAATGTTGGCGATCACCGGCACCTTGCGGCTGGCGGCATCGAAATCATCCAGTCCGATGGGTTGTCCAGCCCGCCGTGCCATGGCGAGCACGTGGATGACGGCGTTGGTCGAGCAGCCCATGGCCATGGCAACGGTGATCGCATTGAGGAACGCGGCCTTGGTGAGGATTTTCGCCGGCGTGAGGTCCTCCCAGACCATGTCGACAATGCGCCGGCCGGTGCCGGAGGCCATGCGGACGTGGTTGCTGTCGGCGGCGGGAATAGAGGATGTGCCCGGCAGGCAGAGGCCCAGCACATCGGCGAGCGCGGTCATGGTGGAGGCGGTGCCCATGGTCATGCAGACGCCGTAGCTGCGGGCGATGCCGACTTCCATCTCGCCCCAGTCCTTCGGCGAAATGTTGCCGGCGCGCCGCTCGTCCCAATACTTGAAGGCGTCGGAGCCCGAGCCGAGCGTCTTGCCGTGCCAATTGCCGCGCAGCATGGGGCCGGCGGGCATGAAGATGGCGGGCACGCCGGCACTGGTGGCGCCGAGGATCAGGCCCGGCGTGGTCTTGTCGCAACCACCCATCAGCACGACGCCGTCGACCGGCTGTGAGCGGATCAGCTCCTCTGTCTCCATGGCGAGGAAGTTGCGATAGAGCATGGTTGTTGGCTTGACGGTGCTCTCCGAAAGGGAGATCGCCGGCAGCTCGACGGGGAAGCCGCCGGCCTGCAAGACGCCGCGCTTCACGTCCTCGACGCGGGTCTTGAAGTGCGCGTGGCACTGGGCGAAATCGGACCACGTGTTGATGATGCCGATGACGGGCTTGCCCTGGAACTCCTCGTTGGCATAGCCGATCTGGTTCATGCGGCTGCGGTGGCCGAACGAGCGGAAATCGTCGGGGGCGAACCAGCGGGCGGAGCGGAGTTGCTCGGGCGTCTTCTTCGGCATGGGCGGTCCTCGCGTTGATCGGTGCGGCGATCATATACGCGTGGTCCCGGCAACGTCCGCTGCAAAGTAGGCATCGCCGACGCTTTGGCGCCGTCCGGCAAGACGTTCAGGCGGTGGCGCTGATCCGGGCCTCGGCCTGGACGCGGTCGATGAATGCGGTGACGGATTGCTCGATCTGCTCGACGAGCGGTTTGCACGCGACCAGCTGGTGCTGGCTGGCAACGATCTCCAGGTTGGCGCACAGGGCTGCGATCGCGTCCTCGCCGACGTTGGCGCTGCTGGACTTGAGGCTGTGCGCGGTGAGCTTCAAGGCTACGCTGTCACCACGCCTGAGGCCGCCAACGAGCGTGGCAACGGCGCCCGGCGCATAGACGAGATAGCTGGCGACCAGCTTGCGGTGCAGTCCGGGCCGCGTGACTGCCAGAGAAGCAACGACAGGGGATAGGCCTGGTCCACCTGCGGGTACCGGCTTCGATGACGTCGCCGCATCCCCCACCACCGGCACAGGCGCCATGGTCGGGACGACAGCCGGTCGGGAAACAGGTGCTGCCGTGGTTGCACGGGACTGCGCCGGAGCCCAGCGGGCGATGGCATCGGCCAATTGCTCGTCCGAGAAGGGTTTGCTCAGGTAGCCGTCCATGCCGGCGGCCAGGCACTCCTGCCGATCCCCTTCGAAGGCATTGGCCGTAACGGCGATCATTGGTGTTCGGGGGACACCCTGCTCGAGTTGCCGCTCGCGGATGCTGCGGGCCGCGGTGAGGCCA
This sequence comes from Hyphomicrobiaceae bacterium, assembly GCA_046154645.1. GTDB lineage: Bacteria > Pseudomonadota > Alphaproteobacteria > Rhizobiales > Hyphomicrobiaceae. Next base: position 12,638 of record JBJXDZ010000105.1, read on the forward strand.
TCCATCTCCGGCATCTGGCAATCCATCAGGATGACGTCGAAGCGCTGGCGCTCCACGGCGGCGACAGCCTGCAGCCCGTTCTCGACCGTTGTCACCGTGCAGCCGAGGTTGGCCAGGTACTCTCCGGCCACGGCTTGATTGACTGGATTGTCTTCGGCCAGCAGGACGTGGAAACCGAAACTCGGCAGCGATCGGGCGTCGGTTGCGGCACGGGCTGCCGTGGTCTCGAAGGTCCCCGTTCCCGAAACGAGCTCGGCCACGGTTCCCAGCAGTTCGAGCCGCCGGATCGGCTTGTTGAGCAGCCTGTCGATCCCAGCCTCGCGCATGACACTGACGTCGCCGCGCCAAGACAGCGACGACAATAAGACGAGACGCGTCGTCTCGAGCGCAGGATTGCTGTTGATGCGTCGCGCCAACTCGAGGCCATCGATGTTTGGCATGACCAGATCGATGATGGCGACAGCGTAAGGCGCGCCCTTTTCGGCGGCGGCTTGCAGCATGCTGAGGGCCTGCATCGGCGACTCAACCGCTTCAGGCAAGGCGCCGGCGCCAGCCAGGTACGAGCAGATGATCTCGCGGTTCGTCTCGCGGTCATCCACGACCAGAACCCGCAATGCATCCAGGTTCTGGCTCGTGTGGCGGGTCGGTGCACCGAGGGCAGGGCGTGTCGCCATCGGCAATTCGAACTTCACGCGGGTGCCTTGGCCCGGCTTGCTTTCGATCTCCATCGTGCCTCCCATCAAGCCGATCAAATGGCGCGAGATGGAGAGGCCAAGGCCGGTGCCACCGAAGCATCGATTGATGGAGGAGTCCGCCTGCATGAACGGTTTGAACAGGCGGTCCAGGATGGCAGGATCGATGCCGATGCCGGTATCGCGGATCTCAAAGCGCACGCGGGAGCGGCCGGCCTCTTCGGTCGGTGCAGCCAGGACCCGAACGGTGACTTCGCCAGTCTGCGTGAATTTGACGGCGTTGCCGATCAGATTGAGCAGCACCTGGCGCAGGCGAACGGAATCGCCCGTCACCGTGGCAACGGCCTGGGCATCGACGAACAGATTGAGGTCGAGCGTTTTCTTCTGCGCATCTTCCGACACCAGCGCGACCGCATCCTCGACGCAGGCGTGCAGCTCGAAGTCGTGGCTGTCGATCTCGAATTTGCCATCCTCGATGCGCGAAATGTCGAGAATGTCATTGATGATGGTCAGCAGCGTCTTGGCCGATTGACTGATGGTTGCCGCAAGGCGGCGCTGGCGATCCGTCAATTCGGTGCGTGAGAGCAGATCGACCATGCCGAACACGCCGTTCATGGGTGTGCGGATCTCGTGGCTCATATTGGCGAGGAAAAGGCTCTTGGCGCGATTGGCTTCTTCGGCAACGCGTTTGGCCTGCCGCAGATCATGCTCGACGCCCATGCGTTTCCAGCGCTCGCTCGCCAACGCCACGAGATTGGCGACACCCGTTGCCAGCGCCAGATCCTCGGCGGTCCACTTGCGTTTGCCGCCACAGACGCTGCACTGCACGATGCCGGCAAGTATACCATCGAGGAGAATCGGCGCATGCAGCACGGCGCCGATGTTCTTCTCCTGCATCAGGGCCCTATAAATTGGAGCCGTTAGCGGGTGAGTGACGCAGTCTTCGATGGCGAGCGGTCCATGCATGATCGCCTGCGCCATCGCTTCCGGGTAGCCGGCGGCGTAGGCGCTCTGGCCGACCAGGAAACGATCCTCCGCCGTCGTGTAGATCTCCGAGAAGACAGGGTCGGCCTTGCCCTCAGAAAACAGGACGACGCCGACGCGGTCGAGCGCCATCTCGCGGCTCAGCAGCTTGGCAATGATGCGAAATGCATTTTCCAAGTCACCGGAGCGGATGGTCTCGTCGCGCATGAGGTCGTTCAAGGCCGCATGCTGGCGGGCGAGGCGTGCGGCGCTGGCAATGGTAGCGGCGCGCTCGGCCCGGCGCTCGTCCCGTTCCAGGATCAGGGCAACGTAGTCGGCGATGATGCCGGCAAACTGCCGCTGTTCCGTGGTCCAAATCGTTTTCACGCGCGGCATCGAGGCACAAACATAGGCCGAGGCTGAGGGACCGTGGACAGCGGGCGCCAACAACACGGATTGGAAGCCCGCGGACTTGAGGAGAGCATCGTCGATGTCGTCAATGGCGCTGGGTTGGTGATTGCCGTCGCTGGCCAGCGTGCTTTGGTGTGCTGCGCTCAGCATAGCGCCAAACGCCGGGTTGTCGCAGATCAGAGCCGGAGAAATGAACGTGTTGCTGGCCGCGTTATAGATGCAACCTGTCCCGGTCATGGCCCCGTGACTGTCGACACGAAGAATGGCCACTTGGTCGACACCGAGTGCGGCGCAAGAGGAGCGCGCCAGCATTTCCAGGGACTGTGCCAGCGGGGCCAGGCGAAACTCTTCGCTGCACAGCAGCCAGGTCAAGGCTGTCCGTTGGGCGACGAGTTGATCGCGTTCGGCGCGTGCCGCGTGGCGCTTGCGGCGGTAGAGAACAAAGGCGCCTGCAGCGCTGCACACCACCAGCAAGGTTGCCAGGGTCAACCATGCAGCGGCAATTTCGGACAACATCGACGTCATGAGCACGAGCACGATCTGCAGCCTGGGTTACACACGTCACGATTACGCCAGCGAGCGTTAGTGGGGCGTCAACACCTTGTCTTTTGGTTCAACTATTCGTAAACAGTGATTATATCCGCATATGACTAACGAATATCTTCCAAAATCCTCGATGCTTGTTTTCGCAAGTGTATGAAGCATTAAGGTGCGTGGCGCCGTTTTGTGCGCGCATGCCGCACGCCGCCGGTCAATCGCGACCCGCAGACAGCGGAAGGATGTCACTCCGCTGTCGGGTCGGTGAGGGTCGGCGACCGCGGAATACCGCTTTGCATATCGGCCGACCGGCGTCACACTCGACGCCACGTCAACCCGCATTGGGTCTCATCCGCAAGGAGCTGTGCCATGAACATCAACCGTATGCGCGCTGGCATCGAGCGCGGCGAACCGCAGATCGGCACCTGGCTGACGCTCGTGCGCACGCCGGGGATCCTAACTCTTATGAAGGCGGCAGGTCTCGACTTCGCCCGCGTTGATATGGAGCACACGGCGCTGACCATGGAAACGATCGCGGACATGGCGGTGCTCGCGCGCGCGCTCGATTTCCCGATTGCGGTCAGGCCGCCGAAAGCCAACCGCGAGTGGATCACGCGGTTGCTCGACGTGGGCGTGTGGAACCTGCACTGCCCGCAAGTTGAATCGGCCGCCCATGCCGCCGAGATCGTCGCGGCGTCACGCTACGCACCACGCGGGCTGCGCGGCAATGGCGGGCTCAGCGCGGCGATCGATTTCGAGCTCAAGGGTTCACTCGCCGAGCGGCGCGCCCACGCCAACAACCAGGTGTTCGTGACGGTGATGATCGAAACTGCGGACGCCTTCAAGGATCTGGACAAGATTGCCGCCATGGACGGCATCGACGCTCTGACGCTGGGACCGGCCGATCTGGCGCAGGATCTCGGCGTTTTCGGTGCGCCGGAGCAGGCCAAGGTGCTGGATGAAAAGCGCGATCTGATCCTGGCGGCGGCTCGAAAGCACGGCAAGACCTGCGCCATGCTGTGTTCGAGCGCTGCCGAAGTCAAGAAATGGAAGGCGGCCGGAGCGCTGCTGCTCGCTTACTCCAGCGACGCCGATATCCTGCACAGTGGTTTCTCGCGCGCCATGGCGGAACTGAAGGGCTGAACCAGCCATCGTTGGGTCGTGCAAAAGCAATCCTTGCCCCAACGTGGCTCAGCCGCCGGCGCTCGCAGCGCTCACTCGGCCAGCCAAAGGCCGCCGAGGTCCTGGTTGACGAAATGCGTCGGCGTGATGACGAACCCTTTCACTTTTGACGACATGCCGACCGTCCGATTGAGCCACAGGAACGGCACCTGATAGGCCTGCTCGAGGAAGCGGGCCTCGAACTGGCGCAGCAGGGCCTTGCGGGCGATGGGATCGAACGTCGAGTCGATCTTGGCGTAGAGCTGGTCGATGTCGCGGTCGATGAAGCGGCTCGGATTGTAGGTCGAGATATCCGCGGAAATGTTGCGCGCCAGCGCGATCGAGGGATCGTCGACGTTCTCACCCAGGAAATCGATGATGGCATCGAAGGCGCCCGAGCGCATGGCCGTAGTCAACGCGGAGACGTCGACCTGCTGGTGCTCTACCGTCAACCCGAGTTGACGCCACTGGTCGACCAGAAAGATACCGGCCGACGTATAGGGATCGGCAATGTTGCGATTGACCAGCTTGATCGCCAGGTTTTCCTGTCCCGCCTCCTTGAGCAGGCGCTTGGCTTCGGCGCGCGCGGATACGATGTCGCGGCCATAACCGGGGTATGTGGCGAGTTCCGTCTCATTGGCGGCCCATGGCGATTCCGGGCGCTGGGTGGCACCGACGAAGGTCAACGACGAGACGCGGCTCAAGGCCTGTGCGCCCGCGTAGCGGTCGATGCCGAGCGAGAGGGCACGGCGCACGCGTGGGTCGTTGTAGGGCGCTTTCTCGGTGTTGAAGGCGACCACGATCAGGAAGTCGTAGGGTTTGGTGTAGAACTGGATCTTGTCGCCGAGGGCGTTTTTCAGCTGATCACGGACGGCCGGCGCCAGCGTGCGAAACTCGGCCATCACCTGGCCGCTCTGCAAGGCCGAAGCGAGGCTGGCGGCCGACGTATTGACGGCGCGGAAGCCATCGAGATACGGGCGCGGCTTCAGGAAATAGTCGTCAAAGCGCTTGCCGGTCCAATGCGCGCCCCGCACCCGCTCGACAAACGTGAATGGCCCTGTGCCCATCACTTCTTTCGCGGGATAGGCCGGATCCTGCGCCAGCTTGGCCGCACTGTAGATGCAGTTGAAGGGGCTGGCGATCGCGAACAGAAACGCCGGTGACGCCGACTTGAGCTTGAACACGACGGTGGCGGGATCCGGCGTCTCGATGTCGGCAATGCGCGCATAGACCGACTGGCGAATGGAGACCACGCCGGCAGGCGGCTGGCGGATGCGATCGAAGCTTGCCTTGACGTCGGCCGAGGTCAGCAGGCTGCCGTCGTGGAACTTGACGCTCGGGCGCAGCTTGAAGGTGTAGCTGAGCTTGTCGGCGCTTTCGGTCCAGCTCTGGGCCACGTCCGGCGCAACCTTCGAGGTATCCTTGGGATCGATCTGGATCAGCAGCGAATAGTGCGGCGAAATGTAGTGCATGGTCGCAAAGCTGGTGGCCGCATGGCAATCGGTGGTCGGGGGATCGCCGAGGACGGCAAAGGTCAGCGTGCCGCCGCGCTTGGGCTCCTGCGCGGATGCCGAGACGTGTGCGACCATCAGGCCCATAACGGCAGCCATCAATAGACGTGCGACGCGATGCGCAGCGGTGCGTGCGAGCATGGCAGAACCTCCCCGAATTTCCCGCGCCGAGATTGACACATGCGGGCCATCTGGCAAACCCTGCCGTGAACCAGCGCAGCGAATGAAGGACCTTGAGCCAGCATGACCGAGCCATTGCCACTCGCCGGGCGCATCATCGTCGAGCATGTCGCGGCCGGATCAAGCGAGGTGGAGGCGTGGGCCATAGCACTCGCCGGGCGCATTGCGGCCGATCTCGGTGCGACGGTGGTTCGTGCGGGCGACAGTAAAGACGATGCCCGACGCTGGGGGGCGGCCGCGGACCACTTCCTCAATCAGGGCAAGCACAGCCAACCGACCGGCAGGCCCGCCGATGCCGTGCTCACCAATACAGGCGCTCTGCCGGCAGCGCTGGCCGCGACGCCGATCAAGATTTTGGTCGGGCACGGCGTGCCGCCATCCCTGGGCCTCGCGGAAGCCGATGTTACGGACGCGGTCATTCTGGCCCTCTCCGGACTGCTGGACCTGATTGGCCATCCGGACGCTGCACCCGTGCCTTTCGGCGGGCGGCAGGCAGCAGGCGTGGCTGGTCTGGCGGCGTTCGCCGGCCTGATGGCGGCCATGGCGGCGGGGCAGCCCGACACCGTGCACATCTCGGCGCTCGAAGCTTGTCTGTGGTCGAATTGGAAGAGCTATGCCGAACGGCTCTATATGAACCGGACGCCGACGCGGCAGGGCGCCCTGTCGGAGTGGCAGGCCATCCCGTGCGCCGATGGTTACGCGACGCTGGTCTTCCTGGAGAAGGATTGGCCGGCCGTGTGCCGTCTGATCGGCGACCCACGCCTGTCGCGCCCGCCCCTCGACACGCAGGCCGGACGGCGCGCTGATATGGCTGCGGTCTATGCAATCGTGCGGCCCTGGTATGCCAACCGCACACGCGCCGAGATCTATCGGTTGGCGCGCGCCGAAGGGCTGCCGATCAGTCCGGTGCTCACGGTCGCCGAGGTGATCGACGACCCTCAGTACGCCGCGCAGGCTTTCTTCGCGCCGGTGCGTCACACAGCGGCGCCATCGGCCAGGGTGCCGACCATTCCGACCGTGTGGAACGGATCGCGCTTCCCACCGCGTCCGGTCGGCGATACGGCTCCTATGCCTAAGCCAGCCACCGTTGCGCGCGCGAGCCGCCCACCGCTCGTCGGCACGCGCGTGCTCGATCTCGGCATCATCACGGCCGGCGCCAGCACCTCCGCGCTCCTCGCCGATCTCGGCGCCGACGTGATCAAGGTCGAAGCCAGCGCCTATATCGATCCATTCCGCGTCTGGGATCGCGGTCTCGGTGCGCCCGACTGGTGGAACCGTTCGCGCTTCTTCGATTTCACCAACCGCAGCAAGCGCGGGCTGGCCCTTGACCTCAAGCATGCCGACGGTAAAGCGCTGTTCCTGGATCTGGTGGCCGAATCCGATGTGCTGGTCGAGAACTTCCGGCGCGGCGTGCTGGAGCGGCTGGGCCTTGGCTGGGATGTCCTCAAAGCCGCCAACCCGCGCCTCGTCTTGTGCTCCATCACCAGCCAGGGCGAGGCGGGGCCTGACGCCAGTGCGGCCTCCTATGGCTCGACGCTGGAAGCCAATTCCGGGCTTGCCGATCTGACGCGGGATGCCAATGGCGCGCCGCTGATCTCAGGCATTCTGCTCAATTATCCCGATCAGATCGTATCGATCTACGCGGCGGGGATCGTGGCGCTGGCCATCATGGAGCAGCGCCGGACGGGGCAGGGTGCGCGCCTCGACATCTCGCAGCGGGAACTGGCGAGCTTCCTGATCGGCGAGCACATTCTGGCGGCGTCGGCGGGATTGCCTCGGCCCAAGACATCGACGCCCGATCTTGTGCGTGATGCGGCGGGGCGCTGGGCGTTGCGGACACCGAGTGGCCGCCTGGTTCCCGTTCGCAACGGCGACGACATGCTGACAGCCGTATTGACTGGGGAGACGCGGGCGGCCTTCGCCAAAGCGCCGGACGGCAGCGACGCCAAGGGCACGCCTTATACCCTGTCCGGTGCGCCGTTCGCTGTGACACGCCGCGCTCCACACCTTGGTCAGCACAACGCGGAGGTGTTGCGCGAGGTGCTGAGGCTTGGCGAGACAGACATCGCGACGCTCACAGCCCGTGGCCTCATCGGCACCGTGCCCAAGGGTGTCTGATCGCAATCGCGGCGGGGCGCCGTGCCGAGCGCGGCAAAGTCCTTCTCCTGCCTCGCCTTGCCATGCCGGACCGCTTATGCAACCTTGGCATGCGAACATTCGAATGTTATGTTTTACGACCTGTCTCTGTCTGCCCGAAAATAAAATGCTACACGTCGATTCTTGGATCGAGACCAAAAAATCACTCCGGGAGGAAAGATGAGGCGGATTGCGCACAGACTAGCGGTGGCACTGGCCGTCTGCTTGCCGTTGACGGGCGCGCCAGCCCTGGCCCAGCAGGAGGCCGTCGAGCGTGAGCTTGAGAAGTACCGCCGCATGATGAAAGACGATCCCTGGTCCAATCCCGCCAATCTCGATGCCGACCGTGGCGAAACCCTCTGGAAAACCGCTGCCGGTCCGAAGACGGCCAGCCTGGAGCAGTGCGACCTGGGCCTCGGCGCCGGCAAAGTCGAAGGCGCTTTCGCGCAACTGCCCCGCTACTTCGCTGATGCCGATCGCGTCATGGATGTGGAGACGCGCATCCTGTGGTGCAGGCAGGCGCTGCAAGGCATTGACGACGCCAAGTTCCTGGACAATCCCCATCCGGCCGGCGGCCAGCCCGTCAAGGATGTCGGCGCCATCGCGACGTGGATTGCCTCGAAATCCAGCGGCCTGAAGTTTGCCGCCAAGATGGAGCACCCCAAGGAGAAGGAAGCCATCGCGCTCGGCGAGAACTTGTTCAACCGCCGCATGGGGCCGTTCGATTTCGCCTGCACCACCTGCCATGCCGACAGCGGCAAGCGCATCCGTTTGCAGCCTCTGCCGTTCCTCGCCAAGCCTGAGGAGGCCCGCAAGGTCATCGGCGAATGGCCAGCCTACCGCGTCTCCAGCACCCATGTCATGACCATGCAGCACCGCGTGCTCGACTGCTTCTGGCAGATGCGCATGCATCGCGTCGAGATGGGCTCGGAAACGACGAACGCGCTGATTGCCTACATGGTCAAGACAGCCGAAGGTGGCGACATCGCTGCCCCCGGCATGAAGCGCTGACGGAGGCACCCATGCATCGCATCACCGCCAGCGCCGCCATTGCTGCCACGCTCGCACTTGCCGCCAGCCTCGCCGTTGCCCAGACCAAGCCCGCCGTCGATGCGGCCAAAGCCGATGCCGTGCTCAAGCAGGCCTTTGCCAAGGCCCCCGCCGACTGGGCTGGCCGTCTCATGGGCGACGAGACCATGCGCACGTGCAGTGCCCTCAACAATCAGCCGGCTGGCGCCGAGGCCAAGGCCATCGCCGCGCGCGAGCAGGCCACCATCAAGTATCCGGCCGACGGCAAGCTGCTCGGCGACTGGAAGGCTGGCGAACGCATCGCGCAATCCGGCTACGGCATGCGCTTCACCGATTATCCCCCGGCCAGTCCCAATGGCGGCAACTGTTATGCCTGCCACCAGCTGACCCTGGCCGAGGTGTCCTACGGCACCATCGGCGTGAGCCTGCTCGGCTACGGCCGGAACCGCAAGTTCACCGAGGCCGCCGCCAAGGAAGCCTACGACAAGATCTATAACAGCCACGCCGCGTTCCCGTGCTCGCTGATGCCGCGATTTGGCAGCAATGGCGTGCTCACCATCGACCAGATCAAGGACCTCACAGCCCTGCTGGTGAGCCCGGCCAGTCCGGTCAACAAATAGGCGCTCATGCTTTCAAAGCGTGATTTTCTGCAGGTCGCACTCGCCACCGGGGCCTTGACGGGGCTTGGCAGCGGTATGGCGCGACTGGCGGCGCAGCAACGCATCGGCCAGGCGGACTTGCTGGCGTTCCAGCCGAAAGGCCGCCTCACGTTACTGCACATGACCGACTGCCATGGCCAGCTGCTGCCGCACTATTTCCGCGAACCTTCGGTCAATCTCGGCGTCGGCGATGCCAACGGCCTTCCACCCCATATCACTGGTCAGGACTTTCTCGCGACCTTCGGCATCAAGCCAGGCTCGCACCTCCAATATGCGCTGACGGATCAGGACTTTACCGAGCTCGCCAAGACTTATGGCCGTGTCGGCGGCATGGACCGCATGGCGACACTGATCAAGGCCATCCGCGCCGAGCGAGGTGCCGCCAACACGCTGCTGCTCGACGGCGGCGATACCTTGCACGGATCCTACACCGTCATGCAGTCGAAGGGCGCCGACATGGCCGCCGTGCTCGATGCGCTGGGCGTCGAGGCGACGACGGGCCATTGGGAGTTCACACTTGGGGCTACCCGCATTGCCGAGTTGTTCGGCAACAAGGACACGCCGGGCACGGTCAAGGCGGCGTTCCTCGCCGGCAACGTTCGCGACAACGAGTTCGAGGAGCCGGTTTTTCAATCTACGCGGATGTTCGAGAAGGCCGGCGTGAAGATCGCCGTCGTCGGTCAGGCCTTTCCATTCACGCCGATCGCGCATCCCCGCCATATGATGCCGAAGTGGATGTTCGGCATTCGCGAGAACGATGTGCGGAAATCCGTCGACGCCGCTCGCAAATCGGGTGCCGAACTGGTGGTACTGCTCTCGCACAACGGCTTCGATGTCGACCGCAAGCTGGCCTCCCGGGTCTCAGGCATCGACGTCATCCTGACCGGACACACGCACGACGCGCTTCCCGTCGCCGTCAAGGTCGGTTCGACGTTGCTGATTGCTTCGGGTTCACACACCAAGTTCCTCTCGCGGCTCGACATCGATGTGAAGGACGGCCGGATGGTCGACTGGAGCTACGGGCTCATCCCCGTGCTGACCGATGCTATCGCGCCGGATCCCGAGATGGCGAAACTGGTGGCCGAAATCCGCGCGCCGCACGAGACAATGCTGAAAATCGAGTTGGCGCGCGCCGAGACGCTGCTCTATCGTCGCGGCAACTTCAACGGCACGCTCGACAACGTCATCTGCGACGCACTGCTGGTCGAGCGCGATGTCGAGATCGCGCTATCGCCGGGCTTTCGCTGGGGCACGTCCATTCTGCCGGGGCAGTCGATCACCTGGGATGACGTCTATAACGCCACCGCCATCAGCTATCCGACCGTCTATCGCACACCGATCACGGGCGAGTTTCTCAAGGCCGTGCTCGAGGACGTCGCCGACAACCTGTTCAACGTCAATCCGTACTATCAACAGGGCGGCGACATGGTGCGCGTCGGCGGCATGAGCTACACCATCGATGTCGACAAGCCCATGGGCCAGCGCATCTCAGGCATGACACTGCTCAAGACAGGCCAAGCCATCGATGCGTCACGGTCCTACATGGTTGCAGGCTGGGCCTCGGTCAACGAAGGCACTGAAGGGCCGCCGATCTGGGACATCGTTGGCACACACCTGAAGAAGACCCAAGTGATCAAGGACGCAACCGCCAGTGCCGTCAAAATCGTGCGGAGCAAGGCATGAGGACTCGAGCGACGTCGATATCATCAGGATCACTCCCACGTCCCCTTCCCCTCAGGGGAGGGGTTAGGGGCGGGGTGTCGATCCAGAGCGATGCCCGCGCCGATCTCACCTCTGTGTTCTCCTCAATCCAGTCCGGTTGCCGTGTCGGAGAGGCGCCTAGAGCAGGACACCGGAAAGGGGGCAGGTGAGCATGTTGCGACTAAGCCCACCTCCAACGGAAAATCGCTCTGGTCTCGTCACTGACCCGCTGGCGGCATCGACCGATTGGCTCGATCGCCTGCACGCCATCGAGGCGCTGGAGGACGCGACGTTCGACGCCGCACTGGTCCGCGAGATGCAGGCGGCGGCCCAGTCTCGCCCGCTTGGCCCCATCCGCTTCTCGACGCCGACCTTTAAGTCCTACGATTCCGCCGAGATCAAGGGCTGCGGCAAGAACTCGTTTCCGGCCTTTTCGGTGACAGCGGGCGCCTGTGCGCTCGATTGCGATCACTGCCAGGCCAAGATCCTCGAACCGATGCTCCCCGCCACCACGCCGGCAATGCTCGACCGCAAGGTGCGTGATCTCATTCTGCTGCAGGATTTGCAGGGGTTTCTGCTCTCGGGCGGCTCCAACCGCAAGAACGAGATCAAGTACGACAAGTATCTGCCCGTGGTCGAGCGCCTGAAGCGCGACTTCCCGCATCTGAGGATCGCCATCCATACTGCTCTTACCGACTCCGCCCGTGCCCGTGCCATGGCCGATGCCGGTGTCGACACGGCCATGATGGATGTCATCGGCGCCGCCGAAACCATCCGTGACGTCTATCACCTCGATCGCACTGTCGCCGACTTCGAGGCAACGCTCGCCGCACTCTGTGCCACCCGCATGGAGGTGGTGCCGCACCTCGTCATCGGTCTCCACTATGGCCGCCTCGTCGGCGAGGCTCATGCGCTTGATATCTGCGCCCGCCATGCCATTCACTCGCTCGTTCTGGTCGTGGTCATGCCGTTCTATGCCCGCCCCGGCACCTTCGTTACCCCCGGGACGGGCGACGTCGGTCGCATCTTCCTCGAAGCCCGCCGCCGTCTGCCCACCAAGCCGGTGTTGCTCGGGTGCGCGCGTCCCCCCGGCATGCACAAGCGCATCACGGATGCCTATGCCGTGATGGCCGGCCTCGATGGCATCGCCTTTCCCGCCGATGGCACTGTTGCAGTCTCCGATGCGATCGGCCGCCGCTTCGAGCAGCAGCACGCCTGCTGCTCGATCAAGATTGGCGGTAACCTCAAGTCCTCGTGCGTGGCATGAGCCAAGCCCACGCGACGCCCGGCACGCCGCGCCCCACGGACGTGACTGTAAGCCTCATTCCGTCTCGCGATCTCGGCGCTGCGTGCTCTGCGGCTCTGCGCGAGATGCTGCTGCGCTCCTACGACAACGACTTTACCGAGCAGGATTGGCAGCACGCCCATGGCGGCACGCACGTGTTGATCCTGCATAGCGCCGCGATCATTGCGCATGCAGCCGTCGTCCCGCGCCGCATCACCTTTGATGATCGACCGTTCCGCGCCGGCTATGTCGAGGCGGTCGCCGTCGATCCCGCATACCAGGGTCAGGGGCTCGGAAGCAAAGTCATGACCGCTGCCGCTGGAATCATCGACGCGCACTTCGACCTGGGCGTGCTCTCGACCGGGTCGGCAGCGTTCTATGAACGCCTGGGCTGGGTGGTGTGGGCTGGACCAAGCGTTGTGCGGCGCGCTAACGGATTGTTTCGGTCGCACGACGACGACGGTGGCATTATGGTGCGGCTAGGGTCGCGGCCTACGGCAATTGCATTGACCGCTACGATCGGTTGCGATGACCGCGCTGGAGATGCCTGGTAATTGGCGCGAGAGGAGGCTTCATGTCCTGCCTGAAACAAGAAGCGGCACTCCCCTCCCGCGCCGGGATCGATGGTGCCGATCACAACGCCGGCGCCGTCATGCAGCCGCGGCCTCCGGGCATCACCCCGCGCGAAGCGAAGAACGGTGGCCGCGTCAAGCACGCCAACGTGCCGCCGGCCGGCGTTTATTTGCCGAACAACAACCGCCTGACGCCGCATATGCGGTCCCCTGAGTACGTGCAGATGTCGACGGCCGCCGCCATCACGCTCGGCATCATGCCCGGCCGCATGTTCGGCTGTTCGTGCACCCGCTGCCTCAACCTACTGCTCACCTACCCCGAGGGCTGCCGCGCCAATTGCGCCTACTGCGGTCTCGCCCGCCACCGCGAGGCTGACCGCGACTACGCCGACCGTAACTTCATCCGCGTCGACTGGCCCGCCGTGCCCATGACCGAGATCGTCGAGAAAGTAGCGCGCGATGGCGACAAGACACCGTTCCATCGCATGTGCATCTCGATGATCACGCATCCCAACTCTGATGCCGACACCGTCACCGTGCTCAAGCAATGGACCGACCGCATCGACCCCGCCACCGTGCCGGTCTCGATCCTCTCCAATCCCACCACGATGTCGCGCGGCGATGTCAAACGCCTGCATGAACTTGGCGCTGACATCTTCACGGTCGCTCTCGATGCCGTGACGCCCGAGATTTTCGACCGCACGCGCGGCAAGGGTGTCCAGTCGCCCCATTCCTGGGCCAAATACTGGGAGATCCTGGAGGATGCGCGCGACATCTTCGGCCGGGAAAAATTTGGCGCGCACCTGATCGTCGGTATGGGCGAGACCGAGGCCGAGACGCTGCATCTGGTGCAGCGCCTCGTCGACATGGGCGGCCATAGCCACATGTTCTGCTTCTTCCCCGAGAAGGGCTCGCTGATGGACCATCTGCCCGCAACACCGCGCGATCAGTGGCGCCGCGTGCAGCTGGCTCGCTATCTGATCGACTACCGCGGCGTGCGCGTCGACCATATGACTTTCGATGACCAAGGCCGCATTGCCGATTTCGGCATCCCGAAGTCGGAGCTGGACGGCATCATCGACCAGGGACTGGCCTTCCGCACCTCGGGCTGCCCCGGCAAGTTCCGCGAAGATCTCTCCGCCTGCGATCGCCCCTATGGCGATAGCCCGCCCTCCAACATCGCCAGCTATCCCTTCCAGCCAACGCCGCCCGATCTGCGCAAGATCCGCCATCAATTGGGCCGCGAGAAACCGGGCCAACCCTACGTCGAAGGCGAGGAGATCGAACCGTCGACTGGCAAGATCTGAATCCAAACAGTGAAAGGAATGACACGCTTACTACGCCCCTCATCCCGACCTTCTCCGTGTCGTGGCGAAGTCGGGCCTCCGGCACGAGGGGAAAAGGTCAAGCGGTCGGGATGTCGCCTCTCTCCGTCAGGTGAGAGATGCGTCTGCATTCTTCGCCACTGCCCGACATGGCGAGGTTGTGATCGACCACTTCGCCTCTCCCCTTGGGGAGAGGCCGGCGCGCCAGTAACACGTGCTCCGACCGTCAACACAACAGGCGCGCCGGGTGAGGGGGCTTGCGGCCAGAACAGTTTTTGCGAGCGATGATATGAGCCCTCCATGAAGCACGTCACCGTCATCCAGCACACGCAGTCGGAGTGGCTTGGCGCCATCGAGGATCACCTTGAGGGCCGCGGCATTCGCTTCAGCTACGTACGTCCGTTCACGGGCGACGCCAAAATCCCGGACGTCGCCATGCTGGGTGACGGCCTCATGCTGATCGGCGGCGGGCCATGGGGCGCTGCAACTGAGGGCAAGCTGCTGCCGACCCTCGCGCAAGAGGTGCGCCTCGCCCGCGCCTGCCTGATGCTCGGCAAGCCCATCATCGGCTTCGGTCTCGGCGCGCAAATCCTGAGCCTTGCAGCCGACGGCAAGGTGATCGAGGCGCCGTTGACCTTCACGCTGAGCTATGCGCGGCGCACGACGGCCGGGGCCCTTGGCGGCTTGCTGCCAGAAACCTTCCCCGCCGTCGTCTATATGCGCGATCGGCCGGCGCCACCGGACTACGCACAGATCCTGGCGCGCGATGCGCAGGGCCATGCCGCGGTGTTCCAGATCGGCAGCAACGCGTTCGGCTTTACCGGCCATCCCGGCATGCGTCGCGCCATGATCGAGGACCTGATCATGGAAAGCGATGATACGCCGGATGATCCCGCCGCTGCCCTCGAGGCCATGAGCCGCCTGCAGACGCCGCTCGAGGACGCACTGGTGCCGATCATGAGCGGGCTTGTCGCCGCCTGCGATTGGATGGCAAAATCGCGAGGCTGAGGGCTTCGGCATGGCAATGGGTTGCTCGATTTCTGCCAAGCCTTAGCATTCAAACATTCGAATATAAACTTGCCTGTCTCATGACAACTCGATATCGTTTGTGACTGTGAGTATGCTCGCGTGTTCGTCCATTGCTGCCAACGCAGGAGACGCCCATGGCCAAGAAGCTTCTGATCGTGATGGCCAATACCGATCCCCGCAACGGCGAGGAACTTGGCGCGCCGATCTTCCAGGCCTCGGTTGCCGCGGCCATGGATTACGACGTCGAGGTGATCTGCACCGCCACGGCTGGACGCCTGATGAAGAAGGGCGTCGCTGAGAGCCTGGTCGTCAAGCCAGGCAGCCCGAAGAACGTCTACGAGTTCATCAAGGACGCGCACGCGGCGGGTGTGAAATTCTACTGCTGCTCGCCCAATCTCGATCTCTTCGAAATGACCAAGGAAGACCTCATCCCCGAATGCTCCGGCATCGTCGGCGGCGCCTACATGATCGAGGAGATCATGGAAGGCGACTGCAAGGTGCTGACGTATTGAGGTGTGAGTGGTGAGGTCGTGAGATGGCAGACGGATCAGCAACCCGCGTCCAGGATTTCATCGGCGATCCCGTCTCCGCGACGCCGCCAGTGCCGCGCGCCAAGCTGGAGGCCATCTTTCAGGACATCCAGGACGACCTTCGCTTCGATCACGAGCTGAATGGTTGTCTCAACTGCGGCATCTGCACCGCCACCTGTCCGGCCGCCCATTACTACGACTTCTCGCCGCGCGAGATCGTCCAGCTCTTGTGGACCGAAAATCTGGAAGGCATCTACGATGCCATGCAGGAAAAGATCTGGTCCTGCGCGCAATGCTACACCTGTGCGGCCCGCTGCCCGTTCAAGAACTCGCCCGGCGGCCTCGTCATGCTGATGCGCGAGGTGGCGATCAAGCATCAGATGCAAAGCGCCAAGGACGTGCTGCGCCCGTTCTCGCGCGTCATGTTGAAATTGATCTCGACCGGCAATCAGCTGGCGCCGGACATGATCAATCCGCAGCATTTCGCCGACTGGGGGCCCAACATCTCGAAGGTCGAGGCGCCGCTCAAGCTCTTGCGCAAGGCGATCCCGATGGCCACGCTCAACACCACGGAGACGGCCTGGGAGGTGAACCTCAAGACCTCCGTCGAGCTTTACACCATCTGGGAGATGACCGGCGTCCTCGACCAGCTCGAAGGCATCGACCAGAACCTCTTCGACGTCATCAAGGACATCATGGAAGAGAAGGGCGAGGACTGGAAAGACTTCCTGGAGAGCCAAGACAGCGCGGAAGATGATGCCTGATGGCGAAGCGCAGGGTCGATGTGGCGGTGGTCGTTCCGGATGCGAGCCCGATTCTCACTCTCGCAAGAATTGGACGTCTGGATTTGCTGCTGACATTTGCCGTACCGATTCGCATCGTCGATCAGGTCCACTACGAGGTCACGAGACAGGAAAATGATCCTCGCGGAGAAATTGCTGATTTTCTGCATCGAAATGGCAACCGGATCGAGATTGTGGAAACGTTAGTTGGATTGGGCTTCAAGACGCAACGCGAGCGGGGACTAAAGATGCGCTCGAAAGACCTGGGAGAACAAGCCGTCGATGAGTACGCTGTCAGGCTTCGGCGATCGGGCAAGGCAACATTCATTCCACTTGTGTTGTTCGAGGACCCCGATGTGCTGGAACTACGAATTGCCGACATGGCAGGCATCTATCTGCTGAACACTGCTGCTTGGCTCTTCGGGCTTTATCAGGCCGGGGTGCTGCCTGAAGGGTTGGAGCTGATCGACAAGGTCAACCAGCATCGTGCGACGCCCATGGAGCTCATTGATCGGGAGGCCCGAACCAAGAAAGTGCATGCGGCATGGCGAAGGAGGATCAAGCGTGCTGACCCATCATGATCTCGAAGGCATGGAGCTGCCGCGGGTGCTCGAATTGCTCGAAAAGGGCAAGGTCGGTCATACCGCCGTTATGGACTATCTGAACATCGACAGCTTGAACCGATTGGTGGAGATCATGCACGACAACGGCCGCCAGATGCCTGGGCATCGGCCAATGGCGATCCGCCAGGAAACATTGGATCTGCTGAAACAAATCACGCGGCCGCTACCAAAGCAGGCGGTAGAATGACTTGGTGAAAGGTGATGTCATGACCAAACCCAACGACGAACGCTTCACCGGTCACGGCTCCGAATGGCGCCCGGCCAAGCTCTCGACCACCGAGGCGCAACTGGCGACGCAATGGGTCGAGCAGAAGATCGACCGGCGCTCGATGCTGACCAACAAGGATCGCGTCGAGGATGTGCGCGACGCCATGTGGCAACTGGAAAAGGACGGCCAGATCAAGGTGCATCGCGTCAGCGAGCAGCACAAGCCGATCGACGTCAAGACGCTGTACGGCTGGACCAAGCGGATTCCTACGACGCAACTCTGGCATCACAAGAGCTGCGGCCAGTGCGGTAACATCCCGGGCTATCCCGTGTCGCTGCTCTGGCTCATGAACAAGATGGGCATCGAATATCTCGACGAGACCGACCAGACCAGCTGCACGGCCTGGAACTACCACGGCTCCGGCATCGGCAATCTGGAAAGCCTCGCCGCCGTGTTTCTGCGCAACTTCCATCAGGCTTATGTCGCCGCCAAAGCGCAGGGCCTGCCCGAGGGCTACTATTACCCGCTCGTTCACTGCGGCACGTCGTTCGGCAACTACAAGGAGGTGCGCGCCTATCTCATTCACTCGGCCAAGCTGCGCGAGAGCGTCACCAAGATCCTAGCCAAGCTCGGCCGCCTCGTCGATGGCAAGCTGTTGATCCCCGAAGAAGTCGTGCACTACTCCGAGTGGGTGCACGTCATGCGCCACGAGATCGCCAAGCATCAGGTGCACGACGCCTCCAAGATCCGCACCACGATCCATCCCGCCTGCCACGTCTACAAGATGGTGCCGGAGGACGCGATCTACGACGACAGCATCCTCGAGGGCAACCGCGTCGCCGTCTCCACGGGCATCATGCAGGCGCTCGGCACGCAGGTGATCGACTACAAGACCTGGTACGATTGCTGCGGCTTCGGCTTCCGCCACATCATCTCGGAGCGCGAGTTCACCCGCTCGTTCGCCATCGACCGCAAGATCCGCGTCGCCGTCGAGGAAGCCAAGGCCGATGTCATGATCGGCCACGATACCGGCTGCATCACCACGCTCGACAAGAACCAATGGATCTCGAAGGCAACCGGCGACGGTAAGGGCGTTGAATTGCCCGTGCTGGCCGACTGCCAGTTTGCCGCTCTCGCGTGCGGCGCCGATCCCTACAAGATCGTGCAGACGCATTGGCATGCCTCGCCGATCGAGGGTCTGCTGGAAAAGCTCGGCATCGACTGGCAGAAAAGCAAAGCGGAGTTCGAGGCCTATCTGAAACAAATCCAAACCGGCGTCGCCGATCAGCTCTATGATCCCCGTCTGCGCCTGACCAGCGGTCCAGGCTTCAGACCGATCCGCCGCGAGGTCATTCCACCGCCGCCTCTGGCCGAATAGGCCACAACGAATTGAGAGCAGTACATGGATCTTACCGAAGGCTTTGTTTCTGAATTTGGGGTGCTTGAGTTCTCGACTGCAGAGCTTCAGAGCCTTGAAAAAGAAGAGCTGAAGTTCTTGCTGACGTGCTCTCTGATATCGAATGATATTCGATTTCACTGGTCTCTGATGATTCGATCCCGTCGCGATGGAAAGAGTGACGAATTGGTGGAAATGCAGATGATTAGGGAATTGTGGGTTCTCAGAAAACTAGCGTCTGTTATTTGGGAAGCCGACATCGCCTTAAACGGGTTCTTAAAGAAGCATATCTTTGCGAGGCGAGCTCTTGATGGTCAAGCAGCGATCCTGCCGTCAGGAGGCAGAGATAAGGAGTTCATGGCTCTGGCTGGGAAAATACGGAACAGAATCACCAACCACTACGGCGTCGGGGAGTTAGCACTTCAACTGCAAGGGTTCGCGTTAGACGCGAAGCACCGATATTACGCTCACAGCCAACAAGGAAATAGTTTATCCGGATTCTGCGAGCAGATTATTACGGTGCCCTTAGTTTTTGATGCCTCAAGGCCTGATCAATCGGACGAATTCAGGGCGTGGTGTCGCTCTAGTTCAAATGAGATGATGCGTTTCTGTAATCGCGGAATTGGCTCACTCGTCAAAGAACGGTTCCCAGCTAAAGTGTTCAACAAGAAGGAAATAGAAGTGCACCAGGAAGCGGCGCCACTTGATCACCGCTGGCCTCTTTTTTCTGCGATTGTGCCAAGTTCATCGGTTGCTACGCCATGACCAAACCCATCCTCATCGTTGGTGGCGGCCCGGCGGGGCTCGCGGCAGCGCATGCACTGTCGCAAGTGGGCACGCCAAGCCTGCTGGTCGAGAAGATGGATCGCCTGGGCGGCGCGCCGATCCTGTCGGGCTATGCCAAGCTGGTGCCATCGGGATTGTGGGCCAAGGACGCCATCGGCGGTATGGTCACGCGCGTCCAGTCCGACCCGGGAATAGCGGTCGCACTCAATGCCAAGGTGAAGGCCTTCGAGGGCGCGCCCGGCGCCTTCCGCGCCACGCTGACGACGGGGGATGCCTACGATGTCGGCGCGGTGATTCTCACCACCGGCTTCACGCATTTCGATTCCGTCAACAAGCCGGAGTGGGGCTTCGGCACCTACCCCGATGTGGTGACGACGACGCAGGTTGAGCAGATGATCTCGACGGGGCAGGGCGTGCGTTGCCCCTCCGATGGCCGCAAGCCAAAGCGTGTCGCCATCCTGTTGTGCGTCGGCAGCCGCGATCGCCAGATCGGCCGCGAGTGGTGCTCCAAAATCTGCTGCACAGTGTCAGCCAACATGGCCATGGAGATCCGCGAGGAGCTGCCCGACGCCCACGTCTACATCTACTACATGGACATCCGCACCTACGGCCACTACGAGACCGACTACTATTGGCGCAGCCAAGAGGAGTTCAAGGTCAAGTACATCAAGGCCCGCATCGCCGAGGTGACCAGCGACGGCAAGCAGCTCATCGTCAAAGGTGAGGACACGCTGGTCAAACGGCCGATTACCATTCCCTTTGATCTGGTCGTGCACGCCATCGGCATGGATCCGAACGTCGACAACATGACGCTGTCGGCCGTCTTCGGCGTCGACCTGCACAAGCACGGCTTCATCGCGCGCCAGGACTCCTACGGCATCGTGGGCGCTACCTCGCGCCCCGGCGTTTTCGTCGCTGGCGCAGCGGTCGGCCCCGAAACCATCGACGACAGCATCGCGCAAGCCAACGCCGCCGCTCTCTCCGCGCTCGCCTCAGCCCGCGGCGCCGGTCAGCGACAAGCGGCGGAGTAAGGCGTTGACGCAGCCCCGCCCCACGCTCCACCTTTCCGGCGCCAAGCTGCGAACGGCGTGGGCGACGTTGGTTCATGCGACCGAAGCGGTCGGTGGTGTCGAGCGGTTCGTGGCAGCGTTGCACATCAAATCGCAGGCGTTCCAGGATCGCTTCGCCAACGACCGCGCCGTACGCATCGAACGCGTGGCCTTCGACGAAATCGCGCAACTGATGCCGACCGTGCGCCGCCGCGTTGGCGGCTTGATTGACCGCCACGGCTGGCCGCACGTGTGCACAGCCATCGTCGCGCTGCTGCACGATGCCCACGTCCCCGGCTCCGCCGATGCCCGCATCGCCGCTTTTGAGAGTGCGTTGGCCACCAGCCGTGAGACCGTCAGCTCTTCCCCCTCTCCCCGTTCTACACGGGGAGAGGGTCGGGGTGAGGGGCGGCAACAAACTGAGCTTGAGCAAGCGGCCGCCCCTCACCCTAACCCTCTCCCCGTGCACGTGCAGAGCAAGGGGAGAGGGGATGAGCGTACATTTCGCCCCAATGACCGTTTCCTGCGCGATCTCGCCGCCGAAATTCTGCACAACGTGTTGCCGGAGCACTATCCGCTGATGACGCGCTGGATGTGGGACACCAAGGCCAACACCGGCGTCATCCGCGAGATCTGGCATGATCCAACGACAGGCGACGACACCGACCACATCGTCATCGAGGTGCCGGATACTCACGAGACGTTCCTCGTCCTACGCGAGGAGCTGTCGCAGTTCCTCTCCGACCAGGGTATCTTCCGCGACATGCTCTGGTACATCGACGTGCTGTCGGCGCAGATCTACGCGGGCTATATCAATTCTCAGGGCGGCGCCTGGCTCAAGACCGAGTTCGCCTCGGAAGGCGATCCGCTCGAGCATACGCGGCGCATTCTGGGTCTCGATGCGCGGGGCACTGGACTGCGCGCGCGCCGCCCTCGTACTGGTGATCCGGCGATTGCAGAAGGAGCGGGCAAGCTGCTCGCAAAATACTGATGCCCATCCACGAGAAATCGCTGATCCGCCCCGAGAACCTCGTCACGCATGACAACCTCGTCATCGACGGCGTCAACGTCTCGGGGCACTGGTCGACCTTCATCACGCCACGCGTCGTCACCGACTACAACGAGGCGCTCGAAGAAGAGATTGCGGCCATGCCCGGCGGCGACAAAATCCACCGCTGCTTCCAGTGCGGCTCGTGCACCAACGCCTGCACCATTCATGCGCTCGAGCCGCGCTTCAATCCGCGCTACTGGATCTATCTTATCCGCATGGGCTACGAGAGCGAGCTCTTGCGCGACAAGGACATCATCTGGCAGTGCGTCTCCTGCCACAAATGCACGCACATCTGCCCACGCGACGTGGAGCCCGAGGGCGTCATGAAAGCGACCGCGCACTGGCTACAATTGAAGGGGCACACGCCGCCGTCACCCTCGCACATCTTTGACGAGGAGTTTTCGCATCAGGTGATCCGGCGCGGCAAGATCGAGGACACGGCGGTGCTACACAAGTTCCTCAAGCAAACCAAGCAGCCGCTGCTGCAGGACTGGCTGGTGCAGATCGCGCGCAACATCGCCATGCGGTTGCCTTTCAAATGGGGACTGAAAATGGCGTGGGCGCAGGTGTTCAAGCCGAAAACGCGCGGTTGGGCCAAATCACGCGCAGCGATCGAGGACTACATCCACGAGGTGGAAGCGGAGCAGAAGAAGGTGATTGGGAACCACGTCCCCTCTCCCCGTTCTGCGCGGGGAGAGGGTTAGGGTGAGGGGCGGCAGCGTACTCAGTGCCAAGTGCCGCCCCTCACCCCGACCCTCTCCCCATCGAGTGCAATGATGGGGAGAGGGAGAAGAGATGGTCGACGTCACCGACAAGGCAATGAAATATCGCTCCGTCGCCTATTACCCCGGCTGCGCGCTGGAAGGTTCCGGCAATGGCTATGATGTCTCGACACGCGCCATCGCCAAGAAGCTGGGGCTCGGCCTCACGGACGTGAAGGACTGGAACTGTTGCGGGGCGATGGAGGTGAAGAATATCGATCCCAAGATCCAGACGTATCTCTCCGCACGCGTGCTGAGCCAAGCCGTCAACGTCAACAAGCAGGACGTCGTCATGGCGCCCTGCAATGGCTGCTACCACAACCTGAAGAAGGCCGAGTACGATCTCACGCACGACGCGAAATCGAAGGAGGTCACGGAACGGCTGTCGGTCAAGTCGGGGCATGCCACCTACCAGGCCGGTCAGGCAGAGACCATTCACGCCCTTGATTGGATCAAGGCGACGATCGGCGAGGAGGGCCTGAAGCAACGTACGAAGGGTAAGCTCGCGGGCTTGAAGGTCGCCAACTATTACGGATGCATGTATGTGCGCCCGCGCCACATTTTTCCGGAGAAGGACAAGGGGCCAGGTAGCGAATCGACGTCCAAACCGCATTTCATGGATGATCTACTGGCCGCCGCCGGTGCCGAGAACGTCGACTTTCCCTTGAAGACCGCGTGCTGTGGCGGCGCGCACACCCTCTCGGATTCCGACACCTCAACCAAGCTGGTGCTCAACATCCTGGAGGCTGCGGAAGCCTCCGGCGCCGAGGTCATTGCCACCGAATGCCCGACCTGCCACACGGGCCTCGAGATGCATCAGGTGCGCGCCGAGAAACGCTTTGGCCGCAAGACCAACGTCAAGATGCTATACTTCACGCAACTCTTGGGGCTGGCGCTCGGCATCGGTCCGCGCACGCTCGGCATCCACACCAACATCTCGGATTCGATGGACATGATCATCGAGAAGCGGTTGCAGCCATGACAAGAGCATCAATAGCCGAGCTGGAACACCGGCTCCGCATTGTCGAGGGTATGCAGGCATTCTTCTCGCAACCGCGTGCGCCCAAGGCTACGGCAGGTGATTTGCTTGCGATTGGCGAGAACGTGCTCGAAGTCTGGATCAGGGCACGGGGCGAGGTGCCAACCAAGGAAAAGAAAGAGGACTTCCGTCTTTTGGCGCTGCATCGCCAGGGCGCCAAGGGCGATCCTTCGTTCAATGCCTGCCGGGAGACCTGCCGCGAACTCGTCTATCACTACAATCTCATCGTCAGCGAACCCGAGCATCCCGAGACGCCAAAGCGTCTGAAGCTGATGGGCCTCGTCGCCAAGCATCTGTTGCTGTTCGTCTCGGGCAAGATGGAGGTCGCTGGGCTCGGCGAGTTCTGTTGTGCGGCCAAGCCGTTGCGCGAGACCGGTGAATAACCAATAGTGCTGAGACGTCACGATTGCGGAGCTAACCCATGCCCATCGTCAAAGGCTGCAACCTGCCGGATCATCTCCTCTACGATGTCGACAACCACATCTGGTTCCTGGAGCAGGCCGACGGCACCGTGAAGCTCGGCATGACGATGGTGGCCACGGCCATGGCCGGCCAACTGGTGGCGTTCACGCCGAAGAAGGCAGGACGCAAGGTCGATGCCGGCAAGAGCTGCGCGACCGTTGAAAGCGGCAAATGGGTCGGCCCGGCCAAGTCGTGCGCGGCCGGTGAAGTGGCGGGCGTCAACGACGATCTCGTTGCCAATCCGCAACTGGCCAACACCGACCCTTACGAGAAAGGCTGGTTCATTATCCTGAAGCCTGCCGACTGGGCGGCCGTGAAGCCAACACTCACCCCCGGCGCCAGCGTCACCGCGAAATACGAAGCCAAGATGCTCGCGGATGGCTTTGCCGGTTGCGCCTGATCAAACCTCATCCATCAAGCTGGCCTCGAGGCGCTTCATGCCGATGATGCCGCCGATGACGATGGCAGCGAACGTCAGAAATGAGCCGATTGCCAACGTCGAGACACCGGTGATGGCCTGCCCCACCGTGCAGCCCAAGGCCATGACGCCGCCAACGCCCATCAAGGCCGCGCCGAGCAGGCTGCGCTTGGTATCGCCGAGGTTCGAGAAGGTCGCGAGCTTGAAGCGGCCCATGGATTTGGCCGCGATGAACGCACCAAAGATTGCACCGAACACCGTGGTCACGCCAAAGCCCGGCATGCGTCCTGCCGTAAAGCGCTGGAGCCACTCGATGGCATCGGCCGTCGGGCGCACATAGGTCAGCGAGATCGGCGTCGTCGGCTTGTCGGCAAGATCGTCATAGGCGAGGCCCGTCAGAGCCCAGCCGGCGATGGTGCACAAACCGACACCGACGCCTGCGAGGATATGTACCGGCGAGCCGCGAAACTCCGCGTCCATGAAGCAGTAGACTGCGACCGCGAAAGTGATCAGCGCCGTCACGACCGTGCTGCCGCGCGCCGGCCCCAGGGGCGTCAGCGCGCCAACCAGTTCTCCAAGGCTTTGTGTGGCGAGTTTCACGCCGCCCAGATTGATCGCGGTCACCTGCTCGAGCCAACTGCGGATCGGCCCCAGCAGGCCGCCAATGGCCATGTAGGCGAACAGCCCCATGACGATCAGCGTGATCAGGGATCTGAGATCGCCGCCGCCGATGCGGGCGAGATTGCGGCTGGCGCAGCCGCCGGCGTAAACCATGCCGAAGCCGAACATCAGGCCGCCGATCAGGTGTCCGAACCAATTGAGGCTGGGCGCAAGGTACATCGATTTGGCGAGCGGTACGACGCCGGTGCCGGCCAGTACCTGGGTCCCGACCAGCGCCACGCCGGCCGCCAGCACCCAGGCACGAAAGCGGCGGTAATCGCCAAAGGACAGGATGTCGGAGATCGATCCCATTGTGCAGAAGTTGGTACGGTAGACGAGGAACCCGAACACGAGGCCAATAAAAAGCCCGCCTGCAGCAAGCCAGGCGCCAGGGTTCTGCTGGATCAAATCGCGCATGCTGCCTCGCTCGCTTGCCCCTGCGTCGGTGGCCCTCGTCAGATCCCCGGGTCAGGGGGATCCCGGCCGCGCCACTCCACGCGATCATTGCCCAAGGCCGCAGGTGCGGTCTAGCCGATATCTTGATATTCGAATATAAGCGCCCAAGTCGATGGCTAGGTTGCGCCACGCAACTGCTGCGGCCAGGGAGTAGACTGAGACAATGCAGAATTTCATGCCCTGGCATGGCCTCGTCGGAGGCATGATGATCGGTCTTTCGGCGGCGCTGTTTCTGCTTCTGTCGGGTCGCATGTCGGGCATTTCGGGGATTGTCGAGACCGCGCTTGCGCCGTCTGGCCGCAGCTTCGGCTGGAGCTTGGCCTACCTTGCCGGCTTGCCCTTGGGTGCGCTCCTGGTGTCAATGATGGCGCCACAGGTCGTGCCGGCGATCAAGCTCTCGGCGTCGTGGCCGTTGCTCGTCGGTGCAGGCCTGCTGGTCGGCCTTGGCGCCCGGATCGGCAGCGGCTGCACCTCGGGTCACGGCGTCTGCGGCTTGCCCCGGCTGTCGGTTCGGTCCATCGTCGCCACTGGAACCTTCATGTTGACGGCGGCGGCAACCGTCTACGTCACGCGGCACGTGCTCTAAGGACTTGGGATCAGGCACCTTGATACAGATCGTCATCGCCCTGCTGGCCGGCACGCTCTTTGGAGCCGGGCTGACCGTTGCGCAAATGGTCGACCCGCAGAAGGTGCTGGGCTTCCTGGACATCGCTGCGATCCGTACCGGGGGGTGGGATCCGACCTTGCTGTTCGTGTTCGCGGGTGCGCTCCCCGTCATGTTTCTAGCCTATCAGGTGCAGCGCCGTATGGCCGCGCCCCTCGCGGCGTTGAGCTTCGAAATTCCGTCGCGGAGCGATATCGATGCGCGGCTGATTGCGGGCGGCGCAATATTCGGCATCGGTTGGGGACTGGCCGGCATCTGTCCGGGACCGGCCATCACGGCTCTGGCCATCGGCGGGGCGGCGCTACCAGGGCTGGCGCTGTTCGGCTTGGCTATGCTGCTGGCAATCTCGCTGTCGCGGCATCTTGGCCCGTCACAGGGCGAACCGAGAGAAGTCACGGCATGACTGCAACAAACAGCAGGGCGCGTTTCGCGACGCCGCTCCAGGGCAAGTGCATAAACGAGGAGGCAAGCATGGATGGCGAACGACGCGTAACGGTCATCGGCCGTCGCGATTTCGTGTTGGGTGCAGCTGGCGCTGCAGCCTTCATGGGCTGGCTTGCGGCAGGTGGAGTGGCAGTGGCGCAGGAGAAGGCTCCCCAAGATGCCGAAGCCCTGATCAAGTCGATCCTGAAGGACGCCAAACCGGCCGAGGGCAAGGTCAAGCTCGATCTGCCAGAGATCGCCGAGAACGGCAACACAGTGCCCTACGCGATCGAGGTCGAGAGTCCGGTCACAGCCACCGACTACGTCAAGGCGGTGCACATCATCTCGACTGGCAATCCGCAGCCCCAGATCGCCACGTTCCATTTCACGCCCTTGAGCGGCAAGGCCGCCGCCTCGAGCCGCATGCGCCTCGGTCGCACTCAGGACATCGTGGCCATTGCTGAAATGTCGGACGGGCGCTTCTTCATGGGCAAGCGCACGGTCAAGGTCACCATCGGCGGCTGCGGCGGCTGAAGCACAATCCAGGAGCGCACCCTATGTCGACGAAACCCCGTATCAAAGTTCCCGAGAGCGCCAAGGTCGGCGAGGTGATCGAGGTCAAGACGCTGGTCCAGCACGTCATGGAGACGGGCAACCGGCGCGACAAGGACAACAACGTCATTCCGCGCCTGATCCTGAACACGTTCGAGGCCAAGTTTGCTGGCCAGGAGGTGTTCAAGACCACGATCTTCTCCGGCACGGCGGCCAATCCCTATATCGCCTTCTTCATGAAGGTGCCGGGACCGGGCGAGTTCGAGTTCACGTGGCATGAGGACGGCGGCGCCAAGATCACCGAAAAGGTGGCGCTGAAGGTCGCTTAAAACAAACGGGACCGGTCCGGGTAACCTTCTGGTGGATCGGGTTGCGAGCGCGCCGGTGCGATGTGCGGCCGGCGGCTTGGTGACCGCGCGACCATTCACGTCTCGACAGCAGCAACCAATCTGACACAATTGAGCCAGCAACCGGTTTGGTTTGGCGCGCGAGCATGCCAGGATCGCGCCCGCCAACATGATGGCCGCAGGCGCCGGACGGGGATAAGGGTCGATGCAGAAGCAGAACCAAGATGGCACCGCGCGAACCGGGAGTGCACCGAAGGCCAAAGGGCAGTCCCTCGCAGAGCCGCATGTCGCGACTTCGGTGCCGCCCGCCGATGAGATCAAGACCACCACCTGCTACATGTGCGCCTGCCGCTGCGGCATCCAGGTGCATCTGAAAGACGGCAAGGTCCGCTACATCGATGGCAATCGCAAGCATCCCGTCAACCGCGGCGTTATCTGTGGCAAAGGCTCTGCCGGCATCATGCAGCACTATGCGCCGTCGCGGCTGCGCGCGCCCATGAAGCGCGTCGGCGAGCGCGGCTCGGGTCAGTTCGTCGAGATCAGTTGGGAGGAGGCGCTCACCACCGCCACCGGTTGGCTATCCGACGTGCGCGCCAAGGACCCGAGCAAACTCGCTTTCTTTACTGGCCGCGATCAATCACAGTCGCTCACGGGCTGGTGGGCGATGCAGTTCGGCACGCCGAATTTTGCCGCCCACGGTGGCTTCTGCTCGGTCAACATGGCGGCGGCCGGCCTTTATACATTCGGCGGCTCGTTCTGGGAGTTCGGTGAACCCGACTGGGAGCACACCAAGTATTTCCTGCTGTTCGGCATCGCCGAGGATCATGGCTCGAACCCGATCAAGATTGCGCTCGGCAAGCTCAAACAAAAGGGCGCTAAGATCGTTTCCATCAATCCCGTCCGCACCGGTTACAACGCCATTGCTGACGAGTGGCTCGGTGTGAAGCCGGGCACCGACGGGTTGTTGGTCGGCGCGCTGATCCACGAGCTGTTTCGTACCAACAACGTCGATCTCGATTATCTCGTCCGCTACTCCAACGCGGCTTGGCTGGTGATCCAGGACGAAGGCGCCAAGGACGACGGTCTGTTCGCCCGCGACGCCGAGGGCAAGGTGCTGTCCTGGGACAAGACCAGCAACGCCGTTGCCCGCGCCGACCGAATCGACATCGCGCCCGCCCTGGTGGGTGAATTTTCGCTGCCCGATGGCCGCAAGGCCGTGCCCGCCTTCCGCCTGCTCGCCGAGCGTTTTCTCAGCCCCGAATATGCGCCCGAAACGGTGGAGGCCGAATGCGGCGTGCCCGCCACCACCATCCGCCGCATCGCCGCCGAGGTTGCCGACGTCGCCTTCAAGCAAACGGTAACGTTGCCGCTCAAGTGGACGGATTGGGTCGGTCGCCAGCACGACAGCATCACCGGGCGTCCCGTCTCGATGCACGCCATGCGCGGCATCTCCGCCCATTCGAACGGCTTCCACACCTGCCGCATGCTGCATGTCCTGCAGATCCTGCTGGGCACCATCGATGTGCCCGGCGGCTTTCGCTACAAGGCGCCATTCCCGCGACCCGCGCCGCCACCGGCACGTCCTGTCGGCAAGCCATCGCAGATCAAGCCCAACACGCCGCTGCCCGGCATGCATCTGGGCTTTGTGCACGGCCCCGAGGATCTGCTCGTCGACAGCGAGGGCCGACCCTCGCGCATCGACAAGGCCTTCTCATGGGATGCGCCGATTGCCGCCCATGGCCTGATGCACATGCTGATCAACAACGCTGCGACGGCGGATCCCTACAGCATCGACGTCATGTTCCTGTACATGGCCAACATGGCCTGGAACTCGTCGATGAACATCGGCGCCACGTTGGATTATCTGACCGCCAAGAACGCGGACGGCAGCTACAAGATCCCGAAGATCATCTACTCGGACGCTTATGCCTCGGAGATGGTGGCGTATGCCGATCTGATCCTGCCCGATACAACCTATCTCGAGCGCTACGACTGCATTTCCATGCTCGACCGTCCGATCTCTGATCCGGACGGCCCCGCCGACGCCATTCGCCACCCTGTCGTCAAGCCCGACCGCGATGTGCGCGGCTTCCAGGACGTGCTGATCGACCTCGGCGCACGCCTCAAGTTGCCGGGCTTCACCAACGCCGACGGCACGGCAAAATACCCTGGCGGCTATCCCGATTACATCGTCAATCACGAACGCAGCCCCGGCATCGGGCCGCTCGCCGGGTGGCGCGGCAAGGACGGCACCAAGTTCGGCATGGGCGAGGTGAACCCGAAGCAACTCGAGCGCTACATCGAGAATGGCGCTTTCCACGTGCATCATCTGCCCGACGATGCCCGCTACATGAAGCACGCCAACAAGGCCTATCTCGAATTCGCCAAGGCCTCAGGCTTCATCGGTTCGACGGACCCGATCATCTTCCAGCTCTACTCGGAGCCGCTGCAGAAGTTCCGCCTCGCCGCCCGCGGTCATGGCGTCAATCAGCCGCCCGACAGCCACCGGTCCCGCATCGCGCGCTATTTCGATCCGCTGCCGTTCTGGTACGCCCCGTTCGAGGGCACGCTGATCGACGAGCGCGCCTATCCCATGCACGCCATCACGCAGCGGCCCATGGCGATGTACCACTCGTGGGGCTCACAGAATGCGTGGCTGCGCCAGATCCACGGCGCCAACCGGCTCTACATGCAGCGCGAGCGCGCTGTGTCGCTCGGGATCGCGGATGACGATTGGGTGTGGATCTCGAGCCAGATCGGCCGCGTGAAAGCGCAGGTCAAGCTCATGGAAGGCGTCAACTCCGACACGGTGTGGACGTGGAACGCCATCGGCAAGCGGTCCGGCGCCTGGGCGCTCGACAAGGATGCGCCCGAGGCCCGCCAAGGCTTCCTGCTGAATCACCTGATCTCGGAGCTGCTTCCACCCCGGGAAGGCGGTTACCGTTACGCCAATGCCGATCCGGTTACGGGGCAGGCCGCCTGGTACGACCTGCGCGTCAAAATCGAAAAGGCACCCGCTGGCGAAGCGCACGAGAGCTGGCCGCAATTCGAAACCCTCGCGTCGCCACCCGGCACCGCCAAACCGCTCGCCGTCTCCGACTTCGGCCGCGCCTTCAACAAGGAGCGGGCATGACGGTGAGTGAAGCGCTCATCAAACCAATCTTTTTCGGTGCCACTGGCACCGCGAAGCTGCCAAGCGCTCCCCCCTCCCTAGCGGGGAGGGGTTGGGGGTGGGGAGAATGTCCAGGCGCAGTCCGTTCGGATTACGCTTTGCATCAACACCCCACCCCTAGCCCCTCCCCTGAGGGGAGGGGGACGTGGCTAGGCTGTGTGAGTCGTGCATGGGGCTGCGTGCTGACGCTGCTCGCGTTGGTATTTGTGGAAATCGGCGCAAGTGCACCGGCATTTGCTTCTCCGCGCAATGTGTGCATGAACGCTGCGCCTTTCATGAAGGCGCTCAGTGCCAATCAGCGTGCACTTTCGAATGAAGAACGGAAAATTTATCGCGGCAATGTTGTGGCGAGTGATTTTTCCGATTTCTTTGTCTTCTACTTTTCGCCCGAACCCAAAAGCTTTCCTGGCGATCCGCCCGGTAGCTATGGCCTTATCGTCCGTGTGAATGGATTGAGCCATCACATACAAGTCTATTTCTCGCTAGTGCTCATGTACCCGATCAGCGACTGTTTCGCGGATGGGTGTCTGAGAGGTTGGTCATTTGGTACTGCAGAAAATGGGATCGACGGGTTAAGACACGGATTGGAATTCACTTTCATTAAGGGTGAAGCGGGACTGCCCGTGCTGCATTCGATTGTGAGTGCGAGTCTCGCACCGTGCGACCTCAAATTCGACGATGATCAGAAATCGATAGATGGCCTCGCAAGCTGGATGAAAAGCAAGAGCCGCAAATGACCTGTCTACCTGCCACCACCACGAAAAAACTCGGGCTGGTCATCGACCTTGACACCTGCGTCGGCTGTCAGGCGTGTGCCACCAGTTGCAAGGAATGGAACACCGGCGGCTATTCGGCGCCGCTGTCGGATATCGAGCCCTACGGCAAGGATCCGCACGGTGCCTGGCTCAACCGTGTGCACAGCTACGATGTCGGCGACGGCGCCACGAGCCGCACCGTGCATTTCCCGCGCTCGTGCCTGCACTGCGAGACGCCCGCGTGTGTGACCGTGTGCCCGACCGGCGCCTCCTACAAGCGCGCTGAGGACGGCATCGTGCTGGTCAATCCGGACACCTGCATCGGCTGCAAGCTCTGCTCGTGGGCCTGCCCCTATGGTGCCCGCGAGTACGACCAGGCTGACGGCGTCATGAAAAAGTGCACGCTGTGCGTCGACCGCATCTACAACGAGCACATCCCCGAAGAGGACCGCGTGCCCGCATGTGTGCGCGCCTGCCCAACGGGAGCGCGCCACTTCGGCGATCTCGGCGACGAGACCAGTGCCGTGTCGAAGCTGGTCAAGGAGCGCGGCGGCTACGATCTGCTGCCCGAGATGGGCTTCAAGCCCGTGAACAAATACCTGCCGCCGCGCGCGCGGCGGGATGCGTCTCTTGTTGCGCCTTCCGTTGCCCGACAGCAACCGGCGCGTGAGACTGCCTCGACCGCCACCGGCTCCAAACTCGACGCCCTGTTCGCGTGGGCCGACAAAGTTCTCTCCCGCTGAGGCAAGGCCCATGCATCCCGCTTATTCGGTGCTGTTCTTCACGACGCTGTCCGGTGCCGGCTACGGCTTGTTGATCTGGCTCGCAGTCCTCGCCCTGCTCGATCGCGTCCCCGCCGACTGGAGCCTCGGCGTCGCCGGATTCGGCCTGGCTTTTGCGCTGATCGTGATCGGTCTCTTGTGCTCGACCGCACATCTTGGCCATCCCGAACGGGCGTGGCGCGCCTTCTCGCAGTGGCGCACGTCATGGCTCTCGCGGGAAGGCGTGGCGGCGATGGCGACGTTCGTGCCATCCGGTTTGTTCGCCATCGGCTGGGTGATGTTCGGCACGCACGATCACATCTTCGCGGTGATGGCCGCGCTGACCATTCTTGCAGCCCTCGCTACGGTGTACTGCACGGGCATGATCTACCAGTCGTTGCCGACTATTCGCGCTTGGAGCCAAACACTGGTGTCGCCGATCTATGTCGTGCTGGGTCTGGCGACCGGGGGCACGCTGGCAGCGCTGATCCTGGCGCTGTTCGGCAAAGTGCCGTCGGGTTTGATCCAGATTGTCATCGCGATCAATCTGCTCGCGGCCACCCTGAAACTCGCCTACTGGTGGCGCATTGATGCCAAGGGGCCGCGTCATACCGCCGGCGCGGCGACAGGCCTCGGCAATCTCGGCACCGTTCGCCCGCTCGATCCGCCGCACACGCAAGCCAACTTCGTTATGCGCGAGATGGGTTTTCAGGTGGCGCGCAAACACGCGAGCAAGCTGCGCCGTGTGGCGCTGATTGCGGGGTTCTTGTTGCCGGCCCTGTTGCTGGTGGTGGCGCTGCTCACCGCGCCGTCCGTGGCTGTTGTGGCCCTCCTGCTGGCCGTCGTCGCAACGGCGATCGGCGTGTTCGCCGAGCGCTGGCTGTTCTTCGCCGAGGCGCAGCACGTCGTCACGCTCTACTATGGCGCCCAGGAAGCCTGAACATCGCGCATTCGCTGGAGGAAGCGTCGTGCCGCATCAAGCTTTGACGCGTCGTCGATTGTCACAGGGGTTCGCAGCCGTCGTTGGTGCCGCGGCGACCGGATCAACCTCCGTTTTCGCCAGCGCCCACCACACGCTCAAGCTCGGCGATGCCGAGATTATTGTGCTCAGCGATGGTCATCTGACCCTGACGCCGCGCAATCTTGCCGCCACGGTTCCCGATGCGCAATTGCACGTCGCTGCCAAAACCACCGACACTGTTAACGTGCCAACCAACGTCACGCTGGTGCGCACGGGAAAAGACGT
This sequence comes from Hyphomicrobiaceae bacterium, assembly GCA_046154645.1. Lineage (GTDB taxonomy): Bacteria > Pseudomonadota > Alphaproteobacteria > Rhizobiales > Hyphomicrobiaceae. The sequence goes on from JBJXDZ010000105.1 coordinate 45,970, forward strand.
CATCCTGATCGACGTTGGTGCCGGTCCGAACTTCATGGGCACCGCCGGCAAGCTCGCTGACTCCCTCGCCGCCGCAAAGATCGATCCCGCCAGTGTCACCAAGGTCGTGTTCACGCACGGGCATCCCGATCATCTCTGGGGCGTCATCGACGAGTTCGACAACAGCCCGCGCTTTCCCAACGCCCGTTACGTCATGTCCGAGGCCGAATGGGCGTTGTGGATGAGCGGCGACCCCTTGAGCAAAGTGCCGGCCAATCGGCAGAATTTCGTGCCCGGCGCCGTGCGCAACCTGCAGGCGATCAAGGATCGCATAACGTTCGTCAAACCCGGCCAGGAAGTGGGGCCCGGCTTGACCGCGATCGACACCAGCGGCCACACCCAGGGCCACATCAGTATCCAGATCGCGTCCGGTCGAGAGACGCTGGTGGTGCTCGGCGATGCATTGACGCATCCCGTGATCTCATTCGAGCATCCAGAGTGGCGACCCGAAGCCGATCACGATCCCGAGCGTGCGGTCGCCACCCGCAAGGCGCTGCTCGATCGCCTCGCCACCGAGAAGACGCGCATCCTCGGTTTCCATTTGCCGTTCCCGGGTCTCGGTCAGGTCGAGCGGCGGGGGGCGGGCTACGTCTATCGCGTCGCGTAACGCGGAGTCATTTCGCGCGCTGGATCAGGAAGCGATAGACGCCCGCTGCCTCGCTGTGCTCGACCAGAACATGGCCCGTGGCCCGGCTGAAGGCCTGGAAATCGGCGACGGCACCGGGATCGGTGGCGAGTACCTCGAGCGTGCCGCCAACGGCGATCTCGCCGATCGCCTTTTTTGCCTTCAGGATCGGGATCGGGCAGTTCTGGCCCTTGGCATCGATGGTCTTGTCGGCCACGTCGCGTCTCCGCTGTCTGGAATGCCGAGGTTGTGAGTTCACTTCGGGGCAAACGGGTTCTGCCAGCCGCCGGGTTGGGTGCGTTCGGGAAAAACGGTAGCGAGATAATCCAGCACCTTGCGCCGGTCGCTATCATCGAGCTTGGGCATGCCGTGCCGTTTGACCATCCAATCCAGGCTTTCGTCCCAGCGATCGCGGCTCATGCGCTGCTGGGCGACGATCTTGAACGAGTGGCAAGCAACGCAGGCATAGAAGGCGTCATCGCGATGAGGGCCGGGGGGATACAATTCCGGCGCGTCTTGCGGATCCTTGGGTTTGGCGCGCTGTGCTTCGGCCGGCACGGCGGACATGACGAGCACCGCGGCCAACGCCAGCGCGGCGATCGCTGCCATTGAGCGAGGCTTGTTCATCCGATCAGCACCGCGACACGGTGCATGGGATTGGCTCCGTAGCCTTGCGGATTCCAATTGCCGGCGATGTGCGGCTGCATGACGCCCGCCGTATCGGTCGCCCGCACCCAAAGCTCATAGTAGCCGTCGGCCGGCAGTGCCACGACGGCTGTCCAGCGCCGCCAGTCGAAGCGGTTACGGGGCGCGGCGAGCTTGGCCTTTTGCCACGAGGCGCCGAAGTTGTTTGACACGTCGACGGCGCGCACGTCGCGGTCTCCGGCCCAGGCAGCGCCGCGAACCTGCACCGCGCGTGTGCCGGCCACGAGCTTGGTGCCGTTGGCTGGGCTGGTGATGATGCCGCGCACGGGCATCGATTCCAGGATCTTGAAGTTGGCATCGTCCGCCTTGCCGCCCGGAATCATCGGCTTGATGGCGACGCGATAACTGGTGCCGGTCATGCCGGGGCCGTCGTGCACCTTGTCGACGAGGGTGATCTTCGAGAGCCACTTGTGCGAGGCCGAGCCCGGCCAGCCTGGAATGACGAGCCGCAACGGGCCGCCATGGATATTGGACAGGGGCTGCCCGTTCATGGCCCAGACCAGCATCGCCTCACGCTGCAGGGCTTTCTTGATCGGTACGCCGCGCGACAGTGGCAGCTTGGTCTGGTCGCCTGACAGATGCGCGTCGGTGCCGTAGTTGGCCGTGTACACGGCGGATGGCTTGATGCCGGCAGCCCTGAGCACGGACGCCAGCGAGATGCCGGTCCACGTGGCGCAGCCGGCGCCGCCGTTGCCCCATTGGTTGCCGCGGGCCTGTGGTGTGAAGTACGCGCGGCCATTGCCGCCGCACTCGAGCACCATGCGCAGCGTCTGGGGTTTGAAGCGGCGCTTCAACTCACCGAGGGTCAGTTCGAGGCGCGTGTTCACTTCGCCATCGATGGTCAAACGCCAAGCGTCGGCGTCCTTGACCTCGTCAGGCGTCAGGCCGTTGTTGCGGATGAAGAACTTCGCTGTTGGCGTGGTGTCGTCGTCGAGCAGGTGCTCCGGCGTCTCGGCTACCAGCGGTTTGTCGCCGAGCAGCTTCAGGCCCGGATCCTTGCCAGGGAACGAGAATGGTTGCGGGCTTGGCGGCGTGGGCGTCGGCGCGGCGGCGGGTGCCGGTGCAGAATCCTTTTTCGCTTCCTGTGCGAAGGCCGCTGGGATCAGGCCGGCGGGCATAGTGGCGGCGTGAACAATGACACCACCGACGGCTGCCGTGGTGGCTGTGAGGCCCAGGCCATTGAGAAATCCGCGCCGCGAGGCGGCCGTCCGGCGCCCGAAGATGACGGCGTCCGCTCGCTCGGGATCGGATTGGTAGAGCTCGTCAGGGGAGCGTTCCTTGCCATTCCTCATGTGCCGGCTCCTTGTCGCCAAGACTGGACCACGCTGCATTATATACGGGTATTCGAATGTCGGCATAGTCGATTGCAAGCAGGCGTTGCCTCGCCTTGGGGGCGGCAAGCGGGGCCGGCGGCCAGTGGTGGGTCCAAGACTACAGCTTGGCGGCCTTGTCCTTGGCGGCGCAGAAATGCTTGTAGAGGATCGCCACGATATCGCGCACCACCGGATGGTCGATGGAGTAGAAGGCAAAATGACCGACGCGCTCGGCCTTGACCAAGCCGTCCAGCCGCAATCGCGTGAGGTGCTGCGACACAAGGCTCTGGCGCGCGCCGATGGCCTCGCAGATCTCGGTTACGGTCTTGTCGCGCTCCATCAATTCGCACAGGATCATCAGCCGGTGCTCGCTGCCGATGGCGCGCAGCAGTTGCGATGCCTCGCCGGCGGCCGCATACATCTGTTGGGCCAGTTCGCTGGGAACCGGGGCCACCTCAGTGTCGTCGACGAGGTCGTCGTGCGGCTCGTTGCTCATCGGGGCGTCCATGCTCGCTCACCTGAGCGGGTGCAGCAATTTCAGTGCTGTGTCAATGTCAATCCATGGCGTGACCGGCGGCGGCTGGGTCCAGCGGTTCGTGACCCAATGCAACTCGGTAGTGCCAGACACGGGCCGGTCGCCCGCGCCATCATGACAGCCAAGTGTGCCGCTAGAGAGGACGTGCTGGGGGCAGGGCAAGTGCCCGCCGGTGCCGCAGCAACCGGACCGAGGGAGGCGATATGGTAACCCGCCGTCAGTGGTTGGCAGGGCTTGGCGCAGGCGGCGTGGCGGTGGTCGTTGCTACCGGCAGCGGCGCCATGGCCTTCGAAGGGGCCGCTTACGATGCGAAGACGTTCGCTCAGGCCCAGGCCGAGGGCCGCCCCATCCTCATCGAGGTGCATGCCGGCTGGTGTCCGGTCTGTTGGAAGCAGGGGCCGCTGCTGACCACATTGCTCAAGCAACCCGAATTCGCGCGCGTGCTCCGCATCACCGTCGAGTTCGATATGGAGAAAGACGTGCTGAAAGTGTTCGGAGTGACGCGCCAAAGCACGCTCATTGTCTTCAAGGGGGCCCAGGAGACGGGGCGCAGCATCGGCGAGGTTGATCCGGCGCGTCTCGAGGCCCTGCTGCGCTCGGCGCTGTGACCGGTGGCCAACGATATCGGACAGGCCCCATGACCGGCAGTCTCGTTCTGGCATTTGGCGCGGGCGTGCTGTCGCTGCTGTCGCCGTGCACGCTGCCCATCCTGCCCATCGTCGTCGCGGCCGCACTCGGTGCGCACAAATACGGAGCCTTGGCACTCGCCGCCGGTCTCGCCCTAGCCTTCGCCACCATCGGTGTCGTCTTGACGCTGGCCGGCCAAGCCGTTCCGGTAAGCGAGGCGGGCTTGCGGATCGCGGCGGCCGTGGGCCTGCTGCTGGTCGGGGTCCTGCTTATCGTGCCGCCGCTGCAGGTCCGCCTGACGATCCTGCTGGCGCCGCTGCAGTCGGCACTGGCCCGTCGTTTCGGTCACGGCACAGGGACAGGTTCGGCGGGGCAGTTCGGGCTCGGCCTGCTGCTTGGCGGGGTGTGGGCGCCGTGTGTCGGGCCGACCTTGGGGGCTGCCATGCTGCTCGCGTCCCGCGGCGAGAGGCTCGGCGACGTGGCGGCGATCATGCTGGCATTCGGGCTTGGCGCTGGTGGCCCGTTAGTCGCGCTGGGTTTGATCCCGCAGGCGCGCGTTCTGCGCCTGCGCCAGTCGCTCGCCGTTGCCGGTCACCGCGGCAGGCAGCTGCTGGGACTGGCACTGGTGCTGGTCGGTCTTGCCGTGCTCACCGGACTCGACAAAACCCTGGAGGCGGCCCTCGTCAAGCGGATGCCGGCCTGGCTCCTCGATCTCACCACCCGCCTCTGAGGTGTGCCGGATGGGCGCCGCGCTTAACTCGGGCATTGCCCGGCGCTAACCGGTACGCTCTTAGCGATGCCGACGGGACTTGATCGTTCTGCGCGCCGGGGCGGCAAATCAACCCGACGGCGTGGCAGGCTGTTGCCGGGGCTGGCCCGGCGGACGTAATCTCGCAGCGGTCGGCGAAAGCTGAACGGTCCAACGGCAAGGACACACCACACATGTACCTGAAGAACGCCTGGTATGTCGCAGCGCTCGAGCGGGAGGTCGGCACAGGCCTCGTGCCGGTCAAGGTACTGGGCGAGCCTGTTGTCGTCTACCGCAAGCAGGATGGCACGCTGGTCGGCCTCGAGGATGCCTGCCCGCATCGCAAGCTGCCGCTCTCCATGGGCCGTCTCAAGGGCGATCAGGTGGAATGCGGGTATCACGGCCTGATGTTCGATGGCACGGGGACCTGCACCAAGGTTCCAGGCGCCGAAAAGATCCCGCATGTCGCCCGCGTTCGGGCCTATCCCGTCCACGCGCGCTATGGCTTCATCTGGATCTGGATGGGCGAGGCCCGCCTGGCTGATCCGGCCAAGATCACGCACGTCGACTTCTGGGGGGAGGCGGGCTGGGGGCACAACCAGCCGGATTCGATGCTGTTCGACTGCAACTACCTCTACATCGCCGACAACCTGCTCGATCCCTCGCACGTGTCGTGGGTGCATCAATCCTCATTTGGCGGTGCGGGCACCGAAGACACGCCGATCGAGACCACGCTCACCGAGGGGGCCGTTACCGCTTGGCGCTGGCTGCCTAACGCTGATCCCGCACCATTCTATGCGCCGCTGCTCAAGTTCCAGGGCAAGGCCGACCGCAAGCAGCATTACGAGATGCGCTATCCCTCGAACATGCTGGCGCGGGCCATCTTCACGCCGGCTGGTCACGGCGGCGAGGGGAACCCTGATCACGCGGACGTGTTCTACATGGACAGCTACAATTTCCTCACCCCGATCGACGATAAGACGACGCGCTACTTCTGGTTCCAGATGCGCAATGTGCGCCCCGATGATGCCGCGTTGTCGGCGCAGATGAACGCCGGTATCCGTGCCGTGTTCGAGGAGGATCGGCTGGTGCTCAACGCGGTGCAGAAGGGCATGGACAATAAGCTCACGCCCAATCTCGACTTGAAGATCGATACTGCACCGTTGCGCTTTCGACGGCGGTTGGCGCAGATGATCGCAGCTGAGCAGGCTCTGAACCGCGCGGCGGCAGAATGAAGGGACATTCGTGAGCGAGCCGCAACGTCCTCAGTCGCAGCGCCCCGATCCGCAACGTCAGGGCAGCTTCCGGCCCCTGCGCGTCATCGACAAGGTGCGCGAGAGCCGCATCATCACCTCGTTTCACCTGCGGCCCGTCGACCCCGCCACTTGGCGCCCGTTCGAGGCGGGCCAGTTCCTGGTGCTGCGCGTGCCGCCGCAACAGCCGGGGCAACGTCCGGTGCCGCGCTCCTACAGCGTCTCCTCGTCGCCGGCGCGCGAGGGCCATTACCGCATCACCATCAAGCGCGAGGCGGCGCCGTCGCCCGATGTGCCGCAGGGGATCGGCTCGTGCTGGCTGCATGATCGTATCAATATCGGCGACCTTATCGAGGCGGCGGGGCCGCGCGGCGAGTTCCATCTCGATGGCCAGAGCCCGCGACCGGTGGTGCTGCTGTCGGGTGGCGTCGGCCTCACACCCTTAGTGTCGATGTTGCATGCCCTGAAATCGGCGCCGCATCGGCCAGTGCATTTCATCCATGCCTGCGACAACGGCGAGGTGCATGCGCTGCGCGACGAGGTGCTGTATGTGGCGGGTTCGCGGCCGGGCGTGCAGGTGCATTTCTGCTATCGCTTCCCGACCGACGCCGACCGCGCCTCGCGCTGGCATCACAGCGAAGGTGTCATCACCGCCGATCTGCTGGCAAGGCTGCTGCCGGTCGCAGATCTCGACTACTACATGTGCGGGCCGCCGCCGTTCATGAAGGCGGTCTACGGGCTGTTGCGTCAGGCTGGGGTGCCAAAGGCGCGCATTGCCTACGAGTTTTTCGGGCCGGCAACGGTGCTGGAGGAAGACGTCGAGCGCAGTATCGCCACCGTGGTGCCGCGTGTGGTGCTGCCGCCGCTGGTCGAGCCGCCGACACGGGTTCTGCCGTCAGCGCAGGAGCGCCCGAGCCCCGCACCTGTTGCGCCGATCACCGTAACGTTCCAGCGCGCGGGGCGCAGTGCCACGTGGAGCGTGGAGCAGCATTCGCTGCTGGATTTTGCCGAGGCGCAAGGCTTCAGTCCGGATTTCTCGTGCCGATCGGGGGTCTGCGGCACCTGCAAGACGCGTCTCATCGCTGGCGCGGTCGAGTACTTCACTGAGCCGCTCGATCCCGTCGAGCCGGGCCACGCCCTCATCTGTTGCGCACGGCCCAAAGGTCCCGTCATCCTGGATCTGTGACGGCAGGCGCGACGGCCTACTTCTTGGGCGGCGGCGGGGCGGTGCCGCATGTCTCGCCAAGGGCGCGCCAGACCAGTGTCCTGGGTCCCGGACCGAAACGCTGCTGGCCACCGATGTAGTTGTCCTCGTTGGCCATCAGTATCAGCAGGCTGACGCGGCTCATGACCTTCTGCAGGGCTTGCGGCGTCGGCTTGTAGAGATGCCCGCTTTCGAACTCGATGGCGATCAGCGGGATCTGGTGCGAGGCCATGATGTCGAGGCCATCGACCAGGGCGGGTTCAAACTGCGTCGGGTTCTCGATCCGCAGCACGATCGGCGGTTTGCCTTTCTCAGCCAGCACGCGCTTCCAGAAAGCGAAGTTGTTGTGCGCGCTGAGGCCCGTGATCTGGCTTGGCTGCAGTTCGCCGCTGGCACGCAGCTTGTTCTCGATGCGCGCCCATGCGTCCGTCATGGTGCGCAGCTCGGTGTAGCCACGGCTGTGACGGCGGTCGTAGAAGCGATCGTCGTCGAGGTCGTGCATGTTGTCGATGCGGAATACGAGGTGCGATTGGGCTGCTGCTGCAGCTTTCAAGGCGCGCAGCATCTCCTCTTCGGCCCGCTCCACCGTGGCGGCGTGCGCCAGATCATCGATGCGGCTTTCGGTCTTGTTCCATTCGGCCGTGCCCGTCGAGCCGAGCGGCACCTTCGCCTTCGACAGGCGGTCGCAATCGGGACCCTTGTTGCAATTGGCGCCGACCCAATACCACTCGGGGATGCCGCCCTTGGCCGCGATGGCTTTCAAGTAGACGGCGTGATCGGCGATGGCCTCGGCATTGAATTCGACCAGTTGGCCGGGCTTGACGGTGCTGGGTTTCGGCGAGGTCTCGATGTTGGCGTTGTAGCCCGTGAGCTCGATCCGCAGGGGCGGCGCATCGCAGGACTGGGCGAGGGTAGGGGACGATGTCAGAAGCAGCGCCAGCAGGGCGGCGCCAGTGCCTCTTGCCGTGGTCCCGCGGCGGCGTACGGCTGGCTTCGCGGGCATAGATTGAGACCAATTCATCGCAGGCTCGCGGGATCGTGTGATTGGGGCACATGCCGGGGCCGGGATCGCTCCGGCGACGGCTGATCTTGTCCCGCCCTGAGGCTTGGTGCAATCGCCGATCCGTGCGCCGACGCAAGCATGGTCAGCGACGCGGGCGCGGGCGGCGGATGGGCTCTTCCGGCAGTTCGGGGTCGGTGATGCCGGGTGGCAAGTCCCGTGCCGAGGGGGGCGGGGCCGGTTGTCCGGGTGGCGCGCGTCCGGGGGCTGGCTGCGGGCCCTTCTGGCCGGTGGCTGCCGGCGGGCCCTTGGTGGCGGCGACCGGACGCGTCGGCTCGATGCACTCGGTCAGCCAGACGTCGAAAACCGGATGCTCGACGGCATTGAGGCCAGGACTTTCAGCGAACATCCAGCCGGAAAAGATCTTGTTGACGCTGCCATCGAGCTGGATCTCTTCCACCTCGACGAAGGTGGTGGTCTTCGGCGGCTCGGTCGGCTGGCGCGTGTAGCAAGCGCGCGGTGTCAACTTGAGGGCGCCGAAGCGCACCGTTTCACCAAGCTTGATCGGCAGGCGGGAAATACGGGCCGTCACCTTGTCGAGGGCGGCAAAGACGGCGACGCCGTTCTCGATGCGCTGGGCATGGGCCGGTGCGACGGCGAGGCCGAGGCACATAGCGGCCCAGGCTGCGGCAATCAGCCTGATATTGTGGCGCGGCCGCAAGAGCAGATCCCCGCGTCCCCAATGGCGCGCTCGCAGCCCAGTCCTTGCGTGCGCCAAACCCATGCCGCTGCCGGCCTCTCTCATGCCCCACGTTTCCATGCTCGAACCTGTCGCACACCCGGCGCAGGACGGGAACGCACTCCACCGCGTTTTCCAGCGTAAAAGCGGCTGCAGCATGACGGCATTGTCGCCAGGGAGCCCGCCAACCGATGGCTCAGCTCGGTCGCCAGGGCTTGTAATCGCCTGTCGCCTTGGGCCGGCTCCCGGAGGCCAGGATCGAGCCTGAGGGGCGATAGGCCTCGGACGTGCCGGTCATATTCTCGCGATGCGGCTTCTGCCAGGGACGGGGGCGATAGTCCTCCTGCGTCGGTGGGGTATCGACGGTGTAGTGCATCCAGCCATGCCACTCGGGCGGGATTTTGGAGGCCTCTGCACCGTTCTTGTAGATCACCCAGCGCCGTGGCACGCCGAGGGGGCCGAGGCCTTTCGACTGCACATAGTAGCGGTTGCCCTCGACATCGCTGCCCACGAGACGCCCGCGGCGCGCCGTGTAGATGCGATTCGACCAAGTGTTGCCGCCCCACCAGCTGAAAATCTCGCTGAAGATGCCCATACCGCTCTCCGGACTCCGTTGTCGCCGCTTATGGCACCCGCGGGTTGGCCTTGTCCATGGGACCAGTTGAGGCGGGCAGGGGCGTCATGGCGGGAATACCCGGGCGGCTGTGGTGGCGCGGCACTAGGCCGGGGATGGAGGTGCGGCCATACTTGCCGCCACACTCAGTGAGGGAGGACAACCCATGTTTGCACGTCTCGCAGCGTCGGCCCTGGTCGGCGCCACTTTGCTGTTGCTGAGCGGACCCTTGGCCGGGGACTCGCACGCCCAGGACAAGAAGGCGGCGCCCAAATCCACGGCGGCGTCCGGGCTGCGCGAATGCCGCACGAAGGGGCAAGGCGGCAAGGTCCTGACCTGGAAGTGCAAGACCGATCAGCCCTGCTGCTACAACGCAACGCAGAACCTAGGCGTCTGCGGCTCGCCAGTGATCGGCTGCTTCTGAGCCCTGGCGGGCTGACCGTCAGGCGCCGCGAAAAACCCCGGCTGGACATGAGGTCCAACCGGGGCAGTCAGTGACGTAAGGTTCCGGCTTGTTGCCAGCCTTGCCGGCTGACTTGTGAGCAACGCGAGGTTACTTCTTCGCGCCCTTCTCCTCGATCTTGGTCGGGGCCGTTGCGGCCGGCGTGGTGGCCTTGGGAGCCTCGACCTTCGGCGTCACGGCCGCAGGCGTCGTGGTGGTCGGAGCAGCGGGGGCAGCAGCCTTCGGGGCTTCAACCTTCGGCGCAGTCACGGCCGGCGTGGTCGGCGCAGCAGGCGCGGCCGTCTTCGGGGCGTCGACCTTGGGGGCCTCGACCTTCGGAGCAGCAACGGCCGGCGTGGTTGGCGCGGCAGGGGCAGCGGCCTTGGGGGCCTCAACCTTCGGAGCTTCGACCTTAGGCGCCTCGACCTTCACCGCGGGGGCGGCGGGGGCGGCCGGGACAACTGGCTTGGCGTCCTGAGCGTAAGCCGGAGCACCGAGTGCGAGAGTGAGAGCAGCAACGGTGAGGAGCTTGTTCATGGGATGGCAGTCCTTGTTTCAATTTTGCGACGCGCTCGTTCGCTGAGCGCCCGACTGATATGCCCCCGGATTCGGGGCAAACAATGGAAGCCAAGCGTCTCGAACGGCTTTATATTTTTCTTGATTTCATTGGGTTTTCAGCTGCCGTTCATGCAGGCGGGGCTGTAAGCCTCACTTAGGAACCAATGTGAACGAACAGTCATGAAAACACCGATCGACATCGCCACAATCAGGGCCGACACGCCGGGTGCGGCACGACGCATCCACTTCAATAATGCCGGCGCCGCCTTGTCGCCGAACCCTGTACTGGCGGCGGTCAAGGATCACCTCGATCTTGAAGCCCAGATCGGCGGCTATGAGGCGGCTGCCCAAGCCAAGGGCGCCCTCGACGATTTCTATCCAGCGATTGCCGCGCTGCTCAAATGCGCGCCCGAGGAAGTCGCCTACGTCGAGAATGCGACGCGGGCCTGGGACATGGCGTTCTACGGCATTGCCTTCGAGCCGGGCGACCGCATCCTGACCGCCGAAGCCGAGTATGCCTCCAACTACATCGCATTCCTCCAGATGCAGAAGCGCGCCGGCATCGTGATCGATGTGGTGCCCTCGAGTCCCACCGGTGAGATCGACATCGGTGCCCTCGAGGCCCGTTTGAAATCGGGCCCGGCCCGTCTCATCGCCTTGACGCATGTGCCGACACAGGGCGGTCTCGTCAATCCAGCAGCGGAGGTTGGCCGCCTCGCCAAGACTTATGGCGTGCTTTTCCTGCTCGACGCCTGTCAATCCGTTGGGCAATTGCCGATCGACGTTGGTGTTATCGGTTGTGACATGCTGTCGGCCAGCGGCCGCAAATACCTGCGGGGGCCGCGTGGCACGGGCTTCCTGTATGTGCGCCGTGGCGTCTTCGATCAGATCGAGCCGCCCTTTCTCGACATGCAGGCGGCGATCATGGAGCGGGCAGGCAGCTATCGCCTGGTCGACGACGCACGGCGGTTCGAAAACTGGGAAAGCTTCGTTGCTGGCCGCATCGGCCTCGCCAAGGCCGTGCGGTATGCCGAGGCCATCGGGCTCGAGCCCATCCGCGACCGCATCTACGCGCTGGCTGACCGGCTGCGCCGCGAGCTGTGCGGCATTCCGGGTGTGACCATCACCGACCTCGGCCAGGAGCAATGCGGGATCGTCACCTTTACCAAGGCTGACGAGTCCCCCGATGCGATCCACCAGCGGCTAGCGGCCGCCGGCATCAACGTCTCGGTGTCGCGGCAGCGATACGCCATCCTCGATCTCGGCCGCCGCGGGCTCGATGCCGTCGTGCGCGCCTCGGTGCACTACTACAATACGGAGGAGGAAATCGGCCGCTTCTGCGCCGTGCTGTCACGCCGCGCCTGATCGCGAAGGCCTCTCCGGTTGGAACCCGGAAGGCACTGGCCGGAAGGCCCCGTCTGACGCCGCGTCGGGGAGGGAGGTGTGTGGCGGTGCGGCACCAAGCAGAGTCTTCCGGCCAAGGACCCGCCGTGCCGGCATCCGAGGATGCGGCGCCGTCGGGTCGAGCGGGACGGCAACGAAGCGGGGATCGTTGCCGTCCCGTACGGAAGACCGATGCCAGCCCGAAGGCCGGATCTGTCTTCCGAGGGCTTGGCTGCGCGGTGCCGGCATGAGTGCGGCAACTGGCAACCACATGAGGAAACCTGGCGTCGCATCCAGCGGAGATGGCGTGAACCAACTCCAGGGTCCCTCGGGTTCTCAGAGCCGCTCGTTCAAGTGGCCTTTGACCAGTGCGCCAGATGGCTGTCCGGTCGGGCCACGTGAACGAAGCGGCTTGCTCCGAAAATTCTCGGTCGCTGGGCTGCGAGGGGATTGGGGAGGTGGTGAAGGGCGACCCCGTCAGCGGCGACGAGGTGCATCTGGCCGTCAATTCGTGCTTTTAAGGCGGCGGCCAGAAGGCGATTTCATGGCGGCGGGTCACATAAAATAACGGCTCGGTAATAGCAGTGAAGAGCATAACGAATGTCATTCGCGCGAAAAACGCGCCGTCGTCTCAAGTCTCAATTCGAGCTTATATCACTGACCCGCCGCCGCACACAATCCACCTGGATCGGAATATCAGTTGAAATGAAACGTCAAACCCGCACGCACTGTGGTCACATTTGTATCGACGGGCAGCGTGCCGCCACCGAATTGAAATTTGTGATCGTTGAAGCCGTAATGCAGGCCTTCGATGCGGGCGCTGATGTTCGGATTGAATTTGACTTCGAGGCCACCGCCGACGACGTAGCCGAACAGGGCTTCGCTGGCACTCGTGCTCAGGCCTGCCGAGTTGACGGTGACATCGGCGCCGCCCCAGGCGAGACCGCCGGTGGCATAGACCAGCATGTTGCTGAACGAATAGCCGGCGCGGGCGCGCAGCGTGGCCGTCCAATCATTCTGCGCGGACACCCACAAGGGGCCAGAAAACGTGCGCGAGCCACTGACGTTGTTCCAGGCCGCGTCGCCTTCGAGGCCGATCACCCACTCGCGGAATTGCCAATTGTAGCCGGCGTGCAAGCCAAATGTACCACCGGTGACGTCGACGGTATCCAGGCTGCCGCTCGGGGTCGTGCCGCCTGAAACGTAGCCGGCATTGCCGCCGATGTAGAGGCCGTTCCAGATGCCGGGGCGAACGGGCTCGTAGCTGCGGCTCGGTGCCGGTGCGCGATAGCTGTTGTCGAGGGCGCGGCGATCGCGGGCGCCAGCCATGCTCGGCGCCGGTGTATAGGGGGCGCCGTAGGTGGTCGGTGCGCCGTAGGGTGGTACGTATTGCTGGGCCGAGGCAGGGAGGATTCCGGGGGGCAGCGCGGTCGCCGTTAAGGCCGCACACGCCGCCAGCGCCGCAGGGCGCAGCATGACAACGACAGACATTTGACCATCCATACGCGAGACTGAACTGGATCGGGCCTGGTGCCGGGGGCACTGCCCGGCGGCTAGTGATGCCTGCGGATGGTTAGCAATGCGTTAAAGATGAAGAGATCGTTGCCAATGCTGGATGCAAAATGCCAGTCGCAGCCGCGACATCCGTTCGCAATAGGCCTTGGATCGGCGCTCCCTTTGCGGCATTGTCGGCGCCTCATCGATGAACCCGGCAGGATTTCATGCGGCTCAAGTTTCACACGCTGGACGTTTTCACGGAGAAGCGCTTCGGCGGCAATCCGCTGGCGGTCGTGCTGGCGGCCGATTCCCTCGATAGCCAGCGCATGCAGGCAATCGCACGCGAATTCAATCTGTCGGAGACGGTGTTTGTCTTGAAACCCGCCAACCCGACGCATACCGCGCGCATCCGCATTTTTACGCCGGCGTCGGAGATCCCGTTCGCCGGCCATCCGACCGTTGGCACGGGAACCTTGCTTGGGGCGGAGCGGGTGGGCTCGCTTGGCGGCACACATTCAGCCCTGGTGGCCCTCGAGGAGGTGATTGGCACCGTGCGCGTGGGTGTGCGGCTGCGGACGGGCGAAGCCGCCTTTGCCGAGTTCGATGCGCCGAAGTTGCCGGAGGACTTAGGCGGCGTGCCTGCCGTCGAGGACCTGGCTGCTGCCGTTGGTCTCATCCCGAGTGAGGTCGGCTTCGAGAATCACCGCGCCTCGCGCTTCTCGGCCGGCCTCCCCTACACCATGATCCCCGTGCGCAGCCTGGAGGCGATCGGGCGTGCGCGCGTCGTGATGGGGCGGTGGGAAAAGGCTTTCGGCAACGATGGCGCCGCCTACCTCTACTGCCGGGAGACGGTGCAGAAATCAGCCAATTTCCACGCCCGCATGTTCGCTCCCGCATTCGGCGTTGTCGAGGATCCCGCCACCGGTTCCGCCGCGGCCGCGTTTGCTGCAGTCGTTCAGCGCTTTGACAACCCCCGCTCGTCCGAGCATCGCTACCTGATCGAGCAGGGCGTCGAGATGGGCCGCCCCAGCCTCATCCATCTGTCGCTGTTGATCGAGGGCGATCGCCTGTCGACGGTTCGCATTGGCGGCCATGCGGTGCGGGTCAGCGACGGCGAGATCGAAGTATGAGGCGAGGCATACGTGAGGTGATTGGGCCAGTTGCTTGCCTTGGCCGCAGTTTTGCGACGAATGTTTGCAACAGGGTTGTTCCGGCCCGGATCCGGGTCGTTCAGCAGAAGGAACAGAAACCGCATGGCAAGCTTGATCCGCTCGACCGTCACGAAGGTGGCCGCCTTGGCCATGACCCTGGCGCTGTCGATACCGGCCAAGGCTCAGGACAACAAGCAACCGGCCCCTGGTGTGCCACCGGCCGCCGCGCCGAAGGCTCCTGATGCCAAGGAGGGTCCAGGCGTGGCGCCGGCGCCCACGCCCGGTCCTGGTGCAGCACCTGGCAGTCAGCCACCTGCATCGACGGCGCCGTCAAGCCCGCCGCCGATCGAACGCCGCGGTTCGAATGCCGGCACGGCGCCAAGCGCATCGGCGCCACCCGCCGAGCAGAAGCCGGCAGAAGCCCCCAAGGCACCGTCCTCAGGCAGCGTACCGCAACCGGCTGCTGCACCGGCCAACCCGCCAGCGGAGAAGAAATAGGCGGGGCGCATACCCATCCCAGCAGAGTGAGGTCCCGCATGGCTGACACGGCAGACGTGACGCGCCACTACGCCAGTGACAGTATTGCCGAGCGCGTGCTGGCAGCATTGCGAGCGGCATCCGGACCCGATGTGGCGATCACGCCGGAGACGCTGGCGCCACTCGATCAGTTTCACGGCCGTGGTCTCGCCGCCACCAAGGAACTGGCCAAACTGTTGGCACCACAGGCCGGCGAACACCTGCTCGACATCGGCTGCGGCCTCGGCGGACCGGCGCGCTGGATTGCCGCCAGGTTCGGGTGCCGCTTCACGGGCATCGACCTGACGCCGCAGTTCTGCGAAGCCGCCATCGCGCTGACCGCCGCCACAGGCCAGCTCGACAGCGTTCGAATCATGAATGGTTCGGCGACGGAACTGCCATATCCCGACGCCACTTTCGATCGTGCTTACTCGCAGAATGTGGTGATGAACATTGCCGACAAGGCGCGCTTCTATAGCGAGGCGTTCCGCGTCGTGAAACCCGGCGGTGTGGTGGCTTTTTCAAACATCGGGATGGGTCCGAACGGCGCCCCGCACTATCCCGTGCCCTGGGCCAGCACCGCCGCCACGAGCTTCCTCGCCACGTCGGAGGAAACCCGAGGCCAGATCGAGGCCGCGGGGTTCAAGATCCTATCGCTCAATGATCCCACTGCCGCCGTCCTGCCTGACCTCATGGCTTTTCGCGCCAAAATCGAGCGCGATGGACTGCCGAAGCTCGGTACCCACGCCTTCATGGGTGAGCGCATGCTGGAGTTGCAGGCCAACTCTACCCGCAATCTCGCGGAGGGACGCACGGCGCTGATCGAGGTGCTGGTCCAGAAACCCGCATAGGTCTCGGATTGCCGCTTACCGCCGCTCAGCGCTCGAAACCGGCTTTCTGGAACGCGTCCTCGCCTTCGACGCCGAGGAACGTCATGGCCAATTCGGCCGCCGCGGAATCCGGCATGCGCAGGCCCTTGACGGTTGCCAGGCCATAGACGGTGGCGAGGGCATGTGGCGGCGGCAGCGGGCCGAGATAGCGCACCTCCTGCACGGGCACGATCTCGGTGGCCTGGCTGACGCCAAGGGCGAATTCGCCCTTCGCAACCTGACCTGGAATGGCACCCCCGAACGGGACGACGGTGATGCGTGGCGCCACCTGATCGAGGATCCCAAGCTCGCCCAGCACCTTGCGGAAATGGGTGCCGGCCGTGGCTCCCCGCGCGGGATCGGCATGCGCGATGCTCGGTGCCGCCAGTAAGACCGCCTTGAGCTTGTCCGGCGTCGAGATATCGACTGCAGGAGATGACAGGGGCGCGCAGAGGCCCACCTGGGTTTTGCCGATTGGCGTGTATTGCTTGCGCTGGAGTCGACCCTGTTCGGCGAGTTGTTTCAACGCGGCCTCCGACAGCAGCAGGAGGTCAGGGCTGTCGCCAGCCAGCACCATGTCACGCAGCGCTCCGACGGTGTCGTAGATGGCCGTCACCTTGGTTTCAGGCCGCGCCTTGGCATAGGCGGCGATCAGCACCTCCACGGGCTTCTGCACGGCACCGGCGGCCAGCACGCGCACCTCTTCGGCGGCCAAGGCGCGGCCCGGCAAGGCCAGAACAAAGCTGCTGCAGGCAAGCGTGGTCAACATCTGGCGTCTGTGTAGTGTCACTGAAATCAACTCCTCGCCTGGGATCCTGTCCAGCCGATACTGTAGCACTGCGGTGGTTTGGCGGCGGCTGGATGGTGCCCGGGGCTCAACTTCCGATCTCGCGCACCTGACCCGGCTTGACGTCGGTCAAAGTCAGCAGGAGGTCGGGGACGAGGGGTAACAAGTCGCGGATATGATTGCTGCGGGCGCGCAAGATTACCACCGCAAATGAACGCTGATCGAGCCGGTTCTGATGCGGTATGCTCTTGTCGACCGTTACGAGGACGTCGAAGGCTCCGTGCATTGCGTCCAACATAGCGCCGTCAGGTAATGCATTGAGCCGCCGCTCCCGTGCCGTGGCCACATCATGTCCGGTGATCAATCGCTTCAGTCCGCGTGGAACATTGGCGTCCAGCAGCACGCGCATGCGCAGCATCCCGCGTCACTCAGCTGCAGAAGCAACTGCCTTCTGGCGAGCCAACTCCAGCACGGCCAGAGCATGTTCCCGGCTGACATCTGGAAAGTCCTCCAGAAACGCGTCAACCGGATCCCCAGCACCAATGTAGTCGAACAGAGCCTGAATTGGTACGCGCGTGCCATTAAAGACCGGCGTGCCGGACATGAAGTCCGGCGATACCAGGATGAGCGGATCGGGCAGTTCAACTTGCACATTTGGCATGTTGCGCGTCTATCACAATTCGGCTGCAACGACCACACCCAGAGCGGACTCAACTCCCGATTTCGCGCACCTCACCCGGCTTGACGTCGGTCAAAGTCAGCAGGAGGTCGGGGACGAGGGGTAACAAGTCGCGGATATGATTGCTGCGGGCGCGCAAGATTACCACCGCAAATGAACGCTGATCGAGTCGGTTCTGATGCGGGATGCTCTTGCCGACCGTTACGAGGACGTCGAAGGCTCCGTGCATCACCCGGAGAGCGGTCCGTCATCGAGATCCGACATCCGAGCTTGGCGGCGCCCTGGGTATCGTGGCCCGTCAAATGCCGCGACAGGCGCCACGGCACACAGTTATCGAGCAGAACCCGCACCCGCCCTCCAAGTCTATTCTGCAGGCACTTTCATGGCATCAGCAATAGCGGCTTCCCTGGCCAACTCAAGGACCGCGACAGCGTGTTCCAGTGTCACATTTGGAAAATCCTCGAGGAATTCGCTCAGCGGATCTCCGGCTTCGATATAGTCAAACAGGGCTTTCACAGGCACACGCGTGCCCGCAAACACAGGCTCGCCGCTGAGGCGATCGGGTGAGACGGTGATCAGTGGATCGGGCAATGTTGGTGTCGCATCTGGCATGCGGATACCCTACCATGCCCGACGCCCATACGCCACGCGCGGACACCAATCACCCCTTTGATGCCGACCGAAACGCCCCTGTGCACCGCGCGTCCGTGTTGCATTGCCGCCCTGTAGCCTTTCGGCTAGACCGTTGGCCCCATGAGCATCAAGAAAACACCCCCCACGAAGCCGTCCCTGGTCCGCCGCCCGTCCGAGGCCAAGACCATCCATGTGCGTGGTGCCCGCGAGCACAACCTGAAGAACATCGACATCGAGATCCCCCGGGACTCGCTGATCGTGTTCACGGGCCTGTCCGGCTCCGGCAAGTCGTCGCTCGCCTTTGATACCATCTACGCCGAGGGCCAGCGCCGCTACGTGGAAAGCCTGTCGGCCTACGCGCGGCAATTCCTCGAGATGATGCAGAAGCCGGATGTGGATCACATCGACGGCTTGTCGCCCGCTATCTCCATCGAGCAGAAGACGACCAGCCGCAACCCGCGTTCCACTGTCGGCACGGTGACGGAGATCTACGACTATCTCCGCCTGCTGTTTGCCCGGGTCGGCGTGCCCTACTCGCCGGCCACGGGCCTGCCGATCGAGAGCCAGACCGTCAGCCAGATGGTGGACAAGATCCTGGCACTGCCCGAAGGCACCCGCCTCATGCTGCTGGCCCCGGTCGTGCGCGGCCGCAAGGGCGAGTACCGCAAGGAGTTGGCCGAGTGGCAGAAGAAGGGCTTCCAGCGCGTCAAGATCAACGGCACCGTGACCGAGATCGGCGACGCGCCCAAGCTCGACAAGAAATTCAAGCACGACATTGACGTGGTCATTGACCGCGTGGTGGTGCGCAAGGACATTGCCGCCCGCCTCGCCGACAGCTTGGAAACGGGGCTCAAGCTGGCCGACGGTCTCGCCATCGCCGAGATGGTCGACAAGCCCCTGGCCAAGGCCGACACCGACGGCGCCAACAAATCCAAGAACGACACCCACGAGCGCATCATCTTCTCGCAGCGCTTCGCCTGCCCGGTGTCCGGTTTCACCATCGAGGAGATCGAGCCGCGGCTTTTCTCGTTCAACGCGCCTGCCGGCGCCTGCCCGAAGTGTGATGGCCTGGGCACCGAGATGCAGTTCGAGGCTGATCTCGTGGTGCCTGATCATGATCTGTCGCTGGCTGGTGGCGCCATCTGGCCGTGGGCCAAGACCGGCAACACCTCTCCCTATTACGAGCAGACGTTGCGCGCGCTGTCGCTGCACTACAAGTTCGACATGCGCACGCCCTGGAGCAAGCTGCCGCAGAAGGCCCGTGATGTGATCCTCTACGGCTCGGGCGACGAGGACATCACGTTCACCTACGAGGACGGCCACCGCAGCTACAAGACCGAGAAGCCGTTCGAAGGCGTGATCGGCAACATCCAGCGCCGCTTCAAGGAAACCGACAGCGAGTGGGTGCGCGAAGAGCTGTCCCGCTACCAGGGTGCGCACCCCTGCGATGCCTGCGGCGGCCACCGCCTGAAGCCGCAATCGCTGGCCGTCAAGGTTGACGGGCGACACATCGGCGAGGTCGGCAGCCTGTCGATCCGGGCCGCCAATGATTGGTTCGCAGATGTCCCGAAGACCTTCACCAAACAGCAGAACGAGATCGCGGCCCGCATCCTGAAGGAAATCCGCGAGCGGCTGCAATTCCTGGTCGATGTCGGCCTCGATTATCTCACGCTGTCGCGCGCCTCAGGCACCTTGTCCGGTGGTGAAAGCCAGCGCATTCGCTTGGCGTCGCAAATCGGATCGGGCCTCACCGGTGTGCTGTACGTGCTCGACGAGCCTTCGATCGGTCTGCATCAGCGCGACAACGCGCGGCTGCTGGAAACGCTGAAGCACCTGCGCGATCTCGGCAACACCGTGCTGGTCGTGGAGCACGACGAGGACGCCATCCTGACCGCCGACTATGTGGTCGATATCGGTCCCGGCGCCGGCATTCACGGCGGCAACATCGTCGCCGAGGGGACGCCCGACGAGATCATGGCCAACCCGAACTCGCTGACCGGCGAGTATCTCACTGGCGTGCGCCAGGTGCCGCTGCCCAAGCAACGCCGCACGTCACCGCCGAACAAGGTGCTGCGCGTCATCGGCGCCCGCGAGAACAACCTGAAGAACGTTACTGCCGAAATCCCGCTGGGCATCATGACCTGCGTCACCGGCGTCTCCGGCGGCGGCAAATCGACGTTCTTGATCGACACCGTGTTCAAGGCCGCCGCCCGCAAGCTCAACGGCGCCCGCGAGGCCCCCGGCGCGCACGACAAGCTCGAGGGCCTCGAGCACCTGGACAAAGTCATCGACATCGACCAGTCACCGATCGGGCGCACGCCGCGCTCGAACCCAGCCACCTACACCGGCGCCTTCACGCCCATTCGCGACTGGTTCGCCGGTCTTCCAGAGGCGCTGGCTCGCGGCTACGGCCCCGGCCGCTTCTCGTTCAACGTCAAGGGCGGGCGCTGCGAGCGCTGTCAGGGCGACGGCGTCATCAAGATCGAGATGCACTTCCTGCCCGACGTCTATGTGACCTGCGAGGAGTGCAAGGGCCGTCGCTACAACCGCGAGACGCTCGACATCACCTTCCGCGAGAAGTCTATCGCCGACGTGCTCGACATGACCGTGGAGGAAGGCTTCCACTTCTTCCAGGCGGTACCTTCGATCCGCGACAAGCTGGAAACGCTGCATCGTGTCGGCCTCGGCTACATCAAGATCGGCCAGCAGGCGACGACGCTCTCGGGCGGCGAAGCGCAGCGCATCAAGCTCGCCAAGGAACTGTCGCGCCGCGCCACGGGGCGCACGCTCTACATCCTCGACGAGCCAACGACGGGCCTGCATTTCCACGACGTCGCCAAGCTGCTGGAGGTGCTGCACGAACTGGCCGACGCCGGCAACACCATCGTCGTCATCGAGCACAATCTCGAGGTCATCAAGACGGCGGACTGGGTGATTGATCTCGGCCCCGAGGGCGGCGACGGCGGCGGGCGCATCGTCGCCTCCGGCACGCCCGAAGACGTGGCCAAGGTCAAGGACAGCTACACCGGCAAGTACCTGAAGGAGCTGCTCGCCAGACGCCCCGCCGCCAAGGGCAAGACGGGTCCCGCCAAGAAACAGGCGGCGGAGTGAGTGCGATTCTCGATCGAATTAGGGTGCTGGCTGCGACTGGTGAGCTGGAAGTGAGTGATCACGCCTACGACCGAATAACAGATCGTGGTATCGTGGTATCGGAGATATTCGACGGCGTTGCCGCCGCCAGCGTCGTAGAGGAGTATCCGAACTATCATGCCGGGCCATGCGTCCTGGCTCTGCAGTTCGAACCATCCGGAGCGGTCGTTCACGCACTTTGGGGGCTAAGAGCGGGAACGGATAGCCCAGCCGTCCTTGTAACGGCCTATCGACCCGATCCACAGCGATGGACCCAGGATTTTCGGAGGCGCATTTGATGAACGACTCAACCGTCAAACTCATCCGCGAAGGACGCTTCATCGCTGAGGTGTCAGTCACACTGATCGACGACGAGCACGAGTGGTCGCCCCGTCTCAGTGTAGCCGATGTGCGCAAGCTCGACGCCGTACGCCAAGCCTTGCGCAAGGGCGACCTCAAGGCGGCGTCTGCCCTTGCACGCGTCTACGAATTGACACCGGTGGCCGCAGAGTGAGCACACCCGCAAAAGCCGACACCCCCGCCGATCCCCTCGACGCGCTCATCATGGCTGCCTGTGACGGCGAGTGGTGCAAGATGGCCGTTTTTCTCTCACGCGTCGTAGATGCCGCCAAGGCGCAGGGCATCGAGACCACGGGCCAGGCCATCGCCACCCGCATCTACAACCTGGTTGAAACGGGCCGACTGGAGGCCAAAGGCAACGTGCGGCGCTGGCGGGCGGGGGAAGTGCGGGCAGCCGCTCCGGGGTCGTGAAGCATCGCGTTTTGAAGCGGGAAATGATGGTGCACGTTGGTGCGGCCTGTGGTTGCCACGCGCTGACATGCGTGCCTGATCCTGAATCCCGGGCTCGTCGGTTTAAGGATCCGGGGACGAGCCCCGGGACTCAGTTTTCATCCATCTTGAGCGCGGCGATGAAGGCTTCCTGCGGGATTTCGACCTGGCCGAACTCGCGCATCTTCTTCTTGCCCTTCTTCTGCTTGTCGAGCAGCTTGCGTTTGCGCGAGATGTCGCCGCCGTAGCACTTAGCGATGACGTCTTTCCGGAGCGCCCGGATGGTTTCGCGCGCGATCACCTTGGCGCCGATCGCGGCCTGGATCGGGATCTGGAACAGGTGCGGGCGGATCAGCTCCTTGAGCTTCTCGCACATGGCGCGGCCACGCATTTCAGCCCGCGCCCGATGCACGATGATCGACAGCGCGTCGACGGCATCGCTGTTGACCAGGATCGACAGCTTGACGAGGTCGCCTTCCTCGTAGCCCTTGATGTGGTAGTCGAACGACGCGTAGCCCCGCGATACCGACTTCAAGCGATCGTAGAAATCGAACACCACTTCGTTGAGCGGCAGCTCATAGACGAGCATGGCGCGGGTGCCGACGTAGGTCAGGTTCTTCTGGCGGCCACGGCGATCCTGGCACAGCTTCAGAACGGCGCCGAGATAGTCGTCGGGCACCAGGATCGTGGCTTCGATCCACGGCTCCTCGATATGCTTGATCTTGACCACGTCCGGCATGTCGGCGGGATTGTGCATCTCCACCACCGTGCCGTCGTTCATGTGCAGGTGATAGATCACCGAGGGCGCGGTCGTGATCAGGTCGAGATTGAACTCACGCTCCAAGCGCTCGGTGATGATCTCGAGATGCAGCAGGCCGAGGAAGCCGCAGCGGAAGCCGAAGCCCAGCGCGGCGCTGCTCTCGGTCTCGTAGGAGAAGCTGGCATCGTTGAGCCGCAGCCGTCCGACGGCCTCGCGCAGATCCTCGAAGTCGGCCGCATCGACCGGAAACAGACCGCAGAACACGACCGGCTGCGCGCGCTTGAAGCCAGGCAGCGCCTCGGCGGTGGTGTTCTTCTCGTCGACGACGGTGTCACCGACCCGGGTATCGGCGACCTGCTTGATGGCGGCGGTGAAGAAGCCGACCTCGCCGGGGCCAAGCTCGGCCAGCATCTCCTGCTTCGGGCGGAAAATGCCCACCCGCTCGATCTGGTAGCTGGCATCGGCAGCCATCAGGCGGACCTTCTGGCCCTTTTTCAGGATGCCGTCCTTGATGCGCACCAGCACCACGACGCCGAGATAGGCATCATACCAGCTGTCGATCAGCAGCGCTTTCAAGGGCTTGGTGCGGTCGCCCTGCGGGGGCGGAAGCTTCTCGACGATGGCCTCGAGAACGGCGGCGACGTTGAGGCCGGTCTTCGCAGAGACCCCGATGGCGCCCGAGGCGTCGATGCCGATGACATCCTCGATCTGGGTCTTGACGCGGTCGGCGTCGGCCGAGGGCAGGTCGATCTTGTTCAGGACGGGCAGGATCTCGAGGTTGTTGTCGAGGGCTTGGTAAACGTTGGCCAGTGTCTGCGCCTCGACGCCCTGGGAGGCGTCGACAACCAGGATGGCGCCCTCGCAGGCCGCCAAGGATCGCGACACCTCGTAGGCGAAATCGACGTGTCCGGGCGTGTCCATCAGGTTGAGTTGATAGACTTTTCCGTCTTTGGCCTTGTAGTCGAGGCGGACCGTCTGGGCCTTGATCGTGATGCCCCGCTCGCGCTCGATGTCCATGGAATCGAGGATCTGCTCCTGCATCTCCCGGTCGCTGACGTTGCCGCACAGCTGAATGAGCCGGTCGGACAAGGTCGACTTGCCGTGGTCGATGTGGGCGATGATCGAGAAATTGCGGATCAGGGATGTATCGGTCATGGGGCAGGGCTTAGCACCTTGGCATGGCGGGATAAAGGGGCGGCGGCATGGGTTCGGGACGCGCGACTGCCGCAGGGAGCAGGCTCGCCACCGGCAGTGTGAGACGACGGATCTGCCACTGGTGCCGGCCCATTTGGCGGTCTCGCGCGGTTTCCGAGAGCGGGGGGCTGGCGGCCAGTTTAGGCCCGCAGCCCGTCGGCGAGGGCGCGGAAGTAACCTTCAGCTGCGACCAGCCGCTCGATGCGGGCACTGTCGGCGCGTTTGACCGAGTCCGTCATCAAACCTTCCAACGCCAGCCCCTCCAGCCGCCGCTTGATGCCCGCCAACCGGCGTCCGTCGACCCGCCCGTCGAGCGTCACCAAGATGTTCTCGACATAGCCGTTCAGCCGACCGAACTCGCGGATGGCCACACGCGCCGCGGTTTTGTCGGCCGGATCCTTCTCCAGCCGCTCATAGGCCTCTGCCGCCCGCGCCAGGGTGCCCGCGATCTCCTCGGAGAACTTCGCGATCTTGTCGCGGCGCTTCTCGTCGACCTCGCCAAAGACGCCCTGCAAGCGGCGCATGGCCTCGGTGATGCCAAGCAATTTCAGGGTGTAGTCGACAAGGCGCATGGGGCAGGAGTTCCGTGGGGTGAGGGGAGGGAGGGGCCGCAACTGGCCGCCATTGAAAACCACTTTCGGTGGCCGGGGAGAAGTTTGGCCGCCCCAATCGCCTCACATGGTTACGGACCGGCTGGCGACTTGGCCGCTTGGCGCTGGAGTGCCCCGGGGACCGCGCCAGCTGTGAACAGGCTCCACCCGGATGTAGCGACTCGGTATCACCTGTGGCAGCCTTCGGCGGTGCGAATTGCACCAGACGTCGGGGAAGGATCATTGCCCATGCAGACGCGAATTGCCATTCTCGCCTTGTCCCTGCTGGCCTTGGGGCTCAGCGTCACTGTTGCCGAGGCCAAGAGCAAATACGGTGCCATTGCCTTGTCGCCAAGCACCCGCGCTGTCGGTTGGTCCTACGATGCTGCCTCTCGCGCGGCCGCCGAGCAGGCAGCCCTCGCCCAATGCCGCAAGCACGCCTCAGATTGCCGGGTCGGGACCTGGTTCGTCGACGCCTGCGGCGCGCTCGCCTTCGGCAGCGGCACCAAGTGGGGCGCAGCCTGGGGTACCACGCGGGGTGGCGCCGAGCAGAATGCCGTTCGCATCTGCGGTGGCGGCGCCTTGAGCTGCGCCGTCACGCGCTGGGTCTGCGTCGGCAAGTAAACCGCCACGGCCGGAGACGCTGCGGACTTGGGCGCATGGGTTATCGATGCTCAGGCCTTGTTCTTGAGCATATCTGCCTTTGGCCGCGCCACCTTCATGGCGCCTGCGGCCTCAAGCGTATCGATCTCAGCGGCGGTGAAACCAGCTTGCGCGAGCACGTCCGGTCCATTCTCACCGAGGTGTGGCGCGTGCCGGGTAAATTCCGTTGGCGTCGACGAATACTCGAACGGGCTGGCGATGGTGCGGATGCGGCCTTCGGTCGGATGCTCGCGCTCGGTGAAGAAGCCGGTCGCCTTCAGGTGGGGATCGTCAGGGAGATCCTCGAGGTCCAGCACGCCCATGGCCGGGATGTCGGCACGGTCGAAGAAGTCCAGCCACTCGGCGGTCGTGCGCGCCGGCGTTGCCTCGGCGATGATGCCCTGGATCGCCACCTGGTTGTTGGAACGGGCATTCTGGCTGGCGAAGCGCGGGTCATTGAGCAAGTCGGGTCGCTCGATCTCATTGACGAAGGCCAGCCAGTGCTTCTCGTTGTAGACGATGGCACAGACGTGCCCGTCCTTGGTCGGATACGGTTTGCGGTCAGCCGAGAGCACGCGCTTGTAGCCCCACTGGCCGCGCTCCGGCACATAGGTGCCCTCGAACATGTGCTCAGCCAGCCAGAAGCCGGCGATCGTTTCCAGCATCGGCACCTCGACCATCTGGCCTTCGCCGGTACGCCCCCGATGCACCAGCGCGCCGAGAATGCCCATGGCGAGATGCAGCCCGGTGGTCTTGTCGACGACGAGGCTCGGCATGAACTGTGGCGGGCCGCCGTCGACGCGCGATTGCAGCATCGCTGCTCCGCTCGCGCCTTGCACGAGATCGTCGTAGGCGGGCTTTGGCCCATAGGGACCCGAGCGCTTATAGCCGAGGCTGTAGGCATAGATGATCTTCGGATTGAGAGTCTTCACGTCGGCGTAGTCGAGGCCGAGGCGCGCCATGGCCGCGGGCCTCGAGTTGTGCACGAACACGTCGGCGTCCTTGATCAGCCGCTTTAATGCCGCGACCGCCGCCGGCTTCTTGAGATCGAGGCACAGCGAGCGCTTGTTGCGATTGCAGGCGAGATAGATCGGCCCCATGCCGGGCGTCGGCGCATTGCCAGCGTTGCGCATGACGTCGCCTTCGGGTGGCTCGATCTTGATGACGTCGGCGCCCATGTCGGCCAGATGCAGCGTCGCAATCGGACCCAGCACGACGGCGGTGAGATCGAGGACGCGAATGCCGGCGAGCGGTCCTGGCATGGGGGTATGGCTCCGAGTGAGAGAGGGAATTGGCAATAGGCAATAGGCAATAGGAAGAGAGCAGGCAAGGTGGCGGTCGCAAGGCCCGATGCCAGGGACATTCAATTCATCGCTCATTCGAGTCCCCGGACTGGGCGTGGCCCGCAGGGCCTAAGCCTCAGATCCGGGGCCTTTACACGCTTCGGCTCGATCTGATGTGTGGAAGGGTCCCGGATCTGCACGAGCTTCAGGCTTCGCCTTCGCTCGTTTCGTCCGGGAACCCGCGAATTGAATTGCCCAGTGCCCGACGCGTCGGGCCCAGATATTACCTATTGCCTATTGCCTTCTGCCTACTGCCTTCTGCTTCACTTCCCCTTATACTGCGGCTTGCGCTTCTCGAGCATCGCCGACACAGCCTCGTGCTGGTCGCTCGTCGACTGCACCAGCGCCTGCATGGCCGACGCCATCTCCAAGGCCACCGGCAGGCTTACGCCCTGGGATTCGCGCAGCAGTCGTTTGTTGAGGCGGATCGAATGCGGTGGGAACGACGCGATTTTCTTCGCCATCGCCATCGCCTCGTCCAGCAGTTTGTCGTCATCGACGACCTTGGAAACAAGGCCCCACTGCTCGGCCTTCTCGGCATCGATGACATCGCCGGTGAGCGTCATCTCGTAGGCGCGTGACAACCCAACGGCGCGGGGCAGGAACCAGGCGCCGCCGTCGCCGGAGACGAGGCCAACGCGCAGGAAGCTCTCGGCGAACTGGGCCTTGCGGCCGGCAATGCGGATATCGCACATCAAGGTGGTGTCGCAGCCGGCGCCGATGGCAGCCCCGTTCACCGCACAGATCGAGGGCACCTCGAGATCGTAGAGTGCCTTCGGAATGGCGTGAATGCCGTGCTGGTAGCCGCGGCGCATGTCGACGGGCGAGCCGCCGAACATGCCCTTCTTCTCCTTCATCTCCTTGACGTTGCCGCCCGACGAGAAGCCATCCCCCGCGCCGGTCAGGATCACGCAGCGCACGCCCATGTCGGCGTTGATGCGCTGGCACGACCGAACGAGGCCCTCGATCAGCGGGTCGGTCAACGCATTGCGCGTTTTCGGATCATTGAGCGTCAGGAGAACGATGCCGTCGCCCTTCTCCTCGTAGAGGACGGCGTCAGTGGCAGTGGCCATGGGGGACTCCTGGAGAGCGGCGATGATTAGCTTGCGCGCAATGAAGCAGAGTTTGTCGGCCACGCCAACGTCCGCCCGCCTGCGCAATGATGGCGCATGGGAGGTCTGCAAGTCCGCATTGGGGCCGACCAGTCGCTCCGGTGGCGGGGCAAGATCCGGGAGCCTGAATTTCGGCGGGCGGTGTTGGGGCCTGCACGCAGACATCGTCGGCTGCCCCATCTCATCCAGGCCTGTGCCACCACCGCCCCTCGACTCCGCGAATGGCTGGCGCAGCCTCAGGCAAGCTCCTGCAGGGCCCTCGGCATGCGCCTGGCTAGGGAGGGTGGCAGAGGGTTGCCGCAGGCTGCCGGCGGGCTGATTTTGGGATTAACCATTTCTCGGCGGCGGCCTGGTTAATCTCGGCAGATCCATGGGGCCACTCATTGCCCGGCCCGCCAACCAGGCTGGGAAACCCGATAGCTCGGCTCCAGTCTCTCGAGTGTCCTCGAGCCGCATTTTGGCCAGGATGAAATCCGATGCGTCGATGCTTCGGCCAGCAA
This sequence comes from Hyphomicrobiaceae bacterium, assembly GCA_046154645.1. Taxonomy (GTDB): domain Bacteria; phylum Pseudomonadota; class Alphaproteobacteria; order Rhizobiales; family Hyphomicrobiaceae. Next base: position 73,945 of record JBJXDZ010000105.1, read on the forward strand.
TTGGGGGACGCGATGCGCGCAACGTTGGCACTCGCTGTTGTGCTGTGGAGCCTCGGGCTAACGCATGCCATGGCCTGTCCTGCGGCCAATGAACCGGGCGAGGCACCAGCCGGATTGGCGCGTCCCATGCCACGCGACATCGGGACCGGGTTTGGGATGCAACTTCACCCGCTGCTGGGGGTCCGCAAACAGCACACGGGTGTCGATTTCGTCGGCCCGATCGGAGAGCCGGTGCTGGCCGTCGCGGCCGGCGTCGTGATCGAGGCACTCTACAAGAGCCAAAACGGCAACTTCGTCGCCATCCGGCATCGCGGCGGCCTGTCGACGACCTACAGCCACCTCTCTCGCATCACGGTGAAGGCGGGCGATTGCCTTGAGCGAGGCCAGGTGATCGGGCATGTCGGGAGCACGGGATTGGTCGCGGAGCCCCACTTGCATTTCGAGGTTCTGAAAGACGGTGTGTTCGTCGATCCCGCGCCGTTGCTGCTTCCCATACCTGGGCGCTGAACGTGATGGCGCGTGGGCCGTGTCGTTAAGCATCGACACGGCCTGGAGCAGGGGTTGATGCTGACCCAAGGGCAGGAGCACGGGATCGGTAACGGAGCCCCGCTTGCATGTCGCGGTGCCGAAGAATGGCGTTTTCGTTGAACCCGCGGTGTTGCTGCTCCCCGTTTCCGGGCATTGAACGTGATGCCGTGGCGGGGGAACGACCCGATCGACGCCATCGTGCCTTCCCCGGTCGGTGCGGGCTCGGCTAGACGAACGACAACCGTGGGCGGCGCTGGCGAGGGAACAGGCGACGACCTCGGCGCTGGCGAGCCGATCCTCGACCAGATCCGGGGCAGCCGACCTGAGGACTGGCAAGCCGGATCGGCAGTGCACAGCTGAAAGGGCGTCGCAGGCGAACTCGCATAAGGAGCCCGCGAGAGGAGGTCCAGGCGCAGCGGTTCGGCGATCAGGCGGCTGTCGCAGGTTCCCTGGAACCGCGGGCTTGGCCACAGCTCAGTGCGCATGCCGACGATCTGGTGGCGCTTGCAGGTTCCGTTGCATCACGATCCAAAATGGATCGGGATGCAAACCGATCAAACGCCCCCCGGAGCTGTGACCCATGCGTGACCCAGCATGCTCATCTCACATCGGATGGCATGATCTCTGCGCCGCAAGTGCCGCCAGGAACTGCAGGGGGCTATAAATTGGTCGGAGCGAGAGGATTTGAACCTCCGACCCCCAGTCCCCCAGTTTGTGCAAACGGTGTTTCGTGGTGTAACGTAGCGCCCCACACAACTCAGGAAAACCGTTGTTTTACATATCACTATTGGCTCGACGTGCAACATGCTGTATTGCTACGACACTGCTTGATTTGCGTCCACAGTGCGTCCATGGATGCACGCCCCTGACCCCCAGACACCCATGCTGAATGATCTCGTTATCCGCAGACTGCCCATCCCCGCCGAGGGCGTGACGCAGCATCCAGACGGCAAGATTGCCGGTTTCGGGGTGCGTGTGACGGCGGGTGGGGTGAAGTCGTTTTATCTGGCCTATCGGCACAGAGGCAAAAGCCGCCGTCTCAATCTTGGCCGTTACCCCGTAACGCCCTTGCAGAAGGCACGAGGCCGAGCCCTTGCCGCTCTTTCAGAGCTGGCCGAGGACCGCGACCCGAGCGGCAGCGAAGCCCAGACCAAGGGCGACACCTTCGCGGCATCCCTCACAGCGTTCGTGGAGGGATATTGCAAGCGCTACAACCGCGCCAGCACAGCAGCAGAAACCGAGCGCCTATTGCGCGTGTACTTCCTCACGGCATGGGAGCGCCGGACCACGGCGAGCATCACCAAGGCGGACGTGGCGGCAGCCCTCGAGCCCGTCATGAAACGCGGGAGCCACGCAGCGGCGCGGCATGCCTTCGCCGCCGTGCGTAAGATGTTCAACTGGAGCGTCGAGCAAGGGGCCATCGAGACCAGCCCATGTGCAGGAATGAAGCCACCCGCCAAGGCCGGAAGTCGGGACCGCGTGTTGAGTGACGACGAACTCAAGACGATCTGGACCAACGCCATCACGGTTGGCTATGCCTTCGGCCCCATCGTGCAAATCCTGATGCTCACGGCGCAGCGGCGCGGTGAAGTGGCCGCCATGCAGTGGAGCGACATCGACACCACGAAAGCGGTGTGGACGATTCCGGCAGAGCGCACGAAGAACGGCAAGCCGCATGCGGTGCCGTTGTCGCCGAGCGCACTGGCATTGCTGGCGACCATCCCGCGCATGACATCGCCTTTCGTGTTTCCGGCGCGAGGCAAACCGAACCAACCGTATTCAGGGTACTCGAAGGGTAAGCGCGAACTCGATGCCGCCGCCGACTTGCATGATTGGACATTGCACGATATCCGGCGCACGGCGGCAACGGGCATGGCACGGCTTGGGATCGCCCCGCATGTGGTGGAGCGTGTGCTTAATCACGTCTCCGGCACTTTCTCGGGCGTGGCGGGCATTTACAACCGCTTCCGCTACGAGGACGAAATGCGGGCGGCGTTGATTGCGTGGGAGAAGGCGCTTCGCGCCATCGTCGATGGAACACCAGCCGACACGGCGCAACAGACAGAGACAACGACCGCGTCCTAAAATTGACAACTGTAAATTGACAATTTACATTGAGCCTATGAAGAACCCAGCCCATCCGGGCCGACTACTCAAGAACGATCTGGAAGAGCTTGGCCTATCGGTGGCCATCGCCGCCGAGGGTCTTGGTGTGACACGCCAGCAGCTTTACAACGTGATCAACGGCAAGAGCGCCGTGACGCCGGAAATGGCCATCCGGCTTGAGAAGGGTATCGGCAGCACGGCAGATACGTGGCTGCGGATGCAAATGGCCTACGATCTCGCGCAAGTGCGCTTGCGGCGCGGTGACATCAAGGTCAAAAAGCTGGCCCCAAGGGTTGCCTGAAAGCGACGAGCAACCCACGCCATGGACCGAGCGGACATCATTGCACGAATACGGGAACGAGCCGAGGCCATCAGGGCCTTGGGCGCGACGGCGCTTTACATCTATGGCTCACGCGCTCGCGGTGAGGAACGGGCCGACAGCGACCTCGACGTGTTCGTGGATTTCGACCCAGAGAAATTCGGGTTTGTGGAGCTTGTCGCGCTTGAGGACATGCTTTCGCGTGAGCTTGGCCTCAAGGTTCAGCTCGGCACCCACGATGCCCTGCACCCGCTGATGAAGCCCGCCATCGAGCGCGACGCTGTGCGCGTGTTGTAGGTTCTATCTAGACAACTTGACAAAGTGCGGGTAAACCGTAGTATTATGAATGATGACGACTTTGAATGGGATGATGCCAAGGCAGCTGCCAACCTTGTCAAACACAAGGTCAGCTTCGAGCAGGGCCGTGCCGCGTTCGGCGATATATTCGCCGTCGACTACGAGGACGACCGCGCCAATTACGATGAGTACCGCATCATTCTGCTTGGTATGGTTGGCGATCGGCTTTTGTCCGTCGCCCATACCTTGCGAGGCGATACGGTCCGCATAATTTCAGTCCGAGAGGCAGAGCCACATGAACGACGCAGATACCACGAAGAAAATGGACAATAAGCCCGCCGCCACCATGCACGACTGGAGTGCGCTCGACGCCATGACGGCCGAAGAAAAACACGCTGCTGCGATGAGTGACCCCGACAATCCGCCTCTTACTGAGGAGGATTTCAAGCGCATGAAGCGGGTTCCCCGCGCCAAGACGCTGCGCCGTGCGCTCGGACTCTCTCAAGAGGAATTTGCAGCGCGGTTTCATATCCCGATTGGAACGCTGCGCGATTGGGAACAGGGCCGTGCCGAGCCGGACCAAGCCGCCCGCGCCTATCTCAAAGTGATTGCGACCGCCCCCGACGTGGTGCGCAAGGCGCTCACCCCGAATTCTTGATGCACGAAGCCAGAGATTTTTTTACCAGTGTAAAGGCGCGACTTGTTTGGGACAGGGAGCTTTGGCAGGAGTTGCACATCGAGTGCTTCGAGGCTGAACGGGCTGGCGACTATGCCTATGCCGAGGTTCTGCGAAATCTGTTGCAGCCGGACACAAGCCAAAACCCCTAAATCCCTCGCCCTTGTTCAAATATCCCACGGGGTGGCGGGGTGTGAAACCCCGCCAGACGCCGGAGCCGTAGCGAAGGCGGCAAGAACGATTGCGCGTCAGCGCTCCATATGTTGCCAAGGCCGCTCACTCCAGCTCACCAAGGGATGGACCCGCCACCCTCTCCGCCGCTTCGCTCGCCCTCTTGGGAGGGCAAGCGAGCGATAGCGGCTCCGAGGGATGGACGGTTGGCCCCAGCCCTGAAAAGAAAAAATCCCACCCGCCCGCCCCAATTCGGGGGCGGCTGCAATGTGGAATGCGATGCTCGGGTTGGGTGTATACAGCGCGTTTACGGCGTTCGCTCGGGCTGTAAACGCATACAGGAAGAGAATTCTTTATAAGAATGGTTTGTATAGGACAATTCTGTCCTATCGGGATTTGAGCCATTTTCGGGCGAGTTCTGCGCAAGCCATCCGGCGAGCCATGATGGTTTGCGGAAGCACGGCAGCACCTTCTCGGTGATGGTGGCGACGAGGCCGACATAAAGGCCACCCTCGCCCCGTCGTGTGCGTGTCTCGATGTAGCCGAAACGGATCAGCTCACGGATATAGCGCCCGATCGAGCGCGTGCAGACGCCCATGATATGCGCCAGCGTCGTCTTGCAGGTGGCGGTGTGAGTGCCGTTGCCACAACGGGCGCGGAGCACCACGAGGACGGCCTTGGCTTGCGGTGTCAGGCGACGATCCCGCGCTGCCGTGGTTGCCATGTGTCCGGCATACTGCATGGACAGGCGCGGCTCGGGCCGGAACCACCGCGCCGGAGCTAGTCTTGCGGCCCCTGCGAACAGGCGGGAGCGACGGGCGGCTTTATGTTCGAGCCGCGCGACCAGGTCCGCCAGCATGGCCGGAGTCGGTTTTGGTGAGGGTGATTCGCGGAAATGGGGGTTCAATATTGGATTGGGTAGGGTAATCATGATGAGTTCCTTTGCTTGGAACCCGCAGAAATTGGCCATTCACGGGCAATAAAAATCCGTGGCAAGAAATGATTTGCAAGAAACTCAGAATTTTAAGATGATGAATGTACCAGATAACATCATCGAAATATTCGATTATCAAAGGCCCGCTTCGAGCGGGTTTTTGTTTGTCTGAAATAAATTCCTTTCGAATATCGGCCAAATACGCGACTCAGCCTTGTGCAAGGGTGCCTTATTCGTCTAATCATATCAAGGGAGCCGCAGAGCAATTGCTCGCTTTCGCGCGACAAGAGATATGATTGAGCAAGTATTGACCTTTACCGAGTGGAAGCGCGAATTAGTTGCCTTATTGAAAATTGCGCAGATCCGGCCCACCATACAGGGCGTGTGGCGCAGGTTCCACGCTATAGGCTACACGCCAGCAGATGCTTTCGAATTCGTGAAAGAGTGCAGCGAGATTACCGCCATCATGCGGGCCGCATGCAAAGCGCCAAGAGATTGAACCGAATTAAAAAAGTGGTCGACGAGCGCCTCCGAATACCTTCACAATGGTTTCTGCAACCACATTACAGAGGAGGACACTTGGAACCAGTCACATTGTTACCAGTAGCAGAAGCAGCCACGCTTGTCGGTAAATCGCGCCCCGCATTGATGAAAGCCATTCGAAAAGGACGTATATCCGCAACCCGTGACGCCTTCGGCAGATGGATGATCGATCCAGCCGAGTTGACCCGCATTTACAGAATGGTGAAACCTGAGACCAGTAACCGCGAGGCTGAAGTTACAGACGGAAGCAGGCTGGTGATAGAGGTGTTACAGGGGCAGATTGAGCTTTTGAAAGCCCAAAACGGCGATCTGATACACCAGCGTGACCTGTGGCAGCAGCAAGCTCACACGCTTGCCCTCGTGGGGCCGAGAAAGCCCGCCAGTTTTTGGGATCGGCTCACCGGCAGATCATCGAGCTGAAATCCATATTTTTAGAATTTTCTGTGGACTGAGTGTGGCCAGATATTGTTTGTCCGGACAAACCGGCCAAACTCTGGCGAGAGAACGTCCTCACTTGACCCACCATGCGCCATCTTACCCGAACAGAATTCCGCCACGAGCCCGACGATAAGCAACGATGGTTTGACGCCGCCGACGCTTGCGGCATATCGCTGTCGGAGTTCATACGCGCCGCGCTCGATAGCGCGTGCAACGGGACGGCATTGCCGAAGCGGACAAGTGCTGTCACCGCTACCTGCATGGACCCCGTGGCATTCGCCCATCTGCGCGGGGCCTGCAACAACCTCAATCAGGTCGTGCACTCCGGCCACCTTGTACAGAGCATGGATGCAGCGCGGATCGCCGCCTTGGCCGAGGAGATCAAAACGGCCTTGCTGACGGAACTCGCCAAGATCGCTGCGGAGTAGGGCACGCCGAGTGATTGTGGTTAGGCTGCCCATGGGCAGCAGTTTCAAGCAGCGCATCGAATACCTGTATCGTGGCCCGCCTGAGCGGGCATTGTTCGACACCACACAGCACCTCGTCTCCCGAGCACGGGAGGCCATTCCCGAGATGGAGGACACGAGCGCCAGCCAGTTGCGCTTGAAGCAGGCCGCAGGAATCAGACGCGGCGGGAGGCGCTGCGTAAAGCCCGTCACGCACGACACCATTTCTTGGGATGAGGACGAGCGGCCCAATTTCGATGAAATGGAACGCGCTGCCCGCAGTTATCTCGCAGCACTCGGCCTTGCCGAGCATCAGGCCGTGATGGTCGGGCACGATCACAACGGCAAACGGCATGTCCATATCGTCGCCAATGCGGTACATCCGATCACGGGGAGAGTGGCCGACAGAGACAACGATCAGCTGAAGGCGCAAGCATGGGCGCATTCCTACGAGGTGGCACAGGGAAGAATCCGCTGTCGGCACCGGACAGCGCCAAGGATGGATCGCGCCTTCGTACTGGCGGCGACTGGCAAGAAGAAATCCGGCCAGCGGTTGAGCCGCGCGGCCCACTTGAAGATGGGGAAGCGACGGCAGGCGGTTGCCGAAACACGGGCACGGCACAAGGCCGGACAGTGGGCGGCGCTGACAGCGCAACAACAGAGCAGGGCGGCGAACGCCGACCGGCAGGCCGTCAAGCAAAAGGCGGACAAACTGCCCGCCCCTCGCCCTTGACGATCATCGGCTTCCCAGCCTGTACCGTGAATAGAGTTTATCTGATCGTCGCCCGTTTGAGCAATAGCGATGCAAATGTGGGGCGGCTCCCTCCCTGCGGTCGGGTCACGCCCTTGTCGCCGGAGAGCAGGACCGGCGACCGGAGCCGAGCGAAGGCTCGTCTCCGCCCATGCGGGATACGGTCGTTGCCGCGAGCCGGTACGATTGCCGGTCGCCATGTTCGCTCGCATCGTGACGACCACATTACCGGTACCACGTTGATTGCAACCGCAACCGATCACGCAGCCAGAATTCGAGCCTCACAGTTGACCGCTGACGCCCGAACACCAATGACCGAGGGTCTCGCACCCGCGCAAGTAAACGCCCGCCACAGACACGCTGAGAGGCTTGCGTGAGATGACTTGATGCGGATGGGATGGAGCTGTAAGCGCCGGAGCAATAATCCCTCAGTGAAGCAACCGAGTCGGTCGGTTGCGCCGGAGTAAAACTCCGTCAACTGGAAGCCCTGTGCCGCGTTCGGCCGAGGGCGGGGGATGTTCGACGTGGA
>JBJXDZ010000106.1:0-3586 GCA_046154645.1 Hyphomicrobiaceae bacterium
GTCCAGACCTGCCACTGGACCGTCTCGCAGTTGAAGCGCTGGTTGATTGGCACGCACGCACTCGCCATGACGCCGAAGCATCTGCAGGCCTATCTCGACGAGTTCGTCTTCCGCTACAATCGCCGCAAGACCGACGGCGTCGCGCGCATTGCCGCCCGCGTCATCGCCAGCGCTGTCATGAAACCGCCGCTCACCATGCGCGCGATCGTCGATCAGATGCAGCCGCACCGTCGATTCGCCATCCCGCAAGTGGTGACCTCAACCTGAACGAAGGGGACAGGCATGTACGCAATGACCGAGCAACGAAAAAGGGCCACTCCCACCAGAGCGACCCCTTTCCGACCCACCGGCTCAGACCATTGGCCCACCCGATGCATCCTCAGATAATATATACGTTGAAAATGTCAATGATAATAATAGACGTCGAATGTAGAATTGAGAAACGGTGTTTATAATGGCCCGCTCTCCGGGTCTGGATAGATCTGGGGTTTAGCGGCTTGCTCTGCGAGTTGACGCGTTATGTCGTCGATCTCGCCGTTTGTCATAACGAAGTCGATGCGAGTTGCTCCGCAGCTGTCGAAGCTGACGGTAAATGTTGTCCCGGCCTGCAGCCTGAACCCGAGCCTGAACTCGCGTTCGAGCACCTTTTCGGACAAGTTGTCTTCACTCAAGTAGGCACCGAGCAGCTCGGCGCGAGCTGCATTCCACTTTTCATTCATCTACAAAACTCCTTATGAGCTTGATGCGCGGGCCAGTATAGCTACAGGAATAAATCCGCACAATGAAGGATTAAATTGACAGCAAGGGCAGTCAATTTAAAATGGACGACCAGAAGGCCCCCAATAGCTGCGCGCTTCGCTCACTTGCTGCCGAATGCAGATATTCTCGATTGGGCGTGCGTAAAGTGCGTTCGCGACATCGCAGTGGCTCACTGGAGGATAGGGATGTGCTCAAATCGCGCCCAGCGGCTCCACGTCATCGTTGTGGGCGAGCGGCAGTTCAATGCAGGTCTCGGTGAGACGCTCAGTCATGGCTCTGGCCTGCCACGCGGCCTCGCTGAAAGTTTCGAGCGTACCGTTGCGCTGCGCCTCTCACTAACGCAAGACTGGTGAAGCCGTATCCACGCGACGCCGCGCGTTGCACTGAAGGGCAAGAATTTGGGGCTGACAAATTGGACTTGAGAGCCGTCTACCGGAAAGAGATCGCGTTGCCTGTCGGCGAAGGCGAAACGTGTCAACGGTTCGAGATTCACAGCGACTGGGCTGTCCCTGAGGACAGGGTTTTCCCAAGGACGGTCGTGTCACAGGCCGAGGCGGCGGAAGGCATTGTCATGGAGTTGTACACCACTGGACCCGACAGCCACCGCCTTTGGGGCCATGCGGCGAGGCTGTCAGTATCGCTGACGCCATAGAGCGAGGCATGCTGCGCGCAGCCGATGCGGTGATGCCGCGGCGCCCCAGCAAACGCCTTAGCCACGTCGGCTACGTCGGCTGCCTAATTCCCGTCGATGAACGTATGTGGGGGGGGGGGATCTTGGTCGGCCTACCCGTCGACGCGATCGAGGCGACGCCTCTCCGGGGAGTAAGCCCCTGAGCGTCATGCCGATGATGTAGCGCTAGAATTGCGCCTTGATGATTTGAAGCCCTGATCGGCGAACCAGCAATAGAGGGCAGCCGACGGCATTTGCCGAAGGTGATGGAGGAGGCCGTCGTCGCCACTTCCTGAAGAAGCATTAGGGCAGCTGCGGCAGAAGGCTTGCCTCAAGATACCGCTAATCGTGCCCTTCAAAAAGAAATAAATATAAATATCTGATTTAAAACACAATTATAGTCCCTCCCCATCCGCCATTTGGCACTATTCCAACGTGTACCCTCCTGTCACATAGCGCCACCTCCGCACCCCTTAGAACACTGTAAAACCTAGGGAATTAGCAACCTTCGGGCGGCTTTGCTGTCACTTCGTGTGCCTTGACATACCCTCCGAGCACCCGTATTCGAGTGGGGAAAATAGTGGGGTACTTCGTGGGGAACCCCGCAGAACCACTCGGGTTGGACAGGGAACATGGAACGGGCGCGAGGTCTCAATCGTCTTACGGCTTTGGAGATCAAGGCTGCGCAGTCGGCTGGCTGGTATGGCGACGGCGGAGGCCTCTATCTGGAAGTTGACGCCAAGGGTGGCCGCAGGTGGATGCTGCGCCTCGTGGTCGGTGGTCGCCGTCGTGATTTCGGTCTCGGTGGCTTGCACAAGGTGAGCCTTGCCCAAGCCCGCGCTCGCGCCGTCGAATATCGTTCACTTGCCTATCAGGGTATCGATCCCGTCGCCGAGAAGCGGGCGCGTCGTCCGGCTCCCGTGGTGCCAAGTTTCGAGAAGGCGGCGACCGAGGTCCACCGCGACCGCATGAAAGGGTGGAGCAACGGCAAGCATGTCGATCAATGGATCAACACGCTGCGCGATCATGCCTTCCCCGTGATCGGCTCGCGACCAATCAGTGAGATCGGCACACCCGATGTGCTGAAGGTGCTCACGCCCATCTGGCTCACCAAGCCCGAGACGGCCCGCCGTGTGCGCCAGCGTATGAAGACGGTCCTCGAATGGGGACGCGCTGCCGGACACCGCTCCGGCGAGAACCCCGTCGATCTGATCGGCGACGCCCTCCCGAAATCCACCTCCGCCAATGTCGAGCACCATGCCGCGTTGCCGTTCGGCGAGGTCGGCGCATTTGTCCGCGCATTGCGCTCCGGCCAATCCGAAACCGCCACCAAGCTCGCCTTTGAATTCCTGATCCTGACGGCCTCCCGCACGATAGAAGTCCGCCGCGCCAAGTGGGATCAGATTGATTGGGCTGCTAAGGTCTGGACGCGCCCTGCCGAGGATATGAAGGCGCGGCGCGAGCACGCGGTGCCGCTCTCTGCCCGTGCCATGGAAATTCTGCGCGAGGCCAAGGCTCTTGGTGGCGATGCAACTGGTGGGTTGATATTCCAAGAGGGGAGCTTTGGGCGCGGCCTCTCCGAAAATCGCTTCCTCAATGCGCGTGAGGCGATTGGCTACGGCGAGCGTTGCACGCCGCACGGGTTCCGGTCATCGTTCCGCGATTGGGCTGCCGAGACAACACAGTTCCCGTCCGAGGTGGTCGAAATGGCGCTCGCGCACACCATCAAGAACAAAGCCGAGGCCGCTTACCGGCGCGGTGATCTTCTCGCCAAGCGCCGCGAGTTGATGGATGCTTGGGCCGCTCATGTGGGCGCGTAAGTCGGGCCTTCCGCGTCTGTAAACAACGGCAGGTGGCGAGGCGCGGTCGCGTGTAAACATCGGGCGTCGTCGGTGCTGTAAACAGGCCCGCCGTGGTCGAGTTCGTTTTCTGTTTTCGTGTATACGTAAACAAAAACACATCTCGCTATGCGCCTTTATTCACCCATCCCTCCACCCGCTTTCGCTTATCCTCACCGCTCCATCCCGTCCGCTGTCAACGCCGGAGCAAAATTGCATCGGCTGGCCGGAGCAATAATCCATCAGTCTTGAACGCAAGAAGGCCCCCGCGCGCGGGGGCCTTCTTGCGTTCGCGTTGTCTTTTTCAGCCCCGCTCTTC
>JBJXDZ010000107.1:0-15701 GCA_046154645.1 Hyphomicrobiaceae bacterium
AGCGCGATTGAAGATGCCGCCGCCAGTGGCGCCACCGGCTCGTCGCGGTCGAACACAGAGCGACTTTCCGCTGGTGAGGGTACTGCTGTCGCGACCTGCGCCATCCCTCGACGGTGAGTCTTGACCCAAAGCCGCCCTAGACAGTAAAGCCAAATCTGATCAAGATTCGTCGGCTTTAGTGGGTAGCAGCGGAAGAAACAACGAGCATGCAGGAAGGATGCTGGTTGCATTCTGATCAAGGGGTTGCACAGTCCTCCGATCGAACAAATTTGTGTCGCAGCTCGCCTGCCAACGCATCATGCACCCCTGGGTATCGGACGAGGAACGGCTCAAGGATTGCAAACCCTTCGCTAGCGATGGACTCGGCTTCATTTGACCGTCCTAGCCCCGCAAGAGTGTTAGCCAACTTGTTCAGGCTGCCTGCCAGATCGGTCGAAAAAACATCGGGTAGCACGCGAGCCAACGGGCGATATATGTCCACGGCTTGCTTCGACGCGGAGAGCGCATCCTCGAGCCGGTTTAGAAAGAAGAGAATGCTACAGATATTGTTCAGGCTCATTGCGAAATCGGATAGGAAGGCATCTGGCCGATTTGTCGCGAGAGATCTATAAATATCGATAGCTGCGTTCGTCGCCTCCAGCGCCTCTCCGTGCCGGCCGAGAGAGGACAGACAATTGCCCATTCCATTTAGGCTCCTTGCGAGACCGGGCAGGAAGGCGTCGGGGCGCTCTTTGGCCAACGGCCTTCTAATGTTGACCGATTCTTGAGTCGCTGCGAGTGCCTCCTCAAAACGCCCCAGGGAGGCCAGATGCCCTGCCATGTTATTGAGGCTGCTTGCAAGATCGTTAAGGTACGCAGGCGGCTCAACTTTCGCCAGGGATCTATTGATACTGACGGCCTCATTCGTCGCGACCATCGCCTCTTCGTACCGGCCTAATTTGGCGAGGGCTAAGCCGTGGTTATTCAGACTGTACGCGCGATCGGGTAAAAGCGCGTTTCGCCGCGTTTCGGCGATCGATCGATAAATCTTGATAGACTCCGCGGTCGCCAATACAGCCTCTTGATAACAACCGACTTGAGTGCACGCCCAACCTAGATTATTTAGTGTCAATGCGAGATTTGGAAGGAAGACGTACGGTGAAACACTAGCCAGAGAACGATAAATGTTAACAGCCTGCAGCGTTGCCGCTTTCGCTTCTAGATTGCGGCCAAGGTTCGAGAGGCGGTGTCCAAGGTTGGCGAATTGCTCCGCTCTTGTGGTAGGTGCCTCAGTATCTGCATCTGCGTTACTCTCAGCCCGTTTGATTGCTAGTGCCACAGCGGCCTCGTCGAGCTTTAGGCTACGCGTCGGCATGGCCCAAAACAGTGCTTCAATTGCAGCACTGCTCAAGTGTGGGGCCGCTTTCGCCAGAAGTCTCGGCAGATTGCCGGGCGTGTCGAGAGCGACCGTTACAAGGTCCTGCGCAAGTTCCGTGGCGTAGTGAGAAATGATGTGATCAAGTAGACTAGCCGCGTGCTCATTGGCCTTGGCACCGTGCTCAGGCTGGGTCGCCCGCTGCAGTACAGTGAGAAAACTGCGACGGCGTATTTCCCGCTCGACCTCGGGCTCGCTGGCAATCCAGCGCAAACAGCCCTCAATCAGTTCTACGTCGCCAATGCTCGCCACATGATGCTCGCCGATGAGGTCGGGCTCTAAGTGAGCGACGCCGCCGTCGGTTTTGCCATAGACGCGAATGAGGTTGCGAAGCACGGGATCGACGTGCTCGCGGGCCGTGCGGGCACCGTAGAACTTGTCACCCATCAGTAGGCGCTCGGCCGACGGACCGGCCTTGACACCTTGGACCGCCGTCACCTGCGCCACTGCGCGGCTCATGTCGCGGGCGCGGTCGTGGTCCAACACTCCAATGAGCTTTTTCCAGTGATCGCGCTCTATCCCAAGAACTTTACGAAGAAGCGCGTCGATGCCGGAGACGTCGGCTTGCGGCGCGGCCGATGTGAGATACAGCAACGCTTCCATCTGGATCGCGAGTGGGCGCGCATAGCCTTCACCTGTCTCGATGCGTTGCAGCCGAACGAGGTTCGGCTGCGCTGTTGGCAATACGTAGCGTTGGGCGTGAAGAAGAGGTGCTAGCGCCTCCACGCACTTGACGAACAGCTTGAGCCGTTGCTCGCCCGAGCTGATCACCGGCAGCGCAACAACGTCCAGTGTGCGGTCTTCGCGCCGGAACAACTTCTCAATGTCCGGCGTCTCATCGGACAGCGCCGTCCACCAGTCACCCGCACCACGCGTCAGCAGGACAATCCGGATCGGTCGCGTCGCCGCTGCTGACCTATTGGCGAGCTGTCGCGCGATGGCTTTTACCTCGTCCGTCCGTCCCTCGGCATAATCCATCACAATCAGCAATCCGGCATCCTCACCATGGGCAATAAGCTGATTGAGCGCTTGTGCACGCTGTCCGAGCGTCGCCTCCACTTGCTCGTGGGGACGTTCGAGGAAACCCGCCGTCCATCCCTGCGCACGCAAGGCCGTCGCAACGTCGATCATCAATCGCGTCTTGCCGAGACCGCCCGCGCCGTGCACCAGACGGCCAGCCGTCAGACGCGCGGCGTTAGTGCACCAAGCCTGACACTCCGCTTTGGTGTCGTTGACATCGATGAACGGCACCACCTCATACTTCGCTTGCAGCAGCTCGGTCGGGCTCATGTCGCCAGGATCGTGGGCAAGTGGACGACGCTTCGGATCGATGATGCGATGGCCGTGCTGTCGGAAATAGAGTTCATGCAACGGCACGCGCGTCGGGATGGGCGTGCCACCCATCACCTTCGCGATGGTCGCTAGAACGCGGTCCCGATCCTCGGCGTCGTCGATATGATAGATGTTGAACGGCTCAGGGACGTCGCGGAATGCCATATCAACGGGACGCACATTGACGAGTTTATTGCCTTCCTGCGCGCGAACCGCCTCGGCATACACGTAGTCCGATATCATCGCGCCAGCTGTCCAGACGATGACAATGACGCGGGCCTCTTCGAGTGCTGCCTTGATCTGTTGCGCGTAGGCGGCGCGGCTTTCTAACGCGTGGTCCCACCACACCGCGCCCGCACCGTATTGAGCCTCGATGTCTGCGGCGAGCTGCCGCGTCAAATCGCGATGCTTCGACGAATAGCTGATAAAGATTTCCCGTGCCACGCCCATCCCCGATCGGTCCACTGTGGGCAAGACTACCACGCGGGCGGCGACTCGACACGGCTGCTTGGATGCAGGTTCGCCGCGGCGAAGGTCCGCTTATGGAAATAGCCGAAGTAACCGGCACCACTGCCGGTATTGGCAGGTCCTGGCCCATGGCTGAGATCCGCTGCAACGCAGCATTCCAACCGGAGCTGAGGGCACAGCGGACCATGTTACCAGGATAGCAGCGGCTGGGGAGCACAGCGATGCTCTATCTCGCGTGTGTCAAGGCTGCGGCTCTGCCCGCAGCGCCGCAATCATCTTGCCCGCCTCTCGCACCAGGTCCGCCCGCTCCTGCCGCTCGGCCATCATGTCATTGGTCGCCATTCCGTGCCGCCACGCGCCGTTGGCCTTTCCCTTCGGTGCTCCGCTCCGCGCACCGTGGAACCGGCACACGCGCCAGCCGGTCACTGCCGGCGCCCGACATCGGCATCGGGAGCGCTTGCTCGTGGCCGAGCATCGGCGGGCTTTGTTCATGCGCTCCACTAGGTACATGAGGTTGGCTCGACTTTTCATGGGCTCCCCCTCCCCCCTGGCTGATGCCGACGACGGCATGGTTGGAACTTACATTGACGTGCTGGTGTTGGACGGTGACCTTCTGCTCGCCATCGGCGCGATACCGCTTCAGCGTCTCAATCTGGGCCGCGAACGTGCGGGCCAGCTTGTTGAGTGCGTTCGATGCGCTATCCTGCTGCGGGATGTTTTCAGCATTTGCGAGTACGCGCGCCGCGACCATGGTCGCTTTGTGGATCGCGAACATCTGCGCTGCGAGCAAGCTTTCGATCGGGTCGCGCGGGCCAATCGCGTTCACCGTGGCCAGCGCGAAATTCAAATCCCGTGAAGTGAGCTGCTTGCCTGTTCGGGCGACATTGGCGACTTGATCCAATAGTCCGCAAGAAAACTTGTAGTCGCCCGTCGCTACCATGTCGGCCAGAAGCGCGTGAACGTAAGCCGGCTCGACGTGGTCGGGTGTGATCGTGACACTGCTGCCTTCGTATTCCACCTTAAAGTGAGGCGGTGGCGGCTTGGCATCACGCCGTTGTCGGTAGCGCTCGATCGCTGCGCGTTCGTGTGCGTTGGGCTCGTAGGATTTGACGGGCGCCTTGGCAGCGGAGGCCGGCGCATGAGGCGTTCGCTCGGCCGCTGGCGGCCCGGCAGCAATCACAGTTCTTGTTTTGGCTTTGCCCTTCATGCGTGCGCCTCGCTCGTCTCTGTGGCCGGTTCACAATCGGGTGCTGTGGAGCGATTCCCCTGTTCCTGTGCTGCAGAAACAGCGAGGCCGTTGTGCATCGTGCACAGTTCAGGCTCGTTAGACGCCGTTATCAAACGGTGTCCGTCCTCCTCCGGATCTGGTGCCATCGGAACCAGGCTCGCGGACGGCTCGGCGGTGCGCCGCGGCCCAGCGCTGAGCAGGCACACACCGGGCGCGGGCGTCGACACTGTGACCACGCCGGCCGACTGCAAGGCGGCCCGCATCTTCCGACAGGCGAACGGCTCGCTGCGCGGCATGCGCGGCTGCCCTTCCCAATAGGCAACTGCATTGCGATGCAGCCCGGCTGCCGCAGCGAGGTCGATCCGGCGCCAGCCGAGCAGTGCGCGAGCGGCCTTGATCTGTGCACCGGTGACGAGCTTCGGTGGATTCGGGTTCAGTGCTGGTGTTGTGTTCGGCATGTTTCCTCGCTCCGCAGAATTGGGTCTCGCGCGCGCGCGTAGGGGTGACAAAATTGGTTCCTGTGCACAGATGGCGGAAAAGTCTCGCGCGCGCGTGTGGCGTCGGAAAACTGGTTCCGGTGCACAACAAGTCGCGGCGACACTGCAACTGCCTCGTGCCCGCCGGGGCGATGAGCAAACCATCTCATGCCGCAGCCCCGCCCGGCAGGAATGCTCGCACGAACGCGGCGCCGATCTCGGCCTCGGCGATGCGGCGGGCCTCGGCCTCGCCGATGTCCCCGGCTTCCAGTACGACAGCAATGCGCTCGTGGTAGGCGTCCGTGAGATCCGCTACGCGCTGGGCTAGGTGATGGTCGGGCTCGGTTCGCGACCGAAATTCGAGCCCGGCAGGGCCGCGAAAATTGCGACAGTTGCGAAAGTTGGCAGCTTGATCACGCGAAGTCAGCCCGACTGTCGCAGGTTTCGCAACTTTCGCAGGGGGCTCAGTGCCAAATCTTGGAAAGAGCGCCACGGCTAAGCCCTCCCCATGATCTGCCACGCCTCGCGCCGCTTCTGCCCGCCGATCAGGATAGGTCCAGACGCCTTCACCAGCCAGTGGTGGTCCTCCAGCACCTTCACGAGCTGCCGCGCCCGCTGTGCGACGCGAACGGCGTTCGGCCCGAGACGGCTGATATCGGCGATCGAGACGTGGCTTTCGCTCCAACGCTCGTTGAGCCAATCGAGCAACCGCTGTGCGTCGGCAATGTCGGCCGGGACCACGCTTGCCTGCCATAGTCGCAACGCTTCATCGGCATAGTGCTCGACAAGCTGGATTGCGTTGCTCAGCGTTTCCGCGTCGATCTCTTGGACGTTGTGATCGGACCACCAAGCCATTGCTGCCGCCATTCTGGCGGCGTGCTCGGCCATCTTCGCTCCGAAGCCGCTGATGGACTCGAGTTGCCCGCCCGGCCCGATCATGCGCTCGATGTGGTCGCCAAAACCAATCCAGCGGCGGCGTGCCTCGGCGGACAGTCGCAATGTCCGCGGCGCCAGATCGTTGCGGCTTTTCTCACGCAGCGGATAGGGCAGCGCGAGCGCAGTTGTCATGCGCGCATTGAAGCGCGCCAGCTCGATCAGCGACGCGGGCGCGGGATCGTGATGCAGCCGCGTGCCCATCGTCGTCTCGGGGAATGTCACCAGCATGCGAGAGACGAGCCCCTGGTCTCGCAACACGGGATCGTTGACGAGCTGAGCCGCCACGTCCGGCTGAACCATCAGATGCATGGCAAGCCGCTTGTCCGCGATGATGTGCGCGCCATCGCCCGATCGTACTCGCTTCCAGGGATCGCCATCCCAAAGCCGGGACAGCGCCGCTGCGCTGCGCAGCTTGGCGTCGTCGCTCATCGCGTGTCCGCCGACGAATTGACCGCCTTCTGTCGAGAACACGCCCACGGACGGCTGGCCGGCCATCAGCAGCTTGGCCAGCCCTTCTACGGTCGGCTCCTCCATGACGATGATCGGCGCGAGTGGTTTCTCTGGCTCATCGCCGAGCGACCGCAAGTCAACCTCCTTGGCCACCTTGTCTTGCTTGCCTGCCAGGATCGCTTTGCGCGCGGCCTCCCAGGCGTCGTGCTCGTTGCGCCAGACTTTCATCTCGGCATCGTGGATCTGCCGCAGCTCTGCCTCACGGGACGTCAGCGCCTTGCCGATCTGCTCGTCACTCGCCGACTTCCGCTCCCCCGAGCGCCCGACCGTGATGAAGAAACCCGACACCGGGCGCGTCGAGCCGGCGCCGATCGGCAGCTCGACATTGATCTGCCCTTGCGCGGCGAGAGTGACCGTCGAGAGTACGCTGTTGGCGCACATGGCAAGCGGGGATTGCACCACGTCGTTTAGTGCCCGAACGACAGCGGCGAGTTGGGAGCCGAGCCCGTCCACCGGATAGGGATCGGCTGCGGGTACCGGCCGCACGAGCGGCACGGGCTCGTGCGGCGCATGGGGTGCGGCCTCGACGCGCGGGCTCGCAGCGGGCTCCGCCGGCTTTGCCGCGGCTGCCATCTTTCGCACCATGTCTTCCGTAACGCCAACGGGCAGCACTTCAGCCAGGTCCCATCCGTCGGGCCATGCGCGCGACACCTCCACGACGCGGAAAGAGACCGCCCCAGCCTCGCCCGCCAGCCGTGCCACGTCGGCAGCGTAGCGGCGCCCCGGTTCATCGTGGTCCGGCCAGATCACGACATGCCGGCCCGATAACGGCGACCAGTCGGCCTTGCTGGCGGCATTCGAGCCACCTGATGAGGTGACCGCAACGTGATCGAGAAATAGCGCGGCTGCGGCGTCAGCCGCTTTCTCGCCTTCGACCAACAGGACAGGTGCCTGTGGCCGTAGCGCAAGGCGATCGAGACCGTACAGCGGTCGTGGCGCCGGCAGGTGCAGCCAGCGCCAGGAGCGGCGGCCCGCGTCGTCCTCGCAGTATGACAATGGTAGGATTGTTTTGTCGCCGCCGTGGTCCCATCGGCAGACGCGGCCGAGCAGATGGCCCGAGGCGTCGCAGTAGTCCCACACCGCGCAGGGCTCGCCCAGCCGGTGCCGCGGGATCGTGCGCGGCGCGTCGTCGGGCACGGGCACAATCGGACGCCAAACCGGCTCGGCGCCAGCTAAGCTGTGGCCGTCGGCATGGCCATTGAGTCGGCCGGCCGGTATCGGATCGAACATTCCTGCGGGTTCAATCATGATGCACCCCCAGCATTTCGGCCAACCGACGGGCCGCATCTGCCTGCCCGAGCCCCGACAGATAGGCAGCCAGTGACACGGGATCACCCCCACGGGCGCCGACCGCGAAGTCGGCCCACCGGCCAGTGCTGAGGTTGACGCTGAAGCTGCCGGCACGGCGATCCGCCCGAACCGGGTTACGCGCGACGAATTCGTGGCCACGGCGCCGACCGTCGGGCAGCCATTGCGCGCATAGGTCTGGCAGTCGAGCGAGCGCAGTCCGGTTGATGGTCTCGAAATCGATTTTCGTTCGGGTTTTCATGATGTCGTCCGTTGTGGGACGACGGCGCTGCGCCTTGAATTCTCGGGCGCTACGCGGTACAAGGGGCCGTCGATGCTTCCTGGTGTCGATGTTGGATTCTGCCGCCGCTGCCGGTTGCCGCCGGGGCGGCGGTGTTGCTTTCAGGCGGCCTTGCCTAGCAATTTCTCTACAGCCCAGCGGGGTACAAGCCGGCGACCGGCAACCATGACGGTGTCGAGCGTGCCGTCCTTGATCAACTCATAGGTGCTCGATCGGGAGATGCCCGTCACCGCAGCGAAATCGCGGATGGTGTAGGCGAGTGGCTCAAGGCGCTGGTTGAGGGCAGCCGAGGCGCTTATTGACTTGGTGCAGTCCATGGGTTCGCTCCACGTTTGAAGACGATCCACGTTTATCCATACGAATCGGTTGGCGCGAAAATATTGGAGAGGAAATCTCGGCTCGAATGTTGCGCGGCTATATCACATCCGGCGCGTCACCCCGCCGACGGATGTTTCAATGCATGCCGCACATCAGGGACGCCAATGCTGTCGTTCGCATCGTTCAGAACCACATCCGCCGTGATCGCGATAGCCTTCAGAAGATCTGCGCTTGGTGGGTCAAATGGCTTTCGGCTTAATAGATCGCTATTCAGTGAATACCAAAATGCTCGAATATATTGAACCTTCGGGGTGTTCTTACGGCTCACCATTGCGGCTCCGGCCTCGAAATAGAGCTGTGGTTCCCATTCATTGGCAGCCTTGGATATGACGCTAACAACATCAATCGCTCTTGGCGTAAGCGCGTCAATTGCGACGAGAGTTTGTGACGACTCGAAAAGAATGTCGAGTAACCCATCCGCGCAGGCTGGCGTGTCGTTCGGGAGCTTCGTTTTGCGCTTCGCGCGACCCTTCTTGGTTGCGGGCGCATCTGAAGGAAGGTCAATTTCTGTGATGCCTTTGTCCGCGAGCCTCGCCAGGCGCTCCCTCTCGAGGGCCGCCTCAATGTCGATATTTTTCCGGAAACATAGCTCGGGCAACCTGAATAATCCATCCGGCCAGTTCATTTGATAGTCTGTTTGACGAAGCTCATCCTGGGAAGCCAAATCGGACAACTCTGCGAGTTGTTTTATGATTTGATTTGCCTTCGCAGCGATTCCGTTCTTTAATTCCATGACGCGTTTAAGCTGGGTCCGCCAAGCTCCAAAGTCTTGGTTTGCGTGCGTGGCTGAGAAGAAAAATTTCTCCCAGAATCTTTGGTTCACGTCCGAGCTCGATAAAAAGATTCTCTCCCACGGACGTTCTTCGCCCAACACGCTGGTTAAGCAGCCGTATGCCTCCTTCATTCGGCTATCGGTGGCTAGCCTCTCAAGTGCTGCGCGTTCCTTGCAAAGCCAGTCAGAGACAAGGCTGGGATCAGTCCCCGTCGTTAGATCGATGCGCCTTTTTAGGCTTACGCGAGCTAGAGTCGGAACGTAGGCAGGAAAACGAATTGCGACGCGCTTTGCCATGTCACCTCCGTGAGGCGTTCCGCTGGATTGATTCGCGCGGCGACCCGTGCGACTGGGAATATAGGCATCCATGCCTATCCCCACCGATCCAAGCGTATCGCAAGCTGGTTTTGGCGGAAGTCCGGGGAGCAGTTCTCCCCAACTGCGAACGCGCTCGGGACGGGATAGGCCCCTCTGATCCGGAGCGGCATTCCTACTGACCTCGCTGCTCCCGACTTGCACGTATGGTTCATGTTCCCGCACACGGACCCTGCCGTACGAGCGGCACGACGTTGCCAACGGCATCACCCTCGAGGAAACGGCCCCAGGCGCCCATCAGCTCGCGGCGACGCTCAAGCGCATCGGTGCGGCGGTAAGCCCGCTCGACCCGATCGCCAGTGACGTGGGCCAGCGCGGCCTCGGATAGCTCGTTGGGAAACGAGGTCATCTCGGTAGCCCAGGTCTTGAAGCTCGAGCGGAAGCCGTGAACCGTGAACGCGTCGGCATCCATGCGCCGCAACAGCATTTCCATCGCCATGCCGGAGAGCGGCCGGCCGGATCGAGCGCCCGGAAACACGAACTCGCCGAGCGGAGCGCGGGAAAGGTCGCCGACGATCTGGCAGGCCCGGTCCGTCAGCGGAACACGGTGCTCGCGGCCCGCCTTCATGCGGTCCGCCGGAACCGTCCAGATGCGGGCCTCACGGTCGATCTCGTCCCAGCGCGCGCCAAGCACCTCGCCTGTGCGGGCCGCCGTCAGGATCGTGAACTCGAGCGCCAACGCGGCGACCGCCTCCCGCTTTCTGAGGCGGGCGAGGAAGGCAGGCAGGTCCGACCACGGCATCGCTGCATGGTGACCGCGTTGGAGCTTCTGGCGCTTGGCCAGCAGATTATCAAGATGGCCGCGCCAGCGGGCCGGGTTCTCGCCCTCGCGAAGCCCCTTCGCTTTGGCGGCATCCAGCACCTTCTCGATCCGGCCGCGAAGCCTCGAGGCGGTCTCTGCCTTCGTGGTCCAGATCGGTTGCAGCACCTTGAGCACGTCCTCGGTCGTGATCTCGTCAACCGGCTTGGCTGCGATCGATCCGCAGTAGGTGGCAATCGTGGAACGCCATTGCGCCCGGTGCTTGTCGTTGCGCCATCCGCTCTCGAGCGATGCGATGACGTCCTCGGCTACGGCGGCGAAGGTCGTCACGGCCTTCTCGGGTTGGCGCCACCCGCGCGGGCTCTGTCCCTCGGCCAAGAGACGGCGGCACTCGGCAGCCCGCTCCCGCGCCATCGGCAGCGATACCCCCTGCATCAAGCTGCCGAGGCCGATCTCCGTCGGCTTCTTGTCGCGCCAGAACATGAAGGCCCAGCGCCGGGCGCTGGACGGGTCGACCACGAGATAAAGCCCGCCGCCGTCGCTATGACGACCGGCCTTGGCCGTCGCCACGGTCCGCGCGCTCAGCCGGTGCAGTCCCCGCGCCATGTCCGCCCCCCGTCGCCTAGTCACGACCCTAGTAATCACCCTTGTTTCTGACGCGGATCGTAGCAGGCTGGCATGGACGTAGGTAGACGAGAGCGGAAAAAATGTCGTTGAATCAGCGCTTTTTCTGGACGCGAGTGGATGGCGGCCGACGGCTGTTCGTCGGATATCGTCTCCGCCATAACCAATTGAAGACAAAGTAATCTTTGACCCAAGAGCAGCGCCACCATCACCCGCCAATTTATGGCCTATTGGAACTCTAGGCTCCGAATAGGCTCCCAATTGGGCAGGAGCGACAAACCAACGCGGTTAGCAGCATGACATTGTCATGGAATGGACAGTCTTTGCTTAAGCGCTTGTCACCGCGCACGTAACCGCCACTGTGGACGTAGATCAACACAGGTGCCAGGGGCCTCTTCGCCTCCTGCGCGCACGCGTCCCGGGACGTCCCTCCAACAACCGTCACAAAATGCATCACTGGTCCCAGAGCCGCAATGCAGCCTCCTGGCCAATTTTGTTGCAGAACCCGATCGATCGTCTGAGTAAACGCATGTGATCAGATGGCGGTTGGAATCTAGGTCCTATCCGCCGTCGCGTGGGGAATCGCGTTCCGTGCGGGGCGTCGGCGCAGAATCAGTTTTCAGGCGTCCCCGGACGATCGTCGCTACGGGACCCCCTCCAGAAGTTTTGCAACACAATCGGGCCTCAACGGCCATCAGCGCGACAGACGAAGCGGATGCGTCTTCTTCCGCAAAGAGGCTGGGACCGGAAGTCCCTCGCGACTGGGCGTGGCGCAAGTCAGCAATTCGGTACTCACCCGGGGTGCCCCATCACCTCGCGCGAGACTTCACGCGCAGCCTGCGCGAACAGTGCTGCAACCGGGCTCAACGAACGCCCTTTGATCTTCACGAGCCCGACGGGACCCGGCTTGCCTGGAAGCTTGATCGGTGGTCTGGCCAGCATCGTTCGGAATGGACTTACCTGAAGGCTCGATGCCGGGAGCATGGTAACGCAGTCACCAGCCGCGAGCATCGCGTAGCGCACATGAATAGACATCGTGTAAATGGCGGCCTCTGGCAGCGGCAGGCCCGCTTCGGAAAACACGCGATGCATCACGCCGGCGACGGCAGCATCGGTGGGCATCAGTATCCAGCGCTGATCCAAGAGTTGCTCCAGGCGCAGTGTGCGGCGTCGTGCAGCCGGGTGATTCTTGCCTGCGACGACAACGAGAGGGTCGTCGAATAAGTGCTCCACTTCGAGGTCGGTGCTTTCGAATGGAGCTGGATAGCGGCTCAAGGCCAGCTCAACCTCGCGATCAGCGACGAGGCGGCCATATGAGCGATTCGGCGTCTCGGACGAGTAGACATGGAATGTCAGCCTGGGTCGTTCGGTCAGCAGTTTGTCGAGAATGACCGGCACGATACCCGACGCCATGCCCTCGCTGCAGCAGAACCTCAACTCCCCTCGCTCGGGATTGGCGAGCGTCTGCAGTTCGGTGGCACCTTGGGAGAGCTCATCGAGTGCCGCGACCACCCGGCGTAACAAGGCCGATCCAAGCACGGTCGGCTCGACGCCACGCGGCGTTCGGTCGAACAGCCGCGCTCCCAGGATAGCCTCCAGGTCTTGCACAGCTTTCGAGACGGCGGGCTGCGCCATGGACAGCTGTGTTGCCGCCTGCGCCATGCTGCCGGCCTTGGCGACGGCGATGAGTATGCGCAGATCTCGCAGCTTCATTCGCCTCAATGCGTGTTCACCGACAGCACGCGTCATCGACTTATCCAAAGCGCTATAGCCCCTTAGTGAAACTCCAGCTTCTTCTTATCGCACACCACGCCTAGTTTGCCGAACGGCTGGCCAGCCATCGCGGCAACTTGGCGGCGGCAATCCTGCTATCGCCGAGGCAATACGGATGGAGCTGATCATGAACCCGAAAGTGCCTGGACGCACGGTAACTGGCCTTGCAGCGATCTGCTTGGCTTGCGTCACGCAACCAACTCGTGCGGAGGCCGCCGAGCCGTTCCCCACACGCCCGGTCAAGATCGTGACGCAGGCCGCTGCGGGAAGCGCGCTCGACGTGCTCACTCGAATTGTCGCCGATCGTCTGTCAAAGACGTGGACCGCCGGGGTCGTCGTCGAGAACCGCCCTGGCGCAGGCGGCGCTCTGGCCGCCGGAGCCGTTACCAGTGCGGTCAAAGACGGTCACACACTGCTCCATGCCGCGGCGTCCATCTACACGATCCTGCCTGCGGAAGCTGCCAAGCCCGCGATCGACCCCGATCGTGACCTCGTTCCTGTTGCCCACATGGGTGACCTCCCGTTGGTGATTGCCGTTCCGAAGGCTTCCCGGATCACAACACTTGCCGCGCTGATCTCAGAGGCGAAGACGTCGCCGGGCAAGCTCAATGTCGGCACGAACGGGGCCGGATCGTTCCCGTGGCTGGCGGCCTCGCTATTGATCGAGAAGACGGGCGCATCGATGACGATCGTCCCCTACGCTCGGGGTGGGGCACCTGCGATCTTGAACGACCTGTTGGGAGAGCGATTGCATCTGACGGTCGAAGCGATCTCGGGGCTGAAGGGCGCGCTCGATAGCGGCCAACTGCGGGCGCTCGCCGTCACCAGCGCCTCCCGCCTGCCAGGATTCAAGGAAGTCCCGACCGTCGCAGAAACGACACCGGGCTTTACGGCAATTGGCTGGAGCATCCTGGCCGCCCCTGCCGGCACACCTGACGCGATCGTTGCCGAGATCGACAAGGCGACAAGTGCTGCGATGGCCGACCCGCTCGTGAAAGAACGCCTCGCCAATCTCGGTGTATTTCCACGTGCGATGGCTCCGGCGGAGCTGCGCACCTTTATCGCGGGCGAACAGAGAATCTGGTGGCCGCTCGTGAAGGCACAAGGCCAGAGATGACAGCTCTCTTTTGGTTCGAGCGCACTTCCCTCTAGGCAGGTGCGCTCGATCTCGGAGATTGAGCCGGAGCATCGCCATGTCGGATGTATCAGACTGGATCCTACTTGCTTACGGCGCGTGCAACTCGGTGAGAGTGATCTCTTACCTGCCGCAGATTATTTGCGTAGCTCGTGATCGCCACGGTGCGCGCGCTATCTCGCTCAGCACATGGTGGATGTGGATCGCCGCCAATGCCACGACGGCTCTCTATGCCTGGGTCAACCTGGGCGACGCGACACTCGCAATCCTGAACGCCATGAACACTGTGTGCTGCTTGATCGTCGTGACGATGACCACCTGCAAGAGGTTTGCATCGGCAAATCCGACCGCGACCACCGATGCCGCGTGAACAATCTTAGACGCCTTCACCACTTTGTACGGGGATGCAATGCTTGATGACCAACCGAGCAGGACGGTGCTACGTCCGGCTGTTTTGCGGGCCGCTCACCAGCTGATCGATCGACCGCTGATCCTCGCCGATCCACTTGCAATCGGTCTTGTGCCCGAAGCGTCAACCGACGCAATATTATCCGAGACCAACACCCTTCGTACACCTCGTGTCTCGTTGCTGCGCGCCGCATTCGTGTTGCGCAGCCGCTTCGCGGAAGATTGCGTGGTCGAATCGGCACAGGCCGGCATCGCGCAAGTGGTGCTGCTCGGCGCCGGGCTCGATACATTCCCGTGGCGGCAACCAGCGTCGACGAGCGGCATGCGCTTCTTCGTGACTGACCATCCCGCCTCGACCGAGGCGTGCAGGCGCGCACGCGCGGAGCGAGGACTGGTCGATCCCGTCAATGTCACGCATATCGGCATTGACTTGGAAAAGCGCGCGCTCATGCACAGCCTGAAACAAGGCGGCTTTGATTTGTCCCGATCCGCCATCTTTGTGATGCTGGGCCTTGCTCAGTATCTCTCACCGCACGCAATGGCGCACATTGTCGACTCTGTCATGCAGTGTGCGGCGGGTAGCAAGCTCGTCATGTCCTTTAATCCGCCAGATGAGCAACTGATGGGAGATGATCTTGCACTTGCTCAAGAGGGGCACACTCGTACCAAAGATTTCGCGGAGCCTTGGCTATTCCGTCCCATATCGGCCCAACTCATCGAGCTCTTGCAGAACGCCGGGATGAAAGAAGTCCGGCACTTTTCGCCTCAGGAAGCCGATCGCATCTATTTCGCAGGTCGAAACGATCTTTTGCGAGCCCCAGTTTTCGAGCAACTCATCACCGGTGCTCGTTGAACGACTTAGGCGGTACGTTTCGATCGGCGTTGTCCGTAACTGGGAAATGCTGACATAACCAACGGGTTGCGTGGGCATGCACGGTCGTGGCCCGATTCGGCGTCCGCCTGCAGCGCATCAAGATGGACGGAATCGGGCAGTTCGCGTCAGCATGCAATTATCGGCAACCAAAAAGGGATAGCCGCCCTGATAGCGAGGAGTCCGCGCGTCTGGCATTCGTGCTGAGTCTGCGGCCACCACATCCTTGCGTCGGCGGTCCTCGTCGGGGTCACTGCCCTGACCATCACGCCCCAAAACGTTGCGACTACGCGCCAAATGTTCATGTGTCGCAATATCGCAATAAAGAAAGCCGGTGCCTCGGCCATAGCGCTCGCGCTGTTCGATAATGAGGGCGGCGGCATCGTAGCCGGTATCGGCGACGAGGGGGATGGCCTGGTCGTTGCTCTGTTTCTGGCGCGGGTGTTTGCGCTGGCGGATCATCAGGGTCGATTGCATGGCGTTGAAGTCTTCGAAGGAGACACGGCAGATTTCGTCCTGGCGCATGGCTGTCAACGCCGGAGCAAAATTGCATCGGCTGGCCGGAGCAATAATCCATCAGTCTTGAACGCAAGAAGGCCCCCGCGCGCGGGGGCCTTCTTGCGTTCGCGTTGTCTTTTTCAGCCCCGCTCTTC
>JBJXDZ010000108.1:0-17206 GCA_046154645.1 Hyphomicrobiaceae bacterium
GACGTCCGACCGGTACAGTGGGTGGAGAAAGTGGGCGGCGCGGAGCGGCGAGAGCCGTGTTACCAGTTTCACGGAAAGGCTCTGCCGCTCCGTCTCTCTGGATTTTTGCTGTGCGCCTTCAGGTGCCGACAAGCACCCGGCGCGTGTCCCTTCGGTGGCCCATGCGGCAACCGGGGCGCGCGGCGCGTTGCAACGGCGTCGCGAAAGCGGTGGCCGCTAATGGGCGTTGTCACAACGCCAGCGCTTGGGCGACAACGCTGCCGGAATGATGGTGTCTTCGGGGACGGGCTTGGCGTCGGGTCGCTGCTGAGTGCAGGGCTTGACCCGACCTACAGCCTTGCCATTTTCGCCTTTTGCCTTTTGCCTCCCTCCCAACCCCAAACAAATCGGGTTCGGCCGCGGCGTTCACAAAAAGCTGTAGGGATCGATATCCACGGTCAGCCGCAGATCGCCTTTCACGTCCGGCAAGCGCGACAGCCACTCGCGAATATAGGCCTGCACGTCACTGTCGCGCGGCGCCTTGACGAGCAGGCGCCAGCGATGCCGGCCGCGAATGATGGCCAGCGGCGCTTCGGCCGGCCCTAACACCTCGATGCGTTCGGCGGGCGGCGCGCGGCGGGCCACCTCACGCGCGAAGGCTTCGGCCAAGCCTTTTTCCTTGGCCGAGGCGACCAGCGCCACCAGCCGACCGTAGGGCGGCAGCATGGCCGACTGGCGAATGCGGATCTCGTTCTCCAGAAACGCCTCGCGATCGCCCTTGATGATGGCATCCATGACGGGATGCTCGGGCATGTGCGTCTGCACCAGGCCACGGCCTTGCGTGTAGGTGCGCCCGGCGCGGCCCGTCACCTGATGCAGCAGCTGGAATGTCCGCTCCCCCGCGCGCGGATCGGCACCCTGCGCCAGCCCCAGGTCGCCATCGACGATGCCGACGGTGGCGAGATCAGGGAAATGATGCCCCTTGGCGACGATCTGCGTGCCGATGATGATATCGGTCTCGTGGTTCTCGATCTTGGTGATAATCTCGCGCATCTCGGGCAGGCCCGGAATGAGATCCGACGACAGCAGCACCAATCGCGCGTCGGGAAAGCGCTGCGCCACCTCTTCCGCGATGCGCTCGACACCAGGGCCGCAGGCCACCAGCGCGTCCTCGGTGTCGCATTTCGGGCAGCGCTTGGGCAGCGGCAGCGAGAAGCCGCAATGATGGCAGTTGAGGCGATTGCGGAAGCGGTGCTCCACCAGCCAGGCCGTACACTGCGGGCAGTCGACGCGATGGCCACAGGAGCGGCACAGCGTCAACGGCGCATAGCCGCGGCGATTGAGAAACAGCAGGGTCTGCTGGCCTTTGGCCAATGTCTCGGTGACGGCCTCGACCAGCGGCGGGCTCAGCCATTTGCCGCGATCGGGGGGATGCTTGCGCAGATCGATCGGCGTCACCTCGGGCATCTCGACGCCGGAGAAGCGGCCGGGCAGCACGAGATGGCGATAGCGGCCGCTGCGCGCGTTGACGTGGCTCTCGATCGACGGCGTGGCCGAGGCCAGCACGACCGCGCATTTGCCGACATTGCCGCGCACCACCGCCATGTCGCGGCCCTGATAGTGGACGCGGTCCTCCTGCTTGAAGCCGGGGTCGTGCTCCTCGTCGACGATGATGAGCCCCAGATCCGAAAACGGCAGGAACAATGCCGACCGGGCGCCAACGACGACGCGGACATCGCCCGTAGCTGCCGCTTTCCACACGCGGCCACGCTCGATGGGCGACAAGGCCGAATGCCATTCTGCCGGGGCGACGCCAAAGCGGGCCTTGAAGCGATTCAGAAACTGGCTGGTGAGCGCGATTTCCGGCAGCATGATCAGCACCTGCCGACCCTTCTCCAGGGCGCGCGCCACCGCCTCGTAGTAGACCTCGGTCTTGCCGGAGCCGGTGACGCCGTCCAGCAGCGACACCGAAAAGTTGTCGCCATCTATGGCCGCCCGCAGCGTCTCGGCGGCCAGCGTCTGGTGCTCGGACAGCGTCACCACCGAGTGCGCGGGGTTCGGCGGCGTGTAGCGCTTCTCCGGAATCGCCACCTCGACCAGGCACCCCGCCTTGACGAGGCCATCGACGACGCCGGTGGTGCATTGTGCATCGGCTGCGAGCGCGGACTTAGCCCGCACCTGGCCATCCGCTGCCACGTCGAGCGCGCGTTGGCGCTCCGGCGTGATCCGCGGCGGCGCCGCACCCGGTACGATGGCGACGCCGAAGCGCGGCTTTTGCGGCTCGAAGGCGGCCTGCGCGCTCATCATCATGCGCGCCACCATGCCGAGCGGCGCCAGTGTGTAGCGCGCGATCCATTCAGCAAAGCGCAGCGAGATCAGCGGCAGGGCCGGTACATCCAGCGGCTCGACGATGGCCTTGAGCTTCTTCGGGTCGATCGGCTTGGCGCCGATATCGATGGCCTTGTCCCAGACGATGCCGATGCGCGTCTGCGGCCCGAACGGCACCAGCACGAACGCACCTGGCGCCACCTCCATGCCTTCGGGCAGGAGATAGTCATAGGTCTGCTCGAGCGCGACCGGCAAAAGTACGGGTACGCGGCGCAGCGCGGCGCCGGGGCTCGTATCCCCGAGATCGAGTCGGCCTTCCAATGCTGCTGCCTTCCGGGTAAACGGGATGCTGCCGGCGCGGGCGAATCGCGCATCGACCATATACCGCTCCCAGTCGGGCGGACCGATGGCACGGAGGCCCGTAACCCCCATGAAATTCTTCGTCGACACGGCCGATGTGGCCGATATCCGTGAGCTCAACGACCTCGGTCTCCTTGATGGCGTCACCACCAATCCGTCGCTGATTGCCAAGGCCGGCCGCGATTTCAAGACCATCATCGCCGAGATCTGCGCCCTGGTGCCGGGTCCTGTCTCGGCCGAGGTGGCAGCCCTCGACGCCGAGGGCATGCTGCGCGAAGGCCGGGTCCTGGCGAAAATCGCCAAAAACGTCGCCGTCAAGGTGCCGCTGACCTGGGACGGACTCAAGGCCTGCCGGGTGCTAACCGGCGAGGGCACGATGGTCAATGTGACGCTGTGCTTTTCCGCCAATCAGGCGCTGCTGGCCGCCAAGGCTGGCGCCACCTTTGTCTCGCCCTTCATCGGCCGCCTCGACGACATGGGGCTCGAAGGCATGGAGCTGATCCGGGAAATCCGCACCATCTACGATAACTACGCCGACCTGAAGACGGAGATCCTGGCCGCCTCGATCCGCACCGTGAACCACGTCAAGGAGGCAGCCCTGGTCGGCGCCGACGTCGCCACCGTGCCCCCGGGCGTGCTCAAAACGCTGGTCAAGCACCCGCTGACCGACAAGGGCCTCGAGCAGTTCCTCGCCGACTGGAAAAAGACCGGCCAGAAGATCGCTTGAGGCCGACGCATGGGGCAGACCCATGCGCCTGATCGCTTGCGTCGCGCAACATGCACGTTCGCCTGCCTTAATGTTGCAATGGTCGGCCGCCATCTAGGTCGCGTCAGCCGTCCTGCCCGTCATCGACGGGCCTGCCACACTGCGAGGGGAACTCCATGTCGAAGTCGCGTCTTGTTTTGCTGGCTGCGGCCGGTGTGCTGCTGGTTGCGCCGGGCTTGCATTCGGCCCGTGCGCAGGACGCCAAGGCCGCGCCCAAAGTCGAGGATCTGACGCCGGAGGAGCGCAAGGAGCGCGACGCCCGCAAGGACTGCAAGGTCAAGATCTGCTCGGCCTTCCATACGCGCAAACCCGACGGCGGCGACATCGCCTGCAACGTGCTCAAGAGCTGGCGCAAGGAACAGCTGACCAAGATGGTCGAGAAGGCCAAGGTGTCCTGGCCCTGGGGCGGCGTGCGCTGTGTCGCCGACATCAAGCTGAAGCGGGCTGATCTCATCAAGGCCATGACCGAGGACAAGTACGAGACCAGCCTGGAGAAGCATCAGGTGGTCTGTGACGTCGAGCGTGAGAAAGAAGAGAAGGCGCAGATCAAGTTCGAGTTCACGCCGCGCGTCACCTTCGAGAAGGGCAAGGCCGTGAAAGCCGTGTTGAACTGGGGCGCCGTGGATGCGCCGACCCTGCTCAAGGGCGCCATGTGGACGGCGACGGGCACCGACAACACCTTCAACGTGCTGCAGTCGACCGTGGTCGAGGACATCAACGATTTCATCGGGCCGAAGTGCCTCGAGGTCAAGGATGACTGGCAGAAGTGAGCCTGCGCTGCGCTCCGGCTTGACCCCGTCCTACGGGTTGCGACCCGACGGCCGCTTGCGGTCGGTGCGGCGGGTTCGGAGTTGGGGTCAGACCCAAGGGTCTGACCCCGCAGGCACGATACGCGACACGACGCCAGGAGTGGCCCCATCGCCAAGGTCCACCGCATCGCTGTCGTCCTTCAATCCGACACCTGTCAATCCGCGCGCCAAAGCGGCCTCGATCAGCCACGCCAAACTTCGTGCGGCGGCAGCGGGCGCCAATCCCTCGGGCCGGATGTTGGAGAGACAATTGCGCTCGGCATCGGTCACGCCCGGACGTGGCGCATAGGTGAGATAGACGCCGAGACTGTCGGCAGCGGAAAGCCCAGGCCGCTCTCCGATCAGCACGGCAACGATCCGCGCGCCAAGGAGTACTCCGACCTCGTCGCCGAGCGCCACGCGGGCGTGCTCGGCAATCGCGACCGGGCCGACCCTCAGCTTCATCGCCGTCACCAGGGGCAGCAACGCGGCGAGCAGCGCGGGCACTTGTCGCGCCACAGCCGTTGCCGACAAGCCATCGCCCACCATGATCGCCAGCTCGCACGGCCTGGCTGCCGCCACCAACGCAGCGCGCGACGTTTCACTCAAGGTTCGCCCGAGATCGGGCCGCCGCAGAAAGTGCGCGCGGTCTGCGGCCCGGCTCTCGATGTCGACGCTGGTGAGGCCCAAGGTGACCAGTTCCGCAGCCAAAGCCGCGCGATCCAGCTTGGCGTGCACCGCGTCTCGGGCGCGCGCATGCGCCAAGGCGAACGACAGCACCTCGCGCGTCGGCAGCGAAACTCCGGCCCGGCCAAGCGCGATGCGGGCGGTCGTGCGCGTGCCGAGCAAAGCCCACGGATCTCGGGAACTGCCGCTCATGTGCCACCTCCCGTCAGCGTCGTGACGCCGGCCAGCAACGGGTGGCCCCCCGCTGCGGGCAGCAGACGTCCATCGCTATCGGTGATGCGCATGGCAGCCAACCACGCCTCGAACTCGGGCGCCCGCTTCAAGCCAAAGGTTTCGCGCACATACAACGCATCGTGGAACGACGTCGACTGGTAGCTCAGCATCACGTCGTCGGCGCCGGGAATGCCCATGATGTAGCTGACGCCGGCCGCCGCCAGCGCGGTCAGAATCGTGTCCATGTCGTCCTGATCGGCTTCGGCGTGGTTGGTGTAGCAAACGTCGACGCCCATCGGCAGGCCCATCAGCTTGCCGCAGAAGTGATCCTCCAGCGCCGCGCGCAGGATCTCCTTGCCGTCGTAGAGATACTCGGGCCCGATGAAGCCGACGACGGTATTGACCAGCAGCGGCGCGAAGGCGCGCGCCACGGCATAGGCCCGGGCTTCGCACGTTTGTTGATCGACGCCGTGATGCGCGTTGGCTGACAGCGCCGAGCCCTGTCCGGTCTCGAAATACATGACGTTGTTGCCAGCGGTGCCGCGCTTCATCGCACGGGCAGCGTCGTTGGCCTCGCGCAATAGATCGAGGGTCACCCCAAATGAGCGGTTCGCCGCTTCCGTGCCGGCAATGGACTGGAACACCAGATCCACCGGCACACCCTTCGCCATCAGATCGAGCGTCGTGGTGACGTGACCGAGCACGCAGGCTTGCGTCGGGATACTGTAGCGCCCGATGAGATCATCCAGCATCCGCAGCAGGCTTTCGATGCGGGCAGGTGCATCGCTGGCCGGATTGATGCCGATCACCGCGTCGCCAGCGCCATACATCAGGCCATCGGCAATCGAGGCCATGATGCCGGCGGGATCGTCGGTCGGGTGGTTCGGCTGCAGGCGCACGGACATGGTTCCCGGCAAGCCGATGGTATTGCGGAATGCCGTGACGACTCGGCACTTGCGCGCGACGAGGATCAGATCTTGATTGCGCATCAGCTTCGACACCGCAGCGGCAATTTCCGGCGTTATCGCTGGCGCCAGCTGGCGCAGCGTCTCAGCGGTTGTCTCGCGGGCCAGCAGATGCTCGCGCAACTCGCCGACGGTCAAAGTCGCGATGGGTTCGAAGGCCCGGGCGTCGTGGCTATCCAGGATCAGTCGCGTCACCGCGTCGTCATCGTAGGGGATCAGCGGTTCGGCGATGATCGCCTTCAGGGGCACATCGGCCAGCGCCAGCTTGGCGGCGATGTTCTCCTCGGCACTCGACGCCGCAAGGCCCGCCAGGCGATCGCCGGCCCGCGGCGGCGTCGCCTTGGCCAGCAACTCGGCCAGCGTGGCAAACACATACGTCGTCGTGCCGACCGTGTGGCGATAGGGCATGCGTCAAACCTTGCACGAAGTGCCGCGACGGAGGAACAGTGTCGCAGCCTCGGATGACGTCGCAAAGTCCAAAGACACAGCGCGCTTCCAGCCGCTACGCGACGGCTGATCGCCTGCGAGCCATCGATCTAGCATGGCGACTGCTGAATTCTACATCACAGCCGAGTGGCTGTGATGGCTGGAATACCAGCATCACCTGATTGAAAAGCGCGCAACTGCCCGACAATCCGCCATGTCGACTGGGAAACCAACATCAACCCGAGGACAAATTCGACAGGTCTCTCAACGTTAACGGCGGCGTCACACACATGGCACAGGGCTTGCTTGGCGTCTTCTAATGGGACAGGCCGCTGTCCCGCATCTGGACAAGCTGCAGCGTGAGGGACAGCCCGTGAGCCTCGACGATCCGTTCAAACCGTCCGTGACGTTGCATTCGTCTGGCTGCGCTTGCGGTCGCCATAGCACGGCGGCCGAGCACGAAGCCGATGTCGCCGTCAATTCCGAGGCGGGCCTGCGCCGGCTGGTCGAAGGCGCCGTGATGCGGGCGATTTTCCCCTCCGACAGTTCGCGTCGCCGCTTCCTGGGCACCGTTGGCGCCACCACCGCTGCAGCCGCCCTGGCCCAGGTGTTCCCGATCGCCACCGCAACCGAAGTCTTCGCGCAAACCGCAGCACCGGAAAAGAAGGACCTCAAGGTCGGCTTCATTCCCATCACTTGCGCCACGCCGATCATCATGGCGGCGCCGATGGGCTTCTATGCCAAGGCGGGTCTCAACGTCGAGGTGATCAAGACTGCGGGTTGGGCCGTGATCCGCGACAAGACCATCAACAAGGAATATGACGCCGCGCACATGCTCTCGCCCATGCCGTTGGCCATTTCGCTCGGCATCGGCTCGAACGCGGTGCCCTACACCATGCCGGCGGTCGAGAACATCAACGGCCAGGCCATCACGCTGGCCATGAAGCACAAGGACAAGCGCGATCCGAAGCAGTGGAAAGGCTTCAAGTTCGCCGTCCCGTTCGATTTCTCGATGCACAACTACCTGCTGCGCTACTACGTTGCCGAGGCCGGCCTCGACCCTGATACGGATATCCAGATCCGCTCCGTACCGCCGCCCGAGATGGTCGCCAATCTGCGCGCCGACAACATCGACGGCTTCCTTGGTCCCGATCCCTTCAACCAGCGCGCAGTCTACGACGGCGCCGGCTTCATCCATCTCCTCTCCAAGGAGTTGTGGGACGGGCATCCGTGCTGCGCCTTCGCCGCTTCGCGCGAGTTCATCACGACGATGCCGAACACCTATTCGGCCTTGCTGAAGGCCATCATCGAGGCGACGGCCTTTGCCTCGAAGGCCGAGAACCGCAAGCAGATCGCCACTGCCATCGCCCCGGCCAACTATCTCAATCAGCCCGAGACTGTTCTGGAGCAGATTCTGACCGGCACTTATGCCGACGGTCTCGGCTCGGTGAAGAAGGATCCCAACCGCGTCGACTTCGATCCGTTCCCCTGGCAGAGCTTCGCCATCTGGATTCTCACGCAGATGAAGCGCTGGGGTCAGCTCAAGGGCGATGTCGACTACAAGGCCGTCGCCGCGCAGGTGTATCTGGCAGCCGATGCCGAGCGCCTCATGAAGGAGGTCGGCCTTACCCCGCCGACCACACGCACGAAGTCGTTCTCGGTGATGGGCAAGCCGTTCGATCCGGACAAGCCTGAGGAGTACATCAAGAGCTTCGCCATCAAGAGGACGTGAGCCCCGTGACCCTTTCTCTCTCGGTGCGCGCCAGCATCGTCTCGCTGCTGATTCTGGCTATGTTCCTGCTCGCCTGGCATCTGGCGGTGCAAGGCGGCGGCACGGCGCAGAAGCTCGATCCGGAATACGCCAAGTTGATCGGGGCGACCGCGAGCCAGGGCCGTTCGGCCATGCCGGGCCCCCTCGACGTCGGCGCCAAGCTCTGGGAGCATTTGCGCGATCCGTTCTACGACAGGGGCTCGAACGACAAGGGCGTCGGCATCCAGCTGGCCTATTCCATCGCCCGCGTCCTCGGCGGCTACCTGTTGGCGGCAGCCGTCGCCATTCCGCTGGGTTTCCTGATCGGCATGTCACCGCTGATGAGCCGGGCGCTCGATCCCTTCATTCAGATCCTGAAGCCGATCTCGCCGCTGGCCTGGATGCCGCTCGCTCTCTACACCATCAAGGATAGCGGCATCTCGGCGATTTTCGTGATCTTCATCTGCTCGCTGTGGCCCATGCTCATGAATACGGCGTTCGGGGTCGCGACCGTCCGCAAGGACTGGCTGAACGTCGCCAAGACGCTGGAGCTGACCCCGGGCCGCACCGCCCTGCGCGTCATTCTGCCGGCTGCGGCACCGACCATCCTCACCGGCATGCGCATCTCGATCGGCATCGCCTGGCTGGTCATCGTCGCCGCCGAGATGCTGGTTGGCGGCACCGGCATCGGCTACTTCGTCTGGAACGAGTGGAACAATCTGTCGATCACCAATGTCATCAATGCGATCCTGCTGATCGGCTTGGTCGGCATGGTCCTTGACCAACTGATGGGCCGGCTGCAGCGCGCCGTCTCCTACGCTGAATAGGAGCACAAGCGCGTGACAGCGAATTTCATCAGCGTGGAGGGCTTGGCCAAGCGCTTCCCCGAGCCCAGCGGCAAGGGCGAGCTGACCGTCTTCGACGACGTCTGGTTCACGGTTGGCAAGGGCGAGTTCGTCTGCATCATCGGCCATTCCGGCTGCGGCAAGTCGACCATCCTCAACGTGCTCGCAGGCCTCGACCGGCCCTCGGCCGGCACCATTCTCGTCAATGGCCAGCATGTCACCGGGCCGAGCCTCGATCGTGCCGTGATCTTCCAGGGCCATGCGCTGATGCCTTGGATGAGTGCACTCGGCAACATCGAGCTGGCGGTGTCGTCGCGGTTCCGCGCCAAGACCAAGGACGAGATCCGCGCCCACGCCGAGCGCTACCTCGACCTCGTCCACCTCAAGGAGGCCGCGCACAAGAAGCCGGCACAGCTCTCCGGCGGCATGCGTCAGCGGGTCGGCATCGCACGCGCGTTATCGATCGAGCCGATGGTCATGCTCATGGACGAGCCGTTCAGCGCGCTCGATGCCCTCACCCGCGGCTCGCTGCAGGACGAGGTGCTCTCCATCCGCGCCAAGACACAGCAGACCACCTTCATGATCACGCATGACGTCGACGAGGCGATGCTGCTCGCCGACCGCATTCTGCTGATGACCAACGGACCCCGCGCTCGCGTTGCCGAGATCGTCGAGAACACACTCCCCCGCGACCGCAAGCGCGCCGATCTGCACAAGCATCCGAACTACTATCCGCTGCGCAATCACCTGATCGACTTCCTGGTGACGCGATCGCGGGATCTCGCAGGCGACGGCGGCATGCACCTCGATCCGCGCAATCCCATCCTGGTCCGCCCCGCCCTCGGAGCTACTGTTCATGCGACTGCGACCTCATCTCATCAACCGCCCGAAGCGGCCCCTTCTGCGCCGCTGCGTGCGGGCCCCCGTGCCGCGGGTGGCGAACGGTGAGCAGCGGCTCCGGGTGCTGCGGCCGTCGGTGCCGGCAAGCGAAAGCAGCGCCAACGTCGCGGCCTCGCCATTAGCGACTGCCGTCAACAAACCTCGCAACCATCACTCGCAATCCAAGGGAGTCGTCCAAATGAAGCGTGAGCAACTCACCGAGAAGATCCTCGACATCAAGCGCGAGAAGGGCTGGACCTGGAAGTTCATCTGCGGGGAAATCGGCGGCATGGCGCCGACCATGCTGGTCGGCGCCCTGCTCGGACAGATGAAACTGGTCAAGCCGCTGGCCCGCAAAGCCGCGCAGTTGTTCGGCCTCAACGCCGTCGAGGAGGCCATGCTCAACGAGGTGCCCTATCGCGGCACCGGCACGCCCATGCCGCCGACCGACCCGCTGATCTATCGCTTTTACGAGATGGTGATGGTCAATGGTCCCGCTTGGAAAGCCCTCATCGAGGAGGAGTTCGGCGACGGCATCATGTCAGCGATCGATTTCGACTTTGATTTCGAGCGCGTGGCCAACCCGAAAGGCGATCGCGTCAAGATCACCATGTCCGGCAAGTTCCTGCCCTACAAGTACTACGGCAACGAGCAGGGCATTCCAGAGTATGGCTTCAAGGAGAGTTGAGCGCCGCGCGCCGTAGTGGACCACCGGCGGCGCCCCGCGTGCCGTCGTGAACCCATAGCTGCCGAGGTCAAGCCATGAGCCCGCGTCCGCCACTGCCTCCGTTTACGGCCGAAACCGCTGCCAGAAAGGCACGCATGGCCGAGGATGCGTGGAACACGCGCGATGCCGTGCGCGTGTCGCTCGCCTACACCGAAGACAGCACGTGGCGCAATCGAGCTGAATTCCTGGCTGGGCGGCCAGCAATCGTCGCTTTTCGGGAGCGCAAATGGCGCCGCGAACTCGATTACCGGTTGATCAAGGAGGTGTGGGCCTTCCACGACAACCGGATTGCGGCGCGCTTTGCCTATGAATGGCACGACGACAGCGGTCACTGGTATCGCTCGCACGGCAACGAGCAATGGGAGTTCGATGCGCATGGCCTGATGCGGCGGCGTGAGGCGAGCATCAACGATGTGCCGATCGCGGCGGCTGACCGGCTGTTTCACTGGCCGGCAGGCCCCCGCCCGCTCGACGCTCCGGGCCTCACCGAGCTTGGCTTGTAAGCCCGTCCGCACCATCCAATGCGACCGGCAATGCGCTGCACTCGGTGCCGGTCGCCGACAGCGCGCCGCCATCATGCGCAAGACGCGTCGGGAAAGGCCCTGTAAGCTCGATTGATTCGTGCCCCAGTGATCGGCTCCACGGACCAAATGCAGCGCAGCGCCGCCACAGTCACGTCCCGCCCAACCCAGTCGAGCCTCAAGGGCATCGGTCTGATGTGCGTGGCGCTGGCCCTGTTCACGGTTCTGGATACCACCGCCAAGTACATGGCGAGCGTGGTCAAGCTGCCCGTGACGCAGGTGGTGTGGATCCGCTTCCTGTCGCAGTTCCTGCTCATCATGCTGGTCGTCGGCGCCATTTCGCTGCCCCGCCTGCTCACCACGCAGCGGCTCAAGCATCAGTTGGCTCGCTCGGTCTTGATGCTGCTGTCGACGGTGCTGAACTTCATGGCGTTGCGTCATCTGCGCCTCGACCAGACGCAGACCGTCGCCTTCCTCGCCCCGTTCGTCGTCACCATCCTCGCCGGGCCGTTTCTCGGCGAATGGGTCGGCTGGCGGCGGTTCATGGCCATTCTGGTTGGCTTCTCAGGCATTCTGGTGGTGGTGCGCCCCGGCTTCGTAGCCTTCGAGCCGGCGCTGATCTTCGCCTTCGGCTCGGTGCTGGCCTACGCCGCTTTCATGCTGCTGACGCGCTACTTGTCGAGCTACGATCCGCCGGAGGTCACGCTGTTCTACTCGCTGCTGGCGGGCACCACGATCATGGCGCCGCTGGCCTTTGTCGACTGGGTGTGGCCGTCGGAACCAATAGTGTGGCTGCTGCTCGCCTCGATGGGCTTCTGGGGCGGGCTTGGCCACTACGTCTTCATCATCGCCTATCGCCACGCGCCCGCCTCGACGTTGGCCCCCTTCATCTATCTGGGCCTCATCACGCACACCACCGCAGGTTATCTGGTGTTCGATCAGGTACCCGACCGCTGGACACTGGCCGGCGCGTCCATCGTCATCGCCTCGGGCGTCTACCTGCTGCATCGCGAGCGCGTCCGCCACCATGAGCGGACCTCAAAACGGCCCATGTGAGCCATAGCGTCAGCCGCCCCTTGCCATCAAGCGCGGTTTGGTCTCGGCGGCCCAGGCAGCGAAGCGGCCCTCGGCGATGGCCAAGCGCATGGCGGCCATCAGTTCCTGATAAAAATGCGTGTTGTTCCACGACAGCAGCATGGAGCCGAGCAACTCGCCCGAGCGCACGAGATGATGCAGGTAGGCGCGGGAGTAATCGCGCGCCGCGGGGCACGTGCTGTGCCCATCGAGCGGCGACAGGTCCTCTGCGTGGCGGGCATTGCGCAGGTTGACGCGCCCCCCCCACGTGAAAGCCAGGCCGTGGCGGCCATTGCGGGTCGGCATGACGCAATCGAACATGTCGACGCCGCGCGCCACCGCCTCGATCAGATCTTCCGGCGTGCCGACGCCCATCAGGTAGCGTGGCTTGGCCGCGGGCAGGCGCGGCAGCGTGTCCTCGAGCGTGGTCAGCATGATCTCGTGCCCCTCGCCGACGGCCAGCCCGCCAACGGCATAGCCCGGCAAATCCATGGCCACCAGCGCATCGGCGGACTCGCGACGCAGGGACGCATACGTGCCGCCTTGCACGATGCCGAACAGCGCCTGCCCGGGCTTTGCCAGTTTCGCAAACGCGGCCTGCGAGCGCGCCGCCCAGCGGAGCGACAGTTCCATGGCGTGGCGGGCCTGTTTCTCCTCCGCCGGATACTCGATGCATTCGTCGAGCTGCATCTGGATGTCGGCGCCGAGCAGGCACTGAATTTCGATCGAGCGCTCGGGCGTCAGCATGTGCCGCGAGCCGTCGATGTGGCTCTGGAATTGTGCGCCTTCCTCGCTCATCTTGCGAATGCCGGAGAGGCTCATAACCTGGAAGCCGCCGCTGTCGGTGAGGATCGGCCCCTCCCACCGCATGAAGCTGTGCAGGCCGCCGAGCCGTGCCACGCGTTCGGCCCCCGGCCGCAGCATCAGGTGATAGGTGTTGCCGAGAATGATATCGGCGCCGGCAGCCTTCACCTGCTCGGGATAGAGCGCCTTCACGGTGCCCACCGTGCCGACCGGCATGAACGCCGGCGTGCGAATGCGCCCGCGCGGCGTATGGATCTCTCCCAGCCGCGCGTGGCCATCCTGAGCGATGAGGCGATAGGCAAAGGTGGTCATTCGCGCATGGGCTTCCGGGTGATTGGGGCGAGCGGAGACGAATGGCAACGGCGCCGCGCGTCGCCCTGCTTCTGCGTCTGTTCGTTTCTGTCCGTTGAATGGCGCTCCGGCTGGCTCAAAGCAATCCCGTCGTCAACCGGGTTGCCTGTGTTGCGCAGCCGTTGCCTCATCCTGTCGGCGGCTTGGCGTTGCCGGCCATGCCGCGCGATTTCATGGCGTCGGTGATCTCGTCGAGAATGACGGGATCGTCAATTGTTGCCGGCAGCTTCCAGGCCTCGCCGTCGGCGATGGCGCGAATGGTGCCGCGCAGGATCTTGCCCGAGCGCGTCTTCGGCAACCGCTTCACGGTCATCACCTGCTTGAAGGCCGCCACCGGGCCGATCTCATCGCGCACCAGCTTGATCACCTCGGCTTCGATCTCCCTGGTGTCACGATTTACGCCGGCATTGAGCACGATGAAGCCGACGGGGATCTGGCCCTTCAAGTCGTCGGCGACACCGAGCACGGCGGACTCGCCGACGTCCTTGTGCTTGGCAACGACTTCCTCCATCTGCCCCGTGGAGAGGCGATGGCCGGCCACGTTGATCACGTCGTCGGTGCGCGCCATGACGTAGGCGTAGCCATCGGCGTCGATATAGCCGGCGTCCGACGTCGTATAATAGCCCTTGAAGTCGGCGAGATAGCTCTTGCGGAAGCGCTCGTTGTTGCCCCACAGCGTCGGCAGCGAGGACGGCGGCAGCGGCAGCTTGACGGCCAGCGTTCCGATCTCACCTGGGGGCAGCGGTTCCCCCTTCTCGTTCAGGCATTGCAGATCATAGCCGGGCATCGGCACTGTCGGTGAGCCATACTTCACGGGCAGCGTGCCGAGGCCGACCGGATTGCCGCAAATGGGCCAGCCCGTCTCCGTCTGCCACCAGTGATCGAGCACGGGCACGCCGAGTTGGGTCTCCGCCCACTTGATGGTTTCGGGATCGGCGCGCTCGCCGGCGAGGAACAGCGTGCGGAAGGCGCGCAAATCGTAGCGCTTGATGTGCTCGCCGGTCGGATCCTCTTTCTTGATGGCGCGAAAAGCCGTCGGCGCCGTGAACATGGCGGAAACCTTGTGCTCGGCGATGACGCGCCAGAAGGTGCCGGCATCCGGCGTGCCGACGGGCTTGCCCTCGAAGAGGATGCTGGTGGCGCCGTGCAGCAGAGGCGCATAAACAATGTAGCTGTGGCCCACCACCCAGCCAACGTCGGAGGCGGCCCAGAACACTTCGCCCGGCTCGATGCCGTAGTGGTTTTTCATCGTCCACTTGAGCGCCACCATGTGGCCGCCGTTATCGCGGATCACGCCTTTGGGTTGGCCCGTGGTGCCCGACGTGTAGAGGATATACAGCGGGTCGGTGGCGAGTACCGGCACGCAGCCGGCCTTGCGGCCCCGGCGCTTGGCATCCAGCACCACATCGTCCCAATCATGATCGCGCCCGGCGTTCAGCGTCGCCTTCGCCATCGGCCGTTGCACGATGATGCAGGTGGTGGGCTTGTGCTCGGCCAGTTCGATCGCCTTGTCGAGCAGCGGCTTGTACGGAATGACCCGCGTCCCCTCGATGCCGCAGCTGGCGGTGAGCACGGCCACGGGCTTGCAGTCGTTGAAGCGGGTGGCGAGTTCGCTGGCGGCAAAACCGCCAAAGACCACCGAGTGAATGGCGCCGATCCGCGCGCAGGCGAGCATGGCGATGGCGGCTTCGGGAATCATCGGCATGTAGACGATGACGCGATCACCCTTCTTGATGCCGAGATCCTGCAGCACGCCGCCGAGCGTTGCCACCTCGTGCGTCAGGTCCTGATAGGTGTAGGATTTGGTGGTCTTGGTGACCGGGGAATCGTAGATCAGCGCCTTCTGCTTGCCGCGCCCGCGCAGCACGTGCCGGTCGAGGCAGTTGTAGGCGGTGTTGCATTCGGCACCGGCGAACCAGCGGCCATATTCGCCAGCATAGGGATCAAATACCTTGTCCCACAGGTTGATCCAGTCGATCTCGCGCGCCGCCTCGGCCCAGAACGCCTCTGGGTCCCGTTTCCAGCTTGCATAGACCTCGTGGTAGCGGCTCATCCCCGTCTCCTCCCGTTAGGTCAAGGCCGGCGAACCTCTTCCCCCTCTCCCCATGCCTGCACTCCATGGGGAGAGGGGACGAGAGCGCACGTCGTCACGCCCACTCCGGCCTCGTTCGTTGAGACCGTTTCAGCATTCCGGCCGCGGCGCGGCAAGTGGCAAAGAGGTGGGGGTGGGGAAGGTGGGAGGGAGCCATGGTGCCGCGAACTCGGGCGGTTCAGCAATTGGCGCGACGTGCCCGGACAATAAGCTCGGCTACCATTTTTCACGCCAGGAGCCGGCCAGCAATTCGAGATAGCGCAGGAAGTCTTCCGCCCCGAAAAACGTTTGCAGCCGCCTGTTGCCACGCTGAGTGACGTGGTGGGCGACATCCGGAACGACGATGCGTGCTGCACGCGGCACGACGTGAACATAGAGTGAACATGGGGCCCCGTCAAGCACGGCAATTCGCAGGTCGCGCAATTTGCGGCACTTTATTGGTAGCTGTCCCTATTTTTTTTCACAATCGTTATAGCGCTTGCACAACACCCACCGTTCTGCGATCGACCAGTCGTGCAGCCACGCACCATTGGGCAGCTCCGTGACCACGCCGCCTACCGACCGCACGGCTCTATTTTCCGGCATGCGAAACGTAAAATTGACCTCCCACAGTTCATGTCGCATACCAAAGATCGATCGACGGGCCAGGCAGAATACATCTTCAGTATCGGGAGATTTTCTGAGCGTCCGAACAAAGCATCTGAAGCCGGCCGACTCCATGTGAGCAGTGATTTCTCGACGACGAAATCCATGCGCAGCCATAATTTTTCGGACGTGCGAATTGATGCCATTGACCTCAGACAGCGGACCGTCACCTGGGTGATTTCCAATCAACCGCACATTCATTGGATTGCCTCCAATCCATCGATTTGGAGCGGTCGTCCAGTGCGTATGGAGAAGCCATGCCATTGCGCAGATCAATGCTATGGCCGAGGCTGCGCCAGCGAAATGCGATGCGCGCTCGGCATTTCCAAGGCAGCGAACGAAGATTGCTCTTCGCAGCAGCCTTACAGCCACCGAAGCGCACAACGCCAAGGCAAAGAGCACACCCCACCACTCCCATGGGACGAAGAGCGGATCACACTGGGGGACGTAGCTACTATAGCCTCCATCCGACATGAGTGTCGCCCCGAAGTACCGGCAGACGCTCCACATAGTGCAACCTCTCGGTTGATGACCCGAACGTCATCAGTGCCACTCTATATGGCATTCGCTTTGGTGAAGGGTTAACAAATGGCACTGCCGCAAGCTGTCAGAGACCTTATCGATTATCAAGGCTTCAACGCGTTGCGCGCCCAAGCGCGCGAGTCTTTTAAATAGGGACCCTTTAAATAGGGACAGCCACCAATTAATCCGCAGTGGGGAATAGAACTACGAATAGAGAAAATACCGAATGAAGGGCCACCGGCATTATGGGTGGCTGTCCCTATTTTCCGGCCCGATGGGTCCCGGCAATGAATGCCGGGATGACACTTTTGGCTGCCTTGAACTCTCTATGACCCAAGGGCATCTACCACGCGTTTACCTAGGGCTATCGCATTTGGCGGAGCAGCTTGAGGCGGTAGTCCTCATTCCATCCGGCGCGTTTCAATTTCACTCTGAGCGATCCCTTGTCGCTGTCGGCTGCGGCGAGGTCGCGGGCGCGGCGGCG
>JBJXDZ010000109.1:0-73861 GCA_046154645.1 Hyphomicrobiaceae bacterium
CGCGCAGGCCGGCTTGCCGCCCCAGCGGGCCTTGATCCAGTACGCACGGCAGTCCTCTTCCGTCTTGAAACGCGCCTCGAACGCCGGTGCGGTCTTGGGGAAGTCACGCCACAGATCGTCCGGCATCGTGTCGGTCATGGTCCATCTCCTTGATGCCACTCACCCATCCCATGATTGCGCCTGAACTAAGGGGACAGGCATGTTGAGATTGTCACTCGGCGCTGGACGGATATACGAAAATATAAACAATTATTTCAATGGGTTCAGGGCATGGTGGGGGAAGTAGGACTCGAACCTACGAAGCGATAACGCAGCGGATTTACAGTCCGCCCCCTTTGCCGCTCGGG
The DNA here is from genome assembly GCA_046154645.1 of Hyphomicrobiaceae bacterium. GTDB lineage: Bacteria > Pseudomonadota > Alphaproteobacteria > Rhizobiales > Hyphomicrobiaceae. The sequence continues at coordinate 348 of JBJXDZ010000109.1, forward strand.
ACATTCCCCCAAGCCCTGTCGTGCAGCTGCGGCAAACGTAACAGCCAACGAGCATTGCCCCGCGCTGACGCAGGGCCGCCGGCAGTCTTATGGGGAGGCGGGCTGTGCCTGTCAACAGCTATCGGGGGCGACCTGAAGCCGGGCCGGCCTGGGCCGCGCGGTGGCGCGGGATGGTCGCGGGGCGCTGTCGGGATGGTCGAGATCTGCTCTTTGGTGAACCGACTTTGCCTCTCCATCGACCGCCCCTGGGTTTGGGCACGACTTCTGTCTGGCAGAATTCAGTATGGGCCAATCAATTCCAGCGCAGATCGAAGTTTGCGGGGGTGGGCGAACTGGCGAAAGGCCTCGCGCACGCTCAGGGACGCTCGGCCACGGCGATCGAGCATCTCTTGGCTACCCATGGTGCGGCCGAGGTGCTGCAGCCTGCCGGCGCGGTCGCGCGTGAGTTAACCTCGTTTTCGCGGCAAAATGGTAAATTTCCGGGCGCGGGAAGCACCCCATACCGGGTCGCAAAAGGGCTCATGCCTTTTTGCGGGGTCGAGTCGGAGACACACTGCCAGCGCGACGGGCGGAGCCCTTCGCCTTCGGTGCGCGACGCGGCTTCGGCCTAGCTGGTGATTTCCGACGCATCGCCACGCGATCCATCTCGGCCGGCGTCACCAACGGCAGCAGGCCATGTTGCCGGTACAGCGCACCGAGCGACTCCCAGTCGGCCAGCACCGTGCGATATATCCAGCGATAGCCCCATTGCGTGTCGGCCACCGCCGCCGCGCGCTCGCGCCCGATGAGCTCCGTGGCGGCCGCGATCTCGAGCCAGCACACGACGAGATGCATGTAGGTCTGCTCATAGTTGCGCGCGCCTTCGGGCAGCTTCGTCGGCGCCGTCGGGTAGCGGCGCACCAGTTCATCGAAGAAAGGCGCCACCGGATCATGGTCGGGACCGCCCAGCCGCCAGAGATACCAATGCATCTGCTCGTGCAGGTAGGTGGAGAGCAGCAGATCCTCGGTCTCGGCGAAGCGGGTGCCGAGGGTGAGAATCGGATGGCTGTGCGTGGGACCGGCCGGCACGACCTGGATCAGGCGCGTGTACTCGAAGCGCGCCAGATCGTGCCGCTTTCTCAGCGCCACCAGCGTGTCGCGCACGCGCTGCGCCTCGCGCTCGGCGTGGGCGAGATCGATGTCGATGCGGAAGCTGTCGTCGCGTGTGGCCATGGGCGACCAGCATCGCAGACCCACACGCGGCGCGGCATGCGGCGCTTGGGGTTGTGGAGAAGGTGTGGAGAAACGCGCGGAATAGCCGCACTATGTCTCGCCGATCCGCGCGATGTAGCGGAAGACCGACGCCGCCAAGACCTGCTTGCCGTTGGCGTCGATCTGGCCTCGGCCCGAAAATGCGCCGTAGATGGCATCGAAGGCGAAGGGCTGCAGGATGTCCGCCATGCGTTGCACTTTGGCGGCGGAGAGCGGAATGAGGTTCGGGTAGGACCACATGAAGCTGACGTGCCCGCTCGGCACCACCTGCAGGATGTCGCCCGAGAGCAGCACGCCCCGGCCAGCGCTGCCGGCGGCCCAGTGCAACACGGTGCCGCCGTCGAAGTGGCCTCCGAGCCGAATGAGCGTGAGGCCCGGTGCAATGGCCTGGCTGTCGCCCTCCCAGAACTGCACGGCTGGGTCGGCGTGCATCACCCATTGTCGATCCGCCGCGTGCAGGTAGATCGGCACGCCGCCGAACGCGCGGCTCCAGGCCACCATGGTCGTGTAGTAATGCGGGTGCGAGATCGCGATCGCGGCGATGCCGCCAAGGCCCTGCACAACGTCAACGGTGGCGTCGTCGATCAGGGTGAGGCAATCCCACAGCACATTGCCGGCTGCAGTGCGCGCCAGGATCGCCCGCTGGCCAATGCCGAAGGCCGGCGTGGTCTCGATAGTGGTCAAGCCGGCCGCCAGACGGCGGAACTTGTTGCTGTGCGCGTGGCGCAGCCGCTCCAGCGTCGTCCAGGATTGGCCGGAGGCCGGCACATACTGGCGCTCGTCGACGCAAATCGGACACGCTTCGGGTGGCGCGTCGGAGGGCGGATACTGCGTGCCACAAGCGGTGCAGATGAAAGCGTCCATGGGCCTGACGATAGGACAGTTCTGCGGCAGATTCCAGCTTGGCCACAGCGTTGAGGCTGGTGCGGCTCACCGTTTCGCGCGGCCGAGCATCCAGGCGAACGGGATCGCCGCGAGAGAGGCCAGCATGTACAGCCAGAAGGCGTTGAGATAGCCGATCATGGCCGCCTGCCGGTTGACCTCGCGCGCAAGCTTGGCGATGTCCGGCAGCGTTTCGACGGACCAGGATCCCACCACCCAGGGCATGCTGAGCGCGCGATTGTAGGGTGAGATGTACTCGCCAAGGCGGCTGTAGTTGGCGCCGGTCGCGCGCACGATCTCGGCCACCGATAGCGAAATGAAGAAGCTCGAGCCGATGTTGCGCATGAGATGAAAAACAGCCATCGCCTCGGCGCGCGAGGCCGCGGGCAAGGTGCGGAATGCGGTCAAGGACATGGGCACCCAGATGACGCCGATGGCAAGGCCCTGCAGGAAGCCGTTCGCCGCCAGCACGCTGCGATCGACGTTGAGGTCGATGGAGGCCAGCCAATAGCCGGAGATGGCATGCAGGGCGAAGCCGGCCACCATGCCATAACGCGGGTCGGTGCGGCCGAGCCAGTTGGAGAGGAAGAAGCCGACCACGGCGCCAAGCCCGCGCCAACTGATGATATAGCCGATCAGGCTGTCGGGATAACCGGCGTGCGCCTGCAACAGCTGCGGCAGCAACACCATCGGTGTGAAGTTGAGCATGCCGAATATGGTCACCAGCAGAAAGCCCAGCACGTAATTGCGGTCACGCAGCAGGCTCGGGCTGAGGAACGGCTTCTTTGCCGTGACGGAATGCGCGACGAAAACGTACAGCGCCACCGCGGCCAGGCCGGTCGCGATCATGATCTCCGTCGACTGGAACCAGTCGAGCCGCTGGCCGCGCGAGAGCACGATCTGCGCCAGCGCCAGCGCCGAGGCGAGCGCCAGAAAACCGGTCCAATCGAACTCGGGTTTCTCGCCGGGCTTATCGACGGGCAGCGTGAAGCGGAAGCCGAAGAAGGCCATGACGCCGAACGGTACGGTCAGATAAAACACCCACCGCCAGCTCCATAACTCCGCGATGTAGCCGCCAATCGACGGGCCGATGACGGGCCCTGCCATGTTGGTGACGCCGAACACGGAAATGGCGAGGGGATGCTGGCGGCTTGGGAACACGCTGAGCAGGATCACCTGGCCGAGCGGCACCAGCGCGGCGCCACCTCCGCCCTGCACGATGCGCCACAGCACCAGGCTTTCCAGCGACGCCGCAAGGCCGCAGCACAGTGTGCCGATGGTGAAGATCGCCATGCTCCAGATCATGACGTTGCGCGAGCCGAAACGGGCGACGAGCCAGCCGGTCATGGGCGTCACGATGGCGGTTGCCAGAATATTGAAGGTGACGGTCCAGGCGATTTCGTCCTGCGTCGCCGACATGGCTCCCTGCATCTGCGGCTGCAGGCCGGAGGCCACGAGAATGGTGGCGTTGTAGAGCGTCGAGCCGAGCACGATCGAGGCCATGATCAGCCAGCGCTGCGTGACCGAGACCTGGACCAAAGGGTCGGAGGGTGGGGACGGGGATTGTGACATGGCTCGCGTCGGCAGCTCCGGTGGCCGGCGCGGCGCCCGCGTGAATTCGGCACTGCGTGTCTCTACCTGAGCCGCCGCGGCGGCGCCATGAGACAGCGCCGCGCATCGCGCAGGGGGCAGCGAAGCGAGAGATTGTGGCAACGTGCCTGGTTTGGCGTCACAGGTTGCGAAGCAGGAAGTACAGTCAGCCCGGCTCGCCGTAAACAGTTCGCGCCGCTTCAGTCGACACGTAACCCTCGGCCACATCGAGCGCGACGGCCGCGCGGTCGCGTTCCCTAGGGTTGCCATAGCCGCCGCCGCCGGCTTCGGTGATGGTCATGCGGCTTCCCGGCGCCACCTCGATACGGCCCTTGGCGTGGACCGCCTGACCGTCCACGGCATGTGTGCGCTTGGCTCCAAGGCCGCCACCAAAGATGCCCTTTGACGGAAACTCGGTTCGGTTGCCCATGCCGAGCATGACCAGGATCTCGCCGGTATCGTTGCGCATCACGACTTCCTGGCCGAGACCGCCGCGGAACTTGCCGGGGCCGCCCGTGTCGGCGAGCAGCTTCTTGTGCTCGATGGTTGTATGCGTCAGCGTTTCCCAGACTTCCACCGGCACCGCCGCCATGTTCGAGGGATGCGGCAACGTCGACCAACCGTCGAGGCGATCGAGCGCGCCATAGCCGCCGGCCGCGAAATAGATGGTCGAGAACGGCCGCCCATCGCGGCGACGACCCTGATAGGTGATGAGGTTCATCATGCCGCTGTCAGCCTGCACGCGATCGGGGCAGGCTTCCGCCAGCGCGCCATAGATCAGCGGCGTCACGAAGTGGCCCATGGCGTGGCGGCCACCGGTCGGGAATGGCGGCTGCGCATTGAGAATGCAACCCAAGGGCGCGCGCGCACGAATGGGCGCGGTGGAGCCCTGGTTGTTCGGGATCGATGGCAACGTCAGCGTCTTGATGGCATGCAGCGTCATGGCGTTGGTGTAGCAGAAGGGCACGTTGACCCCGGCGCGCACGCAGCCCGAGGTGCCGTCGAAATCGACCTCGACGCTGTCGCCCTTGACGTCGATGCGCACCACGTACGTGACGGGCCCCGAGAAGCCTTCGACCTCAATGCGATTGCGATAGGTGCCGTCCTTGAAATCGCGGATCTTGCCCCGCATGGCCGCTTCCGAATGGCTGCGAATGGCGCGTGACAAGGGGCCGAGGTCATCGAGGCCGTACTCGTCCATGAAGGCCAGGATCTCGCGCCCGCCAACCTCGTTGCAGGCGACGTTGGCCATGATGTCGCCCATCGTCTGTTCAGGCACGCGCACGTTGGTGCGCACGATCTCGACGATCAGCTCATTGAGCTTGCCGGCGTCGTAGAGCTTGCAAATGGGGAGGCGCAGGCCCTCCTGATAGACCTCCGTCGCCGACGAGCCGAAGCCCGTGCCGCCGATGTCGGGCAGATGCGTGATGCTCATCGTGTAGGCGACGATTCTGCCTTTGCGGAACACCGGCCGCATCATGGTGATGTCGAACAGGTGCCCGGTGCCGAGCCAGGGATCGTTGGTGATGATGACGTCACCGGGCTTCAGCGTGTGCGCCGGAAAGCGCTTCAGCATATGCTGCGCGGTGATCGGCGCCGAGCCGATGAACACCGGCACGCTGAAGGTGCCCTGCGCGATCGAGTTGGCATCGGCATCGAGCACGACGCAGGTGAGATCGTAGCTCTCGTTGACGATGGTCGAGAACGACGTGCGCACCAGCGTGGTGACGATCTCGTCAGTCAGCGACACCAGCCGGTCCCACATGATGCCAAGTGAGACGGCGTCGAAGGTTTTGTCCTGCATCACGATCCCCTTTGTAGGGCGTCAATAGGCGCGCCCTTGAGCGCCGTATTGCGCCGGTCTTCTTACCGCGAGCCCTCACCAGCCCGCGGCGCAATACGGCCACGTGCCGTGGCCTATTGCGCCCTACGCTCAGGCCTCTACCAACTCAGCGACAAGATTGAGCCGTGCGTCCACCGTCATGCGTGTGGTCGGGTTTCTGCAAAACGGAATGGGTGCATCCGGTCGCATCCCTCGCCGTGATAGGGAGTTGGCCCGAAGCTTCTCACATCTCTCCGTCATTCCCGCGCAGGCGGGAACCCAAGTGCCTGTCAACAGGTGCTGTGGTGAGGAGATGCGCGTAGGTTCCCGCCGACGCGGGAATGACGCGTGTGGGTGGGATTGCGGTTTAATTCCAAGACCAATCATCACCGTCATTGCACAGCGCGCCGCCATGTCCCTGACTCCCCACCCGCCAGTTCGGCGATCAGGTTCAGCCGTGCGTCCACCGTGACGCGATCGCCAGCGCCGACGACACAGGTGCTCTCGTGCTCCTCGATCAGCGCCGGGCCGGCAATGCTCATGCCGGGCTTGAGCGCGTAGCGGTCATAAACGGGCCAATCGACCAGGGCAGCCTTGCGCGCATCATAGGCCTTGCGCGTGCCTTTCAATGCCGTGGGAGCGCCGACCTTGCCGGTGAGGTCGAACCGCTGGCCGAGATCTGGCGAGGGGCCGGCAGCCTCCACTTTCCAGGTGACGATCTCGGCGGGCTCATCGAGGCGCAGGGTGAAGTTGCTCTCATAAGCGGCGCCAAACAACGCGCCGAGCTGCGTGAAGAGCGAGCCTGGATCGGGGGCGGCGGGCAACTCCACCTCGATCTCGTGGCCCTGGCCCTGATAGCGCATGTCCAGGCGGCGCACGATGCGGATGTCGTGTTCCGCGACGCCTGCCTGGCGCAGGAACGCTGCTGCATCGGCCTCCAGCGCCCGGAAGGTTTCGGCGAACGTCTTGGCATCGAGATCGGCGACATGCACGCGCCGTGATCGCGCCACCTCGAAGGCGAGTGGTGACACGAGCAGGCCCAACGCCGACATGACGCCAGCCGCAACGGGGAACACGACGCGCGGAATTTTCAGCTTCCTGGCAATCGACAGCGCATGCAGCGGGCCTGAGCCGCCGAAGGCCACCATGCTGCCCGAACGATAATCGAAACCGCGCTCGGTGGCGTGGATGCGGAAGGCGCGCGCCACGTCCTCGCAGATGATGTCGTGGATGCCCCAGGCGGCGCGCAATGTTTCGAGGCCGAGCGGTTTGGCGACGCCATCGCGGATCGCGGTTTCCGCCGCGCCACGATCAAGTGCCATCTCGCCGCCAAGGAAAAACTTGTCGTCGAGGAAGCCCAGCACCAGATTGGCGTCGGTGAGCGTCGGCTTGGTGCCGCCGCGGCCGTAGCAGGCGGGCCCCGGCACCGCGCCGGCGCTGCGCGGGCCAACGCGCAACAGGCCGCGATCGTCGACCTCGGCGATGCTGCCGCCGCCCGCACCGATCTCGATCATGTCGATGACGGGGATGCGCACGGGCAGGCCACTGCCTTTGCGGAACTCGTGGATGCGCGCCACTTCCATGGCGTATTTCTTGACGGGCACACCGCCGCGCACCAGTGCACCCTTGGCCGTGGTGCCGCCCATGTCGAACGACAACAGGTTCTCAAGCTTCAGCGCGCGGCCATGGTGCGCACTCATCAGGGCGCCGGCAGCAGGTCCGGATTCGAGCGCGCGTACGGGGTAGCGCCGCGCCGTCGTGGTGGTGAGCATGCCACCCGACGAGCTCATGATGTAGAGCCGGCCCTTGAACCCCTTCGCAATCAGGCCCGTTTCCAACCGATTGAGATAGCCGTCGAACATGGGGCCGGTGAAGGCATTGACCATGGTCGTGGTCCAGCGCTCGAACTCGCGCATGTTCGGGAACACGTCGGCAGAGGCGGAGACGAACAGCTCCGGCGCGGCCTTGGCCAGGATCTCGGCGGCGCGGCGCTCGTGGCTGGGATTGGCGTAGGCGTGGATGAAGCACACCGCCACCGCCTCGACACCCAGCGCCATGAACTGCTGCGCCGCCGCCAGCACGCCCGCCTCGTCCAGCGGCCGCTCGATGCTGCCATCGAAGCGCGTGCGCTCATCGACTTCCAGCCGCAAGCTGCGCGGCACGAGGGGTTGCGGATACTTGATGCGCAGGTCGAACAGGTCGTAGCGGCGCTCGAACCCCATATCCATGATGTCGGGAAAGCCTGAGGTCGCCAGCATGCCTGTCTTGGCGCCGCGGCGCTCGATGACGGCGTTGGTGACCAGCGTGGTGCCGTGCACGATCTCGATCACGTCGGCCGGCGCCACCTTGGCTTGGGCGGCCAAGGCCAGACAGCCTTCGATGACGGCGCGAGCGGGATCGTCCGGCGTGGTGAGGCGCTTGTGGATGGCGACGCGGCTGGCGCGCTGGTCGAAGAGGGCAAAGTCGGTGAAGGTGCCACCGATGTCGACGCCAATTCTGTACATGCTGCAGCAGGTCCGGAGCGAGGGAAGTGACTGATGTTCGATGTCACACGGCGTTTGCCAAGCGTCCAGCCCCAATTTCAGGCTTTCAGCATCCCCAAAAAGCATGCGTCCCGCACCGAATGACCGATGCGGGACGCCGGCAGGCCTCAAGGTCTGGGGAACTTACTTCTTCGCCCAGTAGTGCTCGACCGCCATCTCGAGTGGCGGACGGATGCGGGCCGCGTGCGGCACGGCGCGCTTGGCGAACTCGCGCTGCGAGTCCAGCACCTTCTTGAAGAAGGGATTCTTCGCCGCTTCAGCGTCGAACACTTTGTCAGCGGCAGCGAGCTGCGCCTTGAACACCTCGTCCGGCGTCCGCATGATCTTGACGCCGTGCTTTTCGACCAGCTCGACCGCGGCCTTGCTGTCGAGGTCGATTGTGTGTGATGCGAAGCGCAGAATCTCGGCCATCGCCGCATTGCGGATGATCGCCTTGATATCGGCCGGCAGCGCGTCGAACTTCGACTTCTTGATCAGGAACTCGTGCACCGCTGGGGGCTGCCGCATGTCCGGCATGTAGTAGACCTTGGTGACGGTGTGGAAGCCCATCAGGATGTCGTGGCTCGGGATCGCCCATTCGGCGCCATCGATGGCGCCGCGCTCGAGCGCCGGCAGCACCTCGCCGCCGGGCAGCTGCACACCCGTAATGCCCATATGGCGGAGCATGTCGAGTCCGAGCCCGGACGTGCGGTACTTGAGGCGCCGGAGTTCCTCGAGGTTCGCGAACTCCTTGCGCAGCCACCCGAACGCCTCCCAATAGGGGACGGTGGTGGTGAGCAGGCACATCACGTCGAGCTTCAGCTCTTTCTGCAGCATCTCATTGTAGAGTTCGAGACCGCCCGCGCTCAGCATCCACGACAGGTACTCGTCGCGCCCCAGTCCAAACGGACCACCTGGCGGCACGCCGAACAGTCCAGCCGCCGTGTTCTTGCCGGTCCAATAGCCGGGCCAGCTGTGGGCCGCGTCGATGACGCCCTTGTGCGTCGCATCGAGCACCTCGAAAGCCGGCACGATCTGGCCAGCCGGCGACACCTCGATCTTGAAGCGGCCAGCCGACATCTCGTCGACCGCCTTGGCAATGGCCTGCGGGGAACCTTGCAGCAGATTTGCGGCCGGCCATGTCGATTGCAGCTTCCAGACGATCGGAGCGGCTGGCGAAGATTGGGCACGGGCCGGTGTCGGTCCAGTGCCACTCATGAAGGCGGTAAGTGCCAGCGCCAGAGCGCCGGTGGTCGCGGTCTTGATTGCGTGCATCTATTTCTCCCAATGTCGAGCCGACAGACCGCTCATGACGCTGCGTCCGAGGCTCTCTCGCCGATCAACAGTGCGGCGTCGTTGAACCGACGCTTCGCCTTGAATTTGGGGATAGACTGCCTCGGCTTGACTGATGGCGCAACCAAACTGTTTTGGGCCCGTCAACTGAGTTCGGACCTGCTGAATTGCGATGCGTCAGGCCGCGTCGTGGAAGATGATCCCCAGGGTATGCCGGCGACCTGTGATAAGTCGGCTGACGCCATGGCGCAGCTTGACGCGATAGTCACCCTTCGCACCTGCAACAGGGCGCTCGTTGACCACGAACATCACCGCATCTCCCTGCCCCAACGCAATCACCTCGGCGCGCGACTGCATGCGCGGGCGCTGCTCGACGAGCACGAACTCGCCGCCCGTGAAGTCACGCCCCGGCTCGGCCAGCAGGATCGCCACCTGGATCGGGAACACGGTCGGACCATAGAGGTCCTGGTGCAGGCAGTTGTAATCGCCGGCCGCGTAGCGCAGCAGCAGGGGGGTTGGCCGCAGCTGGCCTGCGGCATGGCAGCGGGCGATGAACGCGGCATGCTCCGCGGGGAACCGCGTTTCGCTCTTCAGGCGCGCCATCCAGGCATTGGCGATCGGCGCCAGCCGGGGATAGAGCAGGGTGCGCAGTGTCGCGACGGGATCAGGCAACGGATAAGCGAAATACTTGTACTCGCCCTTGCCGAAGCCATGCCGCGCCATGAAGATGCGGCTGCGGAACGCCCCGTCGTCATCATAGCCCTGTGTCAGCTCGCGACAAAGAGAGGGTTCAATCAGCCCGCGTGCCACCGCCGAGCCGCGCGCGTCCAAATCGGCGACAAGAGACGACCAGTCCAGCGCCGCAATGCGTTCACCCAGCGCGTTCGGCTCGGGAACAGAGTTAATCGACCCAGATCTGCGCGCCACGCTCATCACCCATGCCACCGCTCGCCCCTGTTCCTAGTCTATAGAGCCAATGGCGCGGCGCGACCCGGAACCTGCGCGGGCTGGCTTGGCCGGCGCCGGGTTTGAGATCGGGCGAGGCTCCGGCTAAGGTGCCCGGCCAGCGCAATGGGGAGTATTGGGACGCACGATGCCATCGGTCAGCGAGACGACGACCATTCCGGCGCCGATCGAGGAGGTCTGGCCGCTGCTCAGCGATCCGGCGCTCGTGGCATCCTGCATCCCGGGCGCGACACTGTCCGAGGACCAGTCCGATGGGCTGTGGCGGGGTGGCATTCGCGTCAAGTTCGGGCCGACCGTGGCGCAGTTTCGCGGCGAAGCCTCGCTCAACTACGATCACACCGCGAAAACCTGCTCGATCGAGGGCAAGGGCATCGATGGCCGTGGCGCCTCGCGGGCGCTTGCCTCCGGGGTCGTCACTGCCATGCCGGCTGGAAACGAAACCAAACTCAAGGTCGATGGCGAATTCTCAGTGACGGGGCCGCTCGAGACCTTCGCCAACGCGGGCGGCGTGCATGTGGCGCGGGCCCTGCTCGGCGAATTCTCGGCCAACATGGCGAAGACGGTGGCCGAGCGCAAACCGGCCGGTCCAAAGCACGCGACGATTGCTGCCGCCAATGACAGGGGTCAGACCCAAGGGTCTGACCCCATTCCTCCCGAGCATGCGCCCTCGTTCGTGCCATCCGAGGCGTCCGTGTCGGTGGTGCAAACATCCGGCAACACGACATCGGCCGAACCGACACGGACCATCGAGGCCGTCGCCGCCGCGCCGACCACGACCGTGCCCACCAGACCCACCTTGCAATCGCAGCCCACGGCCGCCGCCGAAATCAGTGCCGGCCGCATCCTGTGGCTCGCCTTCAAATCCTGGCTTTCCTCGCTCTTCCGCAAAAGGACCCGCCTGCCATGAGCAAGCTCAACACTTCCGGAATGCTCGCCCGCGCCTTCAAGGCCGAAGGCGTCGATCATCTGTTCACGCTGATGGGTGACGCCAACATGTACTGGTCGGTGCAGATGGCGGAGGCCGGCGTCAGCGTCGTGCACGCCCGGCATGAGCACTGCGCCGTGGCCATGGCCGATGGCTACGCCCGCGCCACCGGCAAGGTCGGCGTCGCCTCGACCACGTGCGGTCCAGGCTTCACGCAGATCATGACGGCGCTCACCTGCGCGGCCCGCGCCAACACGCCGATGGTGATCTTTGCCGGTGACTCGCCCATGGCGGCGGCTTGGTATCTGCAGCAGATCGACATGGCCCCGCTGACGCTCGCAACCGGCGCCCACTACGTGCCCGTCCGCCACATCGATCGCCTGCTCGACAACGTGCGCGAGGCCTTCCAGGTGGCGCAGGTGGAGCGCCGTCCGGTGGTGCTGTCGATCCCGATGGACATGCAGAAGCAGGCCTGGCCGCATCTCACCGACTACACGCCGTCGTCGGATCTGGTGCCCGTGGCCCAGCGCCCGCTGCCCGACCCCGCCATCGTCGACCGCGTCGTGGCGCTGATCGCGGAAGCCGAGAAGCCGATGATCATCGCTGGCCGCGGTGCTACCCGCTCCGGGGCGCGGCCCGAGATCGACGCGCTCGGCGAGCAGATTGGCGCCTTGCAGGCCACCTCGCTGTTGGGCAAGGGACTGTTCACGGGCAATCCGTTCGCCATGGACATCGCCGGCGCATATGCCAGCGACTTCGCTCGCGAGCGCTTCGCTGAGGCCGACCTGGTGCTGGCCTTCGGCGTTGGCCTTGGCCACTACACCACGGAAAGCGGCTATCTCTATCCGGGCGCCAAGGTGGTGCAGGTCGACACCAACCCGCGCGGCCTGTGGCAGGGGCTCAAGACTGCCGACCTGCACGTGCGCGCCGACGCCAAGACGACGGCTGCCGCCATTCTCGAGAAGCTCAAGCAGAAGAACATCAAGCGGCCGGGCTTCCGCACGCCTGAGATGGCCAAGGCCATCGCCGCCGACGTGCCCGACGCCAAGGCTTACACGCCGCAGCCGAACACGCTCGATCCGCGCCGCGCCATTGAGGAACTGGATCGCACCATTCCGAAGGACTGGGACATCGTCATCGGCGGCGGACACTATCTGTCGATCGCCATGACGCACATCAAGAACCGAGCGCCCGACAAGATTCACGTCTTCGTCGATTTCGGCGCCATCGGCTCGGCATTGCCGGCGGCCATCGGCATTGCCAAGGCACGCGGCGACGGCAAGGTGGCGCTGATCGAGGGCGACGGCTCGATCATGATGCATGTGCAGGAACTGGAGACCATCCGCCGCCAGGGCATCCAGATGCTGGTCGCCATCATCAACGATGGCGGCTACGGCGCTGAGTTCCACAAGTTCCGCGCCAACAAGATCGATCCCTCGGGCGCCATGCACGGGCGTGGCGATATCGCTGCCGTCGCCACCGGCATGGGGCTGCGCGGCGCCAACGTCAGTGCCTTGGGCCGCATGGAGGGGCTGTTCCAGGAGCATCGCTCGGCCAACATCGCGGGGCTGTGGGACATCCACACCGACGACCTGATCCCGTCCCGCGCCTATCGCCGCATCCACTTCGGCGAGGCCTGATTCGGGCGTAAGAAGAACTGGGATGACTTGGGGTCAGACCCAAGGGTCTGCCCCCCGCTGACGTTGCGTTTGGACCTTAACCTTGCCACTCGTTTCCCCCTCCCATTAGGGGAGGGGTTAGGGGTGGGGTGTCGAGCTTGGAGCAAAGATTGCCGTGAGAACCGCAAGTCTGCAGTCCGAACTCCGCCTTGCGTCGTGGATCATCTCCCCACCCCTACCCCTCCCCGCTGGGGAGGGGACGCGCAAGCGACACACGATCGATTCCAAGTTGACGCACATCAGATTGGACCCAAGACTCTGACTCCTTTCACGTCTCGTTGCCAGCCAAGGGTTGGGTAGCGCCGCGGCTGTCACCAAGGATTCTTAAATGACCATCGATGCCGCCACACGGCCCGTTGAGCTGGCCCCGCCACTGGGCAAATCGGCATGGCTGCTCGGCGCAGTGTCCGTGGCGCATTGGGTGAGCCATGTGCACATCCTGGTGCTTCCGCCCTTGTTCCCGCTGCTGAAAGACACGCTCGGCGTCAGCTTCATCGATCTCGGGTTGGCGCTGACCGTGTTCGCCGTGATCTCCGGCCTCACGCAAGCCCCGGTCGGCTTCCTCGTCGACCGCTTCGGCGCCAAGAAACTGCTGATCGGCGGCCTGTGCCTCGGGGGCTGTGCCTTCACGCTGCTTGGCGTCCACTTGAGCTACCCCTGGCTGATCGCAGCCATGGTGTTGGCCGGCCTCGCCAACAGCGTCTATCACCCTTCCGACTACGCGCTGCTGGCGAGCGGCATCGGCGAAAGCCATATGGGCCGCGCCTTCTCGATCCACACCTTCGCTGGCTTCCTCGGCGGCGCCATGGCACCGGCCATCATCCTGCTGATCGTGAATTTCTTTGGCCTCTCGGCCGCCTTCTACACCGCTGGCGCCATCGGCTTCATCGCCGCCGCCCTGATTGCCGTTATCCCGACGCCCGCGACCGGCTCCAAGGCGGCCGAGGCAAAAGCAGGCGGCAAGGTCGGCGCGAAAGGCGGCGAGAAGGGTTCACTCGCCAGCGTGCTCACCCCCGGCATCCTGACGATGATGGTGTTCTTCATCCTACTGTCGCTGTCCAACGCGGCACTGGCCACGTTCTCCGTCGTTGCCCTCATGTCGGCTTATGACGTGGCCTTCAGCACGGCCAACATTGCGCTGACGTTCTACCTCGCCTTGGGTGCAGCCGGCGTGCTGGCGGGCGGCTTCCTCGCCGACCGCGTGCGCCATCACGGTCAGGTTGCCGCCACCTGCTTTGCCGCCAACGCCGTGCTGGTCCTGCTGATCGCGCTGTTCAAGATGCCCGCCGTGCTGCTGATCGCGGTGATGGGATTGGCCGGCTTCCTCGGCGGCATCATCGCGCCCTCCCGCGACATGCTGGTGCGCAAAGCGGCGCCGGTTGGTGCTGCCGGCCGCGCTTTCGGTATCGTTTCGACCGGCTTCAACATCGGCGGCATCATCGGCCCCATGATCTACGGCTCGATCATGGATACCAACCACCCGCGTTGGGTGTTCGGCATTTCCTGCGGCTTCATGTTGCTGGCCGTGGCGCTGGCACTGTGGACCGACCGGCGCCACGGGTAGTCTTCGGGATGCAGGCCAGCCATACCCGCGCGATATCAGACCTTTGATTTCACCGCTTGTTTCCCCCTCCCATCAGGGGAGGGGATAGGGGTGGGGTGTCGAGCTTGGAGCAAAGACGGCCGTAAGAACTGCAGATCTGCAGTCCGAACGCCAATCTCTATCTTGCCATCATCTCCTCTCCCCTGAGCTCTCCCCGCTGGCGACGGGAATGCGCGAGTGGCGCACGCAACAAGCTATGTTGGCGCCGATGGGGTCAGGCCCGTAGTCTGCCCCCACCCCTCCTGTGCGGTTCATGGAACAACGGAGTGCCTCGCATGACGGCCCGCCGCAACTTGATCACCGATGTGGCCGGCCTCCGGGTCGGCAATGCCCATGACGCGCGCATCGCCTCGGGCGCCACCATCGTCCTTGCTGCACAACCGAACGTCGCCTCGGTGGTGGTCCGCGGCGGGGCGCCGGGGAGCCGCGACACGGCGCTGCTGGAACCGGATATGTCGGTGCAGGGCGTCGACGGCATCGTGCTCTCAGGCGGCTCGGCCTTCGGCCTCGATGCGGCGGGCGGCGCCATGGTGGTGCTGCGCGAGCACGGCCTCGGCTTCACGATCGGCTCGGCCATCATCCCGATCGTGCCGCAGGCCATCACATTCGACATGCTGAACGGCGGCGACAAGAACTGGGGCCGCCGCAGCCCTTACTGGGACTTAGGGTTGGCAGCAGCCGAGGCCGCCCTGGCGGGCGATGGCGCCGCTTTCGCACTCGGCACGCAAGGCGGCGGCTACGGCACCACCACGGCCAACTACAAGGGCGGCCTCGGCTCGGCCAGCGCGGTGACGTCCGGTGGCCACACGGTCGGGGCGATCGTGGTGGTCAATGCGGTCGGCAGTGCCACGGTGGGAGACGGGCCGCATTTCTGGGCGGCGCCGGTCGAGCAGAACGGCGAGTTCGGCGGCCTCGGCTTGCCGCAGCCTGTGCCTGCGGCAGCACTCCGAATGCGCATCAAGGGCGGTGGCCCGCCCTCGACCACCATCGCGGTAGTGGCAACCGATGCCGTCATGACCAAGGCCGAAGCCAAGCGCCTCGCCATCATGGCCGACGACGGTCTCGCCCGCGCCATACGCCCCGCCCATGCGCCCATGGATGGCGACACGGTGTTCGCCATCGCCACCTGCCACAAGGCCATGCGGCCGGGCACCTATGACCTCACCGAGATCGGCATGGTGGCCGCCGACTGTCTGGCACGCGCCATTGCCCGCGGCGTCTACGAGGCCACCACCTTGCCGTTTCCCGGCGCGCTGCCCGCCTGGCGTGACCGGTTCGGCGGCGGCAAGCCATGAGACCAAGCCTGCAACGCTGGCTGCTGGCAGCCGCGGCGCTCGCCATCGTGGCCGGACTGCTCGTCTGGCAATGGCGGCGCGAGCGCCTGATCGCTGATTGTTTGCGCACCGGCGGCGCCTGGGACGGGCCGGCATCACGCTGCATGAAGGCGCCACCCTCGCCCATCCTGCGGCGCGGCATCGAGCGGGGATAGGCGACGCTTGCGCTAGCCATGAAATTGTAGTAACGTTTCTACATTCAATAGAGGGCGAGGCCGCAATGCCGATGACCACCATGTCCAGTCGAGAGTTCAACCAAGACACGAGCAAGGCGAAAACGGCAGCGAAGTCAGGCCCGGTGATCATCACGGACCGTGGCCAGCCGGCCCATGTCCTCTTGAGCATCGAGGACTACCGCAAGCTGACCAAAAGTCAGATGACCGTCGCTGACGCTTTGGCGCAGCCGGATGCGGCTGATTTCGACTTTGACCCGCCGCGCGCGAAAGGCCTGTTTCGTGCCGCGGATCTGACCTGATGCTTGTGCTGGACACCAGTGTCGTTTCCGAGCTTCGCCGACCTGGTAAGGCCGATCCGAAAGTGTTGGTGTGGGCACGTGCGACACCGGTCGAGCACACGTTCCTGTCAGCCGTGACCATACTGGAATTGGAACTCGGCGCGCTGCAGATCGAGCGCAGGGACAAGGCTCAAGGTGCCATCTTGCGGTCGTGGATCGACACGCAAATTCTGCCGCGCTTCGTTGGCCGTATCCTGCCAATCGAGCCTGCCGTCGCGCTGGCGTGCGCGCGCTTACATGTTCCCAATCCGCGAGGCGAGCGGGATGCCTTGATTGCCGCCACCGCTCTGGTGCATGCCATGACCGTCGTCACGCGCAATGTCGCCGACTTTGCCTTCGGCGGCGTGAAGGTGCTCAATCCCTGGGCATGACGCCAGCGCAAATCCACCGGCGACAACGGGCGAGGCCGGCGCTATCAGTTGGCAATCACATCCACATCGCGGTGGCCCCGATTGCGGCGCTGCGCCCCACCACGGAGATATCACATGGCAAAGATCGGCTTCATCGGGCTTGGCAACATGGGACTGCCCATGGCCGGCAACCTCGTCAAGAAGGGCCACGAGGTCAAAGGCTTCGACATCATGGAGGACAACCTCGCCAAGGCCGCCCAGGCTGGCGTGAAGAAGGTCGCCACGGCCGCCGACGCGGCGAAAGACGTGGAGTTTCTCGTCACCATGGTGCCGACCGGCAAAGAAACGCTGGCGGTCTACGAAGGCGCTGGCGTGTTCGGTGCGGCCAAGAAGGGCACACTCTTCATTGACGCCTCAACCATCGATGTCGGGCAGGCCCGCAAGGCGCACGAACTCGCCGCCAAGGCCGGCATGTTGGCGCTGGATGCGCCCGTGTCGGGTGGCACCGGCGGCGCGCAGGGGGGCACGCTGACCTTCATGTGCGGCGGCTCCAAGGAAGCGTTCGAGAAGGCGCGACCGATCCTCGAGGGCATGGGCAGGAAGGTCGTCCATTGCGGCGAAGCCGGTGCGGGGCAGGCCGTCAAGATCTGCAACAACATGATGATGGCGATCAACATGCTCGGCGTCTGCGAGGGCTTCGCGCTGGCCGAGAAACTCGGCATCTCGCACCAGACGCTGTTCGATGTCGTGTCCACGTCGACCGGCAACAGCTTTGCGCTGTCGGGCTATTGCCCGGTTCCGGGACCCGTGCCGACCACGCCGGCCAATCGCGACTACGCGCCAGGCTTCATGACGACGCTGCTAGTCAAGGATCTAACCCTGGCGCAGACGGCCTCCCAAGACAGCGGCGTTGCCACACCGATGGGCGCGCAGGCACTGGCGAGCTTCCGCCACTACATGTCGATGGCCGCCGCCGACCACAAGGATTTCTCGAGCGTGGTCGACTACGTGCGCGCCAAAAAGACGTGATGCGAACTCGGCCGACGGCTAGGGACCTTTACGCCTCGCCGTCGCCGTGCTGCGTTTTTTCCCACACGTAGGGCTCGCGGACCAGCTTCCACAAGGCGCGATAGCCGGCGGCCGAGATCAGCAGCCAATAGACCGGCATCAGCAGCGTCCATGGCATCAGCCAGGCTCGGCCACGGCGCCAGACAGCTAAGGCGCCGAGCAATATGGCGGTGCCGACGCCCAGGAACAGATTGAGCGCCGTCGCCCACCACAGCCACCACTCCAGATCGGTTTCCGGCGTCGCCAGCAGGCGGCCGTCAGCAAGCGCGATCGCCAGCAACAACACGCCTACAGGATAGGCCAGCACCGACAGCAGCATGCTGCCCATCAGCACGTGAAAGCCCAGATGTCGGCGGCCACCCAGATCCTGTGCCAACCGGCGTGGGAACCGCGTGTGCACGAGGTAGGTCAACAGCCAGCCTTTCAGCCAGCGCGTCCGTTGCCGCCACCAGTTGCCGAAGTCCGGTGGTGCCTGCTCCCACGTCGTCGACGGTAAGGTGCCGACGGTCCAGCCGAGACGGGCGAAGCGAATGCCGAGGTCGGCGTCCTCGGTGACGTTGAAGGGATCCCAGGCGCCCACCTCGCGCAGTACGGCCGTGCGGAAATGGTTGGAGGTGCCGCCCAGTGGCAGCGGCAGATCGAGGCGCTCCAGGGCCGGCAACAGGGCATCGAACAAGGCCGAATACTCAATGGTAAACTGGCGCGATAGCAGGCCCGCAGCCGCAACGTCGATGTTGAGCGCGGCCTGCAGGCAGGCGAACCGCGGCCCCGCCAGGTTGAACGCGGCAACCGCCTTGCGCAGCTGATCCGGCTCAGGCCGGTCCTCGGCATCGTAGATGACGACGAAGTCGCCGCGGGCATAGGTTAGCGCATAATTGAGCGCCTTCGGTTTTGTGCGCGGCTCACACTGCGGCACAACCAGAGTGCGAAAGTGGGGCGGCAGGCGAATGGCCGCGACCGCTCGTTGGGTTGCCGGATCCGCTTCCTCGAGCGCCAGGATGATGTCCAGCCGGTCAGACGGATAGTCGAGCGCGCCCAGGGCCTTGATGAGTCGTGGCAGCACCTCCACCTCGTCGACGAGAGGCACCAGAATGCTGTAGACGGGGAGCAATGGATCAGGCGTCAGCGGTGTGCCGGGATTCGGGACAGCGACCGTAGCCGTGGTCATGACGGGCGGCCGCGCCAGGACTTCGCGCACCGCCAGGAGGCGAAGGACGACGACGCACAGGAATGGCGCAGCAAGCAAAGCCGCCAGCAACAGGTGAGCGGTCTCGCTCAAGCCAATCGAGAGCCCCGCAAAGGCGCCGACGAAAAAGGAAGGCGCCACAATCTGCCAGACGGCGGGACGTGAACGCGCCGAGAAGGCGGGCGATGCCGACGATAGGCCATGCACGGCCCAATGCAAACGCGCGAGAGCGTTCCAATCGTGGGCCTCGGTCAACTTTGGTTCGCTGTTCAGCCCTGCAGCAGCGGTGGCTGCGAGTGGTAACGGCTGTTCGGACGGCGCTGTGTCGGATAGTTTGGCCAAGAGATTCGGCGCCGATGCCGCTGCTGGCGCGGCCAAGGTGTTGGCTGGCCAGCCAGCGACTGCCCCAATGTTCGGCGCGTCGCCAATGGCTGGCTCGCCCGGATGCCGCCGCATCGACACCAGCGTTACGCTCTCGAGCGTTGCTCACGATCGCTAGCCGGATGGCCTCGCCGGCTCACGATCGACACAATCCGAGGCCAGCACTGCCTATCGCAAGTCGGCGGTGGCGAAGGCGCCCGAACCCGGTCTCACCCGGGTCCGGGTTCGGACACGAGGACCAGCGACGTGATCATACGCCTGACCATTCTGTGTGCAAGCCTGCTGATGCTGGCGACGGCAGCCTCGACGCCGAGTTTCGCGCAGGGCCCCGCGCAGGCGGCACCACAAACCGACACAGCGGAACTCCCCAAGCGCGTGGCCGTGCGATTCCTCACCGACAGCGACCATCCCCCCTTCAACTATTATGACGAGGAAGGCGTCCTGACCGGCTTCAACATCGACATGGCGCGGGCCATTTGCCTCGAGATGACGGCTGCGTGCGATATCCAGGTGCGCCCCTGGGCAGAGCTTGGCAGTGCCCTCGCCAAGCGAGAGACTGACGCCGTTATCGCCTCGCACGTATTGTCGCCGGCATTGCTGCGAATTTTCGATTTCACCGACCGGTATTTCTACACCCCGGCCTGGTTTGCCGGCCGCCGTGGTGGCCCAAGGCTGGCGCCAACCCCCGAAGGCCTCGAAGGCTTGAAGATCGCCGTCGTCCGCGGCGGCGCCCACGAAGCCTACTTGCGCACCTTCTTCAAGGATTCAGCGATCGTTCCCTACGAGAGCACGGAGCTTGCCCGCGACGCACTGGTAGCTTCACAGGTCAACCTGCTGTTCGATGACGGCATCGGCCTCGTGTTGTGGCTCAATGGCACCTTGTCGCGGGAATGCTGCGAGATGAAGGCTGGGCCATTCTACGAGCCGAAGTTTTTCGGCGATGGCATCGCCATCATGGTCTCGAAGCAGGATCCGCAATTGAAGGGACTGATCAATCAGGCCCTCGCCCGGGTCCGCGCCAGCGGCCGCTACGAGGAACTACTGCTGCGGTACTTCCCCAACCGGCTGTTCTGATCCGGGACGCGCGCCGGTCGTTCAGTTGGACGGCGACCGCCGGGCGACCGGCTGCGGCTTCACCACGAGTGGCAGGTCAGCAAACAGGCTGGTCGCAGCGCCGACGGCCGCACCCTCGATGGCCAGCAGACGCAGCTTGGTTGCGACGCCGCCGGTCGCCGAAAATCCCGTCAGCTTGCCGCTGGCGCCCAGCACGCGATGACAGGGCACGATGATCGGCAAGGGATTGCGCCCGAGCGCCCGGCCTACGGCTTGCGCCAACTGCTTGTCGCCAAGCCGCAGAGCGACGTCGCCGTAGGTCAGCGTGGCTCCCGGCGGAATGGTGCGGGCGATCCGGTAGACGCGGGCGTTGAAGTCGTCGTCAGCCCCCAGGTCACAGGCAATGAAGCTGAGGTCCACCTGCTCGCCCGCCAGCAGCGCGGTGATGGCGTCAACAGCGGGCTCAATTACGGTCGTCGGCGCACGCTCGCTGGCGCCATGCGACCGGGCCGCGATGCGCTGCCGCGTTGCCGCCTCATGGGCCTCCGGCAAGGTGGTGGCAATCACAACGTCGCCGCGCCAAGCCAGCGCACACGTGCCGATGGCTGTCGGAAACAGGGCAAATCCCGATGAGTGATCGCTGTCCGCCATGCTGGCTATTCCGCGGCAACCTTCTTCTTGGGCTTCGGCCAGCGCGCCGCCACCTTGGGCAGCACCTCCTCGATCAGGCGGCGGGTCTGCAGCATGATCGCGTCGTCGCCCCGCCCGATCGGCCGCATGACGAACTTCGAGACGCCTTGCGCGACATAGGCGCCGATCCGCTCGACAATGACATCGGCGTCGCCGACGGCAAAGTAGGTCAAGGGATCGCGGCCGGTTCGCTTCTGATAAGCCTCCATGGGTCGCTTCAAGACGGCATCGTCCGGCGTACCGAAGAAAAACGGGAAGCCGGAGCCGTAATGGTCGTCGTCGAGGGCGCGGCCATAGGTGGCGGCAGCAGCCTTGATGGCGGCGACGATGCGGCCGGCTTCCTCCGGGTTCTCAGGGCCTGCCTGCCAGCCGGTGCCAACACGCGCCGTGCGCTGGATGGCCGCGTCCGAACCGCCGCCGATCCACATCGGTAGGTCCGGCTGCACCGGTTTGGGCGCGATCGAGGCCCCCTTCAGCTTGTAGAAGCGCCCGTCGAAATCAACGCTCTCCTCCCGCCACAGCCGGCTGATGACGGCGAGTCCCTCGTCGGTCTTGGCCCCGCGCGTCGACGTATCGATGGTCAGCGCTTTCCATTCCGGCGCCAGCGGACTGCCAATGCCGAAGGCGGGCAGCAGGCGGCCCTCCGAGAGCACGTCGATGGTGGCGCATTGCTTGGCCACCAGCACCGGATCGCGTAGCGCCAGCGAGACCACGTTCATGCCGAACTTGATGCGCCTGGTGCGCCCGGCGAGTGCCGCCATGACGGCCATGCACTCGAGGATCGGCTCCTTGGAGACGAGACGGTCGGTCTGCCACAACGAATCGGCGCCCCCTGCCTCACACAGATCCACCCAGCGCCACCAGGCGCGGGCGTCCGAGAACGGGAACTCCATCAGGCCAAGTCCGACGGCGACGGTCATGGGGCTTGCTCCTTTGGGCGGAGGCACCGCCAGGAGCATTTTGGCGGCTTGCCACGGCGACCGCAACTGCCTCGAACAGACTGGCTCGAACAGACTGATGCGATCAGGCGTCCTGCTCGCCGGCCTTCTTGCGCGGAGGTCGCGGCACAGCCGGCGCGGACGGGCTGGCCGGCGGCTGCACCCCTGGCGGCGACACGGGCGCGATGGATTGCCCTGTCAGCGGCACGGCGCTCGCGCCGCATACGGCCCCGATCAACCGGCAAGGACTGCCGCCGCGATCAACAGCCGCTTGGCAATTGGCCAGCGACTTCGCTGCGGCGATGACCGGGGTCAATTCGCGCGTAAAGTGGTGCGCGACCCGTATCTGGCCGGTGGGCAACTGCGTCCGAAAGACAGCGATCGCCAGACACTGAGGATCCGGGATAGCCTGGACGCGACAGACGATGGTGTAGCGCAGCCTGCAGGCGTCCAACGCCGCCGCCTCCGCCGTCTGACGCGACTTGTGGCCATGCACAGGGACCCCCAGCAACGCATCCTGCGGAAAGGCGATGGCACCCCATTTCGCCGGGGCAACGGCAGCACGCAGCGCCTGCAACTGGTCATTGGTAATGACGCCGTTGGGCATGAAACCGCGTACCCGCTGCCAGCCGCGGATGGCACGGTCCGTATCCGCGTCGAGAACGCCATCGAAGCGCACGATGTTGTAATTGAGATTGTACAGCCGATCCTGCACTTCGCGGACCAGCGCCGTACCGGCCCCGCCCGAGCCGGCATTCCTGGCGCCGGTGGCCGCGCCCGCTGCTTCCTTGATGCGCAGCTTCGCCAGCTCTGCGAACTGGCCGCTGGGGTATTGCTTCAGGTAGGCGCGCAGCTCGTCCGGCTTGTTGTTGTCCTTGATCGAGTTCCAGAACGTGATCTCGGCTTCGCTGGCGGCAGCCGAAGGCGTCGCGGGTGCTGTGGGGCCTGCATCTGTCGCCGCAGGTGGCGCAGGCGCGGGGGCCACCGGGGCACTGGCGACCGGTGGCTTTGGTTTCGGTTTCGCGGACTCGGGCGGCGGTTTGCGTGGGGCAGGAGCTGGCTTCTCCGGCGTCGACCAGGGAAACTGCATGTCCTGGGCGGCGACCGGCATGCTGGCAAGCACGGCCAGGACTGCCAGAACGGCGGACGCTCCTCCGCCAAACACGCTGGACCTCATTCGGCTCGCCACGCGCGACCCCTCGACCAAGATTGCCACGATGCTTTGTGCACGGCCTTCGCTTCAAGTCAAACGCTCGCCGCGGCTAAACTGCTATCTGCAGATGGCGGTGGCCTGGCTCACGCGGCTTGCAACGGCACCAGTGTGTCAAGATGGCTCAGAATCTCGTCGCGGCTCAAATCGGGGATCTCCAGCAGGACGCGCCCGATGCCGGCCTCGCGATACTTGGCGAGTTTGGCGGCATCCGATGGTGCCCGGAAGACGGTAATCGAGAGCGTCGAGAAATCGCGGCGCACGGTCGAGGCCATCTGGCTCAGGCGGCCCACGAACTCGCGCGGGTCCGTGGCCGGCGTGGCGCGTGGGAACCAGCCGTCGCAGAACTCGACCACGCGGCGCAGCGTGTGGTCGGTTTCGCCACCGAGCAGGATCGGGGGATGCGGCCGCTGCACCGGCTTCGGCCAGCTCCAGGAGGGCTCGAACTTGACGAACTCGCCGTCAAAGCCGCCGGCCTCCTTGGTCCACAGCTCCTTCATGGCGAGAATGCGCTCGCGCAGCAGCTTGAAGCGCGTGTCGTACTTGGCGCCGTGATCCTCCATCTCCTCGACGTTCCAGCCGCCGCCAGCGCCGAGTTCGAAGCGGCCACCCGAGAGCATGTCGAGGCTGGCGATGACCTTGGCGGTGACAATGGGATCGCGCTGCGGGATCAGGCAGATGCCGGTGCCAAGGCGCAGCGTCTTGGTGGCGGCTGCCGCGAACGAGAGGGCCACAAACGGATCGTGGGTGTGGGAATAGCGCTTGGGCAACTCGCCGCCGCCTGGGAACGGCGAGCGCCGGCTGACGGGAATGTGGGTGTGCTCGCACACGAACAGCGATTCAAAACCGCGGTCCTCGAGGGCCTTGCCCAACTCGGCGGGTTGAATGCCGTAGTCGGTGGGGAAGTAGAAGACGCCGGTTTTCATGGTGGTCTGCTCCGTTCAGGCGCTCGCGGCCGTTGACACGCACCGTGCTCCGGCCCGCTCACTGATCGGCACCCAGTATGGCCACTTCGACCGCCCAGCGCCACCCGCTTCCGGCACCAGGCGTTGCACGCTTGCCAGAACCGGCGCCGCTCAGCAGACTGCCGGCCACAGTCTGTGCCTCGATCGATCAGGGAGAGCCCAATGCGCACCGTCACGCTGGCAACCGGCGAGAAGATCCCACAACTCGGCATCGGCACCTGGCATATGGGAGAGCGCGGCGGCAGCCGTGCCGCGGAGGCCAAAGCCGTCCGCGCAGCCATCGATCTCGGCATCACGCTGATCGACACGGCCGAGATGTACGGCGAAGGCGGCGCGGAAGAGGTGATTGCCGAGGCGACCCAGGAGGCGGGGCTACGCCAGAAGCTGTTCATCGTCTCCAAGGTGTATCCCCACAACGCCTCGCGAACAGGTGCCGTCGCTGCCTGTGAGCGCAGCCTAAAGCGACTGAAGACCGATCGCATCGATCTCTACCTGTTGCATTGGCGCGGCTCCCATCCCCTCAGTGAAACCGTTGCCGCGTTCGAAAAACTGAAGGCCGACGGCAAGATCCGCCACTGGGGCGTGTCCAATTTCGACGTCGACGACATGGACGAGCTGGCCGGCGTCAAGGCCGGGGCGAACTGCGTTTCCAATCAGGTGCTCTATCACCTCGGCGCGCGCGGCATCGATTTCGATCTGATTGCCGACAGTGCCAAGCGGAAGGTGATGGTGATGGCCTATTCGCCGCTCGGGCAAGGCGCGATCCTCGGTCACGCGGCACTGGCCAAAGTGGCCACCAGGCACGGCGTCACGCCGGCCGCCATCGCCATCGCCTGGACCATGCGGCACCCGCATGTGGTGTCGATTCCGAAAGCGGCCAACCTGAAGCATGTGCAGGAGAACATGGCGGCGGCCGACCTCGTGCTCGACGCGGCGGATCTGGCAGCGCTCGATGCTGGTTTCCCGCCGCCCAAGCGCAAAAGCTCGCTCGGCATGCTGTGACGCGATGGCTGGCCTGCGCGCGCGATTGGCGCCGGCGCTGTACGCGGCTCCGGCGGCGTGACAAGCTGTCGAAACGACGCCCTATAAACAGGGCGTCACCCTCCCATTGGCACAGAGCGGAGTTCGGGCACATGACAGCCACGCGAGACGCCAGGACGTTCGAGTTGGATGTCGAGGATGTGGAATACCTGCGCCACGGCGACAAGCCGCTGCTGCTGCGGCTTTATAAGCCCAAGGGGCCGGGACCGTTCCCACTTATGGTCGACCTGCATGGCGGTGCCTGGTGCAACCAGGATCGCACCAGCGATGCGCTGTTCTGCGAGACGCTTGCGCGCAGCGGCGTGCTGGTGGCCGCTCTCGATTTCCGCATGCCACCGGACGCCGGCTATCCTGCCTCGCTGGCCGATATCAACTATGGCATTCGCTGGCTGAAGGCCCGCGCCCCCTCGCTCAAGGCAAAGACCGGCAAGGTCGGCGTCATCGGCATCTCGAGCGGAGCGCATCAGGCCATTCTCGGCGGCATGCGGCCGGCAGACCCGCGCTACGCTGCCATCAAGCTGGCCGGCGGTGACGGTGTCGATGCGAAGATTGCCTGCGCCGTGCTGGTGTGGCCGGTGATCGATCCGCTGCGGCGCTATCATCACGCCCAGCGCCTGGTGGCAGCCGGCGGCACCTATCCTGCGCAACTCGCGAGCGTCATTCCGCTGCACCACAAGTTCTGGGGCACGGACGCTGCCATGGAGGAGGGCAATCCGGTCGGCATCCTCGAACGCGGCGAGCCGGTGCAGTTGCCGCCGGTGCTCTACGTGCAGGGCGCCAACGACGTGGTGCACCCGAAGGCCGACCTCGAGCGCTTCGTTGCGGCTTACAAGAAGCGCGGTGGTGACATCGATCTGGCGCTCTACGAAGGCGAGGGCGAAGGCTTCATTCGCAACGCCCAATCGAAAGCCGCACCGGTGGCCATGCAGCGCATCGTCGACTACGTGCACGCCCGCCTCGGGTAGGCAGCCAGTCGACTCCGGCGCCAGCTTGGGCACCGTGGCGTTGTCGACGCCGGTACTGCGCCCTGGACTGCCATGGTCGAGAACAGTTTCGGTCTGGCGCTGCCCGACATGCACCGGCCGAAGCGTCGCTGGCGCCCATATTGGCGCGCTGTAACGCCGTAAGCGACGTACAAATCATTGAACCATCTCTTGAGCTTGTTGCCATCTCAACGCCCGCACACCGCGTTGCAGCTCTGGCATGGGCCGCTTTGCCCAGAGGTCAGCGCCATGCCGCGCTGCATGCCCTGCCAGGTTCGGTCGTGACCGACCAAGTGCTGAACTCGCATCAGACCTTAGTCTGATCGGGCATCAGACTTCGTGCCCATGCGGACTTGGACCTCCTGCCGCTAGCAAATGCCGTTCGCGCACTGTCTGTTAGACGGCATCGAGCGTGCACAGCCTTTGCCTCTTCGCCTGGAATGGTCGGCATCCAGGTGGGCGAAGTTGCAAGGACGTGCGGCTCCCAGAAATCGTCGCTGCGCACAAACCGCAGGCACTGTCTCAGCAACCACGAGGCCCTGTCGCCATGATCACGCTCATTCGTCACGATCTGGAATTCATCCTGCAGCAAATCAAGATTTCTGAAGCGCTGACCAACAACACCCTGCTCGATGGCACGCCGTTCGTGCCGGATCCGACCTCGACGCTGACAGCGCATGAGCAGCTGATCATCACGCTGATCCCCGACCCGCATCTGCCCTGGGGCCTGCGCACCGTTGACGGCCGCGATAACAATATCGTCCCCGGGCGCAGCGAAATCGGCGCTGCCGATACCGTGTTCCCGCGCCAGCTCGATCCGGATTTCCTGCCGGAGTACGCGGGCACGGGCCCAGCGCCGGTGATTGATGCCGACCCGCGCATCATTTCCAACCTGATTGTGGACATGAGTCCCACCAACCCGGCAGCCGTTTCCGCCTGGCGCTTTGCCAACGGTTTGGACGCAACGGTCAATCCCGGTGATCCCGGCGCGCCGCCATTCAACGAGATCCCGAACATTGCCCCCGACACCGGCATCTCGGCGCCGTTCAACTCATGGATGACGCTGTTCGGCCAGTTCTTCGACCACGGCCTCGATCTCGTCACCAAGGGCGGACCGACGACCGGTGTCGTGCTTATCCCGCTGGCAGCCGATGACCCGCTGGTGCTGCTCGGCGCCGACGGGGTTGCCGACACCGGCGACGAAGTTGCGGCTGGCACGTTCATGGCCATGACGCGCGCCACGGCCTTCGAAGGCGCAGGCGCCGACGGCATCCTCCTCGACGATCCGACCACAACGTCGGTGAACGAGGCGGCCGACAACACCTTCCACGAGGCACAGAACACGACCACATCGTGGATCGACCAGAACCAGACCTACACGTCGCATGCCTCGCATCAGGTGTTCCTGCGCGAATACGTCGCCACCGCCAACGGCCCGCTCGCGACCGGCCGCCTGCTCAACAGCAGCACCGACGGCAACAGTCTTCCGACCTGGGCCGACGTCAAGGATCAGGCCCGCACGGTACTCGGCATCGACCTGCAGGACGCCGATGTGGTCAACCTGCCGTTGCTGCGCACCGACGCCTACGGCGAATTCATCCGCGGCGCCAACGGACTGCCGCAGATTATCACCGATATTGGTATCGACGGCATTCCAAACACATCCGACGATGCCACCGTCTCCGGCAATCTGGCGACCCCCGTCAACACCTTCACCGTCAACGCTCTACGCACCGGCCACGCCTTCCTCGACGACATCGCGCATGCCGCCAATCCAATCGGCGACCATGACGGCAATCCCTTCACTGCACGGCAATTGCTGACCGCCGATGGCGACTCAGCCGTTGGTCTTGCCGATGGCACGGGCACCGCAATCACGGGGCCGGGCTTCTACGACGATGAGCTCCTTGACCGCCACTTCGTCACCGGCGACGGCCGCGGCAACGAGAACATCGGCCTCACCGCGGTCCATCATGTGTTCCACTCCGAGCACAACCGCATCGTGACAGCGACGCAGGAGACCGTGCTTGCCACGGATGATCTGGCCTTCATCAACGAGTGGCTGTTGGTTGACGTGACCGCTGTGCCGACCAGTCCTGCTGGCCTCGTTTGGGATGGCGAGCGCCTGTTCCAGGCCGCCCGTTTCGGCACCGAAATGCAGTACCAGCATCTCGTGTTCGAGGAGTTCGGCCGCAAGATCCAGCCCGCGATCGACCTGTTCGTCTTCAACAGCAGCACCGACATCGATAGCTCGATCGTCGCCGAGTTCGCCCACACTGTGTACCGGTTCGGCCACTCGATGCTGACCGACACCATTGCGCGCATCGACGATGCTGGCGTGAGCAACGACATCGGCCTGATCGAGGCTTTCCTCAATCCGATCGAGTTCAACCAGGACGGCGCATTGACCGCCGACCAGGCTACGGCCGAAATCATTCGCGGCATGACGCGGCAGGTCGGCAACGAGATCGACGAGTTCGTCGTCGACGCCGTGCGCTCGAACCTGCTGGGACAGCCGCTCGATCTCGCCGCGATCAACATCGCTCGCGGTCGTGACACCGGTGTGCCGTCATTGAACGACGCGCGCGCGCAGCTCTTTGCCGCCACCAGCTCGACCTTCCTGAAGCCTTACGACAGCTGGTTCGAGTTTGCCCAGGGCCTGAAGAACACCTCGTCCGTCGTCAACTTCATCGCCGCCTATGGCACCCACGAACTCATCCTCGCCGCGGATACCCTGCAGGAGCGCCGCGACGCCGCCAACCTGCTGATCTTTGGCGGTGCGGGTGCGCCGGATGATCGCATCGAGTTCCTCACCAGCACCGGTAGATGGGCCAACAACGACACCACTCACCCCACCGTCGACCGTGACGGCGTGACCCGCACGGGCCTCGGCAACATCGACCTGTGGATCGGCGGCCTCGCCGAAGCCATCATGCCCTTCGGCGGCATGCTCGGCTCGACGTTCAACGCCATCTTCGAACTGCAGATGGAAAACCTGCAGAACGGCGACCGGTTCTACTACCTGACCCGCACGCAAGGCCTAAACTTCATCAACGAGCTGGAGAACAACTCGTTCGCCAACATGGTCATGGCCAACACCTCCCTGGGTGACGGCACGGGCATTGCTAGCGGCGGCCATCTCCCCGGCGACCTGTTCCAGACCGTGGATCACATTCTGGAGCTCAACACGGCCG
Organism: Hyphomicrobiaceae bacterium; assembly: GCA_046154645.1. Lineage (GTDB taxonomy): Bacteria > Pseudomonadota > Alphaproteobacteria > Rhizobiales > Hyphomicrobiaceae. The sequence continues at coordinate 29,788 of JBJXDZ010000109.1, forward strand.
TCCAGATCGGCCCCGACCCGACGTGGCCCGAGGGCACAGACCCCTTCCGCGCCGCCATCATCGACTATGTCGAGCGCGACAATCCCAACACCCCTACCACCGACGGACCGGACACCAACTATCTCGAGTACAACGGCGCCGGCCACGTCGTGCTCGGCGGCACCAACAACAACGACATCCTGATCGCTAGCGAAGGCGACGACACCATCTGGGGTGACGGCGGCAACGACCGCATCGAAGGTGGCGCCGGTGTCGACCGGCTGCACGGCGGCGCTGGTGATGACATCATCACCGATAGCGGCGATGCCGACTTCATCCACGGCGAGGACGGCAACGACGTCATCTCCGGCGGCAATGGCCTCGACCTGCTGTTCGGCGGCGACGGCTCCGACTTCATGGTCGGCGGCGTCGACGCAACCGAGGTCTTCGGCGACCGGGGTGACGACTTCATCCTCGGCGGCAATGGCTCGGACTTCCTGGCCGGCAACGAGGGTAACGACTGGATCGAAGGCGCGGGTGGCTTCGACACCATCGCCGGCGACAACTCGGAGTTGTTCTTCGACTCGACCATCATCGGCCACGACGTCATGTTCGCTGGTGCCGACGAGCAGGATTTCGACGCTGAATCCGGCGACGACATTATGGTCCAGGGCGAAAGCATCATCCGCAGCGAAGGCATGCTGGGCTTCGACTGGGGCATCTTCCTCGGCTCCAGCATTGCCGCCAATGCCGACCTTCGCGCCCGGGTATTGACCACGGATGCAGCTGGCATTGAACTCGATATCCTGCGCAACCGCTTTGACCGGGTCGAGGCCCTGTCCGGCTCGGATCTCAATGACCGACTGGTCGGCGACAGCCGCGTCGAGCCCGTGTTCGATCCCCTCGAGCCGGACATCATTTTGCCGGAGAACGCCTTCTCGGGCGACGAGCTTCTGCGCGAAAATGTCAGCTTGATCAATGGCTTCTCGGACTTCCTCGGAGGTGTGTGGACGGCGGCCCAGTTGCCGGGTAACATCAACAATCCGGTCATCTACAGTTCCGGCAACATCCTGATCGGTGGTGGCGGTAGCGACATCATGCAGGGCAACGGCGGCAATGACATCATCGACGGCGATGCGTGGCTCAACGTGCGCATCAGCATCGTCGACTCAAATGGCAATGAAGTCCGCACCGTCAATAGCCTGACCGAAATCCAAAGCGAACTGTTGGCTGGCGTATATAATCCAAGCCAGCTGCGCATCGTCCGCGAAATGATGGACGTTGCAGGCGCCCCCGCCAACAGTGACGTCGCCGTCTTCCGCGGCTCCGCGGACGAGTATCTGATCGAAGGCACGGATACCGGTGGTGCTCCGGACGACGCAAACGGGGATGGGTTCATCTCGGTCTTCCACCGTGGCGTCTCGGACGGCGCCGGTGGCTTCGTCGCCCCGCTCCGTGCCACCGACGACGGCACCGATCTCTTGCGCAATGTCGAACGCCTGCGCTTCCTCAACAACGGCTCGGGACCAGCCTCCGAGTTTAGCATCGCCAATTCGCCGGCGACGGGACGACCCACTCTTTCGCGCCTCAATGTGACGACAGGTCCGTTCATTCTCGCCGCCGGGACACTGGCTGATCAGGATGGTATCGGCACCATCTCGTTCTTCTGGCAGGTGTTCAACGAGACCACCGAGACGTGGGATCTGCTGGCAAACGGAAATTCGCTGACTGAGGCGCAAGTGCCAGTCGATGGGCAAGTGCGCGGTGTCGCGACCTGGGTTGACGGCGGTGGCGCCACGGAAACAGTGACGACCATCGAATTGGTCGTCATCGACACCGACGGCAACGCGGTCATTCGAGGCGGGGGCGGGAGCCTCATCCTGACGGGTACACCCGAGATCGACACGCTCAGTGGCGGCGCTGGCGACGATGTGATCACGGGCCTTGGCAGCGCTGACGAATTGTTCGGTGAAGGCGGCGATGACACGATCTTCGCTGACAGCACCGATACCACGGTGGATGGCGGGGAAGGCCAGGACGTCGTCGTCCTCGAAAGCCCGGCCGGCAACACCCGCTTCATCGCGATGAGTGGCGTCGAAGTCCTGCATGGCAGCGCCGGTGACGATCTGGTGACTGTAGCCAATGCCACGACCGGCATTCAGATGTACGGTTACGGTGGCAACGACCAACTGTACGGCAGCAGCTTCAATGACGTCATTGACGCCGGTGAAGGTGACGACATCATCGACGGCGGGCTCGGCGCTGATAGCATGAGCGGTGGCGCGGGCAACGACACCTACTTCGTCGACTCGCTTGATGACAAGGTCACTGAGTCGAACGGTGAAGGCACGCAGGATCGCGTCAACGTCACGGTCACGAACTACACGCTGACGGCCAATGTCGAAATCGGTGCCGTGGCCAGTACCACGGGCCTGACGTTGACCGGCAACAGCGGCGCGAACCTGCTGCTGGGCAATGTCGGCAACGACACCCTCATGGGCGCCGACGGCAACGATACGGTCAATGGTAACGAAGGCGATGACGACGTTCAGGGCGGCAAGGGCAACGACGTCCTGGCTGGCGCCGCTGGCCGGGACATGGTCAACGGCGGCGAGGGCAACGACACCGTTGTCTGGGATGCCGCCGACGACCTCGACAACGTGCTTGGCGGCGCAGACAGGGACACGCTGCTCGTCGTCGAGCAGGACGCACCGGTCACATTCGATCTCGCAGCCCACGAGTTCGAGGCCGCTCAAGTGTCGCGCAGCGATATCACGGGCACGCAATTCTGGTCGAACATCACCAACAACTACACGGCGACGTGGACCCTGTCATCGCAGCGTGGCGAGTTCGATGGCGGTAGCTCATGGGTGATGACGAACGAGCTGACCGGCACGCAAGCGCACGACTACACGCTCAACTACTACAATGCCGACAATGCTCAAACCGGCGCCTACGTGCATCAGCGTGACGGGACGTCGTATGGCTTCGTCTTCGACGTCGACAATGAAACTGTCGACGACGAGTCATGGTCCTACTACATCAACTACCTCGACAATCAGAATCGCCAGGAAGGCATCTTCTTCCAGAACGACGACGGCAGCAGCCGTGGCACCAGCTTCGACGCGGGCGACCGGTTCGACTGGGATACCATCTCGCAACTCGTGGATAGTTCAGGCCGGACGACGACGGTGCGCACCGTCAACGACGATCGCAGTGTTGTCTCGACCCGCTATGACGCCTCGAACGGCGGCACGGCTCAGGAGTGGTCGTCGATCACCGACTACGTCACTCCGGAAAACCAAGTGAGCCTGGAAGTCACCAACTACGACAACGGTGACAGGTTGGATGTGCACTTCGATCTCACGAACCAGCTCCCGACCTGGGATTACGAGGCCTTCCGGTATAATTTCAACGGCCAGCAGATCGACCACTACTTCGGGAATATCTGATCCCGAAACCACGGACTCAACACGTTCAGGACGCCGGATCGATGACCACGATCCGGCGTCCACCGTTTGGGGTGGTTGCGTCAAGCTCCGGACACGATACGGCCGCGCCGAACTGATCCTCAAGCCCCGCGTAGCGTGCCGACCCCATATGGTAGGGCACGCTGCGAACCAGCGGCGTGGCGGTGGCCTCGAGGCCGGTCAACGTATCGTCGATCGTCAGGCGTCCGTTGGCGCTGAACGCGACGTGGCGCTCCAGGGCTGCCGTCTGCGGCGTGCGGCGGCGGATGAGAACGCCGACCAGCACGTCTTTCAGGGCGCGAGCCAGCGCGGGCAGCCGCCCGATCGTCGTCGTGAAACCGCGGAACGCCATAAAACGCCAGGGATCGAAGCGGATCGCCGGCACGGTGACGAACACCCCGCGACTGGTGGCGGTGACCGGACCGCTGTCGGCGCCTTGCGATGTGGCGGGCGGCTCCACCCAGGTCGCGGGGCCTTGCGACACGATCCAGCCGCGCCCCTTGCGGGCGCCATAGCCGCAATCCTCGTAGCGCAGGCAGCCATCCGGTGCCCACAGCTTCAGCGCACCACCGTTGCCCGGCGCCGCAGCCAGCACGTGATTGGCGCGATTGGCGACGATGAGGCCCGCGCGTGGAAACCGGCCTGTGGCACCGGGCGTCTGCCAGGGCAAGGCCGCTGCCTCGGACAGCGGACCTGCCGCCTCGGCGGCGACGAGGTAGTTGTTGAGCATGGGAAACAGATTCCAGACGTCCATCTCGTGCAGGCCGACGCCCTGCCCGCGCGCGATGCAGCCGCGCAGATGCCGGGCGATGGCAGCCGCTTCCGGGAGCGATGGCGCCAGCATCTCGAAGGCGGCCGGAAACGCGAATTTGGTGCCGCGGCTGGCGTATTCGCCGCCAACAGTGCCGTCCGGGTGCACGAACCAGCCTTGAAAGCGCATCGCGGCGCTCAGTCGCTGCGCGAGCGTTGCGTCCCGAGTGCGGCGCAAAATGTCGGCCAGATAAAACATGCCGTGGCCCTGATAGCCCGGATCGGCGCCACTGTATTCGCGCATCCAGCCTTCGTCGGGGTCCTGCTCGCGATAGATGATGCCAAGGCAACGGTCGCGCGCACCCTGGTAGCGGTCGGTGCCGAGGAGATCGCCGGCGACCTGGCAGGCTGCCGCCGCTGCCGCCAAATGGTTCGACAGCACGCCGTGATGCTCACCGTTGACGGACAGCCAGCCGGCGGCTCGCTCGGCGGTGGCCAGTGCCGTGTCTCGCGTCTGGCGATCGAGCCGATCACCGAGGCGTTCGATGGCCGTGCCGACATAGAACAGCGTAAAGGCCGTCGCAGCCAGACTGCGCTCGAAGGGATAGGCTTCGTCGAAGCTGCCATCGCTGTGCTGCAGGCGGCTCCAGAACGCGATCGAAGCCGTGGCCTGATCGAGCAGCCTGTGGCTCGTTCGTGCCGCCGCCGGTGCCAGGGGCGATGTCAGGAGCCAGGCCAAAGCGTGGGCGCCCTCCTGAAAGCGGGGGGCGGAAAAATCCGTGAACTTCCAACCCCACCAGGTGCGATCGAAGCTGCCGCGTGCGGTTGAGACCATCTCCTGGTCTGCAAGCGACAGCGCCCCCCCCATCCGTGCCATGGCGTGGCCCAGATAGGGCGCAGGAACCAGATTTTCCGGCGTTGCGCTCATGCTTCCCACCTGTTCCGTCGTCGACGGGGGCTGGCCCCGCCACGGCGCGACGTTGGCGCCCCTGGCTCGGCGCGGGCAAGCGCCATCCCGAAACAGCGCACAAGACCTTTCGCCGCAGCTTGGCGTGCGGGGCGCCACGGTATGGATGGCGCGCTGCCGCAGTCATCATCTGGCCGGCAGTGTGAGCCGTTGCGCCTCGCAGCCTTGGTCACGCCGTCCAGCCGTCTTGCCGGCCTCGACGGTCATGGTGCACGCAACCAACGGTTCAGGAGCCGAGCCAGGCAACCGACCATCCAGGGGGAATGGAATGCCGGTGAAGGACAGACGCCTGCGACCTTGGCTGTTCTGCCTGTTGTCGGTGGTCTATCTATTGGCCGCTGGCGAATTCGTCTATCGCTTCGTCGACGGCTTTCAGTTCACGTCGCTGACGTTGCAACCGCGGCAGGCAGCGGCCCTCGTAAAGTCCACGGAGCCATCGGGCTTCGAGCGCAAGATGCTCGACACCGTGACGTTCGACCGCTCGCTCGACACGCGCTGGTTCTTTGCTCCCGCCAAGTGGCCGCCACGCCCGACACCGCCGGAGATCGATGCGCGAACCAAGGCTCGCGCCTTTGGTGGCGCCGAGAACTACGTGTGGAACGAGAACTATCTCCGCAAGGGCGACTACTCGCTCACCGAGTTGTTCAATGGCCTGTCCCTCGACGATATCTTCGCCTTTCGCGGCTTCGATGACAGCATCTATCCGCGGTATAAGCTGCTGCCCGGCATTCAGGCTGGCGCCGGCCCGGCCAATCAGTTCGGCTATCTCTACGGAAACGATCTAGCCCTCAAGAAGGCAGCGAAAACCATCCGCGTCGGCTGGCTCGGCGATTCAACTTCGTCGCAAGTCGACAACTTCCTCGATGCCTATTTCCGGCAATGGACAGAGCGCCGTGGTGACGGCCTCCAGGTGGAGGTCATCAATGCGTCGCGCAACGCCTCTGACCTCCACGACATGGCATCGGTGCTGCGCCACGAGCTTGGCCCCTTCGGCATCGACTATGTGATTTCCTACTCGGGCAATCGCATGTCGATCGATCAACTGCCGCCGCATGGCGTCATCAAGTTACCACCGGGTGTCCAGGTGCAGACCGGGGCGTTCGAATACGAAGAGCCGAGCCGGCTGCGTAAAGCTCTGGCTCCATACCGCGACAGCAAGCTTGCCAAGACATCGGCTCTGTTCCGCCACGGCGTGCTGCACCTGTTGCGTGAACTGCCGGGCAGCGAGTTGCCGGAGCCGGCCAAGCCTGCCGTCGAGGTGGTCTATACGCCTGCCTACAACGCTACGGCGCCCAATCTCGTCGAAACGCGCAAGATCCATTATCTCGGCCGCAAGCTCATGGCGCTGGATGCCTTCAAGGCGGCGGCCCGCGATCTCGACATAACCCCGATCGTGTCGACGGAAATGGTCTACATCCAGCCCGGCATGGTGCCGCGGCATCGGCCGAACCGGCACCTCTATGGCGTGGCCAATGGCTCGACGTACTCGCCGCTGACCTACACCAATATCCGCAAGCTGCTGGCGGGCCACAATGCGATCATCGCCACCTGGGCACGCGAGAACGATGTGGCCGTCATTGATACAGCGAGCCTGATCCCGCCACTGCCGGTTCTCTCCGGCGATACCGTGCATGATTTCGAACTGGGCATCCGCATGCGCGCCTGGATCGCATTCCAGACGCTGCTGCCGATGATCGAGCGCGACCTGAAAAGCGGCCGTCTGCCGCGGCCGGCACCGGTGATTGCAGCAGCGCCCGCAGACCTGCATCCCTATCTCGACCGGCCGCCAGTGCGCATCAAACGCACAACGCTGCTGGCCGCCTATAACGAGCCCAAGTCTGCGGCTGGCAGTCCCGAGCCCGATCCGGCGGCACCAATCGCGGGCCATAGCCGCATGCCGGTGCCGCTCGACAAACTCACGGCCATCGATCCGCTCACGCGCGTCGAGCTCGGTGCGACGGCTGCCAGCGCCGTGATCCATCTGTCGACCGAACGGCAATTCTATGCGGCGCACATGGGCCTGACGTCAGGTGAGGCGCGTACGGGCCCAGGTGCCGTGACGGTGACGGCGCGCGCTCTGACCGGTCGCACGGGTGTGTGTCTGACGGCTGGCGATGGCAAGCAGATCGGCGTGTGCCAGATCGTGGCCCCGCTGGAGGGCAAGACCGAGGCCTGGCAGACCGTGCGCTTGCTGGTTCCCGATCTGGCGGAGGTGGCGCAGGTGAGCTTCGCCAATGTGCAACCAGGACAACTGACACCGTCATCAATCGAGATCCGCGCGATCGACGTGTGGCGCAAGAATTGACCTAACGGGCGGCGCCCAATGGCCTTGAGCGAGGACACGAGCCGGTGATCTATTCCAACTACGATTTTCTGGCGCTCTTACCGGCACTGCTGCTGTGGTTCTACCTAGCGCGAACCGTGCGGACGCAGAACATCGTGCTGTTGCTGGTCTCGCTCGGCTTTATCGCCTGGGCTGGGGTGTGGAACCTGATCATCCTGGCCGCCGTGACGGCGGTGGTGTGGATCTATCTCAAGCTCGACGAGCATTTCCAACTCAGCCGGCCCTGGCTTGGCCTTGTCATCGGCCTGCTGATCCTCAATCTCGCCTACTTCAAGTATCGCGATTTCCTCAGCCAGTCGCTTGGCATCTCGCTGCCGGCACCGTCGCTGATTGCGTGGATCGTGCCGCTCGGCATCAGCTTCTATACCTTCGAGGCGGTCAGCGCCACGCTCGACCTGAAGGACCGCAAGAAGGTGCCACCGCTGCGCGAATGGTCGTTGTTCATGACTTTTTTCCCGCACTTGATCGCAGGCCCCGTCGTGCGCTACCGGCAATTGGCGCCGCAGTTCAACGAACTCAAATCGTTCAACTGGCGCCACATCTCGGTCGGGCTGCATCTCTTCACGCTGGGATTCGTCAAGAAGCTTGCGGCCGATCCAATCGGGCGCATCATCGATCCCGTCTGGGCCGCCCCCTCACAGGCCTCGTCGTTGGCCTTGTTCCTGGCGCTGCTTGGCTTCTACGCCCAGATCTACGCCGACTTCTCAGGCTACACTGACATGGGCCGCGGCGTGGCACGCATGATGGGTTATCGCCTGCCAATCAACTTCCGTGCCCCCTACTTCGCGGCTTCGCCGGGTGAGTTCTTCCAGCGCTGGCATATCTCGCTGTCGAGCTGGATCCGCACCTTCATCTTCGTGAAGCTGTCGTTCGCGGTCTTGAGCCGTATCCGTTCGCGCCGCTGGCAGTACTACGCGCAGATCGGCGTCACACTTGTTGTGATGGCGATCTTTGGCCTGTGGCATGGCGCTGCCTGGCATTTCGTGCTGTGCGGCGTGTGGCTCGGCGTGATGATTGCCGGGTGGACTATCGTCACCAAGGGCAAGGCGCCGCGCACGCGATGGGGCCTCGTGCTCAGCATCGTGCTGCTGCAGGTTTGCTGGCTGGTGGCTCTGATTCTGTTTCGTGCCGAGAACATGTCGGCGGTCGGTGCCTACGTCTGGGGACTGTTCGCCATGCGCAGCGCGCCGCCCTATCCAGGGTTGTGGTGGTGCCTCGTCGCCGTCGCCGTCGTCATGCTGTCACAGGCGGTCGATTACTGCGTCTGGCGGCGCCCGGTTGCCCGCGCTTTCGTCGCTATGCGGGCCACAACCGGCGGCGCCGTGCTGATGGCCCTGGTCTTTGTTGCGGCGCTAAGCCTCAAGATCGCCGGCGACAACGGCCATTTCGCAGCACTTTCGACGGGACAGCCTGGGTTGCCGTCAGTCGGCTTCATCTACTTCCAGTTTTAACGACCCCGGGACATGTGGATGAGAGGCTGACAAGCATGGGTTTGATCTACAAGAGCATTGCACAGCGGGACGAGCGGGTTTAACCGTCCGGCAGGGACTGCAGCCGTGCGATCGCAAGGCGGCACCGGCCAGCGCGCCGCCAGGAGAACGAGCTCATGCAAACGAGCAAGGCACACGCCATGGACAAGAACGTCAGCCTGCTGTTCGACGCCTTCCGGACGCATCGCCCGAAGATGCTGCCGGGCATCGAGGTGGCGCGGGCACCGAACCCCGAATACTTCGATCGCATCGGCGGCGAGCTGATCGAACTCGTGGTCAAGGCCTACGGCGAGAAACACCTCAAGGACGTCGTCGAGGCCTACACGCTCTTCACCATCAAGGTGAACACGGCGCAGCTCATGTACGAGGACTATGGGCGTTATGCGCCGCAATCCTTCGACGAGGTCGAGGCCGCCGTCTATTCCAAGCTCGAGTACATGACCTCGTATCTGCTCGGCGTGCTGGTGACCACCTTCGCCTGGGAGCACCACCTGCGCCTTGTCGAATTCTTCGAGAAGTATTTCATCGAGCCCGCTGCCGAGGGCAAGATCCTCGAGATCGCGCCGGGTCACGGCGGCTGGGGCCTGATGGCCTTGAAGCGCATGCCGAAGATGACGTTGTCAGGCTATGACATTTCGGAAGCTTCTATGGTGATTGCGCGCAAGCTCTCCGCCGCCAACGGTTTCGGCGCGCGCGCCACCTACGCCAAGGCCAACGCGCTCGAACTCGACCGCATTCCCTCCGGCGGCTATTCGCACGGCATCTCCTGCTTCCTGATCGAGCATCTGCCCGAGCCGGTGAAGCTGCTGACCAACCTCTATCACCACGTCAAGCCGGGCGGCCGCGTGTTTCTCACCGGCGCTCTCACCGCCGCGCAGGAGGACCACATCTACGAGTTCCGCCGCGAAACCGAGATCATGCAGCTGGCCGAGATCGCCGGCTTCCGCGTCGTCGCGTCGTTGAGCGACAATCCTTCGCGCCGGATCAAGAAGGGCGCCACCTTCATTCCGCGTTCGATGGCCATGGTGCTGGTGCGCCATGACTGAGGCAGCGGTGTGTGTCGCGAGTGTCGCTGCGCGAGCGAGGGCCTGCCCTCGCGCTCCCACTGGCGGAACACCCGTCAGACCACCCGCTTTTTGTGATTGAGAAGGCGGCGACTTCGGGGTGGCCATGGGCGCTGGCTTTGGATGATGCACGCGCCACTTGTTTTCCCCTCCCCTCAGGGGAGGGGTTAGGGGTGGGGTGTGGAGGGTGGAGCAACGATGGCTGTGAAAACCGCAAGTTTGCAGGTCAATCGCCAACGTATGGCGTGGATCATCTCCCCCCTACCCCTCCTCGCTGGGGAGGGGACGCGCGCACAGCACGCGAATTGCGGTACAATCGCGTTGAGAGTGACAGTCTTGGTGCAAGCTCATCGTCGGCATGATCGGCAGGAGAAGAGTGGCAGCTCTTCTCGCGGAGCGAACTGAGCAAACGAGACGGCAGGACATTCCGATGCGCGCTTCGATTGACAAGGCCCGTCACCCGTCGCGTGACACGTCACCGCTGAGCGACCTGATCCTCCGGCTGGCCCTGTGCGGCGACACGGCAGCGGCGGCAGCCGCCCTTGCCGTCCTCGACGACAGCGAGTTTGCGACGGCATGGTACGACGTGACGCATGCGTCGGAGCTTACCGCCGAGACATTGAGCGGACTTTCGGCGGCTGCTCTGGTTGCCGGATCAGCTTCACGGGTCGAGCAAATTCTCGCTTCTGGCATCGCAACCGACCGCGCAGCCCAGATCGCGGCGGGCCGCGCGTTGCTGCGCCTGAAGCGGCCGGCCGAAGCCTTGCCGCGATTGCAGGCCGCGCATCGTGGCGGCGAGGAGACGGATGCAAGCCTGCTGCTCGATCTGGCGCGCCTGACTGGCGATCTCAAGCAACCCGACGCGGCGATGGGCTATCTCGCGCAGATTCCGCTGCCGGGCCTCGCCTGGGATCCGCTGGCCAAGGCGGCGCGGCTGGCGACCAAGCTTGCGGCCTCGGCGACCGTCAACTCGCAACCCTTGCGCGTCGCCGTACTGGCTGAGCAGACGCCGCAATACCTCATGCAGGCTCTCGATCTGGCGCTGCGGCAGGACGGCTATGCGCCGTCGCTGTATGACGGTGGCTACCGCCAGATCGAGCAGCAGGTGCTCGCTCCCAACTCGCCGCTGTATGCAACCGCGCTCGACGCTGTTGTCCTGGTGCCGTCGGCCTTCGCCCTCGACACGTCAGTGTATGAATCCGATCCGGTGGCAACGGCCACGCGCATCGCCCAACGCTGGAGTGGCCTCGTCGCCGCATTGCGCGCCAAAACTGCGGCGCCGATCCTGCTCGCCAACTATCTGCCGCTGCCCGCGGCCGTGCTGCCGAACTGGCAGGGTGGCCGTGCCGAAAGCGGACTCGGTATCATCGCCGAGATCAACCGCCAAGTGGCAGCCAATGCCGGCCCCGGCGTCATCGTGCTCGACGTCGCCACCACGTTACGCGCCGCGGGACACATGCCGGTCTGGCAGCCGGCCGAGTACGGCCTCGCCCGCGTCGAGATCCCGCTCGACAGCCTCGGCGCGGTGGCCGCCAAAATGGCGGCGCTGATCAGCCTCGCGGTGCGCGGCCGCGGCATCAAGTGCGTCGTCACCGACCTCGACAATACGTTGTGGGGCGGCGTCGTCGGCGATGCCGGCCCCGGTGGAATCACCACCGGTCGCGACGGCTCGGGCCTTGCCTTTTTCCGCTACCAGAAGCTGCTGGCCGACCTGAAGGCTCTCGGCATCGTGCTCGCCATCGCCAGCAAGAACGACGAGGCCAACGTCACGGCCGCCTTCGCGGCGCGGGCCGGCGACATGGCGGTGACACTCGACGAATTCGTCGTCCGCCGCATCAACTGGCAACCCAAGGGCGGCAACGTCCGCGCCATTGCCGAGGAACTCAACATCGGCCTCGATGCCTTGCTGTTCATCGACGACAACCCGATGGAGCGCGAGCAGGTGCGCCAGACCTGCCCCGGCGTGCGCGTGCCCGTATGGCCGGCCGAGGCCGTCGATCTGGCCGACCGGATCGCGGGCCTCCCTTATCTCGACCTGCTCACCATCTCGAAAGAGGATCTGCGTCGCCACGACATGTATGTGAGCCGCGAGAAGATGAAGCAGGAGGCAGCCAGCGCCACCGGCAACTACGACGACTTCCTGAAGGGCCTTGCCATGCAGGCCCATATCGAGCCGCTGACGCGCGATAATGCGGCCCGCGTGCATCAACTCGTGATGAAGACCAATCAGTTCAATCTGACGACGGTACGCCGCACGCAGGCCGAGCTTGAAGCCATGGCTGCTGACGGTCGCCACCTGTTCCTGTGCGCTCGCCTCGCCGACCGCCTGGACGAGCACGGCCTCACCAACGTGATGATCCTCTCGCTTGCCGGCACGACGGCGCACATCGACACCTGGCTAATGAGCTGCCGCGTGTTCTCGCGCGGGTTCGATGCGGCACTGCTGGCGCATGCGGCTGCCGTGCTCGCGTCGCGCGGCATCACCGAGATCACCGGCACCTATCGCCCGACCCCCAAGAACAAGGAGTTCGCCGAACTCTATGCCACGCTCGGCTTTGCGCCGGTGGCAGCCACTGACGCAGAAACCCGCTGGCGGGCCGATCTCGCCCGCTGGACGCCGCCCGCGCACCACATCACGGTCGTCGCCGCCGGTTAACCAAGCCCAGACGAAATCGCCGCCAAACTTATCCCCGTCAGGACTGGCGGGCTTATCGTGCACGTCATCACTTGCCGCGCAGCCGTCGATGCGCAGCGAAAGACGAACGTGCTCCTTGACATTGTGAATCTTGATGCCGGGCTAGGCCGGCGAAACCGTGGGTGACGACCCAAGGTTTTGCCGCCTGACGGCGGGCGCGTCACGTGAATGCCAGCTCGATGACGGCCAGGTCGCCGAAACGCGCCTGCATGCGATCGCCCGCCTGGGCGAGCAGCATGCCAGTCGCCGTTCCCGTGCTGATTAGCGCCCCGGCAGCCAGGCCATCACCCCATGCCGAACGCTCGTTGGCGAGCCACACCAGCGGTTTCAGCGGGTCGCCCATCACGTCGCGGCCACTGCCTCGCCGGCGCACCTCGCCATTGACCGACAGCGTCACGGCCATGGCGCTGAGATCACGCGAGCGCCAGTCGGCAATCTCCGGCCCCATGACGTAGCGGCCGGATGCCGCGCCATCGGCGAGGATGGCCGGCACCGACGGCAATCGATCGAGTGGAAAGCGGCACTCCGCCACCTCGACGCCGGCCTGACAGGTCGCCACCGCCGCCGCGACCTCATGGTCGACATAGGGCTCGGCGCGCGGCGGCAGGGCGGTGCCGAGGCGAAAGAAGAACTCGCACTCGATCAGCGGATCGAGCAACTGGGCACGCTCGAAGCGGGCCGGCGCGGGCGTCGCAAAGCGCGCGAACGTGCGGCCGTAGATCGGATGGCTCAGCCGCAAACGACGCTGCATCTCGGGCGTCGTCCCCGCAATCTTCCACCCGAGCGGCGCCCATCCCAGGTGCTCAGCCACGCGCGCACTGACGGCATAAGCCGCGGCCGGAGTTGCCGGTTCGAGATCGGGATCCAGCGTGCGGATCTGCGTCGCGGTGCGGCGGGCGTCGGCCAGCAGCATGGCGAGTTGCTCGAACTGCTGCGATCGGGTTGCTCCCATGCCTCAGGCCTTCGTCTCGAAGCCGCCGACGCGCTGGCTTTTCAACATCTCCGGCTTGAAAGCGAGGCCGTGGCCGGGCGCCTCGGGTGGACGCAGCATGCCGTTGACCGGCACCGACGGCGTCACCCACAGGTCGTCGTTCCAATCCATGTACTCGAGATAGCTGGCATTCGGGATCGAGCACAGCACGTGCACCATCAGCTCATGAAAGAGATGCGGCGCAATCGTGATGCCCCAGGTCTCCGCCGTTGCTGCCACCTTGCGCAGCTCCGTGAGGCCACCCCGCATCATGTCGGGTTGCAATATCGGTGTCGTCGGATTGACGAAGAACGGCCGCATGTCGTAGCGCGTGAAATGCGTCTCGCCGCCGACAACGCGGGTTTTCAGTGCCGCCGCAACCCGTCGGTAACCCTCGAAGTCCTCGCACACCACCGGCTCTTCCATCCAGTAGAGATCCACCTCGTCAAAGTGATGACCCGCCTGGATCGCCGTCGCTGCATCCCAGCCCATGTTGATGTCGATCATGATCTCGACATCGGGGCCCAGTGCATCGCGCATGGCGAACACGTTCTTGACGTCCTCGCGCCAGGGCCGAATGTGAGCCGCCTGCATCTTGATGGCCTTCATTCCCATGCCGGTGAACTGCTTGGCGCGCTCGATCATGCCGTCGCGGCCGAGCCCTCGCCAGCAACCGGAGCCATAGGCCTCCACCTCGCCGCGCGCCTTGCCCCACAGCCGATACAGCGGCATGCCCGCCTTCTTGCCCACGATATCCCACAGCGCGATGTCGACGGCCGAGAGTGCGAACACTGTGAGCCCCATGCGGCCGGTCCAATAGTTGGACTTCCACAGCGTCTGCCAGATGCCTTCGATCTCGGTCGCATCGCGGCCGATGAGCTTGGGCGCCACCATCTCCTTCAGGCACATGTCGAGGGTTTCGAGGCCGCCGGCGAGTGGCTGCAGGTAGCCCATGCCGGTCAAGCCGCCTTTGGTCATGACCTCCAGCACCAGCAACTCGCGGGCAGCGGGTGGCATGATGCCATTGAGCGGCGGCGCGCCAGCCCAGGGCACGCGAATGAGCGTGGTACGCAATGCCGTGATGGTGGTGTCGAACATGGGGTGCGGGCCTCTGAGCGAACGGTCTCGGACTGAGCTTTACATTGGCACGGCGGAAGCGGCACAGCCAACCGCTCCCCTCGACCTGGCCGCAGGGCCGTCGGCGCCGGGATGGGCAACAAACTTTCGGCTGGATCACGGGTCAGGGACGTGCATTGTTACGACCCGAAATCCGGGGTCAACGCCGGATCACCCGAGGGAGGACTTCGATGACCCGGAAACTATCGCGCCGGACACTGGCGCTGGCCTCGGCACTGAGCGCCGTCATAGCCGCGAGCCCGGTGCTGGCCCAAACCTATCCCGACCGCACCATCACCATGATCGTGCCGTTCGCGGCCGGCGGCGCCGCCGACGTCAGCGGCCGCATCATTGGCGAGGGCATGTCGAAGCACCTCGGCCAGACCATCGTCATCGAGAACGTCGCCGGCGCTGGCGGCTCGACGGGTTCGCTGCGCGGCAAGAACGCCAAGCCAGACGGCTACACCATCGGCCTTGGCCACATGGGCACGCACGGCGCCGCTTTGGCGACCAACCCCAAGCTGCCCTATGATCCGCGCAAGGACTTCGACTATCTCGGCATCGTCAATCTGACGCCCAATCTGATGGTGGCGCGCAAGGACTTTCCGGCCAACAACCTGAAGGAATTCATTGCCGAAGCCAAGAAGCTCGGCAAGGACCTGAAGATCGCGCACAACGGCATCGGCTCGCTGTCGCATCTCACCTGCCTGCAGTTCTTCCAATTGATCGGCAGCGAGCCGACCTACGTCACCTACCGGGGCTTCGGCTCGGTCGCGAATGATCTCCTGGCAGCCAAGATCGACGGCACCTGCGATCTCGTCGCTTCTGTCTCGGGCCATATCAACGGCGGTTCCATCAAAGGCTTCGGCATCACCGGTACCGAGCGGTCGCCTGTCTTGCCGAACATTCCAACCGCCAAGGAAGAGGGCCTCGAAGGCTTCACGGTGCAGAGCTGGCTCGGCCTCTATGTACCGAAGGGCCTGCCGGAGCCAATCCTGGCCAAGCTCCGCGAGGTCGTCGAGAAAGCCCTGTCCGATCCCGAGATCGTCGACAAGTTCGCCAAGATCGGCGGTGGCGTACCGAAGGGCGACATGCGCGGCCCAGCCAACATGCTGAAGCGCGTTGGCTACGAGGTCGACGTGTGGACCGAGGCGATCAAGAATGCAGGTGGTCCACCCCCGCCCGAGGAGCCCGCACCCGCCGAGCCGAAGAAGAATTGAGGACACTGGTGACAGAGCACGCAGGGAGGAGGCTTGGATGGCAGGCACGACGAAGGGTTTTCTGCTCGTCATGATGCAGCCGCCTCCTGCGTTCGAGGAGGAGTTCAACGCCTGGTACGACAGCGAGCACATCCCCGAGCGCTTGTCGGTACCGGGTTTTCTCACCGGCCTGCGCTACGTCGCCGTCAGCGGTCATCCTCGCTATCTCGCCATGTACGATCTCGAAAGCTACGCCGTGTTGCAGTCCCCCGCCTACAACAAGGTCGGCTACGGCAATGCCAGCCCCTGGACCAAGCGCGTCACCGGTCGCGTCAAGGTGATGCGCTATGCCGGCCATCAGGTGGTGCCGGGTGACCGCATCACCAAGCCGTCATCCCGCGTGCAAGTGCTGCGCTTCAGTGGCCTCAAGGCGGGTGTTGCCACCGACCTCGCCCAGGCGGTCGCAGCCGCACAGGATGGCCGCGCCGGTTTTGCCATGCCGCGCGTCCTCGTGCACGAAACCGGAGAGCACCTCGTCATGACCGAGATGACAGCCCCCATCGAGCCCGCCATCGATGTCGCAGCCCTCGGCGCTTTCGCCGCCAGCCTCGATCTCGTCAACACCTACGCGCCCTATTGACCTGCCGCCATTCTTGTCGCCAGCGCCTCGCCGTGCTACCGCGCGATCATCAATGTGCGCTTGCGCCATAGGAGGGGTCAGACACATGGGTCTGATCCCGGACTTCAATGTCGTCAACACCTACGCGCCCTATTGACCTGCCGCCATTCTTGTCGCCAGCGCCTCGCCGTGCTACCGCGCTCACGTTCTTTGCGCTTTTGCCTCAAGACGGACGCAGATCCGGTTGGGGACATCACGAGGCGACGAGGCTTGAGTGCCGTCCGTCCGCTTGCTCGTCCCCCTCCCCAGCGGGGAGGGGTTAGGGGTGGGGAGAACGCCCAGGCGCAGTCCTCACCGACGACGCTTGGCATCTCCACCCCACCCCTGGCCCCTCCCTTGAGGGGAGGGGGAAGCAAGCGGCGATTTTACTGGGCAACTTCACGCCAGTAAGGCTTGACCTGTGAGACGTGTGCCGCGCCTGGCCTGTGTCTCATCATGGCTTCGGAGACCGCTTCTATGATCCCTCGCTATTCACTGCCCGAAATGGTGGCAATCTGGTCGCCGGAGACGCGCTTTCGCATCTGGTTCGAGATCGAGGCCGCCGCGTGCGAGGGCATGGCCGAAATCGGCATGATCCCGAAGGCCGCCGCCGAGACGATCCGGAAGAACGGTACCGCCGCCACTTTTGACGTCGCCAAGATCGACGAGATCGAGCGCGTCACCAAGCACGACGTCATCGCCTTCCTCACGCACCTGGCCGAGTTCGTCGGCCCCGACAGCCGCTTCGTGCACCAGGGTATGACCTCGTCGGACGTGCTCGACACCTGCTTCAACGTACAGCTTGTCCGCGCCACCGACATCCTGCTCGCCGGCATTGATCGCGTGCTGGCAGCTCTCAAGCTGCGCGCGCATGAGCACAAGATGACGCCCTCGATCGGCCGCAGCCATGGCATCCACGCCGAGCCGGTGACGTTCGGCCTCAAGCTGGCGCAGGCCTATGCCGAGTTTGCGCGCAGCCGCGAGCGGCTTGTCGCCGCGCGCAAGGAAGTCGCCACCTGCGCCATCTCCGGCGCCGTCGGCACCTTCGCCAACATCGATCCGCGCGTCGAGGAGCACGTCGCCAAGGCCTTGGGGCTGGCCCCGGAACCGGTCTCGACGCAGGTCATCCCGCGTGACCGCCACGCCATGTATTTCGCCACGCTCGGCGTCGTTGCCTCCTCGATCGAGCGGCTCGCCATCGAGATCCGCCATCTGCAGCGCACCGAGGTGCTGGAGGCCGAGGAGTTTTTCTCGGAGGGCCAGAAGGGCTCCTCCGCCATGCCGCACAAGCGCAATCCCGTCCTCACCGAAAACCTCACCGGCCTCGCCCGCATGGTCCGGGCCTATGCGTTGCCCGCCATGGAGAACGTGGCCCTCTGGCATGAGCGCGACATCTCGCATTCCTCGGTCGAGCGCATGATCGGCCCCGACGCCACGATCACGCTCGACTTCGCGCTCAATCGTCTGGCCGGCGTCATTGAGAAGCTGGTCGTCTACCCCGAGAACATGCAGAAGAATCTCGATCGTCTCGGCGGGCTCATTCACTCGCAGCGCGTGCTGCTGGCGTTGACACAGAAGGGCGTCAGTCGCGAGGACTCCTATGCCTGGGTGCAGCGCAACGCCATGCCGGTGTGGCGGGGGCAAGGGGATTTCCTGACCCTGCTGAAGGCGGACACGGATGTCGCCAAAGCGCTCACGGCCAAGGAAATCGAAGCCCTTTTCGACCTTGGCTATCACCTCAAGCACGTCGATACGATTTTCGCCCGCGTGTTCGGCCGGGGGTGATGCCTCGCCACCCATCCCGCCCACGCCTGCTGCTGGCCCTCGCCCTGATCATCGCGGCGGGTCTCCTCTGGCGCTATGCGCCGCTGGACCTCTCGCCGGGGCCGAAGAAGTATGGCGGCTCGGCCCTCTACGGCGCCATGCTGTACGTGCTGGTCTTGATAGCGCGACCGAGACTGGCGCCACCGACAGCAGCGGCCGTAGCCTTTGTACTGGCCGCATCCGTCGAGCTGTTCAAATTGGTGCAGCTGCCATGGCTGGATGCCGTCCGCCTGACGTTGCCCGGGCAACTCCTGCTGGGCCGTGTGTTCAGCGGCTGGAGCTTCCTTGCCTATGCCGCCGCCATCATCGCCGCCGCACGGATCGATCTCCGCAGCCGGCTCAAGGCCTGATCTCGCCCCATGGCGTTTGCCATTCAGCGACGAGCGCCCCTGCAACTCGCAGTTGTCGCTTGATCCTTGCCAAGAAGTATCGGATCGTCCGACCGCGACACACGCGGGAGTTCCTCATGTCAGTTTCGGTGCTGCAGAATCCGGCCGGGGCACGAATTGCGGCTGAACGGCCACGGCGTTTCCTCTCCGACATCGTCATCGACTATGGACCCGTCGATGTCCTCGGCCGCCTGTTCCTGAAGGCCGACACGGAACTGGCCGAGAAGGGCGTCACCCTCGAGTTCACGACGCTCAAGGAAATGAAAAAGGTCAACGAGGCCAACCGCGACAGCTGGCGGCCGCTGCTGCCGATGTTCGATCATGAGCTGACACCGGTGCTGCCCGAGAACAGCTTCGCCATGCTGGCCCGCGACAGCAAAGGCGACGTCATCGGCGCCCAGGGCGGATTGCTCTACACGCTGACGCAAGCCAACCTGAAGCAAGAATTCGAGAGCCTGCGCTTCTTCTACCGCGATCCCGCCACCCAGCCGCTGCCCGGCGAAATGGCCCGCATTACCGCGCCGATCGCCTCGGAGATGTACGGTCGCGTCGCCTTCGTCGGCGCCGTCTGGTACCGTAAGGACTGGCGCAGCAAGGGCCTGGTGATGCCCATGGGCCGCATCAACCGCGCCTACGCCTTCACCCGCTGGTACGCCGACTATGCGATCAGCATCATGACCGAGGAACTGGTGAACGCCGGCTTCGCCAAGAGCGCGGTCTGGCCGCACGTCGAGTGGGACATCCATCTCACCAACGTCACCACCTTGCGCGACAAGACCTTCCGCCTGGCGCTGATCTGGACCAACGTCGAGGAGCAGCTCGCCCACTTCCGCGACTATGTCGGCCTGGATGCCGAAGCCGAAGCTTCAGCCGTTGCTCGCAACGCGCAAGTCGATGCGCGGGTCCATCAGCGACGCTGACAGAAGCAGCGGTTCCCCGGCTCCCGTCTGCAGCGGCACCAGCAGCCGCTTGTAGCGCAGTCGCGTGCGCCCCGCATGCGGCCAGCGCACGATGGCGTCGATGTCCTCGATGCGCGGCACATTGGCGACCATGGCGTCGGCATAGGTCTTCGCGATCCATCGGCCATAGGTCCGGTCCGGCTGCTCTTCGACCGGGGCGCCAACGGCGCAGGAGCGCCACGTCTCGTACTTCGAGAACAGGCCCGCACCAAGCTCATGGAACACGACGGAGCCCAAGCTCGCGTCCTGGCGCACGACCACGTAGCGATCACCAAAGGAGGCATTGAGCAACTGCATCAGCTGATGCTGGCCATTGGCGGTGGACAGCCGGGGCCAGTCCTTCATGATCGTGGTGACGGTCGCGGCAGCCTGGCCTTCGATGCTGCGCGAGGCACGCGCCAGAAACTCCTCCGGCTTGCTCTGACTGGCCTGCGCAACGAGCTGCTCAACCCGCGCCATGGCTGCGGCCTGACTTGGGATCAACTCGTTCGTCCAGTCCGTCTCGAAGATCGTGAGAACGACGCGGGCCACTTTGTTGGTGGCAAGGCGTTGCGCGAGGGCGGCCACCGCCTTCCTGGTCACAACGGCGGGACGCAACCGCACCTGATGCGACGAGCCATAGGCATTGATCGCCACGAAGCCAAGATTGATGACTGCGTATTCGGCGAATTCGCCACCGGAATAGGGTGAGTCGAAGGCTGATCTCAGTTCCCGCGACGCACCATTCCAGCAAGTGCCCTGATCGTCGATCAGCAGCATCGTCATACGCATACTCTCCGTGCACTTAGGGAACTCGACCAGCGCCCATCACACCATGCGCGGCTTACTGTTCCCTTGCTGCAGGCGGGCCAATTGCTGCAAACGCAGCACATTTTCGAGGAAAGTCCTCTGCCGAAGTCTTGAAAGCGATCGACAGCCCGAGGCCGGGGCGGCCCCTGCCTCAAAAAGGCCACGCGCCCTTGGCCCTCTCCCTCCACCCCGGAGGAGTCATGCGTTTCTGTCGTCTTGTCCTTGCCTTACTGGTGCTGCTTGGAATGGTGTCCGCCGATGCGGCGGCGCCTAAGAAACCTTTCAAGTCGCAACAGGATGTCCTGAAATGGATCAGCGGCTACAAGGCCCGGCCTGAGCCGCAGCGGCTGCCGGACGCGGTGCGCGCCATGAGCGCCTTCGGCGTCTTCCGCGATCTCGATCAGGCCGGCATCTACGTTGGCTTCATGGCCGGCGTGCTGGGCGCCAACTCGGCCAAGGCCGAAGCCCTGGTGGCAGCCATGTTCCCCATCCCACCCGAGGACCAAGTGGCGATCATCCGCGCCATCGCCTACTCGGGAATTCCTGAGTGGAAGGCTCTGCTCGAGAAATTCGTCGAGCGCATGCCGGCGCGCAAGGTCCTGATCCAGCATCATCTCTACGGCAAGGCCCCGACCCTGCAAACGTTGCCGCTGCACGAGTCGCCGGCCGCCCTCGATACGCTATGGGGCTTCTACTTCGCCACCGGCAGCGCCGAGCCGGTGCGGCGCATCGTGTCGGTGCTTGGCTGGTCGCGCGACGTCAACGACGTCGAGAAGCTTACCCTCGGCAGCATGGCCAAGTGGACGCTGGCCACCAATGCGCAGAAGGACAAGGACCTGCTCGACCATCTCAAGAACGAGATGAACCGCCAGGCCAAGGACATCCAGCGCGAGCTGCGCGAGGTCATCACGGCGGCGGAGACGTTCGAAACCTCGAAGCTGCGCAAGGACGCCGTGGCCGCGATCGAGGAGCTGCGGCGCAAGGGACCACAGTCGACGCGCAACGCCACCTATTGGGGACAGGCCGGCCAGACCGCGCTGGCGCTCGGCTGTGTGGTCGCTGGTGCCCTCGGCCATGCCGAGATCGCGGTACCGTGCGTCGTCGGCGGCGCTGTCTCATCGGCAGCTCTTCGGCTGCTGCCGTCCCAGTGAATGCCAAGGCCGATCCTGGGCTGTCGATTCGGCAAGCCACCGTGGCGTCCCGCGATGCGGCGTGTGGATTTTCAGCCCCATTTCGATGCTTGCATGATGCCCTTAGGGCACACATAGCATGCTACGACGCCTGCGCCGTCCGCCTGCCGGAGCTGAGCTCTTTTCTCTCGGCGCTGTCGTCCCCATCTAGAATTTCGATCGACGGGGCGCACGGCGATCGAGGCCCCCCGCACCGCACGAATCGAGCGTTGCCCGCGCCGGCGCCAATGGCCGGCCTCCCGTGCATCCAGTGTCGGCTTCGGTGGACGTGCAAGCGGCACAACCTCTGATAGCTGATACTCAGAAAACTTCTGCCCCCCGGTCCGTGCCAATCTGATGCCGCCGCGTCAGATGGAAACAAAAGTTGTATGCGCCGATATGCATAGGCGCCCTTACTGCCACGCAATTTGACGCTTCCGCTTGTGCTGCGGGAGGCGTATAAGCCCGCCGCCTGCGGCACTGCAGCAGGCATCGCAGAGAGGTGCCCAATGGCACAAACGTATGTGGGCTCGCACGGCGCCGACACCCAGCAGGTATCGAGTCATGGCAAGCTCGGCACCCTCGCCTTAGGTTCGATCGGCGTCGCTTACGGCGACATCGGCACCAGTCCGCTATATGCCTTTCGCGAGGCCGTGACGCATGCCAAGACGCACGGCTTGTCGGGACCGGAGGCGGTCATCGGCGTCCTGTCGTTAATCGTGTGGTCGCTGTTTCTCGTCGTCACCCTGAAATACGTCATCGTGCTGTTGCGAGCCGACAACAACGGCGAGGGCGGCACGTTCGCCTTGATGGCCCTCGGCCAGTCCGTCGCCAAACGATCGGCGCCCGTTCTGTTGCTGCTCGGCGTCATCGGCGCCTCGTTCTTCTATGGCGATGCCATCCTGACGCCGGCGATCTCCGTGCTCTCCGCGGTGGAAGGCCTGAAGTTGATCGCGCCATCGATGAACAAGGCCATCGTGCCGGTGACCATGCTCATTCTGATCGCCGTGTTCGCGATGCAATCGCGCGGCACAGAGCGCGTCGCGTCGTTCTTCGGCCCCATCACGTTGGCCTGGTTCATCGTGCTGGCGATCGGCGGCGCCATCCATATCGTCGACGATCCCCGTGTGTTCCAGGCCTTCAACCCGTATCACGGTCTCAAGCTGGTGTTCGTCAACGGCCTCTTGGGCTTCACCATTCTCGGCCTCGTCTTCCTGGCCGTCACCGGCGCCGAGGCCCTCTATGCCGACCTCGGACATTTCGGCCGCCAACCGATCCAGCTCGCCTGGTCGACGATCGTGCTGCCGTCGCTGATCATCAACTATTTCGGGCAGGGCGCGCTGGTCCTCTCGGATCCCTCGGCGATCGACTCGCCGCTCTACAAGCTCTATCCCGATTGGGCCTTGATCCCCATGGTGCTGCTGGCGACCTGCGCCACCGTCATCGCCTGCCAGGCTGTGATCACCGGGGCCTTCTCCTTGACCCGTCAGGCGATCCAGCTCGGCTTGTTGCCGCGCTTCGCCATTCGCCACACCTCCGAGAGCATGGCCGGCCAGATCTACCTGCCGCGCGTCAACTGGCTGCTGCTCTGCGGCGTTCTCATCGTCGTCGTCCTGTTCCGCAACTCGTCGGATCTTGCCGCCGCCTACGGCATCTCGGTCACCGCCACCATGGTCATCGACAGCGCCATGGCGTTCTTCGTCATCTGGAAATACTGGCGCTGGCCGCTCTGGCGGGCCCTGGCGCTGATCGTGCCGCTGATCCTGCTCGAGCAGGCGTTCTTCGTCGCCAACATGCTGAAGGTGCTGGAGGGCGGCTGGTTCCCGCTCGTCATCGGCCTGTCGATCGCGCTCGTGATGTTCACCTGGCTGCATGGCTCACGCGTGCTCGCGCGCGCCACCAAGAAATCGGAGGCTGAACTTGACTGGCTGATCGGCAAGCTCGAAGCCAAGCCGCCACACCGCGTGCCGGGCACCGCCGTGTTCCTGACCAGTGATCCCGACTCGGCGCCAACCGCCCTGATGCACAACCTCAAGCACAACCGCGTGCTGCACGAGCGCAATATCATCCTCACCATCAAGACCGAGGATCGCCCCCGCGTGCCCCGCCACGAGCGCGTCGCCATCGATCGTCTCTCGGACGGCTTCATACGCGTCATCGCCCACTATGGTTTCATGGAAACGCCATCGGTGCCGAAGATCTTCGAGCATTGTCGGCGCAAGGACCTGAACGTGGATTTCCCCGCCACATCGTTCTTCCTGTCGCGCCGCTCGCTGCGCACGACGGCCAAGACGCCGCTGCCGATCTGGCAGGAGCGGCTCTTCATCTGGCTGGCGCGCAGCTCCGAGGATGCCACCGAGTATTTCAAGATCCCGACCGATCGCGTTGTCGAGGTCGGCACGCAAGTGCAGGTGTAGCCGCGCATTCCCAGGCGGGATCAGACGCGACGCGCGCTGACTTTGGTCCGCGAGGTCGCCACGTGTTTCCCCCTCCCCTCAGGGGAGGGGTGTCGAGCTTGGCGTCACCATCGCTACAGAAGCCCCGATTTTGCAGACCGAACTCCAACATCCGTCGTGGATCATCCACCTGCCCCTAGCCCCGTGGCGGGGGAAGGAGACGACCAAGCGGGTTTACGATTTGCGCTAGGTTTGCGCATTCCGGGCGGGGTCAGACCCTTGGATCTGCCCCCATCGCGGGTTCGGTGATCCGCCGCCGGTGGCGCTCGTACCAGAACGACATCGCCTCGATCGCCAGCCAGGACGCCGCGGCGCAGCCGATCAGCACATAGCGCCCCGTCTCCCAGCCCCACTGATCCGCGATCCACGCGAACACCGTTGGCGCCGAGGCGTTGACGAACAGCACCGGCGTTGCAATCAGCCCCAGCACCGCGCCGTAGCCCTTGGCCCCGAACAGTGCCAGCGGCACCGCGCCACGCACGATGGTGATGACCCCTTGCGCGGCGCCGAGGAGCAGCGTGAAGGCCAGCACGGCCGCAAACACACCGTGCCCGAGGATCAGCAGCAGGAACGACAGCGGCAACGCGCCGATGGCGATGCGGGCAACCGTGATGGCGCGCAGGTTGCGTCCGAACACGATCTCCACGATCCGTCCGGCGAACTGCGCGAATCCCTTGAGCGAGGCCATCCACACCGCCGCCGCCGTGAACAGGCCTGCCGCCTCGATGAGCTGCACAAGTTGCACCGTGATGATGCCGAACACGAAACCGTTGAGCGACATGATCAGCGCGAAGAGGCCGATGCCGATGCGTCGCGCCGCGCCTTCGAGGGCCGGGCCCTCGGCGACAGCTTGTGCGGTCGGTGCCATGGCCGCCGTCGATGCACTCTCGCGTCGCGCCAGCCCGAACCAGTGCAGCGGCAGGCAGATCACCAGATTGACGAGGGCAAAGATCAGCAAGGTTTGCCGCCAACCCACCTGCTCGGCGAGATAGTGGCCGATCACCCAGAAAATCGACGACGCGAAGGCGCCATAGAGCGTGAGATAGGAGATCGCCGTCCGCCCCCGGCTCGGCGCCACCTGCACCAGCGCCGCGAAGGCCGCATCATAGAGGCACAGCCGCATGCCGACGCCCAGCAGCGCCCACACCGCCAGATAGCTGGCGTGATCCTGCACGAAGGCCAGCGCCGCCAGTGCCGCCGAGACCACCACCGTGCCAATCGACATCAGGCCCCGCGCGCCATAGCGGTCGATGGCGCGACCAACGGTCGTGGAAATCAATCCCATCACCAGCACGGCGATGGTGAAGCCGAGGAACACCTGCGCTCGCGTCCAGCCCATCTCCTTGGCGATCGGGTTGCCGAGCACGCCTAGGCAATAGAAGCTCGTCCCCCAGGCTGTGATCTGCGTGATGCCGAGCGCATGCACCGCCCGATGCATGGGATCATTGAGCCAGCCGCCACCGGCGCCGGTTCCGACCCGTTCCTGTCCGTGCTTCGCCATCGTCGATCGTCCCCCTGGATGCGGCTTATGCTAACCCGCTTGGTTCGCGCCTGCATCCCCGATGACAGATCACCGCCATCCTGCTACGCGCATGGCCGATAGACATTTACGGGGGCACGATGCGGCTTTCAGTTCTCTCGGCGGCCATCGTCGCGGCCCTGGTCGGCATTGCCGGCGCCCTCGCCGTTGTACTCGCCGCGGCCGCCGCCGTTGGCGCCAGCCAGGCCGAGACCACGTCCTGGGTCACCGCGCTCTGCCTCTCCATGGCACTCAACAGCGGCTTTCTGTCCTGGCGGCACCGCATGCCGATCATCACGGCCTGGTCGACGCCGGGTGCCGCGGTCATCGCTGCCACCGCCGGCGCCGTGAAACTCGATGCCGCGGTCGCAGCCTTCCTGGTCACCGGTGCTCTCATCGTCGCGACCGGCGCCATCGGCCTGCTCGACCGCTTGATCCGGCGCATTCCCATGGCCGTGGCCGCGGGCATGCTTGCAGGCGTGCTGGTTCGCTTCGTGTTGCAGATGGTCGAGGCGATCCCGGCCGCGCCGTTGCTGGTCGTGCCGCTGGTCGTGCTGTTCCTGCTGCTGCGCCTGGTGACCCCCGCCGCTGCTATGCTGGTGGTGATTGCCGCCGGCACCGCACTTGCCGCCGCCCTGGGCCTGATCACGACCTGGCCTAGGCTCGAGCTCTCGACGTTGACCGTGGTCACACCGCGCTTCGAGGTGGCCACCATCATCGGACTCGCCCTGCCGCTGTACCTCGTCACCATGGCCTCGCAGAACCTGCCCGGCGCCGCCGTCCTCAAGGCCTCGGGCTACGAGCCGCCGTTCTCATCCGCGCTCGTGGTGACGGGCCTCGCCTCCCTCGTCATCGCCCCGTTCGGCGCCCACACCATCAATCTTGCCGCCATCACGGCGGCCATTTGCACTGGCCCCGACGCCCATCCCGATCCCGCCAGGCGCTGGCACACCGGCATCGCCTATCTCGTCGTCTACGGCCTATTGGCCGCCCTCGGTGCGTCCCTGGTGGCCCTGTTCGCCGCCTTTCCGGCCGCTCTCATCAAGGCCATCGCTGGCCTCGGCCTCCTCGGCTCGCTCGCCTCCGCGCTCGCCACCGCCGTTGCCGACGAGCGCCAGCGCTTTGCCGGCATCCTGGCCTTCGCCGTCACCGCGTCCGGGATCGCTCTGTTCGGCATCGGTTCGGCGTTCTGGGGGCTGGTCGCAGGCCTGATCGTGGTCGCCTTGGACGCACTGGCCGCGCGTGCGCCCCCTACGTAACTTGGAAGCCACACTTTGCCGCCAGCCGATGCTGGTCAGGCAACACGCGATCCCCTAATGTCACGGACTGTCACGCAGATTTGGTGCGAGGCCATGAGCACGCCGGCCGCAGCCTTGCGCCACACTATGGTGGCGTTGCGGCGACCACAACGACCTCGGGGGAGGGAGACGACGTGAGCCTGGACAAAGACGTTGCCGCCGGTTTGTTTTTCGTCAGTCTCGGCGTCCTCGGCCTTGTCATCGGTGCCGACTATGCGTTCGGCACCACCGCGCGCATGGGCGCCGGCTTCGTGCCCAAACTGTTGTCGTGGGGCCTCGTCGGCCTCGGCTGCCTGATCGCGCTCGGCGGTTTGGCACGCCGGCCCGAGAATGCCATGGACACGTGGGCGTTCGGCCCCCTCCTCGTCATCATCGCGGCCGTGGTGGCCTTCGGCGCCTGCCTCGAGCCCTACGGCCTGGAGGGAGCCACGATCGGCGCCATTCTGATCGCCAGCGCCGGCCGGGCGCGCCAGAATGCGCTGCAGATCTGCCTCCTGATCTTCGCCATCATCGGCCTCACGGCCAGCCTCTATCCGGGAATTAACCGGCTGCTCGGCGCCAGCACGGTGACCGCCATTCTCGCCGCCTCGGGTGCCGCGCTCCTCCTGCAATGGCTGATCTACGCCTTTGGCGAAACCCGCCGCGCGCTCATCGAGCAGGCCATACTTGCCCTCGTTCTCGCCGTGCTCTCGGTCATCGTGTTTGCCGACCTCCTCGGCCTGCCCTTTAAGTCGCTGTTCGTGCAACAGCTCTGGATGCCCATCAAGACCACCGTCTTCCAACCTGTCTTCCAGGGCATCGGCGGCGTCATCAAGGCTGTGCGCGGCCTCTTCAAGGGGGCATGAGGGAACTCAGATGGACTTGCTTTCGAACCTCGCGCTCGGCTTCTCGGTGGCGTTCACTTTCGAGAACCTCATGTTCTGCCTGATCGGCGCCGTCCTCGGCACCTTGATCGGCGTGCTGCCGGGCATCGGCCCGGTGCCGACCATCGCCATGCTGCTCCCGTTCACGTTCTCGCTGTCGCCGATCCCAGCGCTGATCATGATGGCCGGCATCTACTACGGCGCCCAATACGGGGGCTCGACGACGGCCATCCTGGTCAACATGCCCGGCGAAAGCTCGTCCGTCGTCACCTGCCTTGATGGCTACCAGATGGCGCGCCAGGGCCGTGCCGGCGCCGCACTTGCGATTGCCGCCATCGGCTCCTTCATTGCCGGCACCATCGCCACCATCCTGATTGCGGTCTGCGCTGGCTGGATGACGCTGGTCACGCAAAGCTTCGGCGCCGCTGAGTATTTCTCGCTGATGGTGTTCGGCCTCATCGCCGCCGTCGTGCTCGCTCAGGGCAGCATCCTGAAGGCCGTGGCCATGATCATCGTCGGCCTGTTCCTGGGCCTCATCGGCACCGACGTGAACACCGGCAAGCAGCGCTACACCTTCGGCATCCCCGAGCTTTCCGACGGCATCGGCTTCGTGCCCATCGCGCTCGGCATCTTCGGCATTGCCGAGATCGTGCACAATCTGTCGCAGAAGGAAGACCGCAGCATCCTGGCGCAACGCATCACCGGGCTCATGCCAACGGCGGCCGACATGCGCGCCTCACTCCCCGCCATCTTCCGTGGCACCGCCATCGGTTCCCTGCTCGGCGTGCTGCCCGGTGGCGGCGCCGTGCTGTCGGCCTTCTCCGCCTACACGCTGGAAAAGAAGATCTCGCGCACGCCGGAGCGCTTCGGCAATGGCGCCATTGAAGGCGTCGCCGCGCCGGAAGCCGCCAACAACGCCGGCGCCCAGACCTCGTTCATTCCCCTGCTCATGCTTGGCATCCCGCCCAATGCCGTGATGGCCCTCATGGTCGGCGCCATGATGATCCACGGCATCCAGCCCGGCCCGCAAGTGATGACCAAGCAGCCGGACCTGTTCTGGGGCCTCATCGCCTCCATGTGGCTCGGCAATCTGATGCTGCTGGTGATCAACCTGCCGATGATCGGCATCTGGGTGCGGCTGCTCTCCGTGCCCTACAATCTGCTGTCGCCGGCCATCCTGCTGTTCTGCTGCATCGGCGTTTATAGCCTCAACAACAGCGGCTTCGAGGTGGCGCTCACGGCTGTGTTCGGCATTCTCGGCTATTTCTTCCTGAAGGCCGGCTGCGAGGGAGCGCCGTTGCTGCTGGGTTTTGTCCTCGGGCCGTTGATGGAGGAGAACCTGCGCCGTGCCCTGCTCCTCTCCCAGGGCGATCCGACCGTGTTCGTCACCCGCCCGATCAGCGCCGTACTGCTTGCGCTCGCCGCCATGCTGCTGGTGATCGTCGTATTGCCGGCCGTGCGGGCGACCCGTGAGGTGGCCTTCAAGGAGGCGTCATGAAGACCCGCCACACCGCCCTCTTGAGGCGGTACCGGCCGTTGCCGGATAGCCCGGCGAACCCATCGTCGGCGTTTCATTGACCCGCGGAGAACAGTGCCATGTCGAAGACCGCGTACATCTTCGTTGCCATCATTTTCACCCTGCTCGGGGCGTCGTTCATCGCGTCCACGGCATTCATGCTGCGCGAGTTCGCCACCACGGATGCGGAGACCATGGTGATCGCGCATAGTCACGTCTTCATTTTCTTTCCGCTGCTCGGTCTGGTCGCGCTCGCTGCCTTCTATCTGCCCTCCGTCATCTTCACCGACCATTACCTAACCAACCTCGGCTGGTTCGGCTGGGTCCGCTTCGGCGTCGGCTTTATCGCCGTGGCGACCTTTGCCTGGTTTCAGGCGACGCGCCTCTCAAGCCAGGACTTGCGCGCCATCTGGGAGGTGGCCCCGACCGAGCTCACGCGGGAAGCGGCCGCCGGCCCGCTGCGCAATCCCGGCCGTTGTACCGACGTTGCCAAGGTCGACGCGCTACGCCAAGCCCGCGAGCGCGGCGAAAATCCCCCTGCTGGCGATCTGACCAAGCCTTGCAGCCGCCAGCCCATTCTGACCGTGCTGCGAGATCTGCGCGACAAGGCGCAGCATCGCGCCGCCCTCTCCACCTTCTCGCGCAATTGCAAGCCCGATGCGCTGCTCGAGAAACCCGCCATCGACGATGCCGAGCGCTACTGCTTCCCCGCCGGCCAGAAGCTCAACGCTGCCGACTGCTGTCGCATCCAGGGCGAGTTCGCCTCGCATGTGCGCAATCTCTATGTGGCCTCGGCGACGCGCTCCAAGACCGCCGACTTCGAAGCCTCCTTGTTCTTCGCCAAGGCCTTCTTCCTGTCCGTGCTCTTGGTCATCGGCCTGTTCCTGCTCATTTGGCGGCACACACTCAAGAAGCACTACGCCGCCCATCGTCCAGCCATGGAACGTGGCATCATGATCGGCGCCATCGTGCTGCTGTTCTGGGTGCTCATGGATTACGGCTACCAGCAGACCACCGATGTCCTGTTCGGGCGCAACTACGACGGCGTCAATCCACGCATCAGCCTGCTGTTCATTCCCTGGGCCGTGCTGCTGCTGTTCTATTTCATGGAGCGCCTCGGCGAGGATCTCGAGCGCGTCGCCCAGATCGCCACCATCGTCGGCACAGGCTTCACGCTGCTGCGCTACCAGGAAATCAACGACTGGACGGCGCGCCTCCTCGGCGTTGGCGCTGCCAATTGGCATTTCGCCATTGTCGCCGTCATTGGACTGCTTGGACTGGTTGCAATCCTGCGGCCGAGCTGGCTGCCGACTCCCGCCAAGCCCCACGCCGACAAGCCGGTCGGCGTCAAGCAATAACCGATAAAGCCATGGCCGCCGACACCGACACGCCCTACCCTGCTCGACACCTGCCTGGGCTCGACCAGCTTGCAGCCTTTTACCGACGGACGCCACCATGATCCTCCTGCACGATCTTGACGGAACACGGCTGCAGCAGCGGCAAGGCTTCGAGCCTGTCAATGACCACACGATCTGGATCGATCTCGTCGATCCGACGGTCGAAGAGGATGCCTACCTGGAGAAGCAACTCGGCATCGCCATCCCGACCCGGGCCGAGACGCGCGAGATCGAGTCGTCGAGCCGCCTCTACCAGGAGAACGGCGCCCACTACATGACCGCCTTTGTCGTCTACAACATCGAGGCGGCTTTGCCGGCTTCCTCGACCGTGACCTTCATCATGACGCGCAATCGCCTGATCACGGTGCGCTATCACGACCTCAAGGCTTTTCCGCTGTTCCTCTCGCGCGTCGAGAAACAGGATCTCGGTTGCGGCACGCCGCCCGCGATCATGCTCGGCCTGATCGAGGCTCTGATCAGCCGCGCCGCCGACCTCGTCGAGCGCATCCAGGACGATGTCGAGCGCAACGCGCACCACATCTTCGACATCAAGGGCGGCCAGCAGACGCGCGATCGCCGCTTCGACGTCATCCTGAAAGCGGCCGGCCGGCAAGGCGACATCAACTCCCGTACGCAGGAGAGCGCTTTCTCGCTTGAGCGCCTGCTCACCTATCTCACCCATGTCCTGAAGGAGCGGCACGCGGAGCCGGCCCTGCTGGCCCGCGTCGACACCGCCCATCGCGACGTGCACTCGCTGATGGAGCACATGCGCTTCCTCGCCAGCCGCATTGAGTTCCTGCTTGATGCCACGCTCGGCACCATCAACATGCAGCAGAACGGCATTATCAAGATCTTCTCGGTGGCCTCCGTGGCGCTGATGCCGCCGACGCTGATTGCCTCGATCTACGGCATGAACTTCAAGCACATGCCGGAGCTGGACGTGTGGTGGGCCTATCCGGCGGCGCTGGTCGGCATGCTGCTCTCCGCCATCCTGCCGTTCGTTTATTTCCGTCGTAAAGGTTGGTTCTGACTATCACCAATACGCGGGATGCTTGCCACGTTGGGTCGCGCTTGGCTTGACCCAACGCGGCAAGCGCCCTACACCGTCGTGCGCAGGCTGGATCGCACCACCAGGATGACGACGAGCCCGGTGAACAGCATCGCGTCGCGATGCTCGATCGGCAGCGCCGCCGACCACAGCGCCTCGACAACCGCAATGGCCAGGCCGCACAACGCAGCCCGACCAATCGCCCCGCTGCCCGCCAGCAATGCCGCGATCAAGGCCTTGAGACCGACCATCAGACCACCGGCATAAGCAATGCTGCCGTAGGTCACGGCCGCGATGGCGCCGCCAAGCCCCGCCAGCAGCCCTGAGACCGCAAAGGTCACCGCATGAATAGCCGTCGGGCTCACCCCCATCAGCGATGCCGCCAGCGGATCATCGGACGCGGCCCGCCACGCCCGGCCAAGCCCCGAGCGCGACAGCGCCACCAGCAGCGCTGCCATGGCAAGCGCCGACAGGGCCGCGACCACCACGGCCACAGGCGTCACCGTCACGATGAAATCGCCGGAACGCAGCAGCGCCACGGGATCGTTCAGAATAGGCGGCCCTGATTTCGGGCCCCCGGTCTTGGCGAGGCGCACCGTCTCGGCCAGGACAATGGCGAGCCCGGCACTGGCGATCAGCGGCGTCTGGCCGGCAATCGTGTGCAGCGGCTCGAACACGACGCGTCCCATCGCCGCCGAAATCATGCCGCCGGCCCATAGTGCCACGATCACGGCAGCCGCGATTACCAAGGCCACGCGGGCATCGGAGCCACCGACGGCGGCAATGCCGATGAGCGCAGCATAGCCGCCGGCCGTGACCAGATCGCCGAACGCCAGGTTGATGCGGCCGACCAGCCCGTAGACCAGCGCATAGGCGGCGGCCAGCAGAGGCAGCAAGGCCATCTGCGGCAACCCCGAAATCAGCGCCTGCACGCTGACAGCGACGCCGCGCGCCACCTCGGGCACCCGATCGGCGCCTGGCACCGGCTCCGGATCGATGGTTCCCGGGATGGTGTCGAGCCAGAATCGCTTCAGCATGTAGATGCGTGAGGCGGCCAGCGGCCCGTCCGGCGTTTCAATGGACAGGATGCGCTCGGCTGGCTTCTGGCTTGGCCGGCTCGGATCAAACAGGCAGGTGACAGTGCGCGGGCTTGGGCGCGCCATTCCCGGCACCACGCCTACAAGCCGATACGAGATGGCGACGCCGGCTCCCGGTCCGCTGGCGTTCACCACCGCGCGCGAGACCGGGCGCACGGACTGAACCTCGATGCGCGCCGTCCCGCCTTCGAGCCCGGCAATCACGTGCCGGCAGACGCGCGCTTCCTCGGCATCAACAACCCGCGCGCAGGCACCCAGCAGCAGCGCCAACACGACGATCGCCGCAACCGAGGCGAGGGCGCGCGTGCAGCCTCTCAAGTGCGCGACTTCAGGATCTCGGCGGCGCGCGGGGCAAAGTATGTCAGCACGCCATCGGCACCGGCGCGCTTGAAGGCCAACAGCGACTCCATCATCACCCGGTCGCCGTCCAGCCAGCCGTTCTGCGCTGCCGCCGTCAGCATCGCGTACTCGCCTGACACCTGATACGCAAAGGTCGGCACCTGGAACGTGTCCTTCACCCGCCGCACGATATCGAGATAGGGCATGCCGGGCTTCACCATCACCATGTCGGCGCCCTCCGCGATGTCGAGACCCACTTCGCGCATGGCCTCGTCGGAGTTGGCAGGGTCCATCTGGTAGGTGCGCTTGTCGCCGATCAGCGTCGCATTGGTGCCGATGGCATCGCGGAACGGGCCATAGAAGCCCGACGCATACTTGGCGGCATAGGAGAGGATCTGCACGTCCTGATAGCCCGCCCCATCCAGCGCGCGGCGAATGGCGCCGATTCGCCCGTCCATCATGTCGGAGGGCGAAATGCAGTCGCTGCCGGCCTCCGCCAAGGCCAGCGCCTGCCGGCACAGAATCTCGATCGAGGGATCGTTCTCGATACGCCCGTCGGCGTCGAGCACGCCGTCGTGACCATGGCTAGTATAGGGATCGAGCGCCGCGTCGGTGATCAGCCCGAGCTCAGGGAATTCCTTCTTGATGGCCCGCACCGCACGCCCCATCAGGTTGCGGGTCTTGATCGCCTCGCTGCCGGTCGGGTCGCGCAGCTTCTTGTCGACGTAGGGAAACGGCGCCAGCGCGGGAATGCCGAGTTTCACCGCCCGTTCCGCCTCGCGCACGCAGGCCTCGACGTTGAGACGATCGACGCCCGGCATGTGCTCCACCGGCACCCGCTGCGTGGCGCCATCGATGAGGAAAATCGGCCAGATCAGATCGCTGGTCGTCAGCGCATTCTCGGCCACCAGACGTCGCGTCCAATCGGCCTTGCGGTTGCGTCGCATCCGGACGGCCGGATACATGCCCGGCGCCGAGGTGGCGGCCTGCGACGGCTGGGAGTGCTCGAGCGTCGGCTCGGTGCTCTCGCTGCGGCGGGCAATGGCAGGCTTCATCGGCAGCTTCATGGCATCACTCTGGGTCGGCGTCCCGAAGTCGGGACGGACGTTGCTGTTTGCGCCGCAGCATTGTCCCGGCACCCGCCTCTGGCAAGCGGATTCGGCATGCGTGCCATGCCGGCCAGGGTTCATCGCGCCGCGACCTGCCCCTGCCCCATCCCGATTGCGCCGGCTGGCGTCCGGGGGCATGCTGGCCACAGCTGCAAATCCAACGCGTATCTGGCGGGGATGCCATGACTTACGACTACATCATTGTCGGTGGCGGCTCGGCCGGCTCGGTACTGGCCAACCGCTTGTCGGCACGCAGTGGCAACAAGGTGCTGGTCTGCGAGGCGGGCCAGGATACGCCCCCGGGGCAGGTCCCCAAGGAGGTGCTCGATTCCTACTCAGGCACCGCCTACCTCGACAATCGCTTCCTCTGGAAGGACCTCAAGGTCACCACGGAGGTAGTCTCACACAACAACGACCCCACCACGCCGCGACCGCGCCTGCGCAAGTACGAGCAGGCCCGCATCCTCGGCGGCGGCTCCTCCATCAATGGCCAGATGGCCAACCGCGGCGCCCCCACCGACTACGACGAGTGGCACGCCCGCGGCGCCACCGGCTGGACGTGGGACAAGGTGCTGCCCTACTTCAAGAAGCTCGAGCGCGATCTCGATTTCCAGGACCAATGGCATGGCACGGACGGGCCGATCCCCGTGCGCCGCGTGCCGGAAGCGCAATGGCCCGGCCATGCCAAGGCGCTGGCCAAGGCATTCAAGAGCGCCGGCTACAAGTACCTGCCCGACCAGAACGGCTTCTTCGAGGACGGCTACTTTCCCATCACCATCTCCAACGCCAACGAGGAGCGCGTCTCGGCCGCTATCGGCTATCTCAATGCCGACGTGCGCAAACGGGCCAACCTGACCATCTCGACTGAGACCCAGGTCACCGAGCTGCTGTTCGAGGATCTGGCCTGCGTCGGCGTCAAGGCGCTGGTCGCCGGCAAGCCGACGGAGTTCCGCGCCCGCGAGGTGATCCTGTCGTCCGGCGCCATTCATTCCCCGGCGCATCTCATGCGAGCGGGCATCGGGCCGGCCGGCCATCTGCACGACATCGGCATTCCCGTGCGCCACGCCTTGTTCGGCGTCGGCCAGCGCCTGATGGACCACCCCTCGATTGCGCTCGCAGCCTTCCTCAAGCCCGCCGCCCGCGTCACCAACAAGGAGACGCGCCGCCATCTCTTCCTTGGCCTGCGTTATTCCTCCAACATCGGCGGCGCGCCGCCCGGCGACATGTTCGTTGTCGGCGCCACCAAGACATCCTGGCACGCCGTCGGCGAGCAGATCGGCACCTTCATTTTGTTCGTCAACAAGACCTTCTCCGAGTCGGGCCAAGTCCGCCTCAAGTCGCGCAGCCCGGCCGACGAACCGGAAGTGGATTTCAACCTGCTGTCGGACCGGCGCGATCTCGAGCGCATCGCCGACGGCATCAAGCGCCTCGCGCCCATCTATGCTGATCCAGACATGCAGCAGGCGATCAGCGATCCCTTCCCCGCCAGCTACTCCGACAAGGTGCGCCAGGTCGGCGAGATCAATACCAAGAACAAGATCCTCACCACCATCATGGCCAAGCTACTCGACGGCCCCGATGTCCTGCGCCGACTGTTGATCCAGAAGGTGATCATGGAGGGCTATACGCTCGACGGTGTGCGCAACGACGAGACGGAGGCCGAGGCCTTCATTCGCAAGGCCGCCGTCGGCGTCTGGCATGCGTCCTGTACCTGCCGCATGGGCGCCCGCGACGACGCCATGGCCGTCACCAATCCAGCCGGCCGCGTGCATGGTGTTGGCGGCCTGCGCGTCGTCGACGCCTCGATTTTTCCCGTCGTGCCCTGCGCCAACACCAATTTCCCGACCATCATGACAGCGGAAAAGATTGCCGACGCCATCCTGGCCGGGCACTGACGCGAGGGAGCCCATGCGCGCCAAGAAGATGCACATCGGCATGTCGATCCGCGGCGTCGGCTACCATCCGGCGGCCTGGCGCCATCCGGATGTGCCGGCCGACGGCACGCTGCGCTTTGAGCACTACGCGCGCAGCGCCAAGGCTGCCGAGCGGGGCAAGTGCGATCTCATCTTCTTTGCCGACGGCATCGGCATTCGCGAGCGCGACATTCCGCCGGGCTCGCTGGTTCGCTCGGGCTACGAGATCGTCGAACTGGAGCCGATGACGCTGCTGCCGGCACTCGCCGTCGTTACCAAGCACATCGGCCTCGTCACCACCGCCTCCACCACCTACAACGAGCCCTACAACATCGCGCGCAAATTCGCGACGCTGGACCTGATCAGCAACGGCCGCGCTGGCTGGAACGTGGTCACGTCATGGTCGGACGCCGAGGCGCGCAACTTCGGCCGCGAGCAGCAGCTCGACTACGACACACGCTATGCCCGCGCCGGCGAGTTCGTCGATGTCGTCAAGGGCCTCTGGGACAGCTGGGAGGAGGGCGCCTTTCTGTTCGACAAGGAAAGAGCCCTCTTCTACGACCCGGCCAAGCTGCACACCCTGGACCATAAGGGCCGCTTCTTCACGGTTCGCGGACCGCTGAACGTCGCGCGCCCACCGCAAGGGCACCCGATCGTCGTGCAGGCCGGCGCCTCCGAGCCCGGTCGCGAGCTTGCCGCTGCGACCGCCGACATCGTCTACGCCATCTACGGCAGCAAAGATGCCGGCCAGGCCTTCTTCACCGATATCAAGCGCCGCCTGCCCAAGTATGGCCGCAGCCCCGACGACGTGAAGATCCTGCCGGCCCTGCGCCCCGTCGTCGCCCGCACGGCCACGGAAGCCCAGGCGAAGTTCGACCAGCTGCAGGCCCTGCTCGATCCCCTGGTCGGCCTCGGGCGCCTCAACAACGCGTTCGGGGATCTGTCCGCCTACCCGCTCGACGAGCCGGTACCGCTGGACAAGCTCGGGCCGACGGAACTGCGCAGCCTCAGCAAGCAGCTGATCGAGCGCGTGCGGCGGGAGCGCCCAACCATCCGGCAGCTCTACGAGCAGGTGGCCGGCAAGGGCGGCTTCTGTCTGATCGGCACACCGGCTCAGATCGTCGATGTGATGCAGGACTGGTTCGAGGGCGAAGCCTGCGATGGCTTCAACATCACGCCGACGCATCTGCCCGGCGGCTGCGATGACTTCGTCGAGCTGATCACGCCCGAGTTGCAACGGCGCGGCCTGATGCGCCTCGAGTACGAGGGCACCACGCTGCGTGAAAACCTTGGCCTCAAACCCGCGGTCAATCGCTTCGCCCGCCCGGCCTGACGACCGGGTGAGTGCGGTCCGGCCGCCACCACGCCTATGCCGACGCCGCGTTCAGCGCCGCCAGCGCCTCCTTGTCCAGCGTCACGTCGACCGATTTCAGGATATCCGCGAGCTGCGCCGTCGTCGTGGCGCTGGCGATAGGCGCGGCGATGGCCGGTTGCGCCAGGATCCAGGCCAGCGCCACCTGCGCCGGCGTCGCGCCGGTACGGGCCGCCACGTCGTCGAGCGCTTTCAGAATACCGAAGCCCTTGGGGTTCAGGTACTTCTTGACGCCACCCGCCCGGGCCTTGTGCGCGAGATCGGCCTCGGAACGGTACTTGCCGGTGAGGAAGCCGCTGGCCAGCGAATAATACGGAATGACGGTCACGCCTTCGGCCACGCACAGGTTCTGCACGGCGCCCTCGAACTCGGTGCGCTCGCACAGGCTGAAGTTGGGCTGCAGCGTCTCGTAGCGCGGGATGCCGGCCTTGGCGCTGGCGGCCAGCGACGCCTTGAGCCGTTCGGCGCTGTAATTCGAGGCGCCGACCACACGCACCTTGCCGGCTTTCACCAAGGCCGCATGCGCCTCCATCGTTTCCTCGACCGGCGTCGCGGGATCGTCCCGGTGCGACTGATATAGATCGATGTAGTCGGTCTGCAGCCGCTTCAGCGAGTCTTCGACGGCGCGCAGGATGTAGGCCTTCTTCAGGCCTTTCTTGTCCGGCCCCATCTCGTTGCCGCACTTGGTCGCGAGTATGACCTTGGCGCGGTTGCCGCGCGCCTTGAACCAGTTGCCGATGATCGTTTCGCTCTCGCCGCCCGTGTTACCGGTCTTCCAGCGCGAGTACACGTCGGCGGTATCGACGCAATCGAAGCCGGCACCGACGAACGCATCGAGCAGCGCGAACGAGCCCTTCTCGTCCACTGTCCAGCCGAACACGTTGCCGCCGAACACCAGCGGGGCGATCCCGAGACCACTTTTGCCGAGCTTGCGCTTTTGCACCTGGAACTCCTGCTTCGAACCCTCAATGACCATCGAAGCTACGGTCCACACCGGCGCCTGGCAAGCGAGCATCGCGATGCGAACCGTGAGGCATTGGTGCGTTGAGAATTGCCGAAG
Source organism: Hyphomicrobiaceae bacterium (assembly GCA_046154645.1). Classification (GTDB taxonomy): domain Bacteria; phylum Pseudomonadota; class Alphaproteobacteria; order Rhizobiales; family Hyphomicrobiaceae. Next base: position 68,607 of record JBJXDZ010000109.1, read on the forward strand.
CGCGTTGCCGAGGCGTTGAAGTCTTGGCGACGGCAACAACCGGAACGCCCGACCCCTTCGCTTGTCTTCCCGGAAGCCGCGCGCTGTCCCTGCGCCTTCGGTTGCCCAGTGCCAACCGGCGCGCGCGGCTATCCGGGATCTCGCCGGTTCGGGCGACGCGCAGCGGTCAGCCTTGCCTTCCATTTCGACCCTGGAGTTCGTGCCGCACCAGACTGCCCGACCTCACCGGCAAGATCCCGGCTCTGCGCTGCGCCACGCACGCGCGACGCAGCTGCGGCCGAGACGACAAAAGAGGGGTGAAGGGGCTGACAAGCGGAGTTGGGGGCCGAGCATCGCGACATCGGCTGTCACGCCGTAGACAGCCAGGGCACGATCATCCTGCTTCGCACATCTTCGTCGCGAAGCCGCGACGCGTGCCTTCATCACTGCTGCCGACGTGTGATAAATTGTGAGCCATGCCGGAAAAGCCGAGAGGACAAGCCATGGCTAAGAACACGATTTGCCTTTGGTATGACAAGGACGCCGAAGCCGCCGCGCACTTCTATGCCCGGACCTTTCCCGACAGCGCCGTCTCGGCTGTCCACCGCGCGCCCAGCGATTATCCGAGCGGCAAGTCCGGCGATGTGCTGACCGTGGAGTTCACCGTTGCCGGCGTCGCCTGCCTCGGCCTCAATGGCGGTCCGGCGTTCACGCACAACGAGGCCTTCTCGTTCCAGATCGCGACCGAGGACCAGGAAGAGACCGACCGCTACTGGAACGCGATCATCGGCAATGGCGGCCAAGCGAGTGCGTGCGGCTGGTGCAAAGACAAGTGGGGCATCTCCTGGCAGATCACGCCACGCGACCTGACCGAGGCGATTGCCGCCGGCGGCGATGAAGCCAAGCGCGCGTTCGATGCCATGATGGGCATGACCAAAATCGACGTCGCCGCGATCCGGGCAGCGCGCCGCGGCTGACAGTCGCTCGCGATCGCAGCTGTGGCCCTTGCCATCAGCGTGGTGCACCCGCGTGGAAGCAGGGAACTGTAGGGCGCAATAGCCGACGTCGGGCGTCTTGCGCCACGCAACACGCTCAGACACTCTGTCGGATGTGCCCGCGCTCGTCGCGTGTTCGTCTCGGAGGCTGCTATCTTTCTCCCACGGCCAGCCGGCTTCCTCGCAAGCGCCGCCGGTTCGTTGGTTGCGACAGCACGGTGTCGGGCAGCGGTTCCTGTCGACGATGGGCACCCCGGCAAGCAGCCACCCCTCCCCCGGATCACGTGTCCGCCTCCTGCGGTCCCTTGCCCCCACCCATGGCGCAACCCCAAAAATCGGGCTACGAAGCCATTGACTCGCACACTGGGACTGAACCTTCCGGCATCCGCACATTCTGGGGCATATCGCACATGACAGAGCTCACCGGCCTCGAGGCCATGGTCAAGGGCCACATCATCTCGCCGTTCACGCGCCTGCGCCGCCTGCTGGAAAACGTGCCGCCAGGCCATGCCAAGCCGATCGAGATGACGGCCGGTGACCCCAAGGAGGTGATGCCCGGCTTCGTGGTGGACCGGATCGCGGAAGCCAAGCAGACGCTCGGCAGCTATCCCTTGACGCGGGGCCAAGAAAATCTGCGCCAGACCATCGGCACCTGGATCGAACGCCGCTACGGCATCGCCGGCAAGGTCGATGCGCTGCGCGAGGTGCTGCCAACCAACGGCTCCCGCGAGGGCTTGTTCTACGCCATCCTGCCGGCGGTCGGCCGCAAGCGCGTCAACGGCAAGCCCGTCGTACTTCTGCCGAACCCCTATTATCATGCCTACTACGGCTCAGCCTCGGCCGTGAATGCCGAGGTGGTGTTCCTCGACGCCACCGAGGCCACCGGCCACATGCCCGATCTCGAGGCCCTCGAGAAGATGACCGACGTGCTCGAGCGCACAGTGGCGTTCTATCTGTGCTCGCCGGCCAACCCGCAGGGCGCCGTCGGCAGCACCGCTTATGTGCGCAAGGCCCTGGCACTCGCCCGCAAGTACGACTTCATGCTGTTCTTCGACGAGTGCTACTCGGAGATCTACACTGGCGAGCCACCGACCGGCGGGCTCCAAGTTGCAGCTGCGACGCCGGAAAAATTCAAGAACGTGGTCGTCTTCAATTCGTTGTCCAAGCGCTCGAATCTGCCGGGCCTGCGCTCGGGTTTCGTTGCCGGCGACGGGGATTTCATCGAAACCCTGGCTGAGGTGCGCAACCTGACCGGGCCGCAGATGCCCGGCATCATCCAGCATGCCTCGATCGCGGTGTGGTCGGAGGAGCAGCATGTCGCCGTCATCCGGCAGGCCTACCGGGCCAAGTTCGACCTGTGCGACGAGTTGCTGAAAGGGCGTATGGGCTACCACCGTCCCGCCGGCGGATTTTTCCTGTGGCTCGATATGAGCCATCTCGGCGGCGGCGTTGAGGCGACGGTAACCCTATGGAAACAGTGTGGTGTCAAGGTGGTTCCTGGCGCCTACCTGGCCCAGCCGAACCGCGAGGGTGTGAACCCTGGCGAGCGCTACGTCCGTGTGGCGCTGGTGCATCCGTTGGCCACGATCAGGGAGGCACTCGAACGTGTCGTATCTTTCAAGGCGTAACCCCGGTCCACAGCGTACATGTCGGTTGAGCGTTTCAGTCCAGATCCGCAGCCGCTGCTTCTCGACAGTGTCGAGGACCGGCTTGTGGGATTATTGCTGAAAGCGGCAGGTCTCCTGCTGCTGCTGTCAGCCGTCGTGCTCTGGCTCTCCCTCGCCACCTGGTCAGCCCAGGATCCAAGCCTCACGCATGCCACCAGCGGCCTCACGCGCAACTGGCTGGGCCCGCTTGGCGCCATCGTTGCCGACCTGCTGCTGCAGACGCTCGGCTTTGCAGCCATCTTCGTGCCGCTCGGCCTGGCGCTGCCCGGTCTCGAACTCTATCAGCATCGCCGGATCAGCGGGCTGAAACTGCGCCTCGGGCTGTTCCCCGTCGCCATTCTGGCCCTGGCCGGCGCCTTCGGCTCGTTGCCGGCTCCCGGCAGCTGGCCGCTCAATCACAGCCTCGGCGGCATCCTCGGTGACATGGCGTTTGGCGCCGTCTCAGGCCTGCTGGCCGTCATCAATCCGGCGCGTGCCGGCGCAGCGAGCGGCCTCCTGTTGTTTGCCGGTGGCATGTGCCTGCTGTCGTCGGGTCTGGGTCTCGGCCAGCGCGAATGGTCACTGCTGTGGCAGTCGAGTCCGCGCGCCGCTGGCACATCTGCTGCTAGCGCGACTGGCATCCTGGGGCGCCTGCTGGGATGGCTGCCGCAACGGACGCGTCACACCCCGATGCCAGAGCGCGAACCGGCAACCGCCGATACGCGCGCGGCAAAAGATGTGCCGGCGCCGACCGCCCCGTCACCTGTCACCGAGCACACCTTCTACCGCGAAGCCGATGCTCGCGAGCCCGCCGAGGTCTACGAGCCGCCGGCCCCGCGTGCGCCTGCACGGCGCCCTGTCAGCGAGCCGCAACGCACGCCCAATCTGCATCTGGGCGAGCCTGATGCCGACACCGGTTTCGATCGCTCGACCGAGCAGGCGAGCCGCGCCATGGCCGAACGCTTCGCTCCCGCCCGCGACTCCTTCGCCCCCAAGCCGCGCTCGGCCGCTGAGATCATCGGCAGCCTGATCTCCTTCCGTCCCTCGGGCGAAACACCCTGGAAGAAGCCGTCGCTCAACCTGTTGAAGCGGCCGACCGTCCAGCGTCCGGGGGCCGAGTTCACGCAGCCCGTCCTGCGTGGCAGCGCACGTTTGCTTGAGGATGTGCTCAACGATTTCGGCATCAAAGGCGAGGTCAAGGATATCCGCCCCGGCCCCGTCGTGACGCTATTCGAGATGGAACCCGCGCGCGGCGTCAAGTCGGCACGTGTCATCGCGCTCGCAGACGATATCGCCCGCTCCATGAGTGCCACCTCCGCCCGCGTCGCCATCGTGCCCGGCCGCAACGCCATTGGCATAGAGTTGCCGAACGTGCGCCGTGAAACCGTGCTGCTGCGCGAGCTGCTCGAAACCGAGGCCTGGCGCGCCAGCGATGCACAACTGCCGATCACGCTGGGCAAGGGCATCGGCGGCGAGCCGGTCATTGCCGATCTGGCGCGCATGCCACATCTGCTGGTTGCCGGCACCACCGGCTCGGGCAAATCGGTCGGCGTCAACGCCATGATCCTGTCGCTGCTCTATCGCCTGTCGCCGGCCGAGTGCCGCTTCCTGATGATCGATCCGAAGATGCTGGAGCTGTCGGTCTACAACGGCATCCCGCATCTGTTGGCCCCCGTCGTCACCGATCCGCATCGCGCTGCGGCAGCCCTCGGCTGGGCCGTGTCTGAGATGGAGGAACGCTACAAGCGCATGGCCCAGCTCGGCGTGCGCAACATCGAGATCTTCAACAACCGCATCAAGAACGCCAAGAAGCGCGGCGAATTGGTGGGCCGCACCGTGCAGACTGGTTTCGATGCACAGACCGGCGAGCCGATCTATGCCAAGGAGCAAGGCGACAGCGAGCCGATGCCCTATATCGTCATCGTCGTCGACGAGTTCGCCGACCTGATGATCGTCGCCGGCAAGGAGGTCGAGGCGGCCGTGCAGCGGTTGGCGCAGATGGCGCGGGCGGCCGGCATTCATCTCATCATGGCGACGCAGCGCCCGAGCGTCGACGTGGTCACCGGCACCATCAAGGCCAATTTCCCGACCCGCATCAGCTTCAAGGTGGCCTCCCGCATCGACAGCCGGACCATTCTCAACGAGCAGGGCGCCGAGCAGCTGCTCGGCCAGGGCGACATGCTGTATTCGGCCGGCGGCGGCCAGGTGCTGCGCGTGCACGGCGCCTTCGTCGCCGACGAGGAGGTCGAGACCATCACCCGCTTCCTGCGCGAGCAGGGCGAGCCACGCTATATCGAGGGCATCACCGACGACGCGAGCGCTCCCGACAGCAGCCCGCAGGCGGCCGCCGCGGAGACCGCCGACGACATCTACGACAAGGCCGTGGCCATCGTGCTGCGCGATCGCAAGGCCTCGACCAGCTACCTGCAGCGCCGCCTGTCGATCGGCTACAACCGCGCCGCCGACCTGATCGAGCGGATGGAGGCGGACGGCATCGTCGGGCCGGCCAACTCCGTCGGCAAGCGTGACATCCTGGCCGCCGGGACCGCCGCCGACGCGGCGTGAGCGCAGGCGGGGCCCTGCAAGCGCCGTTCACGCAACTGCGCCCCCGACCCCGTCAGCGGAAAAACACCAG
>JBJXDZ010000110.1:0-207662 GCA_046154645.1 Hyphomicrobiaceae bacterium
TCCACGTCGAACATCCCCCGCCCTCGGCCGAACGCGGCACAGGGCTTCCAGTTGACGGAGTTTTACTCCGGCGCAACCGACCGACTCGGTTGCTTCACTGAGGGATTATTGCTCCGGCGCTTACAGCCTCTTGGACTCACTGGCTACTCAGTCTCCTTAGCCGCCTCAATGTCCTCGAAGTCGGCCTCCATCTCAAGCAAGACGACTGCATCAAAGACGCCGACGTTGTGTGTCTTCATCATGAGATCAAGGCCAGTGAAGTAGTCCAGCAAATCCTGCTCTGCTTCGGCCCGGTCACCGCGCTTTGCGGTATTGAGCATGCACACGAGTTCGAGCGCCGCCTAATGGGATTTGGCGCGAGGCAGCGAGGGCCCGTCGTTCAATCCGACGGCGATACCGTAGTACGTCGCAAATGCAGGCGACCCGGAGAAACCGGCGAAAAGCAGGCGATGCAAGTTTGCCACGATGAAGGCGTAGCAGTCCGCATCGTCCCCGAGCCGTGCGCTGTCGTCCGCGAGGACTACGGCGAAGCGTCGGCAGGGGCCTGCACAGGCCAGCCATTGAGCCGCGATAACAAGGTTTCACTGGGTGCCGACGCGTTCGACACCGCGGAAGGCCACACGGATGGGTGCGCCAGTGCGAGCACCTGTGCCGGCCCGGCGTGGTCGCAGACCCTGGCATGTGCAGATACTCGGCAGTGGGAAACTGACCCGGGCGGCAACATGAATCTGACCCACCGCGATAGGTGGTTCCTCCTGAGCGGGGGGACCGATGCTGAAGGCGGAGGAACAGATGGAATTGGTGGTTTTGAAGAAGCATGGCGCGAGCATCCGCGCACTCAGTCGATCGACGGGGCGGTCGCGGAATACGGTGCGCCGTTACCTGCGCGGCGGCGATACGGCGGCGACGCGGAAGCCGGGGCCGAAGCGGCCTGAGAAGCTCGATCCCTACAAGACGTACATCATCGACCGGATGGCTGCGGCGGCGCCGGATGCGATCCCGGCAACGGTGCTGCTGCGCGAGATCCAGAGCCGCGGCTACGACGGCGGATATTCGCGCGTGAAGCAGTTCGTGCGCGGTCTGGTGCCGGCCTCGCCACCCGAACCGGTCGTGCGTTTTGAGACCGAGCCCGGCCAGCAGATGCAGGCGGACTGGGCGACGGTCGGCAAAGGGGTCAGCAAGCTGAAGGTATTCATCGTCACGCTTGGCTGGAGCCGTGCGGCCTACGTGGAGTTCTGCGACGACGAGCAGGTCGAGACGTTGATTGCGTGCCATGAACGCGCCTTCCTGGCGTTCGGCGGCGTGCCCAGGGAGGTGCTCTACGACAACATGAAAACGGTCGTGCTGGAGCGCAACACGTATGGTCGTGGCGCGCACCGTTTCCATCCGGGGTTCCTCGATTACATCAGGCATGCCGGCGCGCTGCCGCGATTGTGCCAGCCGTATCGGGCGCAAACAAAGGGCAAAGTCGAGCGCTTCATCGGCTATCTGAAGCGCAGCTTCTGGGTGCCGTTTGTCGCGACGCAGCGGCAGGCCGGTGTTCTCCCCGACAAGCATTCGGCGAATGCGGCTGTGGCCCGCTGGTTGCGCGAAGTGGCGAACGCGCGCGTGCATGCGACGACCGAGGCCGTTCCGGCCGAGCGGTTGCTCATCGAAAAGCCCAAGCTGCAGGATCTCCCGGCGACCTATCGTGGCCGCTCGGCGCGGATGGCACTGGCCGTTCCGGAACGCAAACACGTGATCGGCTATCAGCATCCCCTGTCGGTCTATGACGTATTGTTTGCGGCTTCCTGCACGCCTGCATCGACCTCGCCGGACAGCGCGGTCGATGCTTCGCCGGAGGTCGTGGCATGAGCAATCTTCAACATGAGCGCATCACGACGCTGGCGACCGAACTCAGACTTCTGGCGGTGCCTGATCTCTACGGCGCGATCGCGCAGACGGCGGCGACGCGGAAAGACGCGAGCTTCGCCGACTTCCTCGAAGACGTTCTGCACTCTGAACGCGACGCCCGTCACGTCAGGTCGCGCGAGATGTTCACGCGGATGGCGGGCTTCCCGGCGCTGAAAACGTTGGAGGCTTACGACTTCGCCTTCGCCACCGGCGCACCGCGCCAGCAGATCCAGGAGCTGGCGGCGCTCGGCTTCGTCGAGCGCGCGGAGAATATCGTGCTGCTGGGGCCGAGCGGCACCGGCAAGACGCATCTAGCCATCGCCTTCGGTCTGCTGGCCGCGCATCGGGGCTGGAAGGTGCGCTTCACGACGGCGGCAGATCTGATCATCACGCTCGAAGCGGCTCAGCGGCAGGGGCGGATCAATGAGGTGATGCACCGGATCGTGGCGGCGCCGAAGCTGCTGATCATCGACGAGATCGGTTATCTCCCGTTCGGACGCGAGCAGGCCAATCTGTTCTTCCAGGTGGTGGCGCGGCGCTACGAAAAGGGCTCGCTGGTGCTGACCTCGAACCTGGCCTTCGGCAGTTGGGACGACGCGTTCGCCGCCGACGCTGTGCTGACGGCCGCCATGCTCGATCGCATTCTGCACCACGCCACCGTCGTGCAGATCACGGGTGAGAGCTACCGACTCAAAGACAAGCGGCGCGCCGGCATCCTGGCTCGGCCAAACGCCGGTCTGGCGGCCATGACGGCGAGCAGCACGAAGGCCAAAACGACGAAGGAAGAAAACGTTTGAGCGGCATCGACCCCGCGCGCGGGGGCGATGCCGCAAGGCGACGGTGGGTCAGGTTCAAGTTGCCACTTCCGACAAGCCTGGGTCAGATTCAAGGTGCCGTTGACATCCTCGAGTAGTTCGGGATCAAAATCATTGCGTGCTGTCGCGGCGAGCACACTCACGACCCGGCGCAACTGCTCGGGATCGGTCAGCGTTGCGATGCACCGGGGCAAGTAGTAGGCGACCAGAGTCCCGCGCTCGTATGTGTCGAGGATGACATCGACGGCGAGCCGCAGGTCCTCGGCTGCCAGGATGTCGAACAACCGCGGTTGCAATCCAGTGGTCAATGGCTGAGGCGGCGCCACCTCGAGCAGGGCCTTTGCGCGGTCGAGCTTGGTCGCCCGCGACTCCAGCGCGGCGATGATGATCGATTTGACGGCATCACGGGGAATGGCGTCGACGGGGTTCTGCTCGATCAGAAATAGTTCAGATAAAGGCCGATGCTGCATAACGTATACTGTTTTTGAATCATCGCTCTTGTGCTGAAAAATTGAACCGGTGTTTGCAATATTATGATGATTTAAAATATAAATCGCAATTTCAAAATGACGACTTGGGCGCTTTGTCGGATCGGTTTGCTTGATCCGTGCTGACGGGGGCGCTGGGCCACCAGGGTGGCCGCCGGGATCTGACGACCGGACACGGCGCAGAAGTCCGCTCGTGCCGGATTGTCATGTCCGGTCTGGCTTTGGCGAAATCACTTTGTCACGCGCGACACCAGCTATTGAAAACGAACACAAAGTGACACCCACTCGCTACGGAGGTCTGCACATGGGTCCTATGAAACGCGATGCACAGGGCTATCCGCTCACCAACAGAGGCCGTCGGTCGGCGCATCGCCGCCGCCCCGCCTCCTACATCACGTCCCGGGACGCGTGCTCAGCAGGTCATCTGCAGCGTCGCGTGTCAGGGGTCTGACCTCTGTCCAAGCGCAAGCACCAGCGGCCGTCGGGTCGCCGCCGTAGGTCGGGTCAAGTGGCGCGCCACGCGCCCACGCGACCCGACGCCAAGACTGCAAGCGTCGCGCTGATCGCATTGACGTCGGTGGGCTTAGTGTTGGGTCGCTGCCAAGTGCAGAGCTTGACCCGACCTGCGAAATCTACGAGGTCGTGAGACCGCGCGACTGACGCAGGCGTGCCTACGATAACCAGCGCTTGCGGCGCTTATAGTGCTTGACGTCGCGGTAGGACTTGCGCGAGCCGGCTTCGTTCAAACCGAGATAGAACTCGCGGATATCGGAATTGCCAAGCAACTGCTCCGCTGTGCCTTCGAGCACGATGCGGCCATTCTCCATGACATAGCCATGCTCCGCGACGCTCAGCGCCATATTGGCGTTCTGCTCGACCAGCAGCACCGAGAGCTTCTCCTGCTCGACAAGACGCTTGATGATGGCGAAAATCTCCTCCACCAGCATCGGCGCCAGACCCAGCGATGGCTCGTCCAGCAACACCACCTTCGGGTTCGACATCAAGGCGCGGCCGATGGCCAGCATCTGCTGCTCGCCGCCCGACATGTAGCCGGACTGCTGATGTCGGCGCTCGCGAATGCGCGGGAAATAGGTGTAGACGCGCTCAATACCGTCGCGGACCTTGGCCATGTCCGTCTGAATGTGGGCACCGGCGATCAGGTTCTCCTCGCAGGTCAGGCTCTCGAACACACGCCGGCCCTCGAACACCTGCGCTACGCCGAGTTGCGTCACGTTGAAGGCGCGCGTGCCGTCGATGCGGCGGCCGTCGAGCGTGATCGAGCCCTTGGTGATGCTGCCGCGCTCGTTGAACAGGATGCCCGAGATGGCCTTCAGTGTCGTCGACTTGCCGGCCCCGTTGGCGCCAAGCAAGGTCGTGATCGAGCCCCGCTTGACCTCGAGCGACACGCCCCGCAGCACCAGGATGACGTTATCGTAGACGACCTCGATGTTGTTGACGGACAGCATCGTCGACTGCTGCGTCGTCGCGTGGGGTGGCGTCACGTCTTGCATCGTGGGGTCCTGCGATGAGCCGGTCGGGCATGTCCGAAGCGATGATCGCAGGGCGGACGCAACGCACGCCCGCCCTGCGACAAAGCCGTTACTTCTTGGCGTCTTCCGCGAGGTGCTTCTTGATCACATCGCGGTAGGCCTGGCTCCACTCCGTCGTCTTGACGAACTGGCCGCCCTTGACCGTCCACACCTGCACCCAGCCACCGCCTTCATGATCCTCGGCGGTGATCTCGAGCGGCGGCGCGAGGCCGCCGAGCGTGAAGCCCTTGATCTTCTCGAAGCCGTCGCGCACGTCCTGGCTGGTCGGCTTGGCGCCGCCCTTGGTCTTGATGGCCTGACGAATGCCTTCGAGCTGAATGGCGGCCTGGAACACACCGCGATTGTACATCACGGAGTTTTCCATCTCCTTCGGCACCGGCTTGCCCTGCGCCTTGTACATCTCGATGATGTCCTTGATCACCGGATAGTCGCGGCCGACGCCAGCATACTGCAGCGTGTGATAGCCCTCGGCGATGCCCCAGCCGCCGGCGGCCAGGATGTCGGCCTCGGAGGCGGCCCAGACCAGACCGACCACCTTCGACAGCGGGAAGCCCTTGCCCTTGAACTCCTTGATGGCAACGGCCGGCGCGCGGCCGAACAGATGCGCAATGACGAAGTCTGGCTTGAAGCGGCCGGTGATGTCGAGCACCTGCGCGCCCATCTCGAGGCCCGGCGACGGCACGGCGAACGTGCGCATCTCGAAGCCTTCGAGTTTGGCGATATCCTCGAGCACGCCGATCGGTTCCTTGCCGGCGGGGTTGTCGAAGAAGATATAGGCGATCTTCTTGCCCTTCAGGCTGCCACCCAGCTGCTTCTTGGCAAACTCTGCGGCGACGGCGGCCTGCGACCAGTAGGTGGCAGCGACCGGGAACACGTACGGATAGCGCTTGCCGTCGGCTGCAGCAGCCGAGCCGAAGCCCGGCGAGGTGGCCGCCATCTTGTCTTCTTCCAGCTTCTTGATCAGTGCTGCGATCTGCGGCGTGCCGTAGACCGAGTGGAAGATGGCGCCTTCCTTCTTGAACTTCTCATGCGCCTCCATGGCCGGCGGCACTTTGTACTCGTGGTCGATCTCGAGCACTTTGATCTTGAAGCCTTCGACGCCGCCCTTGCTGTTCACCAGCGCCACGTAGTCGTGATAGGCGGGGCACAGTGTGGTGCCGACGATCTGTGTCGGTCCGGTGCGGTCGCACTGCATGCCGATGATGAGTTCCTTGTCCCCTTGGGCGACGGCGCCCCCGGACAGGATCCCGAGTAGGCCGGCGGCCAGCCCGAGCGCTTTGGTCGTACGCGTCCACATAGGTACCTCCTTTTTTGTTCCTTGTGGGTTTCCTCAAACCGCGCCGAGCCTAGTACGAGAATGGCCAGACGCGGAAGTAGTTCCGAATATTGCGCCACAGACGGGCGAGGCCCTCCGGTTCGACGACCAGGAAGAAGATGATCAGGGCGCCGAACACGACGAGCTTGGCGCTGGCGGCGATGGCCGAGAGTGCAGCCGTATTCGCGAACTGGGCGCCAAAGAGATAGATGAAGACGGCAAACCCCGCCTTGGCCGCCGTGACTGCGATGGCGAGCAACAGCACGACCCGCTTCCAGCCGGTCAGGCCCATGAACCGGCGCGCCGCCAGGAAGCCGATCAACGGGATGCCCCAGAGCGCGAGGCTGGTCAACAACGTCGGCAGATCGAACACCTGGCCCGAGCTCGAGACAAAGGCGCCAAGCTGCTCGACGCCGACGCGAATGACGATCGGCAGCGTCTGCACGAAGATGGCACCGAGAATGGTGCCGAGCACGGACCCCAGGCCGCCGATGATGATCATGGCGAGGTAGTCGATCGAGACGCCGATCTGGAACGCCTCATAATTGGCGATGCCGAAGTAGTAGGTGTAGAGCACGCCACACACGCCGGCATAGAACGACGAGATGGCGAACGACAGCAGCTTGTAGCGAAAGATGTTGATGCCGATGATCTCGGCGGCGATATCCTGGTCACGGATGGCGACGAAGGCTCGACCGATGCGGCTGCGCACGAGGTTCATGGTGGCGATGATGGCGAGCACGGCAAAGAACAGCGTGAAATAGTAGAGCTGTCCCTGCGTCTTCAATTGATAGCCGAACAGCGCCGGCCGCGGCACCTCGATCGAGGCCGCCGCACCGCCCGAGATCATCGGCGTGTGGTTGATGATCCACTCGATGATCAGCTGGCTCGCCAGCGTGGCGATGGCCAGGTAGGTGCCCTTGATACGCAGGCTCGGAATGCCGACGATCATGCCGATGAAGGCGGCCATCAGACCGCCGAGCGGCAAGGTCAGCCAGAACGGCAGGCCGAGCTTGACCGCGAAATTGGCGGCCGTATAGGCGCCGACGGACATGAAAGCGGCATGACCGATCGAGATCTGGCCCGTATACCCGACCAGGATATTGAGGCCGAGGGCGCCGACGATGGCGATGAACACCAGATTGAAGATCGACAGGTAATACTCGTGCAGCACCATCGGCACGATCAGCACGAACAGCACCAGGAAGAACATCGCTGCCCACTTTGCGAGCGGCAACGGAAACAGCGCCATATCGGCTTCGTAGGTGGTCTTGAAGTTGCCGGCCTCGCGATGGAACACAGGTCAATTCCTTTGTGTCGTGGAGGGGCCGCTCAGATGCGCTCGATCTTGCGTTTGCCGAACATGCCGTACGGCTTGAACATCAACATGATGATCATGAGCACGTAAGGCGCGAAGTCCTTGGTGCCGCCGCCGACGTAGGGGTCGAGGTAACCTGCCGCCAGGCTCTCGACGATGCCGACGATGAGGCCGCCGACGATGGCGCCGCCAATCGAGTCGAGGCCGCCGAGGATGACCACCGGGAACACCTTGAGGCCGACCAGCGCCAGCTGCGTGTCGACACCGAGCATGCTGCCCCAGATGATGCCGCCGAGTGCTGCAACGACGCCGGCCATGGCCCAGGCGATGGCGAAGTAGCGCTCGACGTTGATGCCCATGGCTTGCGCCACCTGCTGGTTGTCGGCGACGGCGCGCATGGCAACGCCCATGCGGCTCTTCTTGAAGAACCAGGTGAAGGCGCCGAGACTCAGTAGCGAGACGACGACGCCCAGCAGTTGGATCGGCGAGATCGTGGCAAAGCCGAGGTCGATCGGAGTGTCGGGGATTGGCAATGGCAGCGTCTTGGTCGAGGCGCCAACGGTGATCGGCGGCAGGCCGCGAAAGATAGCGGCAAGGCCGATGGTGGCCATGATGACGGCAACGACGGGCCGTCCCAGCAAGGGGCGCAGCACCACGCGCTCGAGGCCGAAACTGAAGCCGACCATGACGACGATGGCCATGATGACGGCCAACAGCACGGCGAAGGGTCCTTGCCCGAACGCGCCGGCCAGCGTCACGGCGCCGGCGTAGGCGGCCAGCATGACGAACTCGCCCTGCGCGAAGTTGATGGCGTCCGTGGCCTTGTAGACCAGCACGAAGCCTAGCGCGATCAGCGCATACATGAGGCCGATAGAGGCACCGCTGACGACCAGGGACAGCGCGAAACTCAGTTCTTCGAGCATTGTGCGTTCCGCCTCATGCCGCGCGTCGGGCGGTTGGCGCCGCCGACATATCGTGGATCGGGATATTGGAGGTGATGGACGACTTGCGGCCATCCTCGAAGGTCACTTCCATGGTGACGTCGACGGCCGGAGCGCCGGAATAGAACGATGCGATCACAGGCGCATACTTCTGCGCGACATAGCCGCGGCGCACCTTGCGCGTGCGCGTCACCTCGTTGTCGTCGGCGTCCAGCTCCTTTTGCAGCAGCAGGAAGCGCTTGACCTTGGTCACGTCGGGCAAGGTGGCGTTGATCTTGGCGATCTCGTCCTGGATCAGCTTGGCGACCTCGGGCTTCTTGGCCAGATCCATGTAGCTCGTGTACGGCAGCCCCAGCCGCTCCGCCCAGTTGCCGACCGTACTCATGTCGATGGCGATCATAGCCGAGACATAGGGATGGTCGCTGCCGAAGGCCACGGCCTCGCGGATGTAGGGGCTGAACTTGAGCTTGTTCTCGATGAACTGCGGCGCGAACGGGGTGCCGTCGTTGAGGCGGCCGACATCCTTGGCGCGATCGATGATGGCGAGCTGGCCACGCGGATCGAGCACGGCGGCGTCCCCGGTCTTGAGCCAGCCGTCGGACGTTTTCACCTTCAGCGTCTCTTCGTCCTGCTTGTAGTAGCCGACAAACACGCCGGGCCCGCGCACCAGCAATTCACCGTTCTCGGCGATCTTGGCCTCGATGCCCGGCACGGGCTGGCCAACGGTGTTGGGATCGGCGGCGTTGTCGCGCTGGAAGGCGATCAGGGCGCTGCCTTCGGTGGCGCCATAGACCTGCTTCAGGTTGATGCCGAAGGAGCGGAAGAAGCGGAAGGTGTCGGGCCCGAGCGGCGCGCCACCTGTGGCAGCCCAGCGAGCGAAGCGCATGCCCATCTGGTCGCGCACGGGGCCATAGACGAGAATCTCGCCAAGGCGATAGCCAAGGCTCATGCCGGCCGGCACGGGTTTGCCATCGGTGATCAGCAACTCCCGCGTCTCAGCGAGCTTGCGGAAATGCTCGTAGATCATGCGCTTCACGGGTGAAGCGTCGGCAGCCTTGACCTGCACCTGCGTCAACAGGTTCTCCCAGATGCGCGGCGGGGCCAGGATGCCGGTCGGCGCCAACTCGCGCAGGTCGCGCTGCACCGTTTCCGGGCTCTCCGGCGTGTTGATCGTGACGCCGCAGACGAGGGCCGTCGCCAGCGAGTACATGACATCGCCAACCCACGCCATCGGCAGGTACGACAGCCAGTTGTCGCCGGCTTTGATATCCTCGGCCTGGGCGTAGTTCTCAGCCGTTGCCACCATGTTGCGGTGGCTGAGCAGCACGCCCTTGGGACGGCCCGTGGTGCCCGACGTATAGGCGATCAACGCGATGTCGTCGGCCTGTCCCTCGCCGACGCCCCACGGGAACACGTCGGGTTGCTGGCTGGCAATGACGTGGCCCGCCTGGAGCACGTCCTCGAACCGTTTGAGCAGCGGGTCGCTATAGGCCGACATGCCGCGGGGATCGTCGTAGATGACGGCGGTGAGCTTGGGCAGCTGCTCCTTGAGGGACAGCACCTTGTCGACCTGCTCCTGGTCCTGCGCCACGATCACCGAGACCTCGGCGTGGTTGAGGACATAGACCAGCTCGGAGGCAATGGCGTCCTGGTACACCGGCACCGCCGTGCCGCCGACGGCTTGGGCCGCCAGCATGGCGAGGTAGAGCTTCGGCTTGTTGTCGCCAACCACGGAGAGCTTGTCGCCGCGCTTGAAGCCGAGGGAGGCCAGGCCCAACGCAAAGTCGCGCATGATGTCATGGCAATCCTGCCAGGACAGCGTTTTCCAGATGCCGCGGTCTTTCTCGCGCATACCCGGTGCAGCGCCGTATTTCTTGGCGTTGCGCACCAGCAGCTTCGGCATCGTCGACGTCTCGGGGCTGTCGATGAGGCTCATTCCTTGGACGCTCCCTTGGAACCGAGATAGGCCTGGATCACGGCCGGATTGGCCTGCACCTCTTTCGGTGTGCCCTCGGCGATCTTGCGGCCGCGGTCGAGCACCACGACGTGGTCGGAAATGTCCATCACCACGCCCATGTCGTGCTCGATGAGGACGACGGTGACGCCGCGATCCTGGTTCACGTCCAGGATGTAGCGGGCCATGTCCTCCTTCTCATCCTGGTTCATGCCGCCCATGGGCTCGTCCAGCAGCAGCACCTGCGGCTCCAGCGCCAGGGCGCGACCGAGTTCGACGCGCTTGCGCAAGCCATAGGCCAGCGCCGCCGTCTGTTGCTTCCTGAGATCCTGCAGCTTCAGGAACTCGATGATTTCCTCGCAGACCTCGCGGTGCGCCTTCTCCTCGCGCTGCGCCAAGCCCCAGTAGATGACACTCGAAAGCACGCCGGCCTTCATGCGCACATGCCGGCCGAGCATCAGGTTGTCGAGCACGGTCAAGCCACTGAACAGCGCGATATTCTGGAACGTGCGGGCGACGCCCAGGGCTGCGATTTCGCTCGGCCGTTCGCGGGTGATGTCGCGCCCCGCCAGCAGGATGCGGCCGGTGTCGGGCTTATAGAAGCCGGAGATCATATTGAGCAGCGATGTCTTGCCGGCGCCATTGGGGCCGATGACGGAGACGATCTTGCCCTTCGGCACCTCAGCCGAGACATCGCCCACAGCGGTGACACCGCCGAAGCGTTTCGAGACGCCGGTGATCGACAACTGATTGACGGCGGTGGCAGGGGCAGCGCTGCGGGCTGCGCTCGCAACCTCAGTGCTCATGTGCTGAATCCAAGGCTCGGGCCGCGCTTGCGGCGAAATCCCTCGAGCCGCACCGGAGCATCCGGTCCGTCATGTCGTGTCCCTCCCTCGTCGACGCCATCGGCTTTCTGCCGGATTTTGGTGGCGTCGCACTGCGCTCGTCGGTCATCGCGAGGATGGCCGATCGGGCGCGCCGTTTCCTGCCGCTATTAGCCCCTTGCAGCCTCCCCGCTGTCAAGAGCATTGAACGGCAGAAATCTTTATTTCATTCCGCCGCGGCTTTCTTGCGGCTGCCGGCCAGGGCCTGATCCATGGAGCGATGAAAGTGAATCATGGCCGGCTCGTTGCGGCCGTAGACGATGTGGCTTTGGGCGCCGGAGCCGAAACCAATCTGCATGCTGCGTCCGGCCGGAAAATCCTCCGTCGTCACAACTTTCATGACCAGGTCCATGTTCTTGCGCCAATGCTCCTTCTCGTCCTCCGTGACTGGAGCCTTGGGCACATAGAGCGTGGTTTCCATCACGGCCCGGTCGGGACGGCCGTCGCGCGGGAAGATGCGATGGATCTCGATGTGATCGCCCTGCGTGACGAACACGGTGTTGGGGAACAATGTGTAGATGGTGGCCGTGTTCCACATCAGGTCCCAGCTCGATTCCGGCTGGGCCTTCAGCCGTTCGAGCTTCTTCCGCGGAAACACCAGGCGGTGATTGGGGCCGAAGGCTTCGAAGTCGGCGACGTTGGTGTGCAGGATGCCTGTCAGCGAGTCCCGGTGCAGGAATCCGATGTGGTAGCTCTCGTGGAAGGTGTCGACCAGAATCTTCCAGTTCATCGTCTCCTCGACGACGCGGCGGTCCCACAGGTGGTAGCTGCCAAAGCCGTAAGACGCCAACTCCGGCCCGAGCCCACCCAGCCAGGGATCGATGTCGAAGGTGGTGGCGCCATCTTTGGCTGGCGACGGCAACACCCAGACCATGCCGTGCTTCTCGCAAATGGGCAGCGCCGCCAGTCCAGGCCGCTCCGCGCGCACACCCGGAAACGAGCGTTCCTCGGGAATGCCGCGGAGCTTTCCCTCGAGGTCATAGGTCCAGGCATGATAGGGGCATGAGAACACGCTGGCCTTGCCGCACCCGTCCGCCACCTTGGCACCGCGATGCCGGCACACGTTCAGGAAAGCACGCAAGCCGCCATCGCGCCCCCGCGTCACCAGGACGGGCACGCCGGCATGGTCGTCGGTGCGATAATCACCTGGGTTGGGCCAATCCGCCGTCATGCCCATCAGGATCGGACGGCCGCGGAACAGCTGCTGCGTCTCGTCGGCGAGCCGCTCAGGACTGGTATAGACCGTGACATCGTTGTGCCAGGGTTCCGGCGCTTCGCACGTCGTCCCCTCTTCCACATGAGCGAGCAGCCGCTTCAGAATCGCGACTTGTGTTGCCTTGTCCATGTGCCCTGTCCTTGCTCTCAAGCCCGGCACGGCCAGGGCCAATCGTGGCAACCTACAACGGACTGGACGGCTTGCCGAGGGGGCAGTCCGAACCTCACACCTGCCCGGACGAAGTGAGCGCACGCGCCGGTTGGCACTGGGGAACGGAAGGCGCTGCAAAGGAGCGTGCTCCTGACGCAGATCCAGGATCGAGTGGGGCGGGCTCGGGCCCACCTTTAGCCGTCAGTACGTCTCCACATGGTAGCGGCCGCTCTGTCGCATCACGGGCTTGATCGCCGACCAGTCCTGGCCATGCTTCCTGGCGATATCGGCCAATGCCTCCTCGACGCCAGATTCCATGCCTTTGAGGCCACAGATGTAGATGTGGGTATCAGGGCTAGTGATCAACGTCGCCACGCGCGCGGCCTCGGTGCGTAAGCGGTCCTGCACGTACTCTTTTTCGGCAGTCGGAATGCGCGAGAACACCAGATGCTTCTCGAGAAGACTGTTCGGGACTTTCTGCAGCGACCCGAAGTAGGGTAGCTCCTCCGGCGTCCGCGCGCCGAAGAACATGATGGCCCGGCCCGGCGCATTCTGCATGGCGCGACGGCGCCGCTCGGTGAAGGCGCGAAACGGCGCCGAGCCGGTGCCGGTGCAGATCATGATGATGTTGGCTTGTGCGTCGTTCGGCATCAGGAACGTGGCGCCGAACGGGCCCGTCACCGCGACCGTGTCGCCGACCTTCAGGTCGCACATGTAGTTAGACCCGATGCCACCCTGCACGCGCTTGATGGTGAGGCCGACGTTGTTGGCATTGCGCTTCTCGCCGTCGCGGGCGGAGGCGATCGAGTACAGGCGGATGCTGTGTGGGCGGCCATCCGGCCCGGTTACTGGCGGCACGATGCCGATCGACTGGCCCTCCAGCACCGGGAACACGGTCGAGCCGAAGGACAGCACGATGTGGCGGACGTCGCTCTCCGCGGCGGCGCCGGTGATGCGGAAATTGCCCTGCACGGTGGCGATGGCCGGCTTGTCGCGGCGATAGAGGTTGATCGTCGGATTCGACGCCGATGCCGGCGCCACCGCCTTGCCGCCCGTGCCGACGTGCGCGGCAGCTAGCAGCTGCTCCACCTCGTCCTCGATGGCCTGCACGGTTGCCGACGCTTCGTCCCCAAGCTCCTCCTGTTTCGGCAGCTCGCTCCAGGAAAATTGCTCGTCGATGGAATAGGGTTTGGCCGCGCTGACGACGCGCCAGTTGTCGATCGACCCCGTCGGGCAGGGCGCGATGCAGTCCAGGCAGAAGTTGCATTTCTCCGCATCGACCACATAGTTGTTGTCGTCGTGCGTGACGGCACCGACCGGACAGGTCGCCTCGCAGGTGTTGCAGCGGATGCACACCTCTGGATCGATGACGTGCTGCTTCTTGAGGTCGGAGCGCGGCGCCGCCGCAGAGGTCGTCATGTGCAAAATCCTCGCTGCAGTGGCCCTGGCCGCAGTCGCGCCGGTGCGCCGCTCACGTTCCGGTCCAGGAGAGCAGGCATGCACAGCTCGGCACATGACATTGCTTCACGTGCCGCGTACAGACGTGACATGTCCCCGGCAGGAACCGGCCGTTCATTCGACATGGAGAAAGTCTGATGTCTGCGCAAGCTCAGATCACCCGCACCACCTCGGTCGACATCCGCAATCGCAAGGGTGGCGTGCCGATCGTATCGCTCACGGCGTATCATGCGCACACCGCCGCCATAGCTGACGCCCATGTCGATTTTCTGCTCGTCGGCGACAGCCTCGGCATGGTGATGCACGGCTATGAGTCGACCGTGCCGGTGTCGCTGGACCTGATGATCATGCATGGCAAGGCCGTGATGCGGGGCGCCAGGAAAGCGCTGGTGGTGGTCGACATGCCGTTCGGCTCCTACGAGGAGAGCCGGGAGGTGGCGTTCCGCAATGCTGCTATCATCCTGAAGGAGACGGGTTGCGGCGCCATCAAGCTCGAGGGTGGTCGGCACATGGCCGAGACCATCCGTTATCTGGTCGAGCGCGGCATTCCCGTCATGGGCCACATCGGCTTGACGCCGCAATCCATCAACACGCTCGGCGGCTTTCGCGCCCAAGGGCGCAGCGAGGCGCAATGGGCGGCCATCGAAGCCGATGCTCGGGCGGTCAGTGACGCGGGCGCCTTCGCCATCGTGCTGGAAGCGATAGCTGAGCCGCTGGCCGTGCGCATCACGCGCGACGTCGCTGCGCCGACGATCGGCATCGGCGCGTCGGCTGCCTGCGACGGCCAGATCCTGGTCATGGAGGACATGCTGGGGCTGTCGCCGCGCGTGCCGAAGTTCGTCAAGGCATTCGGCAACATCGGCGCGGCCATCGAGGGCGCCATCGGCGCGTATGCGGGCGCGGTCAAGGACCGCTCGTTCCCTGCGCAAGAGCACACCTATGCGATGAAGAAGACGTGAAACGAAGGCGGTGGAACGGCTCACGGCGCTCATCTTGATCATTCTGCCGCGGCGGCATCGGCTTGGGCGGCACTCAGCTTTGCGTGCAACCATGTTGGCGATAGGTCGGCACCGTTCTCCCACACGATCGCATCCGTATCTCGATCGACGCGAAGCTTCGCGAATGCATCGACGGACTTCAGTGGCTCGAAGATCGGACCCCAGAGCTGGTCGGCCAGATCGATCTCTCCTGATAGCCCGTCGGAGAACCGGAGCCAGACGCGGTAGGCTCCCGCATGACGGGCGTCGATTACGCGCGGCAACATGAGGGTCACTCCAATGGCAGGATCTTGTTGTGTGGCTTTCGGTCGAGCATGTGCTGCCAGACGACCAGCAGCACCGCTTTGTGAAGCAGCCGCCATTCCGAGACCAACGCCAAGGCGCGGCGTGGCAAGGATCCTTCAATCGTGTCGCCACTCTCGATCAAGCTCTTGGCATTGTGCTCGCCATACATGGCATGGAAGTGCGGCAAGCCATGATCATTATAGTACATTGCGATGATGATGCCGAAGAATCGGCTGATTTCCGGCATGCAACCCTGCCTCGTGCTTGCCTCATTGCGCCCGGTGGATCTTCACGTACTCGAAGTCGCCGCCCTTGTTGTCGATGCCGATCTTCGGCGCCGTGATCCAGCTGGCATACTTGCCACGCTCCCAACAGGGCTGCATCAGGGAGGTGATGAAGTCGCCGTCCGCCTTCGACGGCAGCCACTCGTCGCGCGACTTGATCCACTGCTCCTGGGTCAGCAGCTTGCCGTCGGGTGACGCCTCAATGCTCTTGAACTCGCCGATGGCGCGGTTGAACGCCACCGACGGCAGTTTCAGCGCAAACTTGATGCCGGCCTTCTCGATGATTTTGTTCCAGCGCGACACGCCGCCCTGGCAGTCCTTGGTGTAGTCGTCGCGCAGCCGCATGTTGATGGCGGTCAGCGCCGGCTCGTCCACGGTGCGGATCTGGCCGTCGATAAACTTAAGCACGGGATAGGTGGCGCTGGTGAGCAGGTGGTCGTCCTCGATCCGCGTCTCCATGAAGCGGCCCTTGAGGCCGGCATTGTAGAAGTTGGCGGCATTGGTCGAGACCTCGGATCCGAACAGATCCAGCGACAGCGAGTAGTGCAGATTAGCCTTCTTCTGAATGGTCGGCAGATCGATGACGCCGAGTGCGCGGATACGGGCGATGTCGAAGGGATCCTCGATACCGGCAGCCTTCATGGCCTCGCAGGTGCGCTCGATGGTGCGCCCGACACCGGTTTCGCCGACGAACATGTGGTGCGCTTCCTCGGTCAGCATGAAGCGGCAGGTGCGCGACATCGGATCGAATCCCGATTGCGCCAGGCTCTCGAGCTGCATCTTGCCGTCGCGGTCGGTGAAGAATGTGAACATGAAGAGCGACAGCCAGTCCGGCGTCTCCTCGTTGAAGGCGCCGAGCATGCGCGGCTTGTCGACGTCGCCCGAGCGGCGCTGCAGCAGGCCCTCGGCCTCCTCGCGACCGTCCTTGCCGAAGTATTTGTGCAACAGATAGACCATGGCCCAGAGGTGGCGGCCCTCTTCGACGTTGATCTGGAACAGATTGCGCATGTCATAGAGCGACGGGGCGGTCTTGCCGAGGAAGCGCTGCTGCTCCACGCTCGCAGGTTCCGTGTCGCCCTGGATGACGACGAGGCGACGCAGCATGGCGCGATACTCGCCCGGCACCTCCTGCCAGGCCTTCTCGCCCTTGTGGGCGCCGAAGTTGACCTGCCGGCTCTCGTCCTGCGGCGCCAGCAGGATGCCCCAGCGATACTCCGGCATTTTTACGTAGTCGAACTTGGCCCAGCCCTTGGGATCGATGGAGATGGCCGTGCGCAGGTACACGTCCGAGGTCTGGAAACCATCGGGGCCCATAGTCTTCCACCAGTCGATGTAGCCCGGATGCCATTGCTCCAGGGCTTTCAGCACGCGGCTGTCATCCTGCAGATTCACGTTGTTCGGGATCTTCGTCGTGTAGTCGACAGCGCCGGATGGTGTGGTCGTCATGATGGATTCCTTGAAGGAAGGGTAGCTGACGGCAAATTTGCAAGATCCGCTGCGACTTCTCGCGCAGCGTGCTTCAAATCGGCCTTGCGCGCCACATCGAGCGACTTCCAATCGATGCCGCGAACGGCGCACTCCAGCGCGTAGATGAAGTTTGAGGTGACCCGGCGTCCATATCGGAACCGCAGCCGGCGATAGCACTCGACCGGCCCTAGGCGACGCAGCGTGGCAACGTCAGCAATGCCGGCTTCGACGAGCATCGCGGCCGAGGTTTTTCCGAGGCTCGGCAGATTCGCCAGCTCATCGACTGGCGCGCCGCACTGATGTTCCATCTCATTGCTCCGGGGAACGCCTGCGATTGCTCAGACCCTCTCCGGGTTGAAATCACCCTTCACACCTGTACCATAGCGCTTGAGCGCACCGTCTGGCCCCACGGCATTCGGCCGTTGGAAGATCCAGTTCTGCCAGGCGGTGAGGCGGCCGAAGATCTTGGTTTCCATGGTTTCGGGGCCGGCAAAGCGCAGGTTGGCTTCGAGCCCCGTGAGACCGTCAGCTGAGAAACTCGCACGTTCCTCGAGGAAGATGCGCACTTCGTCGGCGTAGTCGATCTCGTCGAATGACGCGGTGACAAGGCCGAGGCTCTCGGCATCGGACGCGTCGAGTGATTTGCCGGCTGCCAGCTTTGCTTTTTCAACGCTGTCCGGCTCACCAAGGAAGCGCGTTTCGAGCCGCGTCAGGTCATTCGACATGCGGTAGCGACCGAAGTTCAACGCAGAAAGATGGAGGGCCGCCTCGGCGCGATTGTCGCCCTTGAAGGTGCCAGCGAGCATGTAGGCTCGATCCGATGCCCAGATGATCTCCGCAAGCGTGCCGGCGAAACAGGAGCCGGGCTCGATCAGCGTCACCAGCGAGCGCGAGGTCACATCGATGCGTTTGAGCACACGCTTCCAGTTGTTGAGGATCTCGCGGACTAGCCAATGGTTGGCATTGGCGTGCATGGCAACGTCGTAGCCAAGCACTTTGGCGGGATCCCCTTCGGACTTGAACACCAATGTGCCGATTTCGAGTTCGTTCAGGCGCAGATGCAGAATGGCGTCGTCCAGCTCCCGCGATAGTCGCAATGGATAGAAGTCAGCGCCTTGCGCCTGGATCGCATCAGCGCTGGCTGGCGGCGGTGACGTCGGTCCGGCCAGCATGATCGTGGCGCGCTTGCCCACCCGATCGATGTCGACCTTGACGGCGGAATACGTGATGGTGTCGCCGTTGATGGTGCGATTGAGCGGTGTCAGCGCAATGCCACGGGCGGTCGATGGGCGATCAGAGGTCGCGGCCAACGCCTTGGCCATTGCAGCAACGGCGGCCTCGAACTTGGAGTTCGGCGCCACTTGATCGACGAGCCGCCACTCGACGGCACGTTTGCCCTTGATGCCTTCCTCGATGGTGCAGAAGGCATCAGCGCGATCGCGGCGGACTTTGCGCTTGTCGGTGACACGCGTGAGACCGCCGGTGCCGGGGAGTACGGCGAGCAGTGGCAGCTCGGGGAGCGACACGGTCGAATTGCCGTCGTCGGCCAGAATGATGCGATCGCAGGCAATCGCCAGCTCATAGCCGCCACCTGCCGCCGTGCCCTTTACGGCGCACAGGAATTTCTGCCCGGAGTGCGCGGAGGAATCCTCCATGCCGTTGCGCGTCTCGTTGGTGAACTTGCAGAAGTTGACTTTGTGCGCGTGGCTTGCCCCACCAAGCATGCGGATGTTAGCGCCGGCGCAGAACACCTTGTCCTTGCCCGACTTCAGAATGACGACCTTGACCTGCGGGTGCTCGAAACGCAGCCGCTGCAGCGCGTCCGCAAGCTCGATGTCGACGCCGAGATCGTAGGAATTGAGCTTCAATTGATAGCCCTGGAACAGGGTCGCGTTCTCGTCGATGTCCATGACGAGTTCGGCGGTGTCGGCGGCGACCTTCAGCTTCCAGTGCCTGTAGGTCTCTGGCGTGCAGGCGAAGTCGATGATGCCAGACGGTGCCGTGAGCTTGGCTGCACGATCGGCCATACTGAACTCCAAAGTGGTGTATTATGCATCTTCGTTGTTCACGTACGAGGTGCACGCGTTGAATGTCAAGCAGCAACCCGCGACTACTCGTCGGCTTTCGTGCGGCCATCCGTTGACTTGATGTTGTGATGCTTTATAGTGCATTTTGTTCGTCGACTACGGCCAGAGGTCACGCATGCAGCGAAAGGACATTGCCCGCAGCATCGGCGACCGTGTTCGCGCCGGCCGCGCCCGCATTGGGATCACACGCAAGCAATTGGCCGCCACGGCGGAAGTCTCGGAACGCTATCTGCACGAGCTTGAGAACGGCGCGGCCAATGCTTCCGTCGGCATTCTCATCAAGGTGGCGGAGGCCTTGCAACAGGATCTGGTGGAGCTGATCGATGGGCGCCGAGGCGCGTTCGCCGCCAACGCGGGCCAAGTTCCCGCCGACCAGGCAGCTGTGCACCTGCCGTTGCTGACCCTTGTGAAGGGTTTATCCCTGCAGGAACAGATGGGCGCCTGCCGCGTGCTCGTAAGCTGGCTCGAGGGCCGCCGCCGCGTCTCCAAGGGTGTCGCTCTGCTGGGGCTGCGCGGCGCCGGCAAATCGACCCTTGGCCGCCTGTTTGCCGATCGGCACGGTTTGCCCTTTGTGTCGATCACACGCGAAATCGAGGCACGGGCCGGCATGAGTCTCGCGGACCTCTTCAATCTCGGCGGACCGGAGGCCTACCGCGCGCTGGAGAACGACGTCGTTGCTGACCTGATGCGTCGCGGCGACCGCGTCGTGCTCGAGACGGCGGGGGGTATCGTCGGCAACAGCGAGGCGCTCGACGTCATCTTTGCTGCCTTCAAGACGGTTTGGCTCAAGGCCACGCCGGAGGAGCATCTGGCGCGCGTGGCAGGCCAAGGGGATACGCGGCCGATGCGTGACAATCCCAAAGCGCTCGAGCACGTGCGCTCGCTGCTTGGCCAGCGTGAGCGGGAATATGCGCGCGCGGAGCATATGATCGACACCTCGGAGCGCGCGGTCGAGGCCTGCCTCAAGGAACTCGAAGCGATCGCCCTGCCCGTGCTGCAGCAAGCCGGTGCGCCGCTGCCGTCGGTCTGACCGAGCAGCGTGATGACATGGTTGCGCCGGTGACGCCGCCTCGTCTCTGCAGAAAGGGTCGGCTCAGGCCGCGCCTTGTTCGCCGCCCCCGCTTGCCGGCTGTGCCGGGGTCGTCTTCGCCAGCCGGTCCGTTTCCGCCACGGCGACCGACAGAATCCGCGCCAGCTTGCCAAGCTGCATATCCATAGCCATGGCCTGGAACTCGGCCAGAAGATCCGCCATGTAGTGCAAGCGGTCGAGATTGGTCGGCGCAATGGTCTGGCCCAGTGCAGCGTCAGCGCACTCACGGTCGTCCTCGCCGTGCTCCCAGGGTATGGCCCCGCCCCCGTCCCAGTTGCCACTGTGGGGATGTGCCGTGTCGTCTCTGACGACGAACCCACGCTTCATGTAAACCTCCCTCTGCAAAACTTGGATCCGCTAAAACGGCCGTCAATCTGCTATAAAGGTCGATTCAATGCAACCATAAGTTTCGTGTTCCGGATTTTATACAATCTCTTCGGGGTTTGACAGCGCCGCGCTCCTCTCCCATATGCTGTCGTCAATCAGCATCATTAACAGGATACGGTCCGGTTCAGGCGGGGTTTCCCCGCCGCGACCCACCGCTCCAGACGGATCTTCATGAACATCGTAATCGTGGAATCGGCCGCCAAGGCCAAGGCCATCAACAAGTACCTTGGCTCCGGCTTCAAGGTCATTGCCAGTTATGGGCATGTGCGCGATCTGCCGTCGAAAAACGGCTCGGTCGAGCCGGAAAATGACTTCGAGATGCACTGGTCGTCGGATGACGACCGGTCGCGAAAGGTCATGCGCGAAATCACCGAGGCGGTGAAGAAGGCCGACAAGCTGATCCTGGCCACCGACCCCGATCGCGAGGGCGAGGCGATCTCCTGGCACATCCTGGAGATGCTGAACCAGAAGAAGGCCATCAAAAAGGGCACGCCCGTCGAGCGCGTGACATTCAATGCCGTGACCAAACAGGCCGTGCTGGACGCCATGAAGGCGCCGCGCCACATCGATGCGCCACTGGTCGAGGCCTATCTGGCCCGCCGGGCACTCGACTATCTGGTCGGCTTCACGCTGTCGCCGGTGCTCTGGCGCAAGCTGCCCGGCGCCCGTTCCGCCGGCCGCGTGCAGTCGGTGGTGCTACGGCTGGTCTGCGATCGGGAACTCGAGATCGAGAAGTTCAAGACCGACGAGTACTGGACCATCGAGGCGCAACTCGCCACCGCCAAGGCCGAGGAGTTCCGCGCCCGCCTGACCACGGTGGCGGGCGAGAAGCTCGACCGGCTCTCGGTCAAGAACGAAGCGTGGGCCACAGCCATGAAGGCGGCCATCGAGGGTGGCGATTTCCGTGTCACGGCCGTCGACAAGAAGGCTACCAAGCGCAACCCTTATGCGCCGTTTGCCACCTCGACCCTGCAGATGGACGCCTCGCGCCGCCTCGGCTTTTCCGCCAAGCAGACCATGCAGGTGGCGCAGCGCCTCTATGAGGGCATCGACATCGGCGGGGAGACGGTCGGCCTCATCACCTACATGCGAACCGACGGCGTCACCATCGTACCGGAGGCGGTGGCCGCCATCCGCCGCGAGATCGAATCCGACTTCGGCAAGCGCTACGTTGCCCCGTTCGTCCGCGAATACAAGGCCAAGGCGAAGAACGCGCAGGAAGCCCACGAGGCCATCCGTCCGACCGATGTGCGCCGCAAACCCGCCGACATGGCCAAGGTTCTCGATCGCGATCAGGCCCGCCTCTACGAGCTGATCTGGAAGCGCTCGGTCGCCAGCCAGATGGCGTCGGCCGATGTCGAGCAGACGGCTGCCGAGATCGAGGTCAAAGGCCGCGACGGCAAGGCCTATGGTCTGAGGGCCAACGGCTCGGTGATCGTTTTCGACGGCTTCCTCAAGCTCTACGAGGAAGGTCGCGACGACCGCACGCGTGCCATCGACAAGGGTAAAGAGGACAAGCAGGGCGAGGACGATGACAGCCGCCGCCTGCCGCCGCTCGCTGCCGGCGATCGCGTCCGCGACACGGGCATCGAGGCCAACCAGCACTTCACGCAGCCGCCGCCACGCTTCACCGAATCGTCGCTGGTCAAGCGCATGGAAGAGCTCGGCATCGGCCGCCCATCCACCTACGCCTCGACGCTCGCCACCCTGGTCGAGCGCGACTACGTCCGCATGGATAAGAAGCAGCTGGTCCCGGAGGACAAGGGTCGTCTCGTCACGGCCTTCCTGGAGAGTTTCTTCAAGCGCTATGTTGAGTACGATTTCACGGCCGATCTCGAGGAGAAGCTGGACCTCATCTCGGACCACAAGCTGGCCTGGAAGGACGTGCTGCGCGACTTCTGGCGCGAGTTCACGGGGCAGGTGGCGGAGACCAAGGAGCTCAAGGTCTCCGACGTTCTCGATGCGCTCAATGACCTGCTCGGCCCGCACATCTTCCCCGACAAGGGTGACGGTTCGCATCCGCGGACGTGCCCAAAATGTGGACTTGGGCAGCTCTCGCTCAAGATTTCAGGCAAGAATGGTGCTTTTATCGGCTGCAGCAACTACGGTAGCGAGACGACGCCCTGCCGCTACACGCGCCAGCTGGCCCAGACCGGCGAAGCCGGCGAGGCGAGCACCATCGACGGCAAGGTGTTGGGTCTCGACCCCGAGACCGGCGAGGAGGTCACTGTCCGCAGCGGCAGGTTCGGCATCTATCTGCAAATCGGCGAGGCCAAGAGCAAAGAGGATAAGCCGAAGCGGGCCTCGATCCCCAAAGGCTGGGATCCGGAAACCCTTGATCTCGAGCGGGCGCTGCGGCTGCTCAACCTGCCGCGGCTCGTTGGCACACATCCCGAGACCGCAACGCCGATCATGGCGGGGCTTGGCCGCTACGGCCCGTTCGTGCTGCACGACGGCACTTACGCCAATCTCGAGTCTGTCGACGAGGTGTTCGACGTCGGCCTCAATCGGGCCGTGACGGTGCTGGCCGAGAAGCGAGCCGGCGGCGGCAAAGGCCGCTTTGGGCGGGCTGCGGCCCAGCGGCAGGTGCTGCTGGCGCTCGGCGACCATCCGGAGGCCGGTGGTAAGGTCGAGGTGCTGGACGGACGGTATGGCCCCTACATCAGCCACAACAAGGTCTACGCCAACGTGCCGAAGGGGCGCGATCCCGCCACCATGACGTTGTCGGAAGCCATCGTGCTGCTGGCCGAGCGCGCGGCCAAGGGCCCGAGCGGCAAGTCACGCTTCAGCAAGGGCAAGGCCAAGGGTAAAGCTGCGGCAGCCAGCGAAGACGGGGACAGCAAGCCAGCCGCCAAACCGGCGGCAAAGAAGGCAGCCCCACGCAAGAAGGCGCCGCCTAAGCGCGATGCCGCCGAGTGAGCACTCCGTGGCGCGGCGCATGTGCTCCGACGCAAGGGAGCGCGGCGCGCTGGCCATGCCGAGCCTGTCTTGGAGCAGGTGACCGGAATTATGGCGGGCGGCGTGGTAGCGGGAGGCGGACTTGAACCGCCGACCTAAGGATTATGAGACCTTCGCTCTAACCACCTGAGCTATCCCGCCTACTCGGGGCGGATATAAGAAGCGGCTCAACACACTGTCAAGCAGCGCTTGGCCTCGGCGGCTGTTTTCGCGGCAACATCGCTCCGACAGTTCACGCGCAGTGGCGGCCGTCGATCATCGCTGGCGTACAGCGGCCGCTTGACCCGCGCACGCCGCCGATGGATTTTCGATGTCGACGCGCCTATAAGGCGGCGCTTGAGTGCGTCGCTGCCGGCCTTGAGCCGCTGTGGTGCGCCGAGACGACTGCAGGTGGCGAGGACGTCCGATGGCTGGTCATTCCCAGTTCAAGAATATCATGCATCGCAAGGGCAAGCAGGATGCGGCCCGCGCCAAGGTTTTTGCCAAGCTCGCCCGTGAGATCACGGTCGCCGCCAAGAACGGCCTGCCTGATCCGGACATGAACGCGCGGCTGCGGCTCGCCATCCAGAATGCACGCGCCGAGAACATGCCCAAGGACAACATCGAGCGCGCCATCAAGAAGGCGGCCGGCACCGACAGCGAAAACTTCGAGGTTGTCCGCTACGAGGGCTATGGCCCGGGCGGCGTCGCCATCATTGCCGAGGCGCTGACCGACAACCGCAACCGGACCGGCGGCGCGGTGCGGGCCGTGTTTACCAAGTACGCCGGCAATCTGGGCTCCACGGGCTCCGTGGCGCACATGTTCCAGCACATCGGCGAGGTGACGTTCGCGGCCGACAAGGCGTCTCCCGACGCCATGCTGGAAGCGGCCATCGATGCCGGTGCCGACGACGTGGCCAGCGACGAGGACGGGCACCTGATCACCTGTGCATTCGAGGCGCTGGGCTCCGTCGCGGCGGCGCTGGAGGCCCGGTTCGGGCCGCCGGCCTCGGTCAAGGCCGTGTGGAAGCCGACGCTTTCGACGCAGGTCGACGAGGACAAGGCGGCGTCCATCCTGAAGCTCATTGCCGCCCTCGACGACGACGATGACGTGCAAGCCGTGTTCTCGAATTTCGAGGTGGACGAAGCCACGCTGGCCCGGCTGACGGCAGCCTGACGCCGAAGACATGCGAAATTAACCTAAAATTCTAGGAAGATTGGGATCGCGGTCCCAGCGAAAGCGCAATCTCTGTCTGGCACTGTTATTGCTGACAGACGAGGCGTTGAGGGATGGGCGGGCCAATGGCCACGGCAAGGAACGGCAAGGGCACAAAGGAGTTCGACGCCTATGTGCGCAACTTGCACCGCGCACTGTGGCTGACGTCGGTCGGCGCGCAGTTGTCGTCGAGCGACGGCCCCAAGATCCGCGGACCGCTGGTGCATAATCCATACTCGCGCACCATCGCCGACCTCAATATCTGCCACATCCGCGGCGAATCCTCGGAAACTTGATCGACTCCCGGCCGGCAGCAGGCGCTCACTTCCAGAAGAAGGCCGCCGCGATCAAGCCGGCGCCGACCAGCAGCGATGCAAGCCCGGCCAGATTGACGAACCGCGACAGCACATGCCGCGCGGCATGGCCTGCCACCGTCGTAGCCCGCTTGACGTTGGATTTTTCGTCCTGCAGCTCCTTCAGGCGGTTGCCGATCTCGGTTTCGGTGTTGAGGTCGCCCTTGTTCCAGGCAACTTTGATGGCCGCCTCGGCCGCAAGCCCTTTGAGATCGTAGCGCGACGCCCAACGGCAGAGCAGAAATCCAAGCACCAGGAGCAGAGCGCCAAAGCCCAGCAGATAGGGGTGGTTGAGCGCTTGCGTCACGGCAGCCATGGTCTGCTCCTCGCACGGTGAACTCGGAAAACTTTATCTGGCACAAGGCAAAGGTCGCGGCAAGGCGCGGGCCGGCGCGGCGCATGCTATCAAGTGGCATGACAGCAAATTCGATTCGCATCATCGGCATCGACCCGGGTCTGCGGCGCACCGGCTGGGGCGTGATCGAGTCTGACGGCGTGCGCCTCGGCTACGTCGCGAGCGGGCATATCACCTCGAATGCCGAGGATGAACTCGCTTACCGATTGCGCGAGATCTACGAGGGTCTCATGGGCATCATCGGCGTGCACAAGCCGGGCGAAGCGGCTGTCGAGGAAACCTTCGTCAACGAAAATGCCAAGGCAACCTTGAAGCTTGGTCAGGCGCGCGGCATGGCGCTGTTGGCGCCGGCAATCAAGGGGCTGAAGGTGGCGGAGTACCCACCGAACCTGATCAAGAAGACAGTGGTCGGCGCCGGTCATGCCGACAAGAAGCAGGTGCAGGTCATGATCGGATTCCTGCTGCCGAAAGCCCGCTTCGAGAGCGCCGACGAGGCCGACGCGCTGGCCATCGCCATTTGCCATGCCAATCACCGGCGCACATATGCGGCGATGGCGGCGCGGCAGGCAGCTGTGGCCAAGGCCACCGGCAGGTGAATGGTTGAGTACATTTCATCTTTATTGCATCTGTCGGGGATAGTTCCTTTGAGTGCAGTTGTGAGCCATAAGCTGGCCGCCTGTTTCCCAGCCTCGGGGGCTGTCGCGTTCGCACTGGAACGACGGTGGAGGGCGGACCGGGATGGTGACAAGTGCGGACTGGAACGCGTGCAGCTCCGGGTCTTGCATGAGTTCGTGCAATCGAGGCAGCCTGACGACGCCATGAGCGCAATGAGGCCGACAAGCGGGGATGGGTGTGCCGACACGACGGGGCGTACTGAAGACACTCGGCAGTCTGGTCCTCGGCGGACTGGGCCTAGCTGCCTATGGCTTCGGCATCGAGCCGGCGTGGCGGCTGGCCGTCGAGCGCTACCGGCTGACCCCGTCCGGCTGGCCGAGCGGGCTCAAGGTCCGCCTGGCCGTGATTGCGGATCTGCATGCGGGCGAGCCCTACATGGGGCCGGGGCGCATCGCTGAGATCGTGGCGCGCAGCAATGCACTGGAAGCGGACGCGATCCTCCTGCTCGGCGACTTTGCCGCCGGCCACAAGTGGCAGACGCGGCGGGTGACCGCGCGGGAATGGTCGATGGAACTGGCGGCATTGAAGGCGCCGCTGGGCGTGCACGCGGTGCTCGGCAATCACGACTGGTGGGCCGACGCGCAGGCACAACGTACCGGCAAGGGCCCCATCCTTGGCCGCCGGGAGCTGGAGCGGGTCGGCATTGCTGTGTACGAGAACGACGTTGTGCGCCTCACGAAAGGCCGCCAGTCGTTCTGGATCGCCGGTCTCGGCGACCAGATTGCACTGCTGCGCGGCCGGGTTGGACGCCGCCAGCGCTTTCAAGGCGTCGACGATTTGCCCGGCACCTTGGCCAAGGTCACGGACAACGCGCCGGTCATCCTGATGGCGCACGAGCCCGACATTTTCCCCCGCGTGCCCGATCGCGTCGCGCTCACCATCTCCGGTCACACGCACGGTGGCCAGGTGCGGCTGTTCGGCTATTCGCCGATCGTGCCGTCCCAGTTCGGCAATCGCTTCGCCTATGGCCACGTGGTCGAAGGCAGCCGCCACCTGATCGTGTCCGGGGGGCTCGGCTGCTCGATCCTGCCCGTGCGCTTCGGCGTGCCGCCGGAGGTGACGGTGATCGATCTGGGGTAGGCTAAGTGCAACATCCCCGAAAGGCTTGGACCAGCGAAGCATTGACCGTGACCGGAAAACTGCGCTCAATCGGGCGCGCCAAGCAGCGTGTTGGCGTCGCTTGGGTCACGACCTCACGTGACGACGAGTCCCTGCCCTCAGGACCGCAATGAACGGAGCCGATCGTGATCCCGAAAACTTCCAAGCGGGTATTCCTGAAGCGGGCCTCAAGCTTGGCCGCTCTGGCCGGTCTCTCTCCGTCCCTGAGCCTTCCGGCCCTGGCGCAACCGGTCGATGCGGAACTCGATGCCCTGGCGACCGAGCTGGCCACCGAGGCGCTGGGACAGATCGTGCGGCTCGGACAACCCGAGCACGCCAAGATCAAATATTACAATGCCCGCTTCGACTGCGTGCGGACGAAAGCGTTCGTGCGGCCCAAGACTATTGAAGGGGTGCAGAAAACGCTGGCCTGGGCCCGGCAGCATCGGCGCAATCTGGCCATCCGGGGCGCCGGGCACTCGTTCGAGGGCCGTTCCAGCCATCCGGATCTGGTCATCGACATGTCGCTACTGAAGGGCTTGACCTTCGACGATGACGGCACGTTGAAGGTCGAGGCGGGTGTGCTGCTGGGCGACGTCTATACGAAGATCGCCGCTGCCGGCCACGTTTTTCCCGGCGGAACATGCCCGACTGTCGGCATCGTCGGCCACACGCTTGGTGGCGGCATCGGCGATTTTCTGCCCATGTTCGGCTATGCCGCACAACACCTGACCGAGGTCACGTTGGTGACGCTGAGCGGGTCCATCCTGAAGGTTAACGACGAGAGAATCGAGCTGCTCGGCGGCACGCCGCTGCCTGAGGGCGATCTCAAGGCGCGGGATCTCATGACGGTGCTGCGTGGCGGCGGACAGGGTTCGCTGGGCGTCGTCACGAACATGACCTTGAAAACTCAGGATGTGCGCACAGCAAAGCTGGCGAGCTTCAAATTGGAGGACGCCAGCGGCGTTTCGGCGCGCCGGATGGTGGCGATCATTCAAGCTTGGCAAGCCTGGCGGGAGGCGCTGTCCAAACCGATGCAAAGCATGATCAGTGCCAAACTGAATTTGAGCCGGTCGGGCAACGGCTATGATTTCGACATCGCCGGTCTGGTCGTTATTCCTCAGGGTTCCGACGTCGACATTGCCGCTGTGCGGCAAGCCTTGAATGTACTGTTCCAGATCCCGGAACTGAAAAAGAAGTCGTTCGCCCCGCTCTCCAATGCAGCGGCCGCGATCAAGACGTTTCTCGATGACAACGAGACAACGACGAATTCACGGCGCCGCATGCTGTACGGCTCGTCGTCGGCCTTGCCGCAGGCCTTGCCACCTCGTGCCACGCAACATCTCATCCAGGCCATGCCAACCAATCTCTTTGTCTCGCTCTATACGGCGGGCGGCGTGGCCAACGGCGGTGTCGCGACGTCATTGCATCCATCGGAATTCCTGATCGAGTGGGCGATCTACAGTCTGCGGGTCGATACAGGCGCGCATCGCCGGATTCGCACCATCAACGCGCAGGTGATGCGCCTCGCCGGCTTCAAGGATCATGCCTTGCCGAGCTATCCCGACAACGACGCGCGCGATTACTTTGCCAACCGGCCAAAGCTCGAAGCGACGCGCCGCCTGTTCGACCCGGACAGCTTGAGCACGTCGTCGCTGCTGGTGAAAGCAGCAATGCCGCCGGGCCCGGCCGGGTGCGGCTGACACGGTCTGGCTGTGCTGCCGATCCGGTCGGCGGCAGGCCCACGCGTGATCACTTCACGGCGAGACCCGCTTCCTCGATCAGCGTGCGGGCTTTGGTGAACTCCTCGGCCACGAAGGCTGCGAGGCCCGAGCGATTGCGGAAGTCGATCGGCTGCTGTTGCTTGCCGAGGTTCTCGACAACAGTCTTATCCTCCATGGCGGCTTTGCAGGCCGCCTCGAGCTTGGCCAGCACCGGCTCTGGCGTGCCCTTGGGTGCAAACAGGGCGTTCCAGATCGAGAACTTCAGATTGAGGCCGGCTTCCTGCATAGTCGGGATGTCCTTGAGGCCGGGGATGCGCTTTTCGGCGAACACGGCGATCGGCGTCAGGTTGTATTGCGGTACCAGATTGGGCTGGTCGGCAAAGACCTCGATGGTGCCCGACAGCATCGCCTGCATGACGTCGGCGGAACCCTTGTAGGGGACGTGCTTCAGATTGCTGCCGCTGGCCTTGCCGAAGCCGAGCATGGCGATGTGCGGGATGGTACCCGGGCCGGTCGAGGCATAGGCGAGCTTGCCGGGCTCGGCCTTGGCGGCGTCAAGCACGTCCTTGACCGTCTTGAAGCGCGAGTTGGGCGGGCTCATCAAGATGACGGGGGCATCAGTGAGCTTGCACACCGGGGCGAAGGCAGCAGGATCGTAGGTGAGCTTCATGCGATGCGGCTGGATGACCATCGGGCCGATCGGCGTGAGCAGCAGCGTGTAGCCGTCGGCGGTGGCTTGGGCTGCTTCGGTCGCGCCGATGGTGCCGGCGGCGCCGACGACATTTTTGATGATGGTCTGGCCACCGACTCCCTTTGTGAACGCTTCCTGGAAGACGCGGCCGACGAGATCAGTGGCACCACCTGCGGGCCACGCGATGATGATGGTGACCGGCCGGTCCGGATAAGCAGCCTGAGCCGTGGCCGGACTGGAGAGCACGCCCGTCATGCCCGTGGCGGCGAGACTCAGCACGGCGGCTGTGGCCCGCCACCAGCGGCGGACAAGGCTTCGATGATGCGCGCAGGGGTGTTTAGCCAGCATAGGTCCCTCCCAGGTCTTCCGGGCAGGGCTTCTGCGTGGCCACTGCCGCCATTGCCAGTGTTGTTGGTTCTTGGGTGCCATTCTGACGGCTTTGGCGCCGCAACGCCAGTGCTGCGGCGGCGAAACTTCGATGTTGCCGGATCAGCGACCGCTCACTGAGTGAGGACCACGAAGTCCGTGCCACGGCCAGTTTCGTTGCTGATGCCGAAATCGGAGACGGTCAGCGTGGCGCCGGCCCACAGGCGATCCGCGATCAATTTGAGCGTCTCGGGCGGCAACTCGAACCGCTCCAGCGCACCCGTGGCATTGGAGGCCGGCAATTGCGTTTGCGGCGGTGTCTGTGCACCCCGACGACGGCTCTGGTCGCCTTCGGTCAACACGGGTGGATTGGACGGGAGCGTCACCGCCTGCCAGCGCAGACCGGCACCGCCATCGACCCCCTGGATGGCCGTGAAGACATGTGTGCCAAGCGGCCTGATGGGTTCGACGATGGTGATGGCTTCCTCATGGATGGGTGTGAAGCCCTGGCGCACGAACACCTTGCCTTCCTTGCGCGAGACAAAGATCGACACCGGTTCGAGGCCGGCTGCCGCAAGGCGTACATCGGCGGCCAATTCTTCGCCGCGGGCCTGCAGCGCGCGCAAGCTCTTGGCGCTGTCGAAGGCTGAATCCGAGGCTTGCCGCTCGACCAGTCTGGCAGCGGCGAGTTGCGTCTCGACGGCCTCCAGGTCGGCAGCTGCCTGCGATGCGGCGCGGGCTTCGGCTGAATCGTCAGCGGCATTCTGGTTGCGGGCATAGGCCTCCCGCTTGTCCTCGAGGTCTTCCTCGACGGCGGCCAGACGCTGCTCGAGACGGCGCAATTCCTCGGAGGCACGGTTGGCCTCGGCCGAGCGCTCGGCGGCAAGCTCCTGCGCTGCCTTGATCTCGCGCTCCAGGGCGATCTGGTCGGCGAGGGCCTTGGCGCGGCGAAAATGGGCCAGGGGATAGGGTGCGACCGACCCTGCCGCCGCAGCCGACGGTGGCGCAGGCGGCGGCGTGGCAGCGGCGATCGATACCGTGTGCACCGGCAGGCTCGCCATGGCGGCACCGTCCACGGTGGTCATGACCGGCACCGGCAGGCGCGGGCTGCTGATCATGGTCGGCGTCACGTCGTTCGACGTCACCAGCACGCGCATGCCGAGCCGCCCGAGGCCCCACATGCGTGGTGCGAAATCCGCTGGCATGCGGATGCAGCCGTGCGAGGCCGGGTAACCCGGCACCACACCTTGATGTAAGGCGATGCCCGACCAGGTCAGCCGCTGCATGAACGGCATCGGCGCGCCGCTGTAGATGTTGGACTCGTGATACCTGTTGCGCTGCAGGATGCTGAAGACGCCAGTTGGCGTGCGATGGCCGGCCTGCCCGGTGGACACCTTGGTCTCGGCGACGACGCCTTGGCCGCCATAGACGACCATGCGCTGGCTGGCGAGCGAGATCACGGCGACCAGCGGCTCCGGCGGCTGCTGCGCCAGATCAACCTTCGGCACCGGGATTGGCTTCGGCGCCGCCACACGGGTGGGCGGAGTGGGTCTGGCCGTTGCAGCACGGGCGATCGGCCCGGGCTTTACCGCCGGTTCCGAACGCACGATCCGCACCGGCCTTACTGGACGGCGCTGGCGCGACGAGGCTTCCGGTTGGCCGGACTGGGCCGTGGCCGGCAAGGGTTCGACCACAGCGATGGTGGCCAGCAGACCCAACAGCATCGTGAGCCTGCGACCGAAACGGTCGATCGACCTCGAAACCCTTTGCACGACAAACTGCTGACGCATAATGCCTCGCCTTGATACCTAGTCACACAAGCGGCCCGACCAGAACGTGGCGACCAGACCTGCAGTGTAACCCATGGCCGCTGGGTGGGGAGTACCGACACGGTCACACACGCCAACGAATTGGCAGAACACGCTTAACGGTCGCGGGTGGCCATGAACTGTGCGGCGGCGACCAGGACGGCGTTGCGGCCGGGGAACGGCGCCAGCGCTGAAATCGCTGCCTGAACAGCGGTTTGCAGGCGCGTGCGGGCGGCTTCCAGGCCCAGCAGCGAGACCAGCGTGGCCTTGCCAGCGGCGGCATCCTTGCCAACCGCCTTGCCGATCACGGTTGCGTTACCAGTAGCGTCGAGCAAATCGTCAGATATCTGGAAGGCGAGGCCGAGATGGCGCCCGTAGGTCGCGAGAGCTGCGCGATGCTCAACGGGCGCGCCGGCCAGGACGGCGCCAGCCTCGGCGGCAAAACGAATGAGGGCGCCGGTCTTCATGGCCTGCAAACGCTCGATGTGGGGCACCGTCGCCAGTGCCGGCACGCCCAATTTGTCGGCCTCGAGATCGATCACCTGCCCGCCCACCATGCCGGCCTGCCCCGCATCGGCGGCCAGCCGGCGGATCAACTCGATTTTGGCGAGCGGATCGGTCAGGGCCGGGCTCTCGGCGATGATCTCGAAGGCGTAGGTGAGGAGGGCGTCGCCGGCGAGGATGGCGGTCCAATCGTCGAACGCCCGCCACACGGTCGGCTGGCCACGGCGTAGGTGGTCATTGTCCATGGCCGGGAGATCGTCGTGGACCAAGCTGTAACAGTGCACGCATTCCAGCGCCGCGGCGACATCGAGGGCGGCCTCGCGCGCGCCACCGAACAGCGCCGCGCTTTCAAGCACCAGGAACGGCCGGAACCTCTTGCCGCCGCCGAGCACGGCATGCCGCATGGCAGCCCTGAGACGCTCAGGGATCGGCTCGCCCTGGCGCGCGGCCAGGAGCGCGGCGAGGCGCTGCTCGACATCTCGCGCGGCGGCCGTCAGACGCTCCTCGAACATCGGCTCGTTCCCTGTTGGCGCTTGACGAAGCCGGCTTGGGCAGCCGGCTCGCCTGTTCACACCTTTTGAAACAGATCCCGCGACCGCTGCCAATGCGCGTGATTAACGACGAGCCCGTACGGGCCACGCAACGCCGGGGGACGGGTGGCGAAGGGAAGCGTGGTCGGCGCGAGCCTTTTCTGCGGTGCCCCTGACATCGAGCGCTGACCGGACGAAAACGGACCGCGACGAGAGGGAGCACTAATTTAAGTGGCGCCGCTGTGGTCGTGCCTTCTCCCCGTGGCCCGCGCTACAACGGGGAGAAAGTTAGGCCCCGGACACTTGATCCGCTATAAAAGGGCCGCTCGCTCGGGCCCCGCGATGCTCTGGTCTCGCGAATGACGACGGCGTCCTTCCCAGGGGCAACTTCTTGTGCTGCGCGCACCGCTCAAGCCCACAGAAAGCAACGCGAGTGACCCGTTGCAGTCGAGGCGGTGCGGCCGGTCTCGTCCCCTCTCCCTGTTCTCTGCACTCGAACGGGGAGAGGGTTAGGGTGAGGGGCGGCCACGAGTCGAGCGGTCAGGGCGAGCCAAGTCGGCGATGCCATCGACATAGAGTGTCGGACGAGCGGATGCGGAACCCGTCGCGGTGGGCCACTTGTCGACGTCACGTCGCTGGGGAGAGGCGAGCGAGATAGTGCCCGCCAAGTTGTTCGACAATTTCGCAGCGCCATCCGTTCTGTTGAGCAATTAGCGCTAATGTCTCGCGATCCACCTGGAGTACCGTGAATTCAGTGCCTCGTACACCATTGTACTCGAAAATCATGTCCATTTCGCCGAAGTATCTTCCGGAGTTCGTCTTGCGCCGTAGTTCCCCAGTCACCGCCGCATCAGCGCCGATGCGCACGTCGAACGAGTCGACAATAAGCTGGCCGTCTTGCGCAAGAAGCGAGCGCATCTGCCTCAGGAAGCGTGGTAAATCTGAAAGCGTCCCGACCTTGTCGAGACCATTGCAGAGGCAGATAATCGTGTCATAAGGGCCGCCTTCAAATGCATACAGATCGGTCGTGGTCGTGTTCCGCACTCCACGAGCAATCATGATCTCGATGCATTCCGCAGCAATGTCGATCGCGGTCACCTCGAAGTCGCGCCGTTGCAGTTCGATCGCATGTATGCCCGTACCAGCTCCAACATCGAGAACCGTCCCCCGGCACAGGTTCAAGCCGAGCTGCTCGAGGGGGTCAAACGAAGCGCGAAACCAGAAAGCGGCTGGGACATCGTCGCGCTTGCCGTCTTGGTAGCAGATCAAAGTTGCCGTGCTGTTTCCTCGCCAATAATCGAGGAGCGCAGCTCCGTGCGGATTGTATGCTTGTCCTGTCGACACCCGACCCGAAGCCTCCGAACGATCCACTTTGCGGCGCTCGACCTAATCAGAAAAGATGGCCGCTCTGGGACAATCGCGTCACGGCTCGGCCATCGATTGTGCGCCGGTGCCACGACAGGTCGCCCCGAATAGCCACCGTCTTCAATCGCGATGCCAGTGCAAGTTGCCGCCCATCCAAATCTTCTCCCCGTTGAAGTGCAGCCAGCGGGGAAAAGGCACGAGACAATCGGGCCGCTCGCTCCGACCGCCGAAACCCTGTGCCCTACTCAGGCCCGCGGCCGTACGCCGCCCCTTCACCCATCGCCGAGCGCGTGCGCCAACACTTTACGCATGACGCTGGGCAGGGCTTCGCCGTGCAGATCCCGGCGGTGCACCCAGCGGCAGCGCTCGGGATCGGCCCACAGGTCGAGTTCGGCGTCGGGCGGGACGATGGCGCGATAGACCATCATTTCCAGCCGGAAATGCGTGAATGTATGCACGATGGAGCCGGCGACTGGCCACCATTCGGTTTGCACCGGGGCGACACGCAACGCCTCATCGGCCGACAGCCATTCGTCGCCCCAGGCCGTCGAGGGTATCTCCAGCATGCCGCCGAGCAGGCCTGCATCGGGGCGGCGGCGGAGCAGGATGTGGCCGCTTTCGCTCAGTGTCACAAAGGCGACACCATAGCGGGTCGGCCGCTCCGGCTTGGCGGAGCGCGCCGGCAGGTTATCCGCGATGCCCTGGGCATGGGCGGCGCATCTAGCTTGTAGCGGGCACATCAGGCACGACGGCCGCCGTGGCGTGCACACGGTGGCGCCGAGATCCATCATCGCCTGGGCGAAATCACCCGCGCGCAACTCTGGCGTCAGCGTTGCTGCAAGCCGGCGCAGCTCCGGCTTGGCACCAGGCAGAGGGGCCGTGACCGCGAACAGGCGCGCCACCACCCGCTCGACGTTGCCATCGACCGGCGTCGCTTTCTCGCCGTAGGCAATGGCGGCAACGGCTGCGGCCGTGTAGGGCCCGATGCCCGGCAATTCGGCGAGCTTGGCCTCGGAGCGGGGAAAGCGGCCCTTGTGCAGCTTGACCACGGCCTGCGCACAGGCATGCAGATTGCGGGCGCGGGAGTAGTAGCCAAGCCCCGCCCACATCGCCAGCACGTCGTCGAGCTCGGCCTTGGCCAGGGCCTTCACCGTTGGCCAACGGGCCAGGAAGCGCTCGAAATAGGGGATGACAGCCTTGACCGTGGTCTGCTGCAGCATGATCTCGGACAGCCAGACCCGGTACGCATCAGGCTTCTCGTCCGGACCATAGCGCCAGGGCAGTTCGCGGCGCTCGGCGTCGTACCACTGCAGCAGGGCGAGCCAGACCGAAAGGGCCGGGGCGGCCGAAGTTGGCTTGGCTGTTGGCCGCGGCGACCGCGAGTCCACAGCAGTCTTAGTCGACTTTGGCGTGCGTTGCTTTAATGCCACAGCGTCCATGGTGCCCCCGCGGCAGCTAAAGGCGAATCATTTACAAGATGTTAAGCAGCGTCGCGTCGAATGGAAACATGTAAGCGTGTCCGACTCCCAGGCAAACGGCTGGGAATGCTGGGGATCACCCGTATTCACCCGAGTGAGGCTTCATGAGCACGCGTCCCACGCCGCCGTCTGCGAGTCCGCCCCGCGCCGTCATCGGTGGCGCCGGCAAGTCTGCCGCTGCCAACATGCGCAAACCGCAGTTCGGCGCCAAGTCCGTGGGCAGTTTCGTGCCCCGTCTCACCCGGCAAGCCTTCGAAAAGTATGGATTTTCTACCGCGACGCTGATCACCGACTGGGCCACCATTGTCGGCGCCGACCTTGCCAAATGGACCGAGCCCGAACGCTTGCGCTGGCCCAAGGCCGTCTCGGTGCGCGCCGACAGCGTCGATGAGCCTGATCAGGGCCGCCCCGGCGCCATGCTGATCCTGCGCGTCGATCCCGGCCGGGCCCTCGATATCCAGTACAAGGCGCGCCAGATCACCGAGCGCATCAACGCATATTTCGGTTATCGTGCGGTGGCCGACCTGCGTCTTGTGCAAGCGCCGCTCACCTCCGCCGCCAATCTGGCACCGCGCGTAACGCCACCCGCAGCCCGCCAGATGCCGCCGCCCGCCGCCATCAATACCGTCACTGACGACAGTCTGCGGGCGGCCCTGGAGCAGATGGCCTCGGGCCTTGCCAATCGTGGCAGCGCAAACTCCGGCGCCCGCTGAACTCTGTTCCGGCTCAATTGGTCACAGCCTGTTCAGATGGCATTCAGTAGCAATTTGCCTTAATCCGGTGCGGCCTGCGTGCTAGGCGAACCCCGTGCGCTTGTTCACAGTCACGCCGCGCGCCGTGGATGATTGGAGGATCGTGACCGTGCCCCTGCTGAACAGACTTTCGCGCCGCTCGCTGATCGCCACTGCCGGCATTGTGGGGCTCAGCCTCTCGTCAGGGTATGCAGTCGCGCAGCTCAAGAAAGGCCCGCCCCCACCGGGTGAAGTGGCCGTCGACGAGCTCATGAAAGCCGGTCCGCTCCCCGATCTGGCGCTCGGCAAGGACGACGCGCCGGTTACCATCGTCGAGTACGCCTCGATGACGTGCGGCCACTGCGCCGCGTTCCACAATACGGTGTTCCCGAAGATCAAGGAAAAGTACGTCGACACGGGCAAAGTGCGCTTCATCCTGCGCGAGTTCCCGCTCGACAATCTGGCCGCCGCTGCCTCCATGCTGGCGCGTTGCGCGGGTGGCGAGAAAACCTACCCGCTGATCACGGATCTGTTCGCCAAGCAAGAGACCTGGGCCTTCGTGCAGGGCAACCCGGTGCCGGCCATGTTCCAACTCACGCAGGCGCACGGCTTCACCAAGGAAACCTTCGACAAATGCCTGACCGACCAGACGCTGCTCAATAACATCACGGCCACGCGCGAGCGCGCCAACAAGAGCTTCTCGGTGCGCTCGACGCCGACGTTCTTCGTCAATGGCCGCCGACTCGAGGGCCCTTCGGACCGCATCGAGACTTTCGACAAGGCGATCGAGGCCGCTTCGGCGCCGGCAGCTGCCGCCCCCGCGCAGAAGAAGTGATGCCCGACAATGGTCAGGCCTAGCGGAGGGCAAGGCAACTTGCGAACAACCCTGGCCATTGTGGTCCTCACACTGGCGTTGGTGCTTGCCGGCTGCGGCGCGGATACGGCCACCCTGCTGACGGGCACAGGGCCAACCCTGGATGCTGCCAGCGTCGAAACCAGCGCCACACCGGATAAGCCCGCGTTCAATCCGTTTTCCGATCAGGGCGCCACCGACACCCCGTTGCGCGAGGTGATCGCCAATCCCACGCGGGCCGAGATCATGCAGGCGGGCCCCCTGCCCGAGTTCGCGCTCGGGCGGGCCGACGCGCCGGTGACTATCATCAAGTACATGTCGCTTACCTGCCCGCATTGCCGCCGGTTCCAGGCCGAGGTGTTTCCCGTCCTGAAGCGCGACTACATCGACAAGGGCCACGTGCGCCTGATCCTGCGCGAGTTCCCGATCGGCAAGACCAGCGGCAATGCAACAATCGCGCTGCGCTGTGCGCCGATGGACAAGTACCTGCCGCTCTACGAGAAGTTCATGACCCAGCAGGCCACCTGGGTGTCGCAGGAGGTGCGCCCCGACGTCATCTTCAAGGTGGCGGCCCAAGTGGGACTGTCGCGCGAGCAATTCGACGCCTGCCTGAAGGACCAGAAATTGATCGAGAGCCTGAAGCAGATCAAGGATCGCGGGCGGACGCTCGGCATCATCGGCACACCGAACTTCTTCTTCGAGACCCGCCTGGTGAAGAAGACGATCGGCGTCAAGGAGCTGCGCGAGTTGCTCGATCCGCTGGTTGCAGCGCAAGTGGCCGGCAAGAAGACCCCATAACCTCTGGTCGCGCTGCCAGCGTCTGCATGTCAAGCTGCTGAGCGGTGGCGATGACGGCCACGCCGCCGTCCATCCAAGGAACCAAAAAACATGACGGACATCATCGGAACGTGGGCCTTGATCAAGGCCTTTTCGGTGGACCGCGACGGCAAGCCGCTGCCACCGCCCTACGGCGGGGAGAAGGGCATGGGCCGCGTCACGTTCAACGCGGACGGTCGCATGATGGCGGTGCTGTGCGATGGCCGGCCAACGCTGCCCGCCGGCGAGCATCGCGAGTACAATTCCTACTGTGGCAACTACACCTTCGACGGCAAGCAACTGGTGACCCGCGTAGATGCGGCCAAGGACCCCGCTCGCGTCGGCGGTGACGAGGTGCGCGACGTGCGCTTCGAAGGTAAATGCATGGTGCTTCGCCCACCCTTTCGCCCCGCCGCGAACCGTCCGCCCGAGCAGCGCGAGCTGTGGTGGGAGAAGATCGCGGACGTCTGAGTGGGAGGGGCCAGGGCGAGGGCGCGACTGCGTGAGAGAGTGGCTGAGCGAGTCGAGATCGGTCTCCACATGATGTCGATAATGTGTGTGTTCGTATTGACAGTTGGCATCCACGACAGCTTCGACCGCGCACTTGACCCGCGTCCATCTGGACCGCAAGGTCTCGAGACGTGAGCAATCTCGAACGTCGGGGCGATTGATATGGCGCGCATCGCAGTCGGTGGCATCCATCATGAGACCAACTGTTTCGTGCCGGATACCACAGACTACGCCTACTTCATGAGCCATCGCGATCGCCCGCCGCTGGTGCGGGGACCCGATGTCATCACGTGGCTCAGCGAGACGAGTTTTGCGCTGTCGGGTTTCCTGCGCGACATGCAGGGGCGCCACGACATCGTGCCGCTGCTGTGGACCAGTGGCGGCGCCGGCGGCCTCGTCACGGCTGATGCCTACGAGCGCATCGTCGGCGAGTTGATCGGGCGGCTCTCGGAAGCCATGCCGGTCGATGCGGTGTATCTCGATTTGCACGGGGCCATGGTCTCGGCCCCCTTCGAGGACGGCGAAGGCGAGTTACTGCGCCGTGTGCGCGCTGTCGTTGGTGCAAATGTTCCGATTGCCATCAGCCTCGACTATCACTCCAACGTCACGCCCGAAATGGTCGAGCACAGCGACGCTCTGGTCGCCTATCGCACCTATCCGCATGTCGATCGTCCTGAGACTGGTCAGCACGCCGCGCGGGCCATGACGCTGCTGCTCGAGCGCGGTCGGCCCAAGGGTCGCGCTTTGCGCAAGCTCCCGTTCCTCATTCCGCTGAATGACCAGTGCACGCTGGTCGAGCCATCGCTGAGCGTGGTAGCGCGCTCGATCG
Source organism: Hyphomicrobiaceae bacterium (assembly GCA_046154645.1). GTDB lineage: Bacteria > Pseudomonadota > Alphaproteobacteria > Rhizobiales > Hyphomicrobiaceae. The sequence goes on from JBJXDZ010000110.1 coordinate 39,420, forward strand.
TGGCCGATGGCGAATTGATCAACCTGTCTTATCTCGCGGGCTTTCCGCCGTCCGATCTCTACTGGTGCGGTCCGGCCGTCATCGCCCATGCCTGGAGCCAGGATGCCGCCGACCGTGCCGCCGATGCCCTCGCGCGCGACATCGCACTAAAAGAGTCCGAGTTTGCCGTTCCGATGGTATCGCCGGATGTGGGTGTGCGCGCGGCCATGGCGCTGGCCCGCACGGCTGCCAAGCCGATCGTGCTCTGTGATACGCAGGACAATCCCGGCTGCGGCTCCAGCGCCGATACCACGGGTGTGCTGGCGGCGCTGGTGCAGGCCAACGCGCAGGGCGCCGTGGTTGGCTATCTCTGCGACGCCGCCGCTGCCAAGGCCGCGCACACGGCCGGTGTCGGTCGCGATATCACGCTTGCGCTCGGCGGGCGCTCGGGGATCGCTGGTGTGGTGCCGTTCGAAGGTACGTTCCGCGTCGCAGCCCTCGGCGATGGTCACATGCGCACGACGGGACCAGTCTCCGGCAACCGCGCCATCGATCTCGGCCCCATGGCGCTGTTGTCCATCGGCGGTGTCAGTGTTGCCGTCACCACGAAGCGCATGCAGGCTCTGGATCAGGCGCCATTCCATCACCTTGGCATCGAGCCGGCCCGGCAGAAGATTCTGGCCCTGAAGAGCACGTGTCACTTCCGCGCCGAGTTCGAGCCGATCGCGGCGAAGGTGATCGTCGTCATCGCGCCCGGTGGCTATCTGGCTGATCCTGCAGCGTACCCGTATCAGCGCTTGCGGCCGGGTGTGCGGCTGCGGCCCCTTGGTCCCGATTGGCGCGGTGGGGGCAAGCCGACGCTCTGAAATGGGCTCAGGTCGTGGCGACGTTGGGTACGGCAATGTCGCGCCAGCGATGGCAGGCGGCGGCGTGCTGCCCGTCCACCGTCTCCAAGACCGGCACCAGCTCGGCACAGATGGCAGCGGCATGCGGACACCGCGTACGAAAGGCGCACCCGGTCGGCAGGTTGCGCGCATTCGGCGGCTCACCGTCGATGGGCACGTCGCTGAGCTTGCGGCTGTGATCGAGGCGGGGCGCGGCAGCCAACAGCGCCTGCGTGTACGGATGCCGCGGCCGCCTGAAAATCGTGTCGGCCGGCCCGCTTTCGACGATGCGACCGAGATACATGATGGCGACGCGGTCGCACATGCGCTGCACGACGGAGAGGTCGTGCGAGATGAGCAGATAGGTGAGACCGAGACGCGTCTTGAGATCGGCGATGAGCCGTAGCACCGTCGCCTGCACCGAGAGATCGAGGCCTGATGTCGGTTCGTCCAGAATCAGGATGCGCGGCTCCAGCAGCAAGATGCGCGCGAGCACGACGCGGCGCAGCTGCCCGCCTGACAGTTCATGCACATAGCGCGGTTTGAAAGATGCATCGAGACCAACGGCTGCCAGCAGGCGATCAACGCGGGCAGCGCGCTCCGTCGGGTCCGCGACGCCTTCGATGATCAGCCCTTCTTCGAGGCTTGCTCCGATGCTCCACCAAGGATCGAGTGCGGCGCCCGCATCCTGATGCACGTACTGGACGGCCTTGCGTGCCGCCCGTGCCTCCCGCCACGGCAATCCACTCACGACGCGGCCATCGAGCCCGATCGCACCGGACGTCTCGCGCTGAATGCCGAGCAGCGTTCGCCCGAGCGTGGTCTTGCCGCAACCGGACTCGCCGACCAAGCCAAGCGTCTCGCCTTGCCGCAACTCCAGCGAGACACCGCCGACGGCCTTTACCGGTGGCACTGGCGCCCGAAGAAATCGCCTCTTGCCGCCGAGTTCGACGATGAGTTCCTCGGCGCTGAGCACCGCCTGGCCATCCCGGCTCATTGCGACGCCCTCGCAGCAGGTGGCGCAGTATCGGCGTGGCGACAGCTGAGGTACCGGCCGCTGTGCTGGGCGACAAGCATGGGCGCCCGTTTGCCACAGGCGTCGATCGCATCAGGACAGCGCGGCGCGAAACGGCAGCCCGGTGGTGGACGCAAGGGCGAGGGCACGCTCCCCGGGATGCCCGCCAACGTCTCGGAGCGGTCGGGATGGCAGGCCAGCAGCGCCTTGGTATAGGGATGGCGCGGATCCGCGAGCACACGGTCGGTGGGGCCACTCTCGACGGTCTGGCCGGCATACATCACCGTGATGTCGTCGCACAGTTCGGCCACCACGCCGAAATCGTGGGTCACGAACAGCATGCCGACACCAAGCTCTTGTGTCAGCGACTTGAGCAGCTTCAGGATCTGCAATTGCGTCGTCACGTCTAGGGCCGTCGTCGGCTCGTCGGCAATCACCAGGGACGGCCCTGCGGCAAGTGCACCGGCAATCAACAGGCGTTGCCGCTGTCCACCGGAGAACTGATGCGGATAGCGGTCGAGCACGGATTCCGGTTCCGGGATCTGCACGCGGGCGAGCAGTGCCACCAGCTTGGCCCGGCGCTTGGCGTCGGTATCCAGCTGCGGCGCATGCCAGGTCAGCATCGGCAACAGCTGAGCGCCGATCGTGAACACCGGGTTGAGCGCAAGATACGGATCCTGTGGAATGAAGGCGATACGCCGGCCGCGAATGCGCTGTGTCATCTCGCGATCGCTGAGGGTCAGGAGGTTCTCGCCTTCGAGACGTATTTCGCCGCTCTCGATTCGCGCGGCCCGCGGAATGATCCCGAGCACGGCTCGCGCCAAGGTGGACTTGCCGCAGCCGGATTCCCCCACCACGCCCAGAATGCGACCGCGCGGCAAGGTCAGCGCCACATGATCGAGGATCTGCGCATGGCCTTCGTCGGTGCGCACCGACAGGCGCAAATCCTTCACTTCGAGAAGCATGTCTGCGCTCATCTGGAGCGCCTCAGCCGCGGATCGACGATGTCGCGCAGCCCGTCGCCCAGCAGATTGAAGCCGAGCACGGTGAGGAAGATGGCAAGCCCCGGGAACGTGGAGAACCACCAGGCATCGGGCAAGTACTGCCGGCTCTCGGAGATGGCGAGGCCCCAGTCGGGGTCGGGCGGCGTGGCGCCCATGCCGAGAAAACCCAGTACGGCCGCCACGAGAATCGTGAAACCCATGCCGATTGTGGCGCGCACGATGACGGGTGAGATGCAGTTGGGCAGGATGTGCAGGAACAGGATGCGCGTTGTTCCCGCATTCATGCATTTCAGCGCATCGACGAACAGCGATGCTTCAAGACGCCGCGCCTCGGCATAGACGATGCGCGTGAAGAACGGCCAGTAGGTGAGCGTCAATGCCAGCATGGCGCTTTCCAAGCTCGGCCCGATCATCTGCGCGATGGCCAGCGCCAGGATGAGCTGCGGCACGGCCAGGAACACGTCCGTGATGCGCATGATCAGTTCGCCGAGCCAGTTCTTGAGGTAGCCGGCGATCAGGCCAAGCGGCACGCCGATCAGCATGGCCGCTCCCACCACCAGCAAGGCGATTTTCAGCGCACCGCGCGTGCCGAGAATGACGCGCGAGAGGATGTCGCGGCCGAGATTGTCGGTGCCGAAGGGATGCGCCCAGCTCGGAGGCTTCAGTCGCCGCAAGAGATGCGAAGCCGCGACGTCGCCGGGATACGGTGCGAGCCAAGGCGCCAGAATGGCAACGATGACCACGATCAGGACCACAATGGCACCGAGCACGGCCGGCTTGTCCTTGGCAAACTTGGCGAGGACCAGCATCAGCTCTCCTCGCGCAGGCGCGGGTCGACGAGGCCATGCACGATGTCGACCAGGATGTTCACGAAGGCATAGATGACGCCGACGAGAAGGGTTACGGCCAGCATCACCTTGGTGTCGGCGGTGAGAATGGCCTGCACCGTATAGAAACCGATGCCGGGCCAATCAAAAATCGTCTCGACCACGACGGCGCCTGCAATGAGGCTACCAAACAGCAGGCCGATCTGCGTGATCGCCGCCACGACCGAGTTGCGCAGGACGAACTTCCAGATCAGCGCCCGGGCTGGGAAACCTTGCGCACGCTCATAGGTGACGAAATCTTTCTGCAGCGTGTCGAGGACGCCGGCGCGCGTAAAGCGGGTGATCGTGGCAATACCGCCGAGCGACAGCGTCACAGCCGGCAGCACCAGATGCCAGATCGCATCGCGGAACACATCCAGCCGCCATGTCAGCAGGCTATCGATCAGAAACCCTCCTGTGATGGAGGTTGGTGCCACCAGGTCCGACGAGAGGCGGCCGCGCAGGGGAAACCAGCCGAGCTTCATGGTGAAAAGGAATTGCAGTTCGATCGCGAACCAGAACGCGGCCACGGCCACGCCCGCCACCGAGAGGATGCGCAGCACGATATCGGGCCAGCGATTGTGATAAACGGCGGCGATGGTGCCCAAGGGTATGCCGATCGCCGTGGCAATCAGCAGGGCTGCAAAGGTAAGCTCCAATGTCGCCGGCAGGCGCTGGCGGATTTCTGTCGCCACCGGCCGGCGCGAATAGGCGCTCTCGCCGAAGTCGAGCCGCGATACCTGGCGCAGATAGGTAACGAACTGCACATGCAGCGGCTGGTCGAGGCCATATTGGCGGCGGATCTCCGCAATCTGCGCCGGTGTCGCGTTCTCGCCCGCCAGCGCTGCCGCTGGATCGGCCGGCACGAGGCGGATCAATAGAAACGTCAGCACGAGTAGCCCGGCTAGTGACGGTATGACGAGCAGCAGCCGGCGTAGAATGAAGCGGAGCATGGAATCCTGGAAGTTGGCGATGTCACGCCACTTGGTGGACACCGTACGCATGAAGGATGTGACCGCTTGGCGGTGTCGGGCGTGTCACCCGACACCGGTTGACCGTCGCGGTCAGTTCACCAGCTCGACCCACCGCATCTCGCCACCGGAGCCCACCGGCGAGAACTTGAAGTTCTTGACGCGATCAGTGACGCCACGAATCTCGACGGTGTTGTAGACCCAGATATCCGGGCTATCGGCGACGATCAGGCGCGTTGCTTCTTCGTACAGCGGTTGGCGTTCAGCTTGCGCCACGGTCACGCGGGCCTTGCGCAGCAGCTCATCCACCTTGGCGTTCTGATACCAGGACGATGCCTTCCACGTGCCATGGAACTGGCTGTCATACATCTGGCCGACCCAGTTCTCTGGATCGACGAAGTAGGTCGAGACCCAGTGGATCCACATATCTGCCGTCGTCTCAGGCTTGGCCGTGTTGGTCGTCAGGTTTGCCCAGGTATCCGGCACGATCTTGAGATTGATGCCGATCTGCGACAGTTCACTTTGCAGCAACTGGGCCGCTTGATTGGTCTGCTCGAGTTGCGTCTGGATGTGGATCTGGATCGGCCGACCCATGGGCGCGCCCTCGGCCTTGGCCTTGTCGCAGAACTCCTTGGCCTTTTTCAGGTCGAAGTCGTAACCCTTGATGTCTTTCGGGTAGCCCCACAGATTGTTCGGCATCGGGGCCGGGTTGCGCTCGGCATAGCCTTTCAAGATGACGTTGATGAAGCCGTCGTAGTTGAAGGCGTGCGCCATGCACTTGCGCGCATTGATGTTGTCGAACGGCGGCTTCTTGTTGTTCATACGCAGGATGAACACACGCATCGAGGTGTTCTTCTCAATGTGCACGCCCTTGGCCTTCTGAATGCGCTCCACCTGATCGGTTGGCAGATAGCTGTCGGTCATGTCGATCGAGCCTTGCAACAGCCCAAGCACGCGCGTCGAGGTCTCGCGCGTCGGCAGGATCTGGATCAGATTGGGTGCCTTGGGGTTGTCGGCCCAACCCTTGAAGTGACTCTCCGACCGCTTGAGGTCGACACGCTCGAGGGGACGATAGGTCGAGGGATCGAGCTGGTAGGCGCCGGAACCTGCCGTGTTCGACGCCAGCCACGTGGCGGCCCAGTCGCCGTCTTTCTCGTTGGCTTTGATGGCGCGCGGATTGACCACCATCACAATCGGCAGCGCCGCCAGGAACGGCGCATAGGGTTTGTCGAGCACAAAGCGCACCGTGTCTTTTGCCGGCGCAGTGACGTTGTCGGGTTTCAGCACCGGTTTGAAGGCACCGGCCGGCGCCTTGCCGAGGGCCAGCACGCGGCGGAAGCTATAGACCACATCCTCGGCCGTGATTTCGTTGCCGTCGTGGAACTTGGCGCCGGACCTGAGCTTGAACTCCCAGGTCAAGCCATCAGGCGAAACCGTGTGCGATTGCGCCAGCCAGGGCTCGATCTTGGGCGGGTTGCCCTGGTAGCGGTAGAGATTGTCGTAGGCATTGAGGCTGTAGACCTGCATCGGCACGTCGAAGATCTGATGTGGGTCCAGGTTGGCTGGTAGATTGTCGCCGAACACGAGCGTGCCGGGTTTTGGACCTTGCGCCATCGCTGGCGCCGACAGTGCGAGCAGGCTGAACGCCGCAGCGCTCGCAAGCTTAGTCCAGAGTCTCATTGATGTCTCTCCCTTGGATTGAACTGATCTCAGAAGATGGCTTGTTGCTTGGGTCGCGGCCAGGCCGCCTTGCTGTGGCTGATGCCGAGCGCCAGCACCGTCTCCGCAGTTTTCAAGGCGGCAATCACCGGATTGACCACGGGCACGCCGACGCGCTCTGACAGTGTCTCACAGATGCCCGGCAGGAACGCCATGCTCATGCAGCCGAGCACCAACACATCGGCACCATCTTCGTCGACGGCAACACGCGCTGCCGCCACCGCTTTGTCGAGAGCGCCGGGTTTCTGCTCGGCGAGCTCCATCACGGATAGCCCGACGCCACGCACCGAGACCAATAGCGGCGCCAGTGCCAAACCGCGCATGCGCTGCGCCACGCGCCCGAAGCCGCGCCCCGTCGGCGTCAGCAATCCGATCCGCGTGCCCAGTTGCGCGCCCAGATGCAGCGACGCCGCGCCGGGCCCGATTACAGGGATAAAGACCAGCTCGCGAAGGGCATCGAGGCCCGGATCGCTATAGCAGCCGATGATGATGGCCTTGATGTCGCGCCGCTCAGCCTCTGGCGCCAGTCGGATCAGCTCCGGCACCACGATGCCGGCATCGTGCGCACTCTCGATGGATGCTGGCCCCTTCGCCGTCGGTTCCACCAGCACCTCGATACCGGCCGCGGCCGCCGCCTGCAGCACACTTTGCCGTCGCTTCACCTCGGCTGGACCCATGGTCCGGTCCATCGGACTCGTCAACTGGTAGAGAATGCGCATTGGGTCTGCAGCCTACTTTGTGGGGTCAGACCCAAGGGTTTGATCCCAATTCATCTCTGGTTCTCGATCACGTGATCCGCGCCAGCGTCTCGTCGATCATACGGCAGCAATCGCTTAAGGCATCGGCGACGCGATTGCGATCACGCACCAGCTGCGTCTCGAGCATCCAGCGCTGCTCGCCATCGCTCATTTTGGCGTAGGCCGGCACGTCGTAGAGCGAGGGGATCATCGTGCCTTGTGGCGTGTAGCCGTAGGGATCGTGTCCATAGGTCCCCTTCGACGTCGACGCCAGCGGCACCAGCACCCGCGACAGCCGCTTCATGCAGGCATTGAGGGTTTCGGCCGCCGCCTCATCCTTGGAGCCACCGGCCCCGAGCCGCGTCCGCCACGTATTCGCCGTCGCATCGAGCTTCTCGGCCGATGACCGGAAGGCGCGTGCTGCCTCTGTTGCGCCAGCCAGTCCCAACGCCTCGGCACCCGGCTGCAGCTGCGCCAACCGCTCAATGAACTGATCCGCGACAGTCACGTATTCGAACGGCAGCACTGGCGCCGTGCACAGCTCCCAGAGATAGCCGGCATAAGCGCGCAGATGCTCCTGCATGTATGTGAAATCGAGCTTGTCGATGGAGTTCTCGACGCTGTGATGCCACCAACCGAGGTTGGCCAGCGCGGTCTTCTTCAGCTCCTCCTCGGTGAAAGCGCCTTGCGCCGCCAGCATCGGCACGCCGAGGCCAAAGAAAGAGGCATCGCCGTTCTTCACGGCGCGCCGCCATGTCGTTGCCCGGCTGCCGAGGATGCGCTTCTCGGTGGCTTGATGAAACCGCTTCAGCTCGGAGTTGGACGCGGCAGCCCACCGCGTTGTCCCTGCGCACGCTGGCTGGTCAATCTGCAGATAAGCGACCGCATGCTGGCGCAGCCGATCCCAATTCCGGTCCACGTACCACGATGAGCCGATCATGGTGCCCGTCTCATGTCCGGTCCAGAACCCCGCCACCAGGCCGCGGCGCAGTTTATCGCGATGCTGGTTGAAGACGCGCATCAACTCCATGATGCAAGCGTTGCCAGCCGCGTTGTCGGTCGCTTGCGGTCCGGGCCAGGAGTCCTGGTGGCCACCCACGACGACGAAATCGTCGGTCTTGCCTTTGACCTCGCCAACGGTGATCTGCACCGGCCGCCAGCCGTTCTCGACGTTAGCGCGGAACCAGACCCGCACCGGCCCTGCCTTCAGCATCTCGCGCAACTGCAGGCCGGCCGTGCGTGCAATGCCGATGCACGGCAGCGTCGCCATTTCGCTCTTGAACGTTTCAGGTGTCGGGTTGCCCCACACCGGTTTCACTGAGCCGAAGGGCACGGCGGTGTTCTCCGAATGCCCCCAGTTCATCATGACGCAGCCGGTCGCGCCCATGATCGCCGAGATGCGCTGCTTCTCGTGGCGGGCTGGATGATAGGACAGTTCCGACAGCGTGATCTTGCCGGTGGCGTCGCGGCCCTTGTATTCCTCGAAGGCACCCGACGCGACATCCATCAGCTCGGCCGATATTCCATCCGCCAGCGTCGGCACACTATGGCCGAGTGTATTGGCCTCGATCGAAATCTCGCGCGGGGCCAGCACGCGCATCTCTGCTTTCTCGGGGAAGCTCACCAGCCCCGGCATCTCATGCACCTTTGCCGCAATACCGACCTTGCTCAGCGCCTCGGCGCTGTACTCGGCCATGCGTCGGCCATTGGGCGAGCCGGCCAGGCGTGACGGGATCTGGGTCGTGATGTGCTCGACATGGGCCTTCACATTGGCCGCCGACACCGCATTGAGCAGGCTTTCTTCGGACATGACGCAACCTTCCTCCAGACACCCGTCTATTCGGGCACGGTAAAGCATCGCTCGTCCAGCCCGAAGTTCTGGCGCATCTTGCTCATGCCTGCGACATCTGTCACGATTTCTCGACGGACAGCGGATAAGGCAGGGCATGAGCGCGTACATTGATAAGCCGCACAGCGGTCGCGCCGACCCGATCCTGCTCGAGATCGTGCGCGGTGCGCTGCGTGCCATCCAGAGCGAGATGGAAGCGGTCGTCGAGCGCACGGCCATGTCGCCGTTCATTCGCGAGAAAAAAGACTTCTATGCCGCGCTCTTCGATGCCACCGGCCGCCTGATCGTCGGTTCGAACCTGCCGCTTTCCGGCGACGTTGTCGGTCCCGTGGCGGAGCATTACCCCTTGGAGACGATGCGGCCCGGCGATATCTATTGGTTCAACGACTGCTATGCCTCGAAAGGTGCCGTCTCCCACTCGCCCGACCAGGTGTTCATCGCCCCCGTCTTTGCCGACGGACGCCTCGCGGCTTTCGCGCAATCTTGGGCACACTTCAATGATATCGGCGGCATGCGACCGGGCTCGCTATCGCCCGACTGCACCGACATCTACCAGGAAGGCATCATCATCCCACCTGTCCGTGTTGCCCGCGACGGCGTGGTGAGTGAGGAGTTGCTGCGCGTCTTTTTCCGCAATTCCCGCTTTCCCGAGATGGTCAAGGGCGACACGCGCGCCTCCATGGCAGCCATCCGTCTGGGCGAGCGACGATTGATGGAGCTGTTCGAGCGCTTCGGCTTGGCCAAGGCTACCGATGCTTTCGCACAGCTCATTGCCGAAACCGAAGCCGAATTGCGCCAGCGGCTCGCCGCGTTGGTTCCGGACGGCAGCTACCATTTTGCCGACCGTATCGACGGCGATGGTCATGGCAACGGCCCCGTCACGCTGCGTTACCGTATGGATATTGCCGCTGGCCGCATTACCCTCGACACCACCGCCAGCGACGACCAGACGCCGGGCCCGGTCAACTTCCTGATGAGCCCGAAACTGCCAGCGATGGTGCTCGGATCCTATCTGCTGGGCTCGGAGTCCTTTGCCATCCTCAATGCTGGCGCTGAGAACGCCATCGACGAGGTGATCCTGCGCCCGGGCTCGGTGCTGCAGCCGCGCTTTCCAGCCCCGCTCGGGATGCGTGGCATCACCATGATGCGCAACATGGCGGCGTGCCTTGGCCTTCTCAATGTCGCAACCAACGGCCAGGCCCCCGCAGCGCACAGCGCCTACGTCATCTGGTACATGCGTGGCACCGACGATAAGGGCGAGCTGTTCCTGCTGTCCGACGGGCTCGGCGTCGGCTATGGGGCCCGGCCCACAGCCGATGGCAACGACGCGGTGTACCTCGTCGCGCAGGAGAATTTTCCCTCGGAGTTCCTTGATACCGTGTATCCGTTGCGCGCCCGCTGCTACGCGATCAACCCTGACACGGGTGGACCAGGTCAATGGCGCGGCGGCTGTGGCCTGATCCGCGAGATCGAGGTGCTGGCGCCGGAAGCCATGATCTCCATGCGCATCGACACAGTCGACAATCCACCCTGGGGCGTTTCCGGTGGCCACGGTGGCGGCGTCGGTCGCTGCATCATCAATCCCGGCCGCGGCGACGAGCGCCTGATCCGCCCCCTCAGCGACGGCAACATGGTCAAACGCGGCGATATCGTGCGCATCGAGACGGGTGGCGGCGGCGGCTGGGGGCATCCCTTCGATCGGCCCCCCGGGCGCGTGCTCGCCGATGTCCGCGGCGGTTTCGTGTCTGCAATCCAGGCATCCGAATGCTACGGCGTGGCGCTCACCAGCGACGGGCTGCGCGTCGACATCGAGGCCACCACACGGCTGCGCAGCAAACGTCCGCCAGCCAAGCTCTTCCATCGCACGCAGTACAGCGAGACCCTCGAGTGACAGATCCAACGCCGCCGTCACCAGCTGCCGGTGTCATCATCGGCGTCGATACCGGCGGCACCTTCACCGACGTGACCCTTCTCGATACCCACTCCGGCCAAGTGTGGACTGCCAAGACGCCCTCCACCCCCGCTGATCCCTCGCAGGGTTTTGCGACCGGTATTGCCGAGGCGCTGGCGGCTGCCGGTCGCACGGGGGCCGATGTCGCTCGCGTCCTGCACGGCACGACCGTCGCCACCAATCTCATTCTCGAAGGCAAGGGGTCCAAGACCGCCCTCATCACCACGACAGGCTTCAAGTATGTGATGGAGATCGGCCGGCAGGACGTACCGCGCCGCGCCAGCCTCTTCGCCTGGGTCAAGCCGAAGCGGCCGGTGCCACCTGAGCACATCCATGAGGTCGGCGGCCGTATGGACCATAGAGGCCATGAGCTGTCCCCACTCGATGAAGCCGCAGTCACTGTCGCCGCCCGTGACATGCAGCAACATGGCATTCAGTCCATTGCCGTCGTGCTCCTGCATGCATACGCCAATCCCGCGCACGAGCGGCGCGTCGGCGAAATCCTGGCGCGTCTCATGCCCACGGTGCCAGTGTCGCTGTCGTGCGACGTGCTGCCCGTGTTCCGCGAGTATGAGCGCAGCACCACCACGGTGCTCAATGCCTCCGTCAAGCCGGTTGTGTCCACGTATGTCGAACGGCTGGATCAGCGGCTGCTCGAACTCGGCATAAAGGCGCCGCTGCTGCTCATGAAATCGAGCGGTGGCGTCACCAGTACGCGCACGGTGCGTCGCGTTCCCGTGGAGACCGCCCTCTCAGGTCCAGCGGCCGGCACCGTTGGCGCGACGCGAACGGGCCAGTCGTCCGGCCTTCCCAACCTGATTGGCATCGACATCGGTGGTACCTCGGCCGACATCAGCCTGATCCACGGCGGCATGCCCGCGCTGACGATGCATGGCCAGGTCGGCGGCTGGCCCGTCGGCCTGCCCATGATCGACATCGTCACCATCGGTGCCGGTGGCGGCTCGATCGCCAGCATCACACCGGCCGGCACGCTGAAGGTTGGCCCCGAGAGCGCGGGCGCTGCGCCTGGACCCGTCTGCTACGGTCGTGGCGGCTCCGAGCCCACCGTGACCGACGCGCACGTGGCCTTGGGCCATTTGCCGCCCTTCCTGCTCGACGGCCGCTTCAAGCTGGACGCCTCCGCCGCTCGCGCCGCTATCAAGCGCCGTATCGCGGATCCCTTGTCGCTCACCATCGAGGCGGCGGCGCGCGGCATCCTCGCCATCGTCGACAGCAATATGGTTGGCGCCATCCGGGTCGTCTCGGTAGAGCGCGGCCACGACCCGCGGGCCTTTGCTCTGCTGCCCTTCGGTGGCGCCGGCCCCTTGCATGGCGGTGCCCTTGCCCGCTTGCTCGGCATGTCGACGATCGTCATCCCACCAGGCCCCGGCGTGCTGTCGGCGTTGGGTTTGCTCGTCTCCGATCTAAAGGCCGAGTTCACGCGTACGCAATTGCAGCGTGCCGGCCAAATCGATGCTGCGGCGCTGGCCGGGGCGTTCGCCACGCTCGACGCACAAGCCCAGGCTTGGCTCGTTGGCGAAGGCGTGCCCCCCGCGGCGCGCGCCATCAGCTGGCATGCCAGCCTCCGCTATCGCAACCAGGGCTTCGAGCTGTTCGTGCCGTGGGCGTGCGAACTGACGTCAGAAGCCGCCACAGCAAACGCCATCGAGGCGTTTCATCGCCTGCACGAACGGCTCTATACGTTCGCACAACCGGATACCCCCGTCGAGATCGTGACCCTGCGGGTCGACGCACGGGGCGCATTTCCGGCGCCGCACGCGCGGGATGTGCCGCCGTCAGCGCCGATCCGCGATGCGCAGCGCGCCGTGCAAACGATGCATCTCGCCGACGGACCTGCCGAGGCGCCAGTCTACGATCGTTTGCGTCTTGGTGTGGGCGCGAAGATCAATGGCCCAGCCATCCTGACCCAGCTAGACGCCACGACGCTGATCCTCCCCGGTCAGGAAGCAACGGTCGACCGCCGCGGCAATCTCATCATCGTGGAGGCGCGCTGACGGGATGTCGCTCAACACCCGTTGCACAGGCCCATAGGAGACCCAGTCCACATGCCCTATTCGTCCATCGCACTCGCCATTGCCGACGGCATCGCCACCCTGACGCTATCGCGGCCCGACAAGCTCAACCCGCTCGACTGGGGCACCGTAAAGGAGTTGCGCAAGGCCGTCTTGGATATCGGCGCCCGCAAAGGCACGCGCATCTGCATCATTACCGGCGCCGGCCGCGCGTTCTCCGCTGGCGGCGATCTCGAAAAATACATTACCCTCTATCGCGACAAGCCGGGCCTGCAGGGCTTCCTCGACGACTTCCACCACCTGCTCTGCGAGATCGAGCGCTCGCCTGTGATCTACCTCGCCGCCGTCAACGGTCCTTGCGTTGCCGGTGGCATCGAGCTGATGCTCGCCTGCGATCTCGTCGTTGCCGCCAACGAGGCCAAGATCGGCTGCGGTCATGTCAACTTCGGCCAATTGCCCGGCGCCGGCGGCTCGCAGCGCCTGCCAAGAACAATTGGCAAGCTGCGTGCCAAGCATCTCATGCTCACCGGCAAACTCGTCGACGGCCAGGACGCCGAGCGCATCGGCCTGGTCGGCCAATCCGTGCCATTGGCCGAGCTGTTGCCCACGGCCCGAAGCCTCGCTGAGACCATCCGCGAGAAGAGCCCGTCGGGCATTCGCGGCATGAAACGGTTGATCAATCAAGGCTATGACATGCCTTTCGACGCAGCCTTGCGTTTCGAGGTCGCCTACGCCCATGGCTACGCCTCGACCGATCCCGATCCCATGGAAGGCCTGATTGCCTTCAAGGAAAAGCGCAAACCCCGCTTCCGCCAGGATTGAGACCCGCAATCGGGATCTTGAGTGGTTCCCTGTTCACCCCTATGACTGGTCGCCAGCACGACGCGGCCCCGAACGCCGCCCTCGCACGTCAAGAGAGAGACCAGCAGCCATGGCCAAATCCGCCCCCACCACGCTCTACGACAAGATCTTCGCTGACCACGTCGTTGAGACCAAGCCGGATGGCACCTGCGTCCTCTATATCGACCGCCATCTCGTGCATGAAGTCACCTCGCCGCAGGCCTTCGAGGGGTTGCGCCTCGCCAAGCGCAAGGTGCGGGCACCTGAGAAAACCCTCGCCGTCGTCGACCACAACATCCCCACCTCCGATCGTCGCCACGGCATCAAGGAAGAGGAGGCCCGCATCCAGGTCGAAACCTTGGCCAAGAATGTCAAGGAATTCGGCATCGAGTATTACGACGAGCTTGATCGCCGCCAGGGCATCGTGCACGTCATCGGCCCCGAACAGGGCTTCACCCTGCCCGGCACCACCATCGTCTGCGGCGATAGCCACACCTCCACGCACGGCGCTTTCGGGGCGCTGGCCCACGGCATCGGCACGTCGGAGGTGGAGCACGTGCTCGCCACGCAGACGCTGCTGCAGAACAAAGCCAAGAACATGCGCGTCACCGTCAACGGCACGCCCGGCAAAGGTGTAGGCTCGAAGGACATCATCCTCGCCATCATCGGCAAGATCGGAACCGCCGGCGGCACCGGCCACGTCATCGAGTACGGCGGCGAAGCCATTCGCGGCCTCTCCATGGAAGGCCGCATGACCGTCTGCAACATGTCCATCGAGGCCGGTGCCCGGGCCGGCATGGTGGCGCCGGACGCCAAGACCTTCGCCTATCTGAAGGGTCGGCCGAAGTCGCCCAAAGGTGCCGCTTGGGATCAGGCGATGAAATACTGGGAAACGCTCAAAACCGACGACGGCGCCCACTTCGACACCGTGGTGACGCTCGACGCTGGCAACCTGCCCCCGATCGTCACCTGGGGCACCAACCCCGAGATGGTCGTCACCATCGACGGCATGACGCCCGATCCCGCCAAGATCACCGACGAAGGCAAGAAAGCCGCCGTCGTCCGCGCACTCGACTATATGGGCCTGAAGCCCAACACCAAGATGACCGACGTCGAGCTGGATGTGGTGTGGATCGGCTCCTGCACCAACGGCCGCATCGAGGACATTCGTGAGGTCGCAAAAATCGTGCAAGGCAAGAAGATCTCGTCGCGCCTCGCTTACGCCCACGTCGTGCCCGGCTCCGGCATCGTCAAGGAGCAGGCGGAAGCCGAGGGCCTCGACAAGATCTTGAAAGCCGCCGGCTTCGACTGGCGCGAGCCCGGCTGCTCCATGTGCCTCGGCATGAACCCGGACCAGCTCACCCCCGGCCAGCGCTGCGCCGCCACCTCGAACCGCAACTTCGAAGGCCGCCAGGGCTACAAGGGCCGCACCCACCTCGTCTCCCCCGCCATGGCCGCTGCCGCCGCCATCGCCGGCCGATTCGTGGATGTGCGGACAGTTTGAAACTCAGCCCGGCAAGCGGATTCTATCACGCCTCCGAAATCTCTTCGTTATGCCCGCGGAGGCGGGCACCCACGGCGACTTTCAGTGGATCGCTGTGAGGCGACGCGGGTGTCCGTCAAGCTGCTGCCTCACGCCGGATGTGCCGCGAGATGCGCCCGGATGTCGGCAGCGATGCGGTCGACGACCTCGACGGAGAGCCCGATGTAGGCCTCGGGTTTGAGAGCCTCGGTCAGGTCAGCTTGGTTCACCTTGCCGGCCACAGTTGGATCGGCCAACAGCACGTCGATCAACGGTCGCTTGTCCGCAATCGCCTTCAGCGCCGCTTCGTGCACCACATCGTGCGCTTCGCCGAGCGGCATGATGCGTTGCAGCACGAACATGGCGCGCTCTGATAGCAAGACACCACCCAGCCGGTCGACGTTCTCGCGCATGCGATCGCTATTGACCTGCAGACCGGCCAGCAATTTGTGCAGATGGACAAGCGCCCCCGACGTCAGGCAGAAGCTCTCCGGCATGGTGATCCACTCGGTCCGCCAAGTACGGACGTCACGCTCGTCCTCGGCCTCCATGCACTCGAGCAGCACTCCGGCGTTGTGTCGAACCACGCGCGTTATGGTCAGCAGCCATTCGCTCACATACGGATTGACCTTGTGCGGCATCGTCGATGACCCCTTGAGGCCATGCTTGTAGGGCTCAGCCAGCTCGCCGATCTCGGTCTTGTTCATCTGGTAGATCTGGTTGCCGATGCGTCCGGCCGTGCCGCAAATCAACGCCAGCGTGCCGGCCAGCTCGGCCACCCTGTCGCGCTGACTCTGCCAGCTCATGCGCGGCGCGCCGAGACCGAGCTTGCGGCAGGTCAGGTCTTGCACCACGAAGCCCTTGTCGCCCCAAGGGGCATAGGTCCCGACGGCGCCGCAGATCGAGCCGACGAGGCAGCGCGCACGCAGCTGATGCCAGCGCTCGCGGTTGCGCATCACTTCTTCCAGCCAGCTTGCTGCGCGGAAACCGAACGTGAACGGCAAAGCGTGAATGCCATGTGTCCGGGCAACGGCCAATGTGCTGCGGTGCTTGTCGAGCAGCGGTAGTGCATCGCGCAGGATGGCGCCCAGTTGCGCGTCGATCAGCTTATGTGCACGCGCCGCCAGCACCATATGCCCGCTATCGATGATGTCCTGTGTTGTCGCACCGTAATGCGCCCAGGTGCCATGACCATCCGACGTGCGGGCGCGAAGTTCCCCAACGATGCCGAGCAGGGCGTGCCCCGTCACTTCGCCAGTCGCCTTCACCGCCTCCATGTCGAACGCTTCGATGACTGCTGCCCGGCGAATAGCCACGGCTGCAGCGGCCGGGATCATGCCGATCTCTGCTTGCGCTTCGGCGAGAGCCGCCTCCACATCGAGCCAGGACTGATATTGGCTCATGGCATCGAAGATGGCGCGCATCTGCGGGCTTGAGACGCGATCAGCGTACAAGGGTGAGTCGATCAGATGTATGGCCATGGCATGCTTCCTCGTTTGCTGCAGCTGCCAATGTAGGTCGTTTGCGGTCCGCCACGGAAGATGATCAACTCTGCACATCGCAGTGTCATCGCGTCTCACAACCTCGCACGCACCATCCAAGGAGCCACCATGGCCAGTATCGCCATTCTCGACGACTTCCAGAACGTTGCCTTCAAGATGGCTGACTGGTCGCAGATTGCTGCAGCGCATCAGATTGCTGTGTTCGACAAGCCGTTGATCGGCGTCGACACCGTTGCCACTGCCTTGGCCGGCTTCGAGGTGGTGTCGCTCATGCGCGAGCGCACGCCGTTCCCACGGGTGCTGTTCGCGCGTCTGCCGAAGTTGAAGCTGCTGATCACCACCGGCATGCGCAATGCCTCGGTCGACATGCAGGCTGCCGCCGATCACGGCGTAACGGTGTGTGGCACCAACGGTGGTGGACCGGCTACAGCCGAGCTCGCGATGGGTCTCATCCTGGGGCTGGCGCGCAACTTCCACGTCGAGCTGGCGAACATGCGCGAGGGCCGCTGGCAAACGACGATCGGTCAGGATCTCAAGGGTCGTACGCTTGGCTTGCTGGGGCTTGGCAAGCTTGGCAGCTCACTCGCCGGCTTTGCACAGGCCTTTGGCATGAAGACCATTGCCTGGAGTCAGAATTTGACGCCTGAGAAGGCCCTGATTCAGAAGTGCGAGTGGGTAACGAAGGACGACCTGTTCCGTCGTTCGGACTTCGTATCCGTTCATCTGGTGCTCTCGGATCGCTCCCGTGGCCTTGTTGGTGCGCGTGAGCTGGCCTTGATGAAGCCGACAGCCTCGATCGTCAACACCTCGCGCGGGCCGATCATCGACGCTGCTGCATTGCTCACAGCCTTGCAAGGCAACAAGATTCACGGCGCCGGGCTGGATGTCTATGACGTCGAGCCGGTACCGGCCGGCGAGGCGCTGCGCCGCGAACCTCGCGCCTTGCTGACGCCCCACATCGGCTACGTCACTGAGGAAGGCTATCGCGTCTTCTTTTCCGGCATTGTCGAAGCGATCGAGGGCTGGGCCGCCGGCAAGCCAGTCCGCGTCATCACCTGATTGGCGACATTTCTGCAATTTCCCAGCCGCTGCCGAAGAACTCCGGTGGCGGCTGTGTCTCATTCAGACACAATGCAACCCGTTCTCAACGAGGCCGAAACGCGATCCTAACCGCCCTCTGTCACGCTGCGAACGACTTGTCGTCGCAGGCATCGAAGCGGGGGGCTTCCATGGGTTTGTTCAATCTCTTCTGCAGTCTTCAAGGGCGCATCAATCGCGCCACGTGGTGGTTGTGCGGCCTGGTGTTCTTCGTGCTGGCCCTCATTCTCGATGCCGTTTTCGCCAGCATGCTTGCACCGTCATTCCCCGACCGCGATGCCGCGAATGTCGACACGATGGCGGGTGGCCTGAGAGCCTTGATCCTGCTCTATCCCATGATCGCCGTCGGCGTGAAGCGCCTGCACGACCGCAATAAATCGGGCTGGTGGATCGTCGCGTTCATGGCGCCGGCGTTCCTGCTCGGCCTCCTGCTCCCTGTCGCAGTCGCCGGTGGCAGCATCGCCAATGGTGGCATGGTGTCGATCTTGATCGTGCTGACCATCGTGACCATCATCATGGTGATCTGGAACATCGTCGAGCTGGGCTTCCTGTCAGGTACAACGGGCGACAACGACTACGGTGGTTCGACCAAGTTCGCGCACTACTTCGGTGCCGGCGCTGCGACTATCGAAGAGGAGAGCGCATGGGCCAAGTCGATCAATCTGACGGCGGCCGTCGCTGCAGCGCAACCAACAGCGATGTCGACATCAACGCCTGCGTCACCGGCCATGCGGAAAGTCGCGAAGCCGGCTGCCACGAAACCGACGGGCTTCGGTCAACGCGTGCGATCGGCCCGTTGATCGCGGTCACGCCTTCGGTCATCACAAACGTCAAGGGCCGCTCCACTGGAGCGGCCCTTGGTCCGTGATCAAGTTGTTGTTGATTCAGGCCTTCTTCTTGGCCTTCGCCTTTGCGGCGCGCTTCTTGCCGGCGACTTTCTTCACCCGGCTGCGTGCGGCGATCGTATTGCCGCGAAGCGTTGAAACCTTCTTCCTCGGGATCGCGCGCTTGGCCTTCTTCTTGCGCGTCTCGACCTTACGCGCTGAGCGCGCACCACGTGCTGCGGGCATGACATGCTCCTTTTATTGCCGTTGCACTGAAGCGAGCATCTAGTTGTTTTTCGTTTTGCGCACAAGTGAAAGCGTGCGCACGCGTGGTGCACATCGCCGCAGCGCGCGCGTCACGACACCATCGTGATCACCAACGGCATGCCGCCTTTCGGTCGCAACGTAACGCGCGACACGGGCTCAGGAACATGTCGACCATCCCACGTAACGCGTGCACTGCGCATGAAGCTTGCGAGCAGTACAATCGCTTCGTTCATCGCGTAGCTCATGCCGATGCAGATGCGTGGACCGAAGCCGAACGGCATGAATTGCGTGCGCTTGTACGTGGATTCACGTGCAGCCTCGAACCGTGTTGGATCGAAACGATCGGGATCGTTCCACAGCTTGCGATGCCGATGGATGACGTAGATCGGAATGACGAGCATGGCGCCGGCAGTGAAGCGATGCGCACCGAGTTGGACGTCGCAGCGTGCCATGCGACCCATCACCGGCGCCGGAGGATAAAGCCGCATGGCTTCCTTCACGACTTGCCGCGTGAGCACCAGCGCATCGATGTGGCGCGCCTCGAAGGGGCCATCGCCGATCACCTGCCGCGCCTCGTCATGCAACCGTTGTTGCCAATCCGGTGCCCGGGCCAGGAGATACAACGCCCAGGTCAATGCCTTGGCTGTCGTTTCGTGGCCAGCGGCAGCGAAAGTGAGCAGGTTGTGCGCCATTTGCTCCTCGCTCATGGGGATGCCGGTCTCGGGATCGGTCGCCGCCCCGATGCGCGCCATCAAGCCGCCGCCTGGCCAGCCCTTCTCACGTTCGCGTCGAACGATGCCAAGCATGGTGCCGGTCAGCTGACGGGCGGCCCGCAGCATCCGACCGTGGGCGGGATGCCAAACCCAGTCGGGGAACTTCAGGATCTCGTAGGCAATGTCCCAGCTCGTGTGCTCGAGGTAGGCACCGATCGCCGTCTTGAGGACATCGGCTTCAGCGTTTGTGGCACCGGCGAAGATGGTCGACGCAAGCACGTCGAAGGTGACGTTGGTCATGTCGTGCTCGATGCGTCGGGTGGCGCCGGTCTGGCCGCGCCGCCACTGCGCGACCAGACGTTCGGCAGCCGCCGCCATCTGCGGCACCGAGGCCTGGACCTCGCCATGCCGGAACAGCGGCGCCACCGTTCGCCGTTGCCATCGCCAGGTCGGCCCTTCCGATGTGAGAATGCCCTCGCCCAGGATCTTTTCGAAGATGCGCTTCTCGATCGGAGACTTGGGAAAGTTCTCGTGATCCTCCAACAGGATCTGCTCGACGAGCGTCGGATCGGTGATCCAGGCCATGCGGCCCCGCATCTGGGGCGGTGCGAAGATCGGCTCGTGATAGACCGGCTCGGGAATGGCGCGCAGCGGATTGCGCACGAACGTTGGCAGGAAGCGCCACAACGGCATGGGCTGTTTCGGCGGCTTGATCGTCGGCGGATAGAGCGGAGCGCCGAAAACGATCGGAGGGACATCGTTCATGGCTTTGCCTTTGATGGTTCAAGCGAGCGCCCGCACAAGGGAAGAGCCCGTCGCACAGCGGATCCATACTTTGCAGACGCAGGGATGGACTTTATCCGTCGCTGCCGTCAACCAAGGATCCAGGTGATGCCATAGCCGGGGGCCAGAAATGCGCCGGCCCACACAAAAGACGAGATGATACTTGCCGGCAGGAATAGCCAGAACGGCATCTGGAGCGCACCGGCAACGATCGGAATGAACGGCCGCATGAAGCCCGTGAACTTGCCGCCGACAATGGCCAGTACGCCCCAGCGCTCGAACATGTCGCGACCTCGCTGCTCCCAGCCGGGATAGCGCGACAGAAATGGCAAGCGGGAGGCGTGGTTTTTGTAGCGGCGACCGATTGTATAGGTGACGCAATCACCAATAACGGCGCCAATGGAGGCGGGCAGCCACAGGTGCCAGAACAAACCGCCGGCCGCACCGTGCATGGCGCCCATGGCAAGGAACAACGGACTTGAGGGAATGAGCAGCGACAGTCCGGGGATGCCTTCGCCGAAGCCCATGACGAATACGGCCAGTTCAGCGAGCGCCATATGTTCGCGCATGAACGCTAAAACGGCGTCCTTGGTGCCATCGAAGGTCATGCTGGGTGCATCTCGCGGCTTACCTCCAACAGGCTCGCGGTTGTGTGCGAAGAGGCACTGGCGCCGTGATCCTTTGGTCTACTGCCGCGAATTCATCACTTTGCGCACAATCCAGACCGCGACCAACACGACAGCGAGCGCAACGAGCCACGGGAACGCAGGCTTGACGATCGCCCAGGCGCTGCCGAGCGCGGTCGCCAATCCGAACCGCTCTTCGAGATAGTTCCAGCTCTTGCCCAAGCCGTCGCCGAACACCATCAGCACGAATGCCCAGAGGAACGCCGACGTCCAATTGGCGAACTGGAACTTGCCGCGGTCCATCTGCACGGCGCCGGCAATGATTGGCACTGAAGCGCGCAGCGGACCCGAGAAGCGCCCGAACACGATGGCCCAAGCGCCCCACTTCTCGAAGAAGGCGCGCCCCCTCGGCAGGAGATCCGGATGCTTGCTCAGCGGCCACATGCGAGCAATCTGCTCGTGATAGTGGATGCCGAGCCAATACGACACCCAGTCGCCGAGTGCGGCGCCGACGGCAGCGGCTGTCATGATGACCCAGAAATCGGCGCCTCCGGTCGCACCGACGAGCGTTCCGATCCCCACGAGAATGGCCCAGAACGGCAAGATGAGGGACACGAAGGCCAGCGATTCACCGAAGGCCAGGATCAGCACGATCGGTGCTGCCCAGGCCTTGTGATCGCGCACGAAGTTTACGATCGCTGCTCCGACCGCCTCGACATCCATCGATCCCACCTGCTCCCGCGCTATCCCCGGACGGAGCAATCCTCACCCCGGTCCAACTTGTCAATGAAGATCACCAATTGTGGTCCATGCCTGCGTTCAGAAGGGCCGCTGGCGAGAGGAACACCGACCTAGCCGGTTCTCAACGATCAGGCACGACAACGTCGCTGCTGCATCTCGGCATTGAGTTCTTTCGACACTTCCGCGGACAGCATAGCTCCGCGCGAGATCTGTGCCGGCGTCAGTCCGGCGCCACCGGGACCGCGAAGGATGGCGGGTCCGGCGTCCGCCTCGCGTCGACCTTGGGCCAGTTCATCACATGTCAGGTCCCGCTTGCGCGACTTGAAGGCGAACAATCGCACACCCGAGGCATACGCAGAAGGCGATGCAGGCTCACGGATCCATCGCTTTTCTCGATCGGCCATCATGGCGCGCAGTGACGCCTGTCGTTGCTCGATACAATGGCGGCTGTCATCGACGCAGCCGAGGCCGGCCGATGACTGAATCTGCGGACCATCGTTGCCCGAAGAACACCCGCCAATGCTGACGGCGAACGCGAGGCCGATCACCCCCAGGCCTGCCCATTGCCGTTTCAGATCATCCCTCAAGCCAAGTCCCCCGACCAAAGCCCTGGAGCGCGGGCCCCTGGTGCTGCCCCTCTTGTGAACCGCCGTGTGAGGCCATAGAACCGCTCCGAGGCGCCCGTATGACGGTGCGGGCCGTCCTTCTGCCACATTCGGTGCCTGTGCGGATAACCAGATTCGTTGCTCTGCTCCAGCGATCCTGTGCCCTCTGCCCGAAACCCCGATCGTAACCGTCCAAGCTTGTATTGTTCCAGGAGAACACGCCCCATGGCTCATGCAATTCGTGTCCACAAAGTCGGAGGGCCCGAGGCCCTGACATTCGAGTCGGTCGAGGTCGGCGCTCCCGGTCAAGGCCAAGTCAAGCTGAAGCAGCATGCCATCGGTGTGAACTACATCGACGTCTATCTGCGCACCGGTCTCTATCCCCAGCCGTCCAGCCCGTTTGTTCCGGGCATGGAAGGCGCGGGCGAGGTGCTGGCCGTCGGCCCGGGCGTCACCGACCTCAAAGTGGGCGATCGCGTTGCCTATGCCGGGCCTGCTGGTGGCTATGCAACAGAGCGCCTCATTCCTGCAGACCGCGTTGTCAAGATGCCGGACGGCATCGACTACAAGACTGCTGCGGCCATGATGCTGCAGGGCATGACTGTGCGCTACCTGATCCGCAAGACCTATAAGGTCGGCCCCGGTACGACCATGCTGTGGCACGCTGCGGCCGGCGGCGTCGGTCTGATTGCCTGCCAATGGGTCAAGCATCTTGGTGGCACGCTCATCGGCACGGCTGGTGGACCCGAGAAGTGCAAGCTGGCGCTCAGCAATGGCGCAGCGCACTGCATCGACTACACCAAGGAAAAGTTCGTCGAGCGGGTCAAGGAGATCACCGGCGGCAAGCTGTGCGATGTCGTCTATGACTCGATTGGCAAGGACACGTTCCCGGCCTCGCTCGACTGCCTGAAGCCGCTCGGCTTGTTCGTGACCTTCGGCAATGCGTCGGGCCCGATTGAGGCGTTCAATCCGGGCATACTGGCCGCCAAGGGCTCGCTTTATGTTACGCGCCCCTCGCTGGCTGCCTACACGGCCAGCCGCGCCGACCTTGTCGAGACGGCCAACGACCTCTTCGACGTGGTCAAGAAGGGGGTCGTCAAGATCCAGGTCAACCACACCTACGCCTTGAAGGACGCTGCCCAGGCCCACAAGGACCTGGAAGCCCGCAAGACCACGGGCTCCATCGTGCTCACGCCCTGATCACGGGCATGAGCCTGCACGCGCACGAGGCCCGCTCCGCTTGCCGGGGTGGGCCTCGATTGTGTCGGGCAGATTTGCCGGGTTGACCTGCCTGCCGTCAATCTTTGCACGCGCCACCGCCATCATGTAGCCATCGCGACCAGCGACAGGGCGTCTGTTGCCAGGCGGTCATCGCGGCCTTACATGCAAAGCATGCCCACACTCACCCAGAAACTTGCCAATCCAACCCGGTTCCTGTCGCTGTCGACGGCGCTGCTGCCATGGGTCGCCGGTGTCGCAGCGGCGATGATTGCTTGGGGGCTGCTGCTGAGCTTTCGTGCCCCGCCCGATTACCAGCAACTTGAGACGGTCAAGATCATGTTCATCCACGTGCCCTGCGCGTGGCTCTCGATGATGGTTTACACCCTGATTGCCCTCTCGAGCTTCGGATACCTGGTTTTTCGTCACCCGCTCGCCGATGTCTCAGCACGCGCTGCTGCCCCCGTGGGCGCGGCGTTTACGTTACTGACACTGATCACGGGCTCGCTTTGGGGCAAGCCCATGTGGGGCACCTTCTGGGCCTGGGATGCGCGCATGACGTCGGTGCTGATCCTGTTTTTCTTGTACCTGGGTCTGATCGCGCTCCGTTCCTCCATTGATGACGAGGCCGAGGCTGCCACCTTGACGGCGATCCTGGCCCTGGTCGGTGTCGCCATTCTCCCAATCATCAAGTTCTCGGTTGATTGGTGGTACACGCTGCACCAGCCATCGACCGGCTTCACCTCGACGGTCGACCCGAGCTTTCGCTGGCCGCTGCTGGTAATGGCCGTTGGCTTCACCTTGCTGTTCGCCGCCCTGCACATGAAGGCCATGCAGAATGAGATTCTGCGCCGTCGGCTCAGGTCGTTGACAGGCCTCGCAGTGGAGCGGGCGCAGCGGGAACCGAGCCTCAGCGCCACAGCCAGCGACAAGCGGGAGTAGCCCCATGCAGCCGGGCGTGCCACATAGCGTTTTTATCGCCGCATCCTACGCCGTCGTGGCCCTCGTTGTGGCCGCTTTGATCGCTTGGGTGATCCTCGATGGCCGGCGGCTTGCTCGCGATCTCGCCCGTCTCGAGGCACAGGGCATACGGCGACGTTCGAGCCGGATTGGAACAGGCGAAGGCGAGAGCTCGTGAGCGAAGCCACCCCGCAAAATGTGCACGCCAAGCCGCAGGCCGGTGGTGGTGGTCCTGCCGGACAGCGGCGCCGCCACCTCGGGCTGCTGCTCGCCCCCGCCCTGCTGTTTGGGGCTCTGGCGGGGCTGTTCTTCTTTGCCTTGCAGAAGGGTGATCCCTCGAAGATTCCCTCTGCACTGATCGGGAAGCCAGCCCCCCAATTCACGCTGGCTGCCGTCGAAGGCATGATGGAAGGCGGCAGGCCGGTCGCCACGTTCCAGCGCGCGGATCTTGCGGCTGGAACTCCGACAGTGGTCAATTTCTGGGCGTCGTGGTGCCTGCCGTGTGTCGATGAGCATCCTTTGCTGTTGGAACTCAAGAAGCGCGCCGGCATCAACATCGTCGGTGTCAATTACAAGGATCAGCCGGCCAACGCGCGCCGGTTCCTGTCGCGTTACGGCAATCCGTTCTCGGCTGTGGGCGCCGATCCGGCCGGCAAAGCTGCCATCGAGTGGGGCGTCTATGGCATGCCGGAGACCTTCGTCGTCGATGGTCGCGGTACCATTGTCTACAAGCATGTTGGTCCCATCAGCCCCGAGGCGCTGGAAACTCGGATTTTGCCGGCGATCGCGGCGGCCAGGGCTGTTCGTTAGGCGTGGTCTCAGGGGTGCGCAGGCAGCATGGCTGATCTACCCGACATTGCCCGGACCGAGATCGCAATCGTCGAGTTGACCAATGCGTTCCGCCGTTCGCAGCGATTGAGCGACGTCCGGCCCAACACGGAGCTGACGCAAGCCGCGAAGCTCTATGCCGCGTATCTGGCCAAGTCGGGGCGCTTTGCGCACGAGGCTGATGGCCGCCAACCGGCGGACCGGGTCAAGGCTTCAGGCTATAAATTTTGTATTGTTTCCGAGAATCTGGCTTCGAACCTCGATAGCCGCGGTTTCACGAGCAGGGCGCTTGCCGAACAGGCCGTGGAAGGTTGGAAGAATTCGCCCGGACATCGCAAGAACATGGTCGAGCCAGACGTGACCGAGATCGGCACCGGCGTGGCTCAGGCGCCAACGGCAGACCCGAAGTTCATCTCGGTGCAGTTGTTTGGCCGGCCGGAAAGCCTCAAGTACCAGTTCCGAGTGGAGAACCGGGCGGGCGCAAGCGTGACCTATTCGGCGCTTGGCGCGGCTCACACGATCGAGCCCAAGGTCATCGCCACCCATACCGCCTGCAAGCCGGGCGAGGTCGTGTTCGAGCGGGCGGGAAATTTCCTCACTGGTACCAAGCTCAGCAGCCGCTTTGCCGCGCGCGACGGCGTCACGTTCAGCATCATAACCGGCGACGATGGCCGCGTGCGGATCGAGGCGGCCCAGCCACCGGCACAACCCGGTCCATCCTCAGTCAAGGCGCCGGTCCAGGCTGGACCACCGGCGCCGCCGAAGCGCTAACCCAACGTTGCCGTGCAGCTTCAAGGCGGCTCCGTTCAGCTTGCCTTCACCTGCGATATGATGATTGTGCTCGTTCATGACTGAAAGTGCGACCGCCGCAACCGCAATTTGATCGCGTTGCGTTGTGTTTCGCCTCACGCTGGGTCCAGGAAGCAGATGTCCGCAGTCGCAGTGCCTTGTGCCCTTGGGTCGGCCCATGTCCGATCTCTCGAGGCGTCATGACCGAGGCCGTCGAGACCCCGGCACCGCCGTCGCACCCGGCGCTCGATCCGAAGATTGCGTGGGCGTTCTGTCGTTATGCGGGCGGCTACTGGCGCGGCCAGACGGCCCGCCAGGCATGGCTTCTGACCATCGGTCTCGGCATCTGCCTGGCGCTCAGCACGGCCGTTACGGTGGCGCTCAATCATTGGAACCGCTGGTTCTTCGATGCCCTGGAAAAGAAGGATGTCGCAGCGCTGTGGCCGCTGCTGCTCTGGGTCGTCGGCATCATCGCGATCATGGCGGCCGTGGGTGTCGGGATTGTATTGACGCGCGAGACGTTGCAGGTGCGGTGGCGGGCTTGGCTCATTGATCGCCTGCTCGGGCAGTGGCTGGGCGAGCGGCGCTTCTACCACATGAACGCCAATCGGACCGAGCCGGCCAATCCGGAGTATCGCATTGCCGACGACACGCGCTGGGCCACTGAGCCGCTGACTGATCTCGGTATCGGTCTCGTCATTGCCGTGCTGAACGCGACAGCCTTCATCTACATTCTGTGGTCGGTCGGCGGGTCCTTGAAGGTGCCGATCGGCGGGGCGACGGTGACGATTCCTGCCTACATGGTGCTGCTGGCGCTGCTCTACGGCGTCATCATGTCGTCGCTGATGCTGTGGATCGGCAAGCCGCTGCCGGGTCTGGTCTATATGAAGAACGAGCGTGAAGGCGATTTCCGCTTCGCACTCATGCGGCTCAGGGAGAATGCCGAGAGCGTGGCGCTGATGGCGGGCCATACTGCCGAGCGATCGATTCTGGGACGGGCCTACGAGCGCGCCGTCACAGCCTGGCTGCAGATCGTCAAGCGGCACGGGCATGTGACGTGGGTCACCAATTCGAGCGGGCCGCTGATCCAGATCTTCCCACTGCTCATGGCAACGCCGAAGTACCTCGCCGGCGAATTGAGCCTTGGCGAGGTGACACAACTCGCCGGTGCCTTTGTCGCGGTGCAGGGCGCCATCTCCTGGCTGGTCGACAACTTCAATCGAATCTCGGAGTGGTATGC
Organism: Hyphomicrobiaceae bacterium; assembly: GCA_046154645.1. Classification (GTDB taxonomy): domain Bacteria; phylum Pseudomonadota; class Alphaproteobacteria; order Rhizobiales; family Hyphomicrobiaceae. The sequence goes on from JBJXDZ010000110.1 coordinate 66,984, forward strand.
CTCCGCTCGCCGGGTCATGGACATTGTCGATGCCTGCGATGTGGTTGATCAAAGCCGCCTGGCATCACCGGCACGCATCAGTATCGGCGAACATGCAGCCAACACCGTCAGCGTTAGCGATCTTGGGGTTGACGATCCCTTCGGCACGTCGCTGCTCAAGGCTGTCGGGCTCGAAGCGCGCGCAGGCGAGAGCGTGCATGTGGCGGGCGACACCAGTGTGGGCAAGACGACCCTGGTGCGCGCGCTCGGCGGCCTATGGCAAGGGGGTAGTGGAGGCATCCGCTTTCCCGCGACGGCCAAGGTGATGATCGTGCCGCAGAAGCCTTACATGCCGCTGGGCTCGATCCGTGATGCCTTCGCCTATCCGGATCCAGTGCTGGACACCTCGGACGCGGCGCTGCATGCGGCGCTGCACGATGTCGGATTGCCGCATCTGGCACAGAAGTTCGATGAGATCGCGCGCTGGGATCAGCGGCTATCCAACGGCGAGCGCCAGCGCTTCGGCGTTGCGCGCGTTCTCTTGCACAAACCCGATGTCCTGATCCTCGACGACGCGCTCTCAGCCCTCGACGAGGCGTCGCAGGTGGCACTGTTCAAGCGGCTGCGGTTGGCCATTCCGAATGCCACCATCGTCAATCTCGGCCAAGCGCAACCGCCGGCAGGATTGCACGATCGCGTCGTCGTCATCGAGCGCCGCGGCGGCGTGGCCACCATTCGCACTCATGAAAAATCCCAAGCTTGAAGGGGAAGTCCCATGCTCAACTACTGGAACGCCACGTGGAGCCTCGATGAGAAGCAATGCCCGTGCGATATCCATTTCTGCGACTACCTTGCCGAGAAGGGCATCAAGGGCAAGACGATCTTCCATTTCGGCACGGGCAACCACCACATCATCGGCCTGAAGAATGCGGCCAGCGGCGCCAACAATGCCGTGCTGGGCATCACCGCGTCACCCGACGAGTACCAGGCCTACATCAAGTTGTTGATCGAGAACCCGACCCTCGGAGCCACTTACAAGGCCTACTTCGGTGACATCTATCAGCTTGATGGTCGCCTGCTGCCCGATCTCGATTTCGCCACGCTGTTCCATGTCGGCGAGTACCGCACCGAGCACAACGACAAGTACGCCGCGCTGACCGACACGGCCATGATCGGCATCTGCGCCGACCGCTTGAAGCCTGGTGGCGAAATTCACTTCTACACCGGCTCATTCGCCTACGATAAGAGTTTCGAGGCGGCCAAGATCATGCTGGCGTCCGGCAGGTTCGTCGAGGCGCCCAAGTACAAGACCCTGCAGATCTTTCGTAAGACCAGATGATGGCTGTCACGCCGTGTCGCCAGGACGTCAGATTGGAAGGGGTACGCCCGTTGCCTCGAACAAGGCCTTCTGGCGGGCAGACAGCGCGTTGATCTCGAAGCCTTCGATGGTCTCGTTGAACATGCGGAAATAGTTGAGCTTGGCGTCGAGATGCAAGAAGACGCCGCCCAACCCAATGGCGGCGCGATCCATGAACACGAACTCACGCGGCACCTTCACCGGCCCCTTCTCTTTCAGCGCCTGATGCACCGTGAAAGCTTCGCGGCGACCGTATTCTCCCGGTGTAGTTCCCTCGGCAATTGTGCGCTCGCGGTCGTCGAGCAAGGGTCCGTAGATGAACCGGGCCCAGATGTTGAGCACCTCGATCAGATCTTTCTTGAGGCCAACGAAGCCCCAGGTCTCATAGGCATGTACGATGAGTGCCGCGTCGCCCGTATGCAGTCCGCGATAAAGGTCGATGACGCCTTGCACGAACTTGGGCGCGAACGTGCGCATGCAGCCATAGTCCAGCAAGTTGATGCCTGCTGGCCGGCCTGCCGCTTCGAAGACATTGTAGTTGCCGAGGTGCGGATCGCCGTGGATGACGCCGTAGTGCGAGAATGGCAACCACCAGGCGCGGAACATGGCGCGCGCGATGCGGTTGCGGTCCTCCTGCGGGGCTTCCTTGTAGGAGATCAGCTTATTCCCGTCGGCCCAGGTCATCGACAGCAACCGCTTCGTTGACAACTCCCGGATCACCTCCGGCACGCGAATGAGCTCATCGCCCTGGAAAATGCGCCCATACAGGGCTTGGTGCCGGGCCTCGAGTTCGTAATCGAGCTCCTCACGCAACCGCGCCGAGATCTCCTTCAGGATCTCGCCGGTCTCGACCGCAGGGTCCATGCGCGCGTGAATGGCGAACACGACCTTGAGCTGGTTGACGTCTGCTTCTACTGCAGATTGCATATCTGGATACTGCAGCTTAATGGCTAGCTGACGCCCATCCTTCATCGTGGCGCGATGCACTTGCCCGAGGGACGCCGAGGCCGCTGCCGTCGTTTCAAAACTTCCGAGCTTCTGCTGCCAGTCCGGACCAAGCTCGGCCGTCATGCGGCGGCGCACAAATGCGGGCCCCATAGGCGGCGCTGCACTCTGCAATTGCGCCAGCTCGCGTGCGTACTCGGGCGGCAACGCCTCGGGGATGGTCGACAGCAGTTGTGCGGCCTTCATGATCGGCCCTTTGAGACCGCCCAGGGCCTTGGCCAACTCGGCGGCATTTTTGGAGCGGTCCAACTCGTAGCCGAACAGGCGGCTGCCCGCGACGCGAGCTGCTACGGCGCCGACATTGGTTCCGACACGCACGTAGCGGGCGGCGCGAGCGGTGAAGCGGTTCTCCTCGTCGTCGGCTGGTGGTGGCATGGGGCGGGGTTAAGCCTTTCGCTAACGGAGCCCATGAACTTATCGCTTGCAGGCCGGTCCTGTCTCGGCAACCTGCGTCCGCGTTGTGCGGCAGATGGGCCGAAAAGCATTGCCGGAGACTCGGATGTGACCGGCGTTCAAATCCACCTGTTCGGCGTCACATCGGCAGGGTGTGCCTGGTCCCACTTGCCGGAACGGCAATCCTGGTCCAGTAGAACGCTACGCTTGGGCAGGAGGGCGAAGCAAAGCCATGGCGACGTCGTCACAGCACGCTCAGCTCGACATCGTGCGCTCCAACATTGTTGCGGCGGCAAGGGACGCCGGACGCGATCCCGCCGCCGTGACCCTTGTTGCCGTCTCGAAGACGTTCGAGGCACCCGCCATCGAACCCGTTCTCCAAGCTGGGCAACGTGTGTTCGGTGAGAACCGCGTCCAGGAAGCCAAAGCCAAGTGGCCGGCTCTCAAGGATCGCTATCCCGGCATCGAGTTGCATCTCATTGGCCCGCTGCAGTCAAACAAGGCGCGCGAGGCGGTCGAACTGTTCGATGTCATTCACACCATCGATAGACCAAAGATTGCGGCTGCTATTGCAACCGAAATGGCCAAGCTCGGGCGTACCCCGCGGCTTTTCGTTCAGGTCAACACCGGTGAAGAGGCTCAGAAGGCCGGCATCATGCCGCGCGATGCCGCTCAGTTCGTGGCCCATGTGCAAGGCGATCTGGGGCTGAAACTTGCAGGGTTGATGTGCATCCCTCCGGTCGAGGAAGCACCGGTGGTGCATTTTGCCTTCTTGGCTAAGCTCGCCAAGGAACTGGGCCTCGAAGGCTTGAGCATGGGCATGAGCGCTGATTACGAAATCGCCATCAATCTCGGCGCAACCCACGTGCGCGTTGGAAGTGCAATCTTTGGTGGCAGATGAGATTGGATATCGCCTGCCTTGATGCTTATTGGTTGCGATAGCTCCGGTTTCGTTGGAGTATCCCACCAACGCTCATTGCGATTTTTTTTTTTGCCGTGCAGCTGTCATTCGCCCATCCTCGAACTCTTCCATTTGATTGCATTGACTTCTTCGGGGCCCGAACGTACGTGTCGATTGCGGCGAGCCGTTCGCTGGCGACTGTTTGGTGTCCCTGTCGAGGCGGCGCTTGGGACGCAGCCTTCGCCATGAGGTGGCTGTGTGACTTCGGACTCACTCATTGCGACCCACACGGGCTGGCTTGGCGAAAATGCCGACAGCGCGCGCCCGGTTGTGTCCGTGGTAATCCCGACATTCAATCGTGCACACAGGCTTGGCGCGGCATTGCGCAGCGTTTTGGATCAGACCTTCCAGGATTTCGAGATCATCATTGTCGATGACGCCTCGACAGATGCGACCTTGTCTGCACTGAGGGAATTCTCTGACACGCGGATCAGCGTGCTGCGGCATCCGGTCAACCGCGGTGCTGCCGCGTCGCGCAATACGGCAATTGCGCTGGCGCGAGGCCAATACATTGCGCTGCTGGACTCGGACGATACTTGGTTGCCCGACAAGCTCGAACGTCAGCTGGTTTGGCTCAAACAGCAGGGTGGCAAGGCGCGCGCTGTGTGCACCGGGTTCGAACTCGTACTGCCTGGTGATCGCCGTGTACAGCGAACGACGGAGCCTCTGCTGCAACAGTCTCACCTCTATCTTGGCTGCCGCTGTGGGCCAGGCTCGACGCTCATGGTCGAAGCCAAGGTGTTCGGCGAGGCGGGCCTCTTCGATGAGGCGCTCCGCCGGCTCGAAGACTGGGATTGGCTGCTGCGCTGCTCACGGCACACGCCCATCGGGGTCATTCAGGATGTGCTGGCCATTGTCTATGTCGAGCCCCGCAAGCGTGGCCTCTATCCCGTTGTCTGGCAGGCGGCCAACCACATGCAGGAGACCTGGTGTGGCGCGGGCGGTGAGGCAACGTCGCGACGCGCCCGGCGCGCCCTGATCGGCACCCTGCGCAACGAGCTTGCAGCTGTGGCGTACAGTGAAGGCAAAATGGCCCAAGCGCTGTGGCATATCGTCGTTTCTTTGGCGTATCTACCGCGGCGGGGTGGCGAATTCTTCCGCCGCATCGGCTATCGCATCTACTGTGATGTTCACTTTCTGACAACGAGAGCGGTGAACCGCCTGTTTGGTGCGCGCGAGAGGCGAGCAAGGCGTGCGGCAGCAGCAGCGGCGGCAGCGCGCGAGGATAAGGCCAAACGGGATGACAACTCCGCGTCATCTGCGACCAAGTAGTGCGGCCCGCTGCCAGTGCGAGTTGGGCCCAGCCGACGGCTTGCTGATGGCAAGTTGCGCAGGAGTTGATCACGTGCAGTCGATGTCTGGATTTATGCGATGAATCTAGGCAGCGCGTTGCCAATCATCGGAAGGTCGCCTTCCGACGAAACAGCGCAGGCCGGTCGCCGCGCCATCGTTTGCTCGGCGCAGCACTGGCACGCGCCGGTGCACCTCTCGGCGCATCATCTGGCAAAATTCCTGGCGCGCCGTGGCTGGAAGGCCTGCTTCCTGTCGACGCCGACGTCGTTTCTGCACAAACTGCGGTTTCCGCATGATGCGGACGTCCGGCAACGCTTTGCCGACTGGCGGCAAGGGGGCGGATGGGATGCCAATGGCGGCATATTCCACTATACGCCACTGGCCGTCGTGCCTCCGAGCCGAACGCCGGGGCTCGACCTCAATTGGTTGTTCCGGAATTGGCCACGGCTTACCTGGCCTGCTGTCGTGCCGTTCCTTGCCGGCGAAGGATTCTCTCAGCCCGACCTTATGGTTGTCGACTCAGCTCTGATGTTGCCGTTGTGGCAGGCACTCGGCCGTCCGCGCCTCGTCTATCGCGTAACCGATCGCAATCGGGACTATCCCAATCAGCCGGCGGGCTTGCGCGCGCTCGAGGACGAGTTGGCAGCTGCGGCCGATCTGGTCTTGTACACAGGAAAAACGCTTGGACCCTATGTCGCGAGCTTAGGTGCCAAGCAACAGCTCTACGTTGGCAATGGGGTGGATATGGCGCACTTCGAAGCCACGCGCGCCATGCCGTTGGAGTACGCGCGCATCCCGGCTCCGCGCGCCGTCTATGTCGGCACCATCGCTGAGTGGTTCGATGTCGATCTCGTCGCACAGGCAGCGCACGCGCTGCCGCATGTTTCATTCGTCGTTATCGGTCCAGGAGCGTCACGGCTAACGGCGCTGGCGGCGCGTACCAACGTGCACGTTCTCGGAGCACGGCCTTATGCTGAAATTCCGGCCTATCTCCAGCATGCCGCAGTCGGTCTCATTCCCTTCCGACGCGAAGGGCAGGCGGCTTTTGTCGACAACATAAATCCCTTGAAGCTGTATGAATACATGGCCGCTGGGCTGCCCGTGGTCTCGACAGCTTTTCAGCAGATTGCCGATCTCGGTAGTCCCACCACTATTGCGTGTGATCCGGCCGACTTCATTGCAGCGGTGAACGCACGAACGGCCGTGCGCTCCGACGGACTGAGTGAGCGAGCCTTCGCGCGCCGCTTCGATTGGACGCACCAATTCGAACCACTGGCCGCACACCTTGCCATATAGGCACCATGTACGGCGCCATCTACTACGGTCTACAAGCTGCTCTGACTCAGTTTTGCGGGTCGCAGGGGCATCGAACGGGGGCATGCGATGTGTGGCATCGTCGGCGCATTCAAGCCGCGAGGAGCCGGTGAAGTGACCGGCAATGAACTGCTGGCCGTTATGCGTGATAGGATGACGCATCGAGGTCCCGACGGCCATGGCTTGTGGCGCGAGGATCGCCATCGTTGCGTTCTTGGCCATCGGCGGCTGTCGATCATTGATCTTTCGGCCAACGCCGCGCAGCCCATGGTCAACGACGATGGCCGCGTCGTCGTGACGTTCAACGGCGAGATCTATAACCACGCCGAGATCCGGCGCGAGCTCGAGGCGACGGGCAAGTTCAAGTGGAAGACGGATCACTCCGACACCGAGATGCTGCTGCGTGCCTATGAGCATTGGGGCATCGAGGGGGCCGTGAAGCGCTTCGTCGGCATGTTCGCATTTGCCATCTACGATGCGCGGGACGTGAATCGGCCGGTGCTGCATCTGGTGCGCGATCGCATCGGCAAGAAGCCGATCTACTTTCACAAACGTGACAACGGTGAATGGATGTTCGCGTCGGAGATCCGGGCGCTGCTGGCCCATCCGGCGATCACGCGGGAGATCGAGCCCGTCGCCTTCTGGCACTATCTCACTTTCATCGTCACGCCGGCGCCGATGACGCTGTTCAAGGGCATCTTCAAAATTCCGCCCGCGACCATCATCACGATCGACCATACCGGCGAAGCAAAAGCGCGCACCTATTGGGAATGCCGCCCGTCTGCAGGCACGACGCTGACCGAGAAAGACCTCTCGTTCGACGATGCCGTTTCCGAATTCACGCGCATTTTCAGGACCGCCATTCAGCGCCGCATGGTGTCAGACGTCCCGTTCGGCGTGCTGCTCTCGGGCGGCGTCGACAGCTCGCTCAACGTGGCGTTGATGGCCGAGCAGATGAGCCGCCCCGTGACCACGTTCACGGTCGGCTATTCCGAGTACGAGGATTTCAACGAATTCCACCACGCGCGACGACATGCCGAGCGCTATAAATGCGATCACCATGAGGTGCGCATCACGTCCGATGAGGCGATGAAGTTCTTTCCGCTGCTGGTCGAACTGCAGGATGAGCCGATCGCGGACAACGTTTGCATTCCTCTGTACTTCCTGTCGAAACTGGTGCGCGACAGCAAGACCACGGTGGTACAGGTCGGCGAAGGCGCGGATGAGAACTTCCTCGGCTATTGGTGGTGTGAGCACTATCGGAACAAATACGAGACCGTGTACAAGCCCGCCGGTGACGCCGGACGCCTGACCACTTGGCAACGCCTCAAGGGTGCGTCGCCGATTCCGCTTGGCGATGGTGAGGACAAGGAGATCCGGGAACGGGCATTGGCTGGCCGCCAGTTGTTCTGGGGCGGTGCCGTCTGCTGGTGGGGCGATCTGAGAAAGCAGCTCACGCCTGATCCGGGTCCATTCCGTGGCACGGTTAATTGCCCGGTGCCAGGGTTGTTGCCGCGCAGCTTCCTGCACCCCGACAGTCACAATGTCGTGGATCATCACATCGGCGACTACGATGGGCACCTGGCTGAGCCGGAGATTCTGCAGAAGATCACGGCCATGGAGCTTGGACTGCGCTTGCCGGAGCATCTGCTGATGCGTGTCGACAAGATGACGATGGCGCATTCGATCGAGGCGCGCGTGCCGTTCCTCGATCAGGACCTGGTGGAATTCGGGATGCGGCTGCCCGTCTCGTATAAGTTGTCGGACGGGCTTGGGAAGAAGCTCGTCAAGAAGGCCGCCGAGCCCTATGTCGATCACGATCTTCTGTACCGGCGGAAGCAGGGTTTTGGAGCGCCGATGGACAAGTGGTTCACCGAAGAGCGGTTCGGCAAGAAGTGCCTAGCTGCTTACGAACGTTCGGAATTGCGCAAGCAGGGCTTCTTCAATGACGAGTACCTGCACGGATTGCTCAAGGGGCAGGTTGAAGGCAAGATCAACTACGGCTTTCACCTGTGGACCGTCATGAATGCAGTGCTTTGGCATGAGAAGTGGATGGATGGCGGGTTGAAGGATTTTTAATGCTGGCACTTGACGTGGCCACGTGCATCCCGCGCGTTGCGTCCCGATAGGAGGACGACGCAGGCAGTAGTTCTTTTCGTGCTAGGATCCCCATCGACAAGGGAGACATTCGCGGATGTCCCGTAGAGACAGAGTGATGGAAGACGAGAGCGAACGGTCGCTGGCTCGCTTCTGGCCGGTGCTGCTGTTGCCGGCGACTGCGCTCGGTTGGTTTCTTGCCAGTGTGCTGCTCGACGCTGAAAGGGCGGCAGCGCCAGAGGCGCCCAAAGTCACGGCCGCGAAAGTTGCAATGCTCTGGCAGTTCACACCTGCGGAACGCAAGGGATTTGCGATTACGACCAATGGCGCCGACCTGACGACGGGTGAAAGTAAGGCCGTCCTGCGTGGCGACCTGACGCCGACAGGGCATCAGTTGGTTTCAGATCCGATCCCGGTGGCCAAAGGTAAGCCGCTACGGTTGCTTTGGAAGACGCGCGCATTGAGTGGCAAGACAGCTGTCGGCCTTATGGACGCTCGCGCCGGAGTATGGATCAATGCCATCCTGATCTCTGACAAGGACATCGACGTTGAGTTTGTGCCGCCGAGCGATCTTGTGCAGATCATTGTTGTCAATAACAATTCCGGCCGTGAACCGCCGATCGCCGAATTGGGACCGGCCCGGCTGACCGCCAACTAACGGACGATGCAGGTCGGCGCCGCAAGCATCGTGGTGGGGCAGGATAAATGTTGGGCGAGAGATGAAGTGCTGATTGTGCTAGCATCACCACGTGATATTTCCGTGCAAAGTGAACAAGGATGGGAAGCCGGTGAACATTGTCGGCAGACAAAGTGGCGCTGACGGATCGGTGGCAACGTCACCCGAGAAATCCGTCCGCCAAACCATTGCGAACGACATAGGCGTGGGTGCCATTGCGAATCCGGCCGTTCGACGCGTGACATGGCTGCCTGAAGTCTGGACGTGGTCGGGTTGTACGCGGATCGAGGGTGACATGAGGCTCGATCCGACGCCCACGGCGGCTGTGCCCTTCGGTGGACTTTTGGTTGCACAATCAGCACCTTTCGAGTGTGACGCCGGTGACCTTCAGGTGCTTGAGATCGACTTTGGCGCCGCACCGAATGAGATACGGCTGTGTGTCGAGCTGGCATTAGCCGGCTCAACCATGGTGAGCAGTGTCGCAAAGCGCGATCTCGACGGTGGAACCGATATTGCGACCGCGCTTGTTCATGTGGCCGGTCACAGTGCCATCTACGTGCTGCGCCTCAAAATCATGGGGCGGACGCTCGATGGAGGTTACCATGGTACGTTGCCTGCCGATGTCCGTTTGACGGTTCCGATTGTCAAACGCGCGACCTACGCGAAGCTACCGCCCATCGATGTGCCCGACACCGAACTCGCCCATTGGAATTTCGTAGAGCGCGGCATTCATCGCTTGGCGAAGCGCTCGCGGACGGCCAACAGCTTGGTCGCAGCCCTTGAAGTTCGGCTCGGACGGGAGGAAGTGCTGAGCCTGCCGCAGTACATGGCCGTCTGCCCGACGGGACAATGCAACGCTACGTGCGCCTTCTGCTCGGTGACGATCAATCGTACCGGCATCATCAAGCGTCAGTTGCCGATCGAGGGCATGCGGCGCTTCACGGCGCCAGCCGCCCGTACTGTGCGCATGTATGGCATCGAGGGCAACGGCGAGCCGATGCTCTATCGCGGCTTTTCAGGCCTCGTTCACCACGTGCTCTCGGATGGCGCGATTGCCTACTTGATCACCAACGCCTCCCAGATCGATGCAGAGTCGCTGCCACTGCTGCTGGGTTTCGACTCGATCAACATCTCGATGAATGCTGCAACGGCTGCCACGCATCGCCGCGTCATGGGGATCAAGAATTTTGGCGAGATCTGCGAGAACATTCGCGAGCTGGCCCGCCGTCGCGGGCGGCAGGGCAACCAGCCGAACGTGTCCATTTCGCTCGTCGTCACGCGTGACAACATCTTCGAGGCCGTGGCGTTCCTCGAGCTGGCAGAGCGGCTGGGAGTTGATCGCGCCTTGTTGCGGCCGTTGTCAGAGCTCGGCAATGAGTCGGGCGCCGTCGAGGATCTGCGCGATCTCGTCCCCTACGAGTCGGACGTCGCCGACCTGATCGAAGCTGTTGGCGACTATCTCGAGGCGACGAAAGGAGCACGCCGGGTCGAAGTGTTCTTTCAACCCGAGAACTTCAAGGCGACGCGGCCCGATCCGCCGGTAGAGGCTGTGCTGCCGATTGATCAGCCGAACGAAGTTGCATTGCCGCGGCAGCGTTACTGGACATCGAGCGTCGATGGTGCGGTGGTGACGTGGCCGACACCTGGTCGCGTGCGTGTGCAGGCCGCACTGGGCAGCCTTGGCAGCAGCTTGCTGCGCTCAACACTCATTCCAGTGCCACCCAATCGCGCCATGGCGGCTGAAATGGTGCTTTCTGGATCTGCCACTGGCCTTGAGATCCGGGCCCGAGACAATCAAGGCAGACTGCTTGCCGAGGCCTTTCCGAACCTCACTTCGGGCAGTGAAGGAACGCGCGTGCGGCTAGTCTGGGGACCCGCTGCGGTGCTTGGGGTTTCGATTGAGATCTTTCGTGGCGAAGGTCCGATCGACATCGAGATCGACCTCGGTCGGGTGCGCAAGCCGGCGCAATTGGTCGATCCTTATCCGGCCGTTCCGCCGGCAACGCGGTGGGAACTCGCCAGTCCCGGCGCAATGCTCGCTTGGCGCGGTGCCATCCAAGACATACGCTGGAGCGGTCCCGCCGGCCCCTATCTGGTGAAGAGCTATTCTCGTCGTTGCCTGCCGGGCGTGACGATCTCATATCCGGTCAAGATAGAGGTTCGTTCCGGTCGTGTCGGTGTGGGCGTGCTGAGCCAGGACTTCCAAAGCTGGGTCAAGACATTCGATTTCGGTCCAGGTGAGCACGCAACCGACCTGGAGTTTGCCACCGGTAAGAACAGCCGTTTGCAGATCGTCGTCTACTCGGCCGCCGAGACGCCACTGGATGTGTCGATCGATTGGTCCGTGGCGATGCTCCAACGCCAGCTGACGGCGTCCGACCTGCCGCGCATCATGGAACTGGCGCAACAAGCCGCTGACGCCACGCCGGCCAACGTCAAGGTGACGGTGGATCCGAATGAGGCCAAGCTTGAGCGCCGCGAAGCACAGCGACAGGCGCGAGCGGCACTCGAAGATAGTAAAGACGACGCAAGTGTCGCTGCGACGCCCGCTGGGAACAACGCCGCTACGGCGGATGCGCGCCAACCTCGGGGCGGCAAGTTCAGCCGTCTTTTCCGGGATACTCGGACGATCCACTGCCACAAGCCGTGGACTGATTTGGCCAACTTTACGGTCGACGGCCGCGTCGATGTCTGCTGTATCGCAACTGGTGCCAGTCAAACGCGATTTGCACTCGGCAACCTCAATACGCAGAGCTTCCAGGACGTGTGGAACGGCAAGCAGGCGCGCGAGTTCCGGCGTACCGTGAACGATCCCAAGGCGGCACTGCCGCCCTGTCAACGTTGCCCGATGGCAAAGGCCTACTCTGGTCCCTATTTGAACCCGGAAGCCACCATGTTCAGCGTTTGGACGCGCTTTGACAGGGCACCGCTGAACCGAACCAGGACCGGGCGCTATGCATTGTTTGCCGCGTTCGTTGCCTGTTACGTGCCCATCCACTTCTGGCTGTTCCGAGGTTTTGACAAACCTTCGCTCAAGTCCTCGATCGACAGGATCAGGGGGCGAAATCGTGCTTGAGGCAAGGGGTGCCTGCAGACCTGAGGCTCAGGTGGCATGTGCGGACTAGCCGGCCTTTTGTCGCTGACAGGGCAGCGGCCCGTGGACCATTTGACGCTCGGGCACATGGCGGACGCGATCGCACATCGCGGGCCCGACGACGACGGCGTCTGGGTGGGAGCGCGTGGCGATGTCGGTTTCGCGCACCGCCGGCTCTCGATCATCGATCCTAGTCACGCTGCCAGTCAGCCGATGGCGGATGTGGGTGGCCAATTGCGGATCGCCTACAATGGGGAAATCTACAATCATCAAGGCTTGCGGCGTGAACTTGAAAGCCGGGGCGCACGCTTTCGCACAGATCATTCCGACACCGAAGTATTGCTGGAAGGCTTTCTCTCCTGGGGTCTCGATGGCCTGCTATCGCGTCTCGAGGGCATGTATGCATTCGCGCTACACGATTGTCGGGACGACACGCTGCATCTGGTGCGAGATCCGATCGGCATCAAGCCGCTCTACTTCACGGAGCACGATGGCCAACTTGCATTCGCTTCCGAGATCAAGGCGCTGCTGACGCTACCTGGCTTGCCGCGGCGGATCGATGCAGCTGCGCTCTACCATTATCTCTCGTTCATGGCAGCACCGGCGCCGGCGACGATGTTCGATCGCATCGCAAAGCTGCCGGCTGGTCACGTGCTTACGGTTCGTCGCGATCGCGTGCCGACGGCGCGACGGTTCTGGGAGCCTGCGCGGTTTACTGCGCGAGCCGGTCCTGCGGTCCAAACACGGCAGGCCACCCTCGGGGAGCACACGCATACGGTGCGCCGTCTGGTGGAGGCGGCTGTCGAGTCGCATATGGTGGCCGATGTGCCGGTCGGTGTGTTTCTCTCCGGCGGCGTGGACTCGAGTACATTGCTGGCCTTGATGTCGCGACGGGCAAGCGGTCCGGTGAACTCGTTCACGGTCGGCTTCCGTGATGATCCCTCGCTTAACGAGCTGGTTGAGGCACGGGACATTGCCGCACATTTCGGGGCTCGGCATCATGAGGTGTTGATTGACGCGCGCGACGCAGAGGCGAGCCTCGAGGCGATCGTGCGGCATCAGGACGAGCCGCTGGCCGATTGGGTTTGTATACCGCTATGGCATGTGGCACGGCTCGCCTCGCAGCACGCGACGAAGGCCATCTTGGTCGGCGAAGGCGCGGACGAGCTTTTTCTCGGCTATCAGAGCTACAAGAAGTTCCTGGAGCTTGACCAGCGGGCGCGTGGGCTTCGCCATCTGGCGCCACCGGGTTCGGCTGGTCTGGTGTCGCTGGTGGCCGGCATGCTGCCGGCAGATCGGCTTGGATTGCGCGGGCTGGCCGATCATGTTCAGCGCGGATTGGTCGGGCGGGAAATCTTCTGGACTGGTGCGATCGCCTACTGGGAAAGTCAGAAGCGCGCCATTTTGCGAGGTCGAAGAACGGCGGATCGACCAGGGAGCGGCTGGTCGGCCTATGGCCTCAGGCCCGAGGGATTCGAGGCCAGGGACTCGTATGGCGTCATTGCCCAGCTCTTGGCAGCTATCGACGGATTGGACGCACCCCGCGCGCAGCATTCCCGCATGGTGATTACCGAGCTGGCGTTGCGGTTGCCGGAGCTGCTGCTGATGCGGGTTGACAAGATGACCATGGCTCACTCGCTTGAATCGCGCGTGCCGTTTCTCGATCGGCCCCTGGTGGAGTACGTGCTCGGCTTGGATCACGCGACGCTGATGCCGGAAGGGCAGTTGAAGGGCTTGCTCAAGGCGGCTGTCGCAGGCCTAGTTCCCGATGCTGTGCTCAACAGGCCCAAGCGCGGTTTTGCGGCGCCTGTGGCCACTTGGCTGAGGGGTGAGTTTGGACGTCGCATGCAGTCGGATGTCGCAGGAGCGGTTTTCCTCGACGAAGTGGGACTAGACCGTCGCGTTTTGCATCGATTGTTCGAGGCGCACATCAAGGGGCCGCGGGATTTATCGCTTTGGCTGTGGCCGATCATCAATTTGGTGCTTTGGCATCGGGCCTGGATCGAGGGGAGGCCGCAGTGACGGGGGCGGGTCGCGGCCGACTCAAAGTGTTGCTTGGTGCGCCAGGAGACAAGTGCGATCCGGCATTCGAGACCGTGCTCGACCTTGAAGACTTTGCGGGCTTGGTCCGGTCGGGGCGACTGTTGGGCCATATCGGGCGCTATCGCGACGTGGTAGCGCATGCCGCGCACGCCGACGCTGTGCCGCGGCCATTGGCGGTGGCGACGTGCCTCAGGCTGATGTCACGCGGACGATGCAGCATCGAGACTGGAGACGGAGCCAGGCGCGAGGTCACGCTGAGATCATGCTTCGCTGCCGCGGCCCAATGGCTGCGTGATCGTCAAGCGCTGCCCGACATGCGAGCGCGGGTGCTGGCGCAGTTGACGGAGTTCGAGCGCTTGGGGCCGAGATCGGCGACAACGATGCCGCAACTTGGGCGGGCCCTGCATTTGCGCACCGACCTGTGGCTCGGCGTACAGGCGGGCGGAGCTGTGGCGCACACGGCCGGCATTGCCAATGCGTTTGCCGCGCGCGGGATGGCACCGGTGTTGGCTGCTTTTGAACGCAATCCCATCCTGTCTGCGGCCGTCGACGAGCGCCTGCTGCCGCTTCCCGACCGCTTCTGGGATTTCCCGGAAATGCCGGCGTTCTTCGCCAATACGACGCTGGAGACTTCAATCGAAGCGCTGCTTGATGAGGTGCGGCCGGCCTTGATCTATCACCGCTTGGCGGCATTCAGTTTTGCCGGCGCACAGGCTGCGCGACAGCGGGGACTGCCAATGATTGTCGAGTACAACGGATCCGAGGCATGGATCGCGCGACACTGGGGCCGTCCGTTCCGTGAAGAGGAGCTGGCACTACGTATCGAAACGGCTGTCTTGCGCGCGGCTGATCGCGTTGTGGCGGTCTCGGCACCGTTGCGCGACGAGTTGATCCGCAAGGGCGTTCCTGACGAGCGCATCCGCATGGTCATGAATGGTGTCAATACGGGCCACTTCCGTTCCGACATCGACGCGACGCCGCAGCGGCTGGCGCTCGGAATTGATCCCGAGCACGTGGTGATGGGGTTCATCGGCAGTTTCGGAGTCTGGCATGGCGTGCCGGTACTGGTCGAAGCCTATGCGCGCATGCTCGACCAGCAGCCCCAGTTGCGTCGGTCGACACGGTTGCTGCTGGTCGGCGATGGGATTGAGCGGCCCAAAGTCGAAGCGCGGATTGCGGCGTTGGGGCTCAATGACAACGTCGTAATGACCGGACTGGTGGCGCAAGAAAAGGCACCGGCCATGCTGGCTGCAGCGGACATCCTGGTGGCGCCGCACGTGCCAAATACGGATGGATCATCGTTCTTCGGCTCACCGACCAAACTGTTCGAGTACATGAGCATGGGGCGGTGCATCGTGGCGTCACAGTTGGACCAGATCGGCGACGTTCTGGTCGACGACCGCACGGCCCTGTTGGCGGCGCCTGGAGAGGCCCATGCGCTGGCGGACGCATTGATCCGAGCGGTGGGCGATCCGCTGTTGCGGTCCCGGCTGGGCGGGGCGGCGCGTGCCGTCGCGTTGGCACAGCACGACTGGCGAGTGCGGCTCGATGAGATACTTCGTTGAGGCCGCCGAGGCAGTCTGACCGCGCCGCCACAATCCGGGGATACGCCTGTGGGGTGGATACGGTCGATTTGGCCGGCGGGGGCGAGGCGTGGCACGAGCGCGCAGGGGCATCGAACCGAGCGATATGTCGACTGATCAAATGCCCGATTGAAGCTGTAAGCCTATCGGGTCATTGAGCAATTAACCATATGCAATCTCTGGGTGCGCATTATCCTTATGCAATCAAAAATGGCGAATTGACTTTCAACAGTTGATTATGAAACCAGTATACCGATTGGCAAAAAGCGATGCTAAGAGCGGCCATCTCACGTTGGCCCGGCTGGAGCCGGTGGTGCCTGTGGCTGCGTCGTCCTACACGGAATCGAATGGCATGAGTTCAGGTCCAGAATCACCCGAGCCGACGGCGACTGGCGCTGCATCGCATCAGGGCGGTTTGTCCGACATGTCGCAGCAACCGCTGCGATCGGCGCCGGCTGCCATCCAATGCCGGCGAGTGATGCTGGTGATTGGCACACGACCGGAAGCCATCAAGATGGCGGGTGTCGTCAGTGCGCTGCGTGCGGCCGGAGGGATCGATTGGCATCTGTGTTCGACGGGGCAGCACAAGAGCATGCTGCAGGATACCCTCGCTGATCTCGGCATCGAGGCGAACAGCGATCTGCACGTGATGAATGATGCCAAGAACCTCTCCGACATCGCGGCCATCGCCACGCAGCGGCTTGACGGGGTGATGGAGCAGTTCCAGCCCGATTGGGTATTGGTGCAAGGAGATACCACAACGGCGTTCGCCGGCGCCTTGGCCGCTTTTCACCGGCGGATTGCCGTCGGTCACGTCGAGGCGGGGCTGCGCACGGGCAATCGCTACAGCCCGTGGCCCGAGGAAATCAACCGCAAGCTGGTCGGCGTCATTGCCAGCCGCCACTTCGTGCCAACCACGACATCGCGCGACAATCTACTGCGCGAGAACGTGCCGGCCAATGAAATCGTGGTGACGGGCAATACAGTGATCGATGCTTTGCTGGCGATGCGTGAGCGCACACGCAGCGACGCCAAGCTGAAGGCGGAACTGGAAGCCGAATTTGCCTGGCGCGACCGCTCGCGCCGCATGATCTTGGTGACCGGACATCGCAGGGAAAGCTTCGGTGACGGCTTTCGGCAGATCTGCGAGGCTGTGGCAGCGATTGCCGATCGTGGCGACGTCGAGATCGTCTACCCGGTACATCTCAATCCGAATGTCCAGCAGCCGGTCAATGAGCTGCTGGGGAGCAACCCGCGCATCCGCCTGATCGCGCCGCAAGGCTATGCCCGCTTCGTCTATCTGATGGATCAAGCTCATATTCTGCTGACGGATTCAGGCGGCATCCAGGAAGAGGGCCCGTCGTTGGGCAAACCAGTTCTGGTGATGCGTGAGACCAGTGAGCGGCCCGAAGCCATTGCGGCAGGTGCGGCCAAGCTGGTGGGAACCAACCCGCGCAGCATTGTCGGTGAAGTGACGCGCCTTCTTGACGATCCCGTTGCCTATCAGGCCATGACCAACAAGTTAAACCCTTACGGTGACGGCACGGCCGGCCGGAAGATCATCGAGGCACTTCGCGGATGAGCAGAAAAATTGATTTCGGCAAGGTTTCCGTGATCGGCCTCGGCTACGTCGGGCTGCCAACGGCCGCGACAATAGCCACACGTGGCGTGCCGGTGATCGGGGTCGACGTCAATGCCGAGGCGGTACGCATCATCAACAGTGGTTCGAGCCATATCGCGGAGACGGACCTCGACGTGGTGCTGCAGGCCTCGGTCGGCACGGGCAAGCTGCGCGCCGTGACCAAGCCGGAGCCGGCCGACGCATTCGTGATTGCCGTGCCGACGCCGATCATGCCCGACAAGAAGTCTGATCTGCGCGCGGTCGAGTCGGCGTTCCGATCGATTGCCCCGGTGCTGACGAAGGGCAACCTGGTCATTCTGGAATCGACGTCGCCGGTCGGCACCACGGAACGCATGACGCGTCTGCTGATGGAGATGCGGCCCGATCTGTCGTTCCCGCTAACGGCGCCGAACGGATCGGATGTCATGGTGGCGTATTGCCCTGAGCGCATTCTGCCTGGACAGACGCTGCGCGAGCTGGTCGACAACTCGCGGACCATCGGCGGGCTCGATCACCGCAGCTCGGAGCGCACACTAGAGTTCTATTCGATCTTCTGCCGGGGCGAGATGGTGGTGACGTCGAGCCGGGCCGCCGAGTTGGTCAAACTCGCCGAGAATTCGTTCCGTGACGTGAACATCGCATTTGCCAATGAGCTGTCGATGCTGTGCGTTGATATGGGCGTTGATGTGCATGAGGTGATCGGCGCAGCCAACCGGCATCCCCGCGTCAAAATCCTGGAGCCTGGTCCTGGCGTGGGCGGCCATTGCATTCCTGTCGATCCCTGGTTCATCGTCGAAGCCATGCCGGAAAAGGCGCGGCTCATTCGTACGGCGCGCGAAGTCAACGACGGCAAGACCATATTCGTGTACGATCAGATCCGGGCTAAAGCCGATCGGTTCAAGAATCCGACGATTGCTTTCCTGGGGCTGGCCTACAAGTCGAATGTTGATGACCTGCGTGAAAGTCCCGCGCTCGAGATCGTGGAGCATGCCGTGAAGGCGAAGCTTGGCGAGCTGCTGGTGGTAGAGCCGCACATTGACGAGCTGCCGAAGTCGCTGGCCAAATGCGGACATGTGCGCTTGGTGGCGCTCGACGAAGCCTTGCGCAAAGCCGATATCGTGGCGCTGCTGGTGGGACATCGCGCATTCAAGCGGGTGACAGCGCTGGCGCTGGCCGAGAAAGTGGTCATCGATTCGGTGGGGCTGTGGCGAAATACCGGTCCGGCAGCGGGCTGAGGGAGCGTGGCGTGAGGCAAGTCCTGATCTCCAGTTCCGAGGCCCTGGTGGCGCGGATGCCGGCGCCGTCAGTGGCACCCGGCAGCGTCCTGGTGCGCACGCGCTTTTCGCTGATCAGCACGGGCACGGAGCTGGCATCGCTGACCCCGATCGCGTCGAGCCTGAAAGGTGGCACGGCGCTTGAGCAGGCAGTTGAGCTGTCCAGCCGGGCAACGTTTTATCTCGGCAAGGCCGTGCGGGATCCGCGCAAGGCGGCTGAGCGTGCCAAGAGCATGGTCTCCGCGTTCGTCGGCTCCAAGCTGGCGATGGCGCGTCCGAAGCCGACGCCGTTGACGTCAGCGCCGGCCGTGCCCATTGTAATCGGGGCGACACGCTGGGAGAAGAGCGCTGCGACCTCATTCGAGGTGAGCGGGACGCGACTGAAGCTGGTGACAGATGCCTCGCCCGGCTCCTATCAGGCGCTGTCCCAGGTGATCAAGATTCCAGCCGGGCATTCGCTGGAGCTGCGCCTGGAAGGCGAGCTTGTCGATGCGCCGCTGGGTCTTGGGCTTCTCAACCACGACCGCTCGGCCTGGATCACGCAGCTGACTCTGGAGCCAGGCCCGATCAAGGACAACTTCTGGTTCGACATTCCAGCCGGCAGCCCTGAGGTGACGATTGTCATCTGCAATGCGGGCGCCGAGAAGCCGGCGACCCTGTCTCTCGTTCGCGCGGAGATCGCTGCCAACCCGCCCGACGCATCGGGCTTGCCGGCAAGCGAGATGAGCCAGCAGGGTTGGAACGTCGGCTATTCCGCTGCCGGCGAGGTTGTCGCGGTCGGCGAGGGCATCAAGGATCTGGCCATTGGCGACTGGGTCGCGTGTGCCGGCGCAGGCCAAGCCAATCATGCCGACTATATCGTGGTGAAGCGCAATCTGGTGGCGCGGGTGCCGAAGGGTTGTCCGCTCGAGCACGCAGCGACGACGACCGTCGGCTCGATCGCCATGCAAGGCGTGAGGCGTGCGGACGCCAAGCTTGGCGAGGTGGTCGTGGTGATCGGCCTCGGGCTCATCGGCATGATCACGGTGGAATTGCTGAAGGCGACCGGCGCGCGTGTGATCGGCATCGACATCAACAAGGCGCGCGTCAAGAAAGCGCTTGAGATCGGTATCGATGCGGTGACAGCCGAGCCGAGCCAGCTGTGGCCGCTGGTGCGTGACATGACGGATGGCCACGGCGCCGACCAGACGATCATCACGGCAGCCTCAAAGTCTCACGTTTTGATCAACCAGGCCATGGAAGTGACGCGGCGGCGCGGACGCGTCGTCATTGTCGGTGACATCGGGTTGAAGCCAGAGCGGACGCATTTCTATCGCAAAGAGATCGATCTTCTCATGAGCACGTCGTATGGCCCGGGCCGGTACGACGCGAGCTACGAGGATGAGGGCCGCGACTATCCCTACGGTTATGTGCGGTGGACGCAGAATCGCAACATGCAGTCGTATCTGGATCTGATCGCTTCGGGACGCATCGACATTGCGCCAATGATCGAGCGCATTGTGCCGATCAATGACGCGCCAGCGGCTTATCGCGATCTGGCGCAGTCGGGCCAGCCGCTGCCGCTGGGCGTGCTGATTTCCTATCCGGAGGATGAGCGGCCGCAACCGCAAGCGCCCGATGCGGCCAAGATCATGCTGCGTGGTGCGCGCAGTCCGCAGACGGGACGCGTCAACTATGCGCTGGTCGGCGCAGGGGCCTTCGGCACGCACATGCTGGTGCCGCAGATGGACAAGCGGTCGGACCGCTTCTTCCTGCGTGCGGTGGTCAGTCGTGATGCCACGCGGGGCGGTAATTTTGCGCGTTCGCGGCGTGTGCAAGTTCTGGCAAGTGGCATCGACGAAGTGCTGCATGATACCAGCATCGATCTGCTGGTCATCGCAACGCGGCACAGCGAGCATGCGCAGCAGGCCGTCGCAGCCCTTGGTGCGGGAAAAGCGGTGTTCGTCGAAAAGCCGCTGGCCCTTTCGTGGGACGAACTCGATCAGGTCAGGAAGGCTTATGCTGCTGCGTCGGCGAAAGAGGCCGGTGCGATGCTGATGGTCGGATTCAACCGTCGCTTTGCTCCTGCCATCGAGAAACTCGGCGAGGTGCTGGCGGGGCGGCGCTCACCATTGATGATCAACTACCGGCTCAACGGTGGCTACATCGCGCCGGATCATTGGATCCAGGGTCGCGAGGGTGGTGGCCGAAACATCGGCGAAGCCTGCCATATGTACGATCTGTTCCGCAGTCTCGCGGGGGCGACCGTCAAGGGCATCACGGCGTCGGCGATAGATCCTGGCCGCAGTGCCTATCTGAAGAGCGACAACTTCATGGCCAACCTCACTTACGAAGACGGCACCGTCGGCAATCTCGTCTACACCGCGCTTGGTCCCAGGGAAGGGCTGCCGAAGGAGCGCATCGAGGTGTTCTGCGATGGCGAGGCGTACATCGTCGACGATTTCAAGTCGCTGACCAAGGCGTCGAGCGGCGAAGTGTTGTGGCAGTCGCGGACCATGGACAAGGGCCATTTCACGGAGCTGTCGCGTTTCGGTGA
Source organism: Hyphomicrobiaceae bacterium (assembly GCA_046154645.1). Taxonomy (GTDB): domain Bacteria; phylum Pseudomonadota; class Alphaproteobacteria; order Rhizobiales; family Hyphomicrobiaceae. Next base: position 88,210 of record JBJXDZ010000110.1, read on the forward strand.
TGCGATTGCATCCGGGGAGGCCGCACCGATTCCGTTCGACGAGATTGTCGAGACCACGGCCGTCAGCCTGCATATTGAGGATCTGCTCCATGGTCGCGTCTAATTCTCACGGCGAGACGGCAACGTACATTCTTTACGATTCCGCTTTGCCGGCCGTGGCGATGATCACCGACGATCGTCTGGCTGGCTTCACCGAGCGGCACAAGTTCAGGCTTGCGAGCGAGCCGGCTTTTGAGATGGCCGGCGATCTTTTGGGGGAATTGCAGCGGCGCGGCCCCGTCGCAGGTGTAATCGTGAAACTCGATGGCGGCGTGCCGTCACGGGCCTTGCTCAAGACGACGCGGCAGCTGTTGGCCGGCAATCGGCGGGTCTACTATTTCTGGCCGCACGAGGGCGCCGTTGAAGTGGTCGACGATCTCCGACTGAAAAGTTTCAAATGGCACTGGCTGGCCTATCAGGTGCACCGCCGGTTCTTTGCCAAACGGCAGGCAACCGCCGCAGAGGGGGCTGCTGCGTCTGCTGTCGCTCTATCGGGCGGCGCCTCGGTCGCCGATGGCATGAAGACCAGTGCGGCTACCATTGCCATCGAAGCCGCGCGTTGGCGGGATCTTGCCGCCAAGATCGCGGACGGCGGCCGCGGCATGGAAGCCAGTGCAGCTGCCATCAAGCTGGCCAAGGCCAGCGGATCTGCAGCAGAGTTGCTGACCGACCTCGAAACCTGCTGCGGTCGGCTCGAAGGCACCATGGGGCAGTTGGCCCAGGCACGCCTCGCCGTGAACCGAGTGGGTTTCTGCTTCGACGATCTGGCCAAAGCTGCCGAGCATCCGACCATGGCAGGTGAGATCGATCCGCCGCATCTGCGGGGCATTCGCCAATCGGTTGGCGGGGCGGGGCAGCAGATTCATGATGTGGAAGCAGCCTTCAGCGCAAATCTGCCGGGCATCCGCAATACCGCTGAGATGGTGCGCACGGCAATGGCGCACGGCAGCGACAAGGTCAAAGCCGCCGCCCTCGAACAGGTGATCCACGAAAACGTCGCGGTTGTGCTCAATCTGGCGGGCGCGCTTGGCGGCTATTGCAAACAGATTGCCGACACAGCGAGCATCGTGCTGCCGCCAGTCGCGGCGGGCCGCGATTTGGTAATCGACAAGCTGAAGGCGCGGGAAGCCGCGGTCGCCGCGCAACCGGCAGGTGCCACCAACGGTCATAGTGCGCCGGTGGCTGACGAGGTGCTGACGCGGACACGCATGCAGCTTGCGACACTGGGTGAAAGCATCAAACCGGTACCTTTGCGGCTCGAGCGGGTGCCTGATTCCGACCATCTGCTGGCGGGCACGGGCGTCTATCTGCGCACCGATTACTGGGCGCCGATCATCTCGGGTGGCAGCTATGGCCACACAGTTTATCAAGCGCGAGCACTGGCGCGAACCACGGAGCGCTTTCACTGCGTGACGTCCAATCGATTTCCACTGCTCGACGAGCTGGGGCTGGCACAGACGGTGGTGCGGCCGGAGGGTTTCGACAGCACGGAGCTGAGCCTCGTGCGCGCCAACGACTACTACTATCAGGCGCTGAAGCCGGCGATGGAGATGGTGAAGCCTGCCTATATCTTCGAGCGGGCTTGCCTCGGAAACTTCGTTGGTGCGCGCTTGTCCGCGGAGCTGCAGATCCCGTATCTCGTCGAGTACAACGGCTCCGAAATCTCGATGAAGCGCAGTTTCGACACGGGTCCCTACCAGCTCGAGGATGTGTACCTGGCGGCGGAGGAAGCGACCTTCAAGCAGGCGACACTGATCTCCGTGATCTCCGATGCGGTGCGCGACGACGTCGTCAAGCGGGGCATCGATCCGGCGAAAGTCCTGGTCAACTGGAATGCGGTGGATCTGGAGGCCTATGGGCCGTTGCCGCAAGCCAAGCGCCATGTTCTGCGGACCGAGCTCGGCTTCTCGCCGCAGGATCGCGTCGTCTGTTTCATTGGCACGTTCGGCGGCTGGCATGGCATCGAAGTGCTGGCGGACGCCATGCCGCGCATTACCAAGGCTTGTCCGGAAGCGCGCTTCCTGCTGATCGGGGAAGGCAACTTCAAGCATCTGGTCCGCGATGCGATCGAAAAGCATGGCTTGGCGTCGCGGGTGGTCGATTGCGGACGGGTGCCGCAAGTCCGCGGGGCGGAGTTGATGGGGGCGGCCGACGTGTTCGTATCACCGCACTCGAGCCACATGGTGGACAGCCGCTTCTTCGGCTCGCCGACCAAGCTGTTCGAGTACATGGCTTACGGTGTCGGTATCGTTGCCAGTGATCTCGAACAGATCGGCGAGATCATGCGGCCGAGCCTGACGGTCAGTGAGTTGGCGAATGCCAATGTGGAGATTGCCGACGCGCGTGGAGTGTTGTGCCGGCCTGGAGATCTCGACCAGTTCTCGTCCGCGGTGATCGAGCTGGTACGGCGGCCTGACCTCGCCACCGGGCTTGGCCGCAACGCGCGGCGCGCTGCCGAGCGGCATTTCACCTGGGACGGCCATGTGGCGAAGCTCTGGCAGTTCCTGGCGCGGCGTAGCGGACTTGCAGAGCGAACCACCAACGGCCAGTCGGCACCAGACCGCTTGTCGGTCCATTGATTGTCCGGGATTTCCCACATGCTGCAGACCAACGACGAATACAAGCGCGAGGTTCAGAGGCAGTGGGACCGTGATGCCTGCGGCTCGCACTACGTCAAGGACGCGAAGCCCGGTACGCTGGAATGGTATCTGGAGGCGGAAGCCTATCGCTACGGCACCTACGCGCCGTGGATGCCGGAGCACATGGAATTCTATCGTCACGAGGGCCATAAGGTGCTGGAGATCGGCGCCGGGATGGGCACCGACCTGGCACAGTTTGCCAAAGGTGGCGCCATCGTCACGGATCTCGATCTGTCGCTCGGGCACCTCGAGCATGCGCGGACCAATTTCAAGCTCCGTGGGCTCGATGGCGAATTCAAGCAGGGCGACGGCGAGACGCTGCCGTTCCCCGACAACTCGTTCGATGTGGTCTATTCCAACGGTGTCATTCACCACACGCCCAACACAACCGGCGTCATTCGCGAGATCCACCGGGTGCTGAAGCCGGGCGGCAAGGCCATCGTCATGGTCTATGCTGAGAACTCGCTGCACTACTGGAGACAGCTGTTCCTGAAGCTCGGGATCGAGAAGCGGATGCTGGACTCGGTGTCGATCGGCGAGATCATGTCGCAGCACGTCGAGATCTCCGAGCATGACAGTCGGCCGTTGGTCAAGGTGTATACGGCGGCCCGACTGCGGCGCATGTTCGGAGCCTTCGAAAGGACTTCGATTTCGAAGCGACAGATGCTGGCGGTGGAATTGCCGCGCGGGTTGCAATGGATGCCGATCGGCATGGCTGGCCGGCTGATGGGCTGGAACCTGATCGTCAAGGCGACGAAGCCTGGACCACGGAGGTTACTTCGGCGGGCAAGGGACATAAAGGCTACGGCAACCGTAGCGGCCAATCTGGCGGCGCGGAAGTGGCGGCAGTCGCGGTTCGTGCCGCGCTCATCGTTTGAAGAAGAGCTGGCGGCGCGGGATCGCGACTTCACGGCGTGGCTGGCCGAGCGGCGCAAGCGGCCGCGGACCTACGCCGAGATCCCGGACGCCGCGGTGGCGCAATTGAAAGTGCTGCTGCCGAACCATGCGTCGCGCACGCTCGCGAGCGCTGAGCAGGCGCTCGAGCACCGGTTTGATCTCCTGGGCAGCGGTCCCTACCAACCGATCGATCCGGATCGAGCCGTGAGCAAGGACGGTTACCGACCCATCGACTGGTATCTCGATCCTGTCCGCGGCGTTCGCTTCCCGACCGGCATTCCGATCAAGCAGTGGAAGCTGTTCGAGATGCGCCCCAAGGATGGCGACATCAAGTATCCCTGGGAGCTTGGCCGTTGTCAGCACTTTGCGGCGCTCGGACAGGCCTGGCGCATGACGGGAGACGTTCGCTTCGCGCGCGAAATCGTCGACGAGATCGATGATTTCATGGCGGCCAATCCGGTCGGCATCGGTGTCAATTGGACCTGCACGATGGACGTCGGTATTCGCGCCGCCAACTGGGCCTTGGGGCTCGGGTTGATCAAGGACTGTACGGCCATTGAGACGGAGCGATTCCGGATCGCCTGGGCGGCGCTGTTCGAGCATGGCCGGTTCGTGTTCGAGAACCTCGAGAACATCTATGAGGTGACGAGCAATCACTTCCTGTCGAACGTGATCGGGTTGCATTTCGTGTCGGCGGAATTCATCGAGACGGCGAGCGGCGCCAAATGGGACGCATTTTGCCGCAAGTCCCTCGAAGCCGAGATCGACGTGCAGATCTTGCCCGATGGGGCGGACTTCGAGTCGTCAGTGCCGTATCATCGGTTGGTGGCGGAGCTGTTCCTCGGGTCGTGGCGCCTTGCCGAGCTGCAGGGGCGGCCACTATCGCCGCACTATCGTGACAGGCTTGGCGATATGGTCGACTACCTCGTGGGTGTGCTTCGGCCCGATGGACTGATGCCGCAACTGGGCGATGCCGATGACGGCCGGCTGCATATCTTCACGGACTACGCGACGTGGACGCGGCAGGATGGACGGCATTTGATTGGTGCGGCAGGCGCTGTGTTCAAGCGCAAGGACTGGTCGGCGGTTGCTGGCGCGGACGGGGCCTGGGAGGCGGCGTGGTGGGGTTTGCCGCCTGCGACACTGCCGGTGCAGCAACCTCCTGCCGATCAGGTCAAGCTTTACGCGGACGCTGGCGCCTTTATCGCGCGGCAGGGCGGCACCTACCTGCTGGTGACCAATGCCAAGGTCGGCACCAAAGGCTTCGGCAATCACAAGCACAACGATCAGCTCAGCTTCGAGCTGCATGTTGGCGGTGAGCCCGTGATCGTTGACCCCGGCAGCTACGTCTACACGTCCGACTTTGCGGCGCGGAACCATTTCCGCTCGACGGCGGCACACTCGACACTGGCGATCGACAACGTCGAGCAGAACGAGGTCAATCCCGAGTGGCTGTTCCGCATGTTCGAGAAGGCAGAGGCCGAGCACCTGACGTATGGCGAGCGGCAGGGCCAAGCGATCTACAGCGGGCGGCATGTAGGCTACAAGCGCCTGGCATCGCCGGTCGTGCACACCCGGAGCTTCGAGATCGAACTGGCCTCGGGCCGGCTCGACATCAAGGATCGCCTCGACGGTGAGGGGCAACATGATGTCGTGTGGCGGTTCCAGCTGGCGCCCGGTGTCAGCGCGCAGGCGTCGGGCGCAGGACGCCTGTCGCTGATGCTGGCTAGTGGTCGAGGCGTGGAGCTGAAACACCCCGACGGGCTCGAGGTGACAGTGATCGACGGCTGGTACTCGCCGAGTTACGGAGTGCGCACGGCCAGTCGGACGATCGAACTGCGGTGCCGCCAGATGTTGCGCGGCTCCGCCGAATGGGCCTTTGTATTTGCGCCAGCCTATGCTGTCGGCCGCGCGTGAAATTCACGGAGAGACTGTCGCCCATGCCATTTCGCATTCCCGGGCGCAGCCTCGCGGCGCTGTTCGCTACCATCTGGCGCTATGGGCGCATCCTGAGGGCGACGACCGAGGTCGAGCTGAAGAAGAAGTTCGCGGGCTCGGCGCTTGGCAGCGCGTGGCTGGTGCTCCATCCGCTGATGTTCCTGATGATCTACCTGTTCCTGTTCTTGGTCGTGTTCAAGGTGCGCTTTCCGGACATGAGCAGCCTCGGCTATGTGGTCTACGTGTTTGCCGGTCTGGTGCCGTACCTGGCGCTGATGGAATCAACCACGGCCGGCGCGGTGGCGATTCGCCAGAATATGCATCTGGTGCGCAACGTGATCGTGCCCGTCGAACTGGTGCCGGTGCGAACAGTCCTGATGGCGCTGGCCGCCGAGATGGTGGGGCTTGGCGTGATCATGGCGCTGCTGCTGGTCGATGGCACGCTGTCCTGGCATGTGGTGTGGCTGCCGGTGGTCATCGCGTTGCAGCTGGCGATGGTTCTGGGCCTGGTGCTGATGCTGGCGGCGCTGGGCGTGCTGCTGCCGGATCTCGGCTACGCGATCAATCTGGTGATGATTTTCCTGATGTTCATCTCGCCGATCGGTTTTCGCCCGGAGACGCTGCCGGCGGCCGCGCAACCCCTCGTATGGCTCAATCCGGTGCACTACATGCTGGAGTCATTCCGCTCTAGCCTGATGGCGGGTTACGGGCCGCGTTGGTGGGAGGTCGGCGTTTTCGCCGTGCTGTCGTTACTGACTTTGCTAGCGGGGGCGTCATTCTTCCAGCGCTTCAAGGGCATCATCGTCGATTACGAATGAGCGCACGCATTCAAGCATCTGGCCCCAGGATGGCATGGAGGTCGATGGCTGTAATTTCGGCCGAGATCGGTCCGGTATCGGCGTTGTTGCCCGAGACGATGAGGAGAGCGTGGAGGGGCGCGGGAATGTCAAAGACCCGCTCAGACCAGCATTCGCCAATGGACAAGCCAACGTTGATGATCCAGGCGTCACGGTCGACGTCGAGGAGACCGATGGCCAGCGCCCCAGCATCGACGCGGCCGGCGATCCGCAAGGCATAGTGGCCTTCCTGCAAGGCAATCTCCGCGCCCTTGTGCAGATATTCCCGGAGCGCCGACGTCTTGCCGATCGCCAAAGTCGCCGCACGCCTGCGGATGCGGCCTGGACCATCGGGCAGCGGTTTGGCGAGGGAGCTTGAGCCGAGCGGCAGACCGGACGCAAGCTCGCGGAAGCTCGCGAGCAACCGGCGACTGGAGCGAACGGGCTGTTTGGCCAGCGCAGTCGTCGTCGTTGGCGGAGGGGTTGGCGCGTCGACGATGAGATGGCCCTCGCCGAGGGCGGCCAAGCCGATTGCGTGCAGGTCGATGTGCACCGGGGCTGGAGCGTCCGAGTTGTTGGCGCAGAGATAGAGTTTGCAGGTTGTATCGGCTTCCAGTTCGAAGGTGACCGCGCCGGAATAGCGATCGGCATCGAAGGATATCGAAGTCGTCCACTGGCCTCGCGTCTGGTCAAGCAGGTTAAGGCTCAGATGGCCTTCGAAGACATGTGCGGCGGCGGCGAGCCCATAACGGCCCTTGGCAAGTTTGCCGTTGGCGATCTCAGCCAGGTATTCGAAGCGGAGCGGGGCGGCGCTGCGGAAACTGAGGCCGTGTTCAAGGCCGCCGCTGACCCGGTCCCGGGGCGCCAAGGCGGCAAATGCAGGCAACAGGAAGCCTTTGAGTGGTTTGCCGTCAGGCAGGCTGGCGAACAGATCGATGGGTGCACGAACGCGCGCGATTGGCGGGGCTGGTGGTTGCGGAATGAGGCGGGCGGTGGCGTCGAGGGCGGCGATGCCCAAGGCGAAGATGTCGACATCGACGGGGCGCGGCGCTTCGGAATTGTGAGCACAGGCGTAGAGCGTGACATCGCTGTCGGCGGCGAGTGTGAAGGTGGCGCGGACCTCGGTGTCGTTGGGTTCGACGGCGAGATTGGTGACCCAGGCTTGTTTGGCGTCGTCGAAGAGCGAGAGCGTGACGAGGCCGCGGCGAAGTTTCAGTTGGGCTGCGATCTCGTAGGTGCCAGCGGCGAGCTTGCCGGAGCCGAGCGTGGCCATGCGCTGAAATCGCAACGGCTCGGCGCTGCGCAGCGACAGGCCAGAGACGACGCTGTCGGTGAAACCACGGGCGCCGAGCAGACGCTCGGTGTCGGCGTTGAGGAAGCCGGCAATGGGCGCGTGCGCGGTGAAGAGCGGCGCAGGGGAGAGGACGTGGATGGGTTCAGGTGGCGGTGGCGGCAGGATGAGGCGGGCGGTGGCATCGAGGGCGGCGATGCCCAAGGCGAAGATGTCGACATCGACGGGGCGCGGCGCATCGGAATTGTGGGCGCAGACGTAGAGCGTGACATCGCTGTCGGCGGCGAGCGTGAAGGTGGTGCGGACCTCGGTGTCGTTGGGCTCGATGGCGAGATTGGTGGCCCAGGCTTGTTTGGCGTCGTCGAAGAGCGAGAGCGTGATGAGGCCGCGGCGAAGTTTCAATTGGGCGGCGATCTCGTAAGTGCCGGCGGCGAGCTTGCCGGAGCCGAGAGTGGCCATGCGCTGGAAGCGCAACGGCTCGGCGCTGCGTAGCGAGAGGCCGGAGGCGACCGATGACGTGAAACCACGGGCGCCGAGCAGGCGCTCGGTGTCGGCGTTGAGGAAGCCCGCGATAGGAGTGTGAGCGGTGAAGAGCGGTGCGGGGGGGAGGATGGGCTCGGGTGGCGGCGGCACTGCGGCCGGAGTTGCTGGCGGTCGCGGCTTGGATAACGCGCCCATCAGGTCGCGACTGCGGGCCTGACGCAATTGCTCGATGCTAGGAGCCAGTTGCTCGACGTCCTCCTTGCGGCAAGCCACGGCGATCAAGATTGGCGAGCGGAGGTTGGCGCGATCAAGGACGGCCAAATCGGGACCAAGCGCATTGAGAATTGTATGCAACTCGCGTGGCAAGCTGGACGCCAGCGTGCCCTTGGCGAATGCGGCTGTGGCGGAGGCGCGCTGGTCTAGCAGGCGACCGGCGATATCGAGCGGGTTGTTGCTGAATTGCCCGTCGGCATGCACGAGGCATAAGCCATGGCGCTCGAACAGGCGCGATAGGCCTTCAGGTGAGAACAGATTGATGTGACCAACGCCTTCGAAGCCACCAAAGACGTGAAAGCAGCGCTCGCGGAGGAGCTGGATTTCCCAGCACTGGACATTGGGCACGGTAATGAGAAGTAGCCCCCCCGGTGCCAAGCACTGCCGTGCTTGCGCCATAAGCGAGTCAGGTCGAGTGACGTGCTCGAGCGTTTCGAACAGCGAGATCAGATCGAAAGTTTCTTTGCCTTGCCAATCGCCGGGATGCTGGACATTGCGGTCGCTATGGCGGGCGGTCGCCAGTGCCGTGCGACTGACCTCCAAGCCCAAGGCGTTGAAGCCGAGTTCCTTGCCAAGCTCGACCGAATGTCCAACGCCGCAGCCAATATCGAGATAGCGCGTGCTCCCCGGTTTCGCATTGAGGATTGGGGAGATGAGGTCGAAGTATGAGAAGAAGCGTTCGCGATCAGCGACCTTGGTCTTGACCTCGCGCCCATGCATCATCTTGTCGGCGATGCGGCGTGCTTCAGGTATGCGATCAAAAAAAGCTTCGATCAGGCTTTCCTCTATAGCCAATGGTACGAACCAAGTGCCACAAATTGTGCAGCCATGAAATGGATAGCCGTCGTAGCTTCTGAATAGCGCGCGGTGGTCGATTGAGGCGCAGGCTGGACAATTGCGTTGGCCAAGTTGCGCCCTCTCGATAGTTTGCGACTGGTTCCACAGCTGCACCAAGTGCAAGTAGTCAGCACCGTCGGCACGGCTGAATGGGAGTGGGCTGGAGAGATCAATGGCATCGATGCCGCCGCCAGAGGTGAGTTGATCCACAGCGTCGCGAATCGCGTTCAAGGCCTGTGAAATCAGCTCGGTGCTGCTGCTGTTGCTAGCAGGACCATCGGGATTTGAAGTGTCCAGCGGTATCGTCTTCAGCATGCCGTTTTTTGCCCTTCGACTCGGCGTGGCCGAAGCAACCGTCAACCGAACTTTTTGGCTACAGCGAAGATGATTTCCCGCATCGACGCATCGGCGTCCATCTTGCGAAAGCGACGTGCATCGTCGCCAATCAGTTGCTTTGCGCCGAAGATCGAGTAATTGAAGAGTTCCAGATTGACCAGTTCAAATCCTACCTTCTTCAACATCCATGCGACTTCGGTCGTCGTGTACTCGCGATGGTGGCCTTCGAAAGGCAATTCGGTCTCGAATTGCAACGATACTGGAAGATGCACGCTTTCACCGCGTGCCAATGCCTCACGCCGGTAAAGATAGGCGATGTTTGGTGTGTCGAGAATAAGGCACCCGCCTGGCCGAAGATGTCGCGCCAGATGCTCGAGCAGCAGACGTGGAGTGTGGGGGATGTGCTCGATGACGCCGAGGCAGAGGATGGCATCATAGTGCCGGTCCAGACGGTCGAGAACATCCTGGTGGATGGAGCTGTCGATGATATCGATGCCGGCCGCAATCAGCGCCTCACGCTCCTGGCTCAGCGCGGGGGCGTAGCGTGCATAACTGTCGAGGGCATCGACCTTGCAGCCGAGCTTGCGTGCCATCAAAGCGAAGTTGCCGAAATATGAACCGAAATCCAGGACTTTGCAGTCAGGTGCACCGACCTTCTTCAGTGCGCGGGCGACGTGCACCATACGAATGAGGCTCAGGTCGATGTAGGCGTCCCAGTTGTAGCCGTCGAGGCCCGGCGAATGGCGCGCCAGCTTGGCATAGTTGCCGGTTGGAATGAGGCGACGAATTGCATCGGTGGCTTCGCGGCAGACGGGATAAACATCGGGATAGCGCTTCGCCCAGCCCTCGGGAAAATCGAGGTCGATGGTGCGAGTTGCGGAGTTGGCGCAATAGGCCGGGTCTTGATCAGACATGGGCCTTGGCATCCTTGGTGCCGGTCGCGTCGGTGGAGACACGCCACGTGCCTGCGTAAACCGAAACCGTGCCCTGATGCGCGGCTTCACCCGACGTGACGTCGAAGCTGAGCGAACGCGAGAGCACATCGAAGACATCGGGATGAACGGAGAATGGGCGGCCATCGGTGGTGGCGTAGTAGCCCGACTTGGCGATCAGCAGGCTGGCCGCATACCGACCGGGACCGAGGGGAAGGTCGTCGATGGCGATGTGCACGGATCCGAGACCGCCCGCAATTGCGATATCGAAGCCTGACTGGAAGAGGTGCATCGCATCGACAACGCCGTCTTTGAATAGGGCGACCATCATCTCGACATCACCGGCGCGGGTCGCGTCATTGACCTTGAAGGCGATGTGGAAACAGGCAGGCTGGCCCGTGTGTAGCGTGCGGACGCTCTTGCCCGTGCAGTCGAGGATGTCGACGCCGGTGATGCGTACGGCGCCGGAGCCGTGGCGGGTCTCCTTGCCGGAGTCAGCCAAATCAGAGACGCGGGTGAGCTTGGTGGTGTCGAGGGGGACGGCCCAGTCGGTGCGGCGGCCTTGCGAGAGCGTGATTTCGCCGCCGGCGTAGCCGACCTGGCGCTCGTCGTAGATGGTGGCTGTGACGGTCTGGTTGGTGGCGCTTTCGATAGCCATGCGCAGATTGGGCGCGGCGAGGCCCGGGCGGAGGGCGATGCGCAGCGTGCCCTTATGGTAGGACTGGCCGTAGTTGGCGAGGATGATGCCGTCGCTGCGGCCGGCTTCCTCGGTGGTGAGCCAGTTGCTGCCTTCGTAGACGAGCGAGAGGGCGTTGCCCGAGACGGCGGCAGTTTCGAGGTTGCTCTTGCCGGTGGTGGGATCGACGCGGGCCAAGGTTTCCTGGCCGTCGGCGAGGTGGGCCTCGTAGAAGAAGAGGACGCCGGTCATGGGCTTGCCATCGGCCGATTTGATGTCGACCAGCAAAGAGACGGCGTGATCGAGGCCGGGAACCATAGGGGCGAGAGCTGCCTTGCGGCGCAGGCGGATCTCCTCCTGCTCCTTGATGCTCGACTCATAGAGGTTGATCGCAGCCTTGGGCTCGCCATCGAATTTCACGCGGCCGCGATCGATCCAGATCATGCGGTCGCAGATCTGGGCGGTGGAGTAGATGTCATGGCTGACCAGCAGCAGCGTGGCGTGGTTTTCGGCGCACAACGTCTTGATGCGCTCGTAGCTCTTGCGCGCGAAGTACGCGTCGCCGACGCCGAGCACCTCGTCGATGACGAGCACGTCGGGCTCGATCACGGTGGAGGCCGCGAACATGAGGCGGGCGGCCATGCCGGTGGAGTACGTTTTGACGGGCTGGTCGATGTATTCCTCGACCTCGGCGAACTCGATGATGTCGCGCGTGAGCTTAAGCGCCTTGTCGCCGGAAATGCCGAGCTGCGCCAGATAGGAGACGACGTTGTCGCGGCCGGTGAACTCGGGATGGAAACCCGTGCCGATCTGCAGCAGTGCCTGCGTTGCCCCCTGCACATCAAGTACGCCCGAGGTGGGCTCGATGGTTTTGGTGATGAGCTTCAGCAGAGTGGATTTGCCAGCCCCGTTGCGGCCGATGATGCCGACCTTCTCACCCTTGCGGATGGCGATGTCGATGCTGTCTAGGGCGACGTGCTCGCTGTAGCGCCCGTCGCCGCGCAATAGGCCAAAGGCATCGCGGATGCGATCCGTCGGGTTTTTATAGAGCCGATAGATCTTCGAGAGCTTCTCGGCCCGGATCACCACGTCGTTCATGGGCGGTCCAAAGCTCCAGATGCTGGAAACGTTCGCGCGCTCGCACAAGCGCGCGCCGACAACGGGCTTCCGTTTTGAAGCCCTGTCTGGCGACGCTGCGACTGCACGCTGCGATAGGACATTTGGTGGTGCACGACAACCCGTCGCCCATGGTGGTCCACAGCGGCTGGCAGCTGAGGATGTCGTAGTCGTGGCGCATGACAGCATGTGACAACTCGATCGATTGCTGGAGAACGATGTTCATAGCCTCGTGCCGTTGCCGTCAGGCTGGCCGTTGCCAGTGCCGGTCGGCTGCAAAGTCGAGCGGTGGCGGGGCGGGCAGCGCATTGTAGCAGGTGATCAAGTCGGCAACGGCGCGGTCGATGCGGTGGAGCTCGGCCAGCCAGGCCTCTTCCTCGGCCGTGCGGATCGTCGCAGTTTCGAGACGGCGCATCTCGACGTCGTTGTCGGCGCGGATGAAGCCAGCGTGAGCAAGGTTGTCGGCACCGAGGATGGCACACAGGCGGCGGCGATATTCGGCGGTAGCGTCAGCGTCGGTGGGGAGCGGTGGCACGGCATCGGCGATGGTCACGCCCGACGCCAGGATGAGCTGGTAGTCGGTGTTGCGCGGGTCGGCTGGCACGATGCGGCCCGGTTGGACTTCGATGGCCGAGCGGTTGGTATCGATATAGTGCATGGATCAGATCTCCGAGCTGAATTCGAGAATGCCGTAGGTGCCTGCGCCGCCAAAGCCGGTTTGCAGGCCGCAGCCCTGGCCGATGACCGAGGCCATGGAGGAATGCGTGAAGACCAGCACACAGCGGCGCGTGGTCTGGTTGGTGCCACCACTGATGCTGATTGCCGAGACAGTGCCGTTGACGCCGCCCGTGCCGATCAGGAAGTCAGTGGGATTGGTCACGGTCAGGGTCGGCAGTGCACGCATTTCGGCGGGGTGGGTGAACTCGAAATTGGAATTGGTGGCGGTGAAGACGAAGCCTTGGCCGCAATACTGCGCGAACTGGTTGCCACGGCGATGGTAGTAGCGCTGGCAAGCAGCGAACTCGTCGGCGCGCGATCGCGGTTGCCAGCTTGTGGCGGTGGCGCCGAGCTCGAGCTTGACGCGGGCGAAGGTGACCGAGCCGGCGGTGGCTTTGGTAATTCTGAGCGCAAGGTTGCCGGTGTCGCCGGCAGCCGTGGTGAGCGTGAGCGAACGGCGGCCACTGCCGGCGGTGATCGTGCCGGTGGCACTGCCGAAGCTGACGCTGAGGTCGGCGTTCGGCGACTCAACGGAAACAGTGACTTGGGTCGACGCGAAATTGGCAACGCCCCAGAGACTGGATTCGACAGCCTGCATGATGGCGCCACTGGCGAGCGTGAGGGTGGTGCCGGAGAGCGTCAGGGAGGCGCCCCCGGTGTCGGCCTTCCAGCGATCGAACCCGTAGCCGCCAGCGCCGAGCGCGCCGCCCGGAAAGCTGCGCTGATTGATCTGGAAATCGCCGTTCAGCAGTAGATTGGGTCCAGCGGCCGCCAGTGTGGTGAATGGCAGTCCGACGGCACCGGTGCTGCGGTCAACGACGATGGCGTCGCGCCAGAGGGTGCCATCAGCGCTGACTTTCACGCGCAGATTGTCGTCGCCGGCAAGGCCTACCTCGGCGCGTCCCGAGAAGGCGGTCTGATAGAGCAGGCTCGCGGTATTGGCGGCGGCGGCCTTATTGATTTTCAGGCGATGATCCGTGCCCTCGTGGTTGAGCAGCACGGCGGGCGCCGACACCGACAGCCGGTTGGTGGTGTCAGCCGTGGCGTTGATGCCGACTAGGGGCGTCGGGTTGACGCTGCCGCCGCCACCACCTGCCCCACCGGCGAGGATCCAGCCGGTGCCGTCGAAGGCATAGAGTTTGTCCTCGTTGGCGACCCAGGCGAGCCAGCCCTCGCGCGGCAGATAGATGGTCCAGGCGCCGTCCTGGAAGGCCGCGATGCGCTGAGCCTGACCGGTCCAGGCCCCGGTTGGCGCGGCGGCCACGATGTAGCGGGCGCCATCGGCCGGCGTGGCTGGCGGGGAGGCCAGGGTGCGGTCGAGCACGGTCATCTGGACGAGCGCATCCAGAGCGCGGATGGCCTCGTTGTGGGTGACGTGCTTTTGGGCCTGGGCGGCCATGATGTAGGGAAGGATGAGGTTTGGTGTCGTGTCCATGTCGTCTCGCTGCGGGCTCCGTTTCATTGCGTCGAGCTGCATTATCGATCGAGGATGGGCGACGGGGATTAGATTCCTAGAGTTTTGTGCGACATGGTGAACGCTAGGCGGACCGGACAGGTCCGAAGGAGGCATTGAGGGGGCTTACAGTGCCCGGCCTCTCAGTCGAGGCCAGGTGGGTACGTCGGCATCTTCACCAAGGCCAAAGGTGCGATGGGGACTGATCCGGCTTCCCCCTGGCATCGCATCGCGGGCCGCGCTAAACGTGCGCGATCTTTTTCGTCGGTATCAACCGCAACCGCCCAGGAGACACCCGATCATGACCATGTCCCTCGAGAAGGTCGCACAAGCGATGGTCGCGCCCGGCCGCGGCATCCTTGCTGCCGACGAGAGTTCAGGCACCATCAAGAAGCGCTTCGACTCGATCAAGACGGAGTCGACCGCGGACAGCCGTCGCGACTACCGCGAGATGCTGTTCCGCTCCACCGACGCCATGAAGAACCACATCTCGGGCGTGATCCTGTACGATGAAACGTTGCGCCAGAAGGCCAAGGACGGCACGCCGCTGGCCAAGATCATCATGGATGCGGGATCGCTGCCGGGTATCAAAGTGGATGCCGGCACCAAGCCGCTGCAGTTCTGCCCCGGCGAGTTGGTGACCGAGGGCCTCGACAAGCTGCCCGACCGGATCAAGGAATATGCCAGCCTCGGCGCCAAGTTCGCCAAATGGCGGGCGGTGATCGACATTGCGCCGGGCATCCCAAGCTACACCTGCATCAAGGCCAACGCGCATGCGCTTGCTCGCTATGCCGCCATCTGCCTCGAGGGCGGCATTGTGCCGATCGTCGAGCCGGAGGTGCTGATGGACGGCGCGCACGATATCGATCGTTGCGCCGAGGTGACGGAGTGGGTGCTGCGCGAGGTATTCCAGGAGCTTTACACCAACCGCGTCACGCTCGAGCAGATCGTGCTGAAGCCGAACATGGTCATCGCCGGCAAGCAGTCGCCGAAGCAGGCCTCGCGCGAGGAAGTGGCGGAGAAAACCGTCAAGATCCTGAAGCGGACGGTGCCGGCTGCGGTGCCGGGCATCGCGTTCCTGTCCGGCGGCCAGTCGGACGAAGATGCGACGGCGCATCTGCATTACATGAATGCCATGGGCAAGCTGCCGTGGAATTTGACCTTCTCGTATGGTCGCGCGTTGCAGGCGGCAGCCCTGAAGGCCTGGGCCGGCAAGAAGGAGAACGAGACGGCCGGCGCCAAGGCATTTTCGCACCGGGCGAAGATGAACGGCTTGGCTGCGGCCGGTAAATGGAGCCAAGCGCTCGAGAAGGCGGCCTGAACCAGGCAATGGCATCGAAAGTGGCGGCGAGGAGACGGGCTGCTTGTAGGGTGCAATAGGCCGCCTTCGGCCGTATTGCACCGATGAAGATCGCGGCGGTGCCATACGCTCACGCTATTTCACCCTACTGAACCCATTGGTTTCGCTGTCTCCCAAGACACCCGCGGCGAACGACAACGACAATGGCTCGGTCTCACGATCGGGTCGTTGTGCTGTCGGCGGCCATCGACGCGGTCTTGGCGCGCCGCATGCCGTCGTGCTGGAAAGCGCCGGTTTCCATGGGGGTGGCTTCCGACAGAAGGCACTCAAAGCGGCACTAAGCGCTCAACGTTGCCCAAAGTACCCCAATGAGACGGCGATCGAGCTTACCTTCCGCAGCCCCCGCAAGAACAATAGCGAGGAAGCCAAGTGCGTCAGCCATCTCGGACGCACTGGCAACACCTTTGCAGGCGGCGAGAAAGGCGACGTCGAAGTGCCGCTCCGCCAGTTGAAATTCACCACTCATGCCGGCCAAGGCGGCGATCTGGGCATGCACAGTGACGAATCTTTGGAGCCGATCGTCGGCGAAGCCTTTGTGCGCACGGACATTGCGCGGGTCGAATTTTTCGAGCATGGCTGCGGCGCCCTTCCAGTCACCATCGTCGATCAACGCATCAATGACCAATCTGGATGAATCAACGAACAAACCAGGCGATGCCGTGCGCGCTAAAGTTTCCAGAGCAGCGTTGTCTCGATGGCGGACGGCCAATTGCGTGCGGGCCGTCAATAGGTCTATCTCGCGTAGCGAGTAGTTGAAGCTTCGCCCCGCTTCGACAACGGTCATGTTGGTGGTTGCTGGTGATATCGTCGCCAGCCACAGCGCTGCCTCAGCCGGTCTGCCGGCACGCTCGTGAAGAGCAACGCTCATTGTCGCGATCGGCCAATTCGTCAATTCTTGGTCAGTGACACTTTGCGGCGCGGGCGAAGGTTGCACGTCGCCACTCAGCAGGCGCGCCGCCTCATATCGAGCGCGTGCGAGTGCTGCAATTCGCGGGGGCGCTTTCAACTCCACCAACGCTGTCGAAAGGCGTTCGAGCTGCGGTGACGGCATTCGATAACGGAGCGCAGCCTTCCAAATCTGGTTAGTACCCGCGAACCCGAAACTCGTACCGCTCCGTTGAGCGGATTCGAGCACGAGAATTGCCCGCTCCGTCTGCCCAAGGTGCAAAAGCTTCGCTGCAAGTTCTTCCACTATGTAGGAATTTGACACTGGCCCTGGTGGCAAAATTCGCGAAATTGTCGAGAGTAGAGTTTCCTCACGGGCCAAAACGAGAAGTGGATAAATTAAGCTGAGCGCCGGCAGAAAAAGCTCGGTTGCACCTCTTGGGCTCTTTCGTTTCAGAAACTCCTCAATGGCTTGGCTGTCGCCTTCGCGAAGAACTTCCCAGTCGGCAAGTATCTCATCGCTAGTTCCTGGCGCCGTAAAGGGAAGCAACGAGATGCCGCGGCGAGGCTTCGCGGTGCGAATGTAGTCCGTTCCCCACGACTGGATGCCTGCGTGTTGTGCTAGCGCCAAGCCCAATGCAAGCGTACCCTGCTGGGAAAAATGATCGAAGTGTCCTTTGACTCGGCTCTTGAAATCTCGACCTGAAGGGCCACAACCGGCGGAGGCCAAGGCTCGGCTCCTCATCAATGGCGAACCGTCGGGCATGCTGACCAACGCGCAAGCGCCCAATGCGCCGGCCCTTACTACCTCGCGGCGCGTTGGGGCTCGATCGGCCATAGCCTCACACGGCCCCGTCGGACTTGAGCTTCTTGATGTCGGCGGCGGAGTAGCCGACTTCGGCGAGCACCTCGTCGGTGTGTTGGCCGAGGGTTGGCGGTGGACGTTTTACGGAGGCCTTCGAGCGGCTCATGAGGATTGGTTGCCCCAAGACTTCGGTGGCGCCGCGCTCCTGGCTGTGCATCGGCTGCGCCAGGCCCAGGTGGCGCACCTGTTCGAGGCCGAACACCTGGTCGATGGAATTGATCTCGCCGGCGGGGCAGCCCGCCTTGTTCAGGTGGGCGATCCAGTGCGCCGCCGTGTTCTTGGACGTGTGCTTCTCGATCAGCGCGTTGAGCTTCTTGCGGTGCTTCGAGCGGCCCTTGCCATCGGCGAAATCGGGATCCGCGAAGCCCTTGTCGTCGAACAGCGATGCGAACTTCTCCCACATCTTCTGGCCGGCAACAGCGATGTTGATGTAGCCGTCGGAGGTCTTGAAGACGCCGGTCGGGATCGACGTCGGATGGTCATTGCCGGCTTGGGGCGGGACCTCCTTGTCCATCAGCCAGCGGGTGGCCTGGAAGTCGAGCATGAAGACTTGCGCCTGCAGCAGTGAGGTTTGCACCCATTGCCCTTTGCCGGATTTCTCGCGCTCCATGAGCGCCAGCATGATGCCTTGCGAACAGAAGATGCCAGCCGTCAGATCGGCGATCGGGATGCCGACGCGCATGGGTCCCTTGCCGGGCTCGCCGGTAATGGACATCAGGCCACCCATGCCCTGCGCGATCTGGTCGAAGCCCGGACGGTCGCTCAGCGGGCCGTCCTGGCCGAAGCCGGAGATCGAGGCGTAGATGATGCGCGGGTTGATTTTCGAGACCGCGCCATAGTCGATGCCGAGCCGCTTCTTGACGTCGGGGCGATAGTTCTCGACGATGATGTCGGCCTTCTTGGCCAGTGCCAGGAACGCGTCCTTGCCGCCTTTGGCCTTGAGATTGAGCGTGATCGAGCGCTTGTTGCGGTGCAGGTTTTGGAAGTCGCTGCCCGAGCGCGGGCCACCGAGGCCGACCTTGTCGGTCTCCGGATCCTCGATCTTGATCACGTTGGCGCCCCAGTCGGCGAGTTGACGCACACACGTCGGCCCCGAGCGCACGCGCGTGAGATCGAGGACCGTGTAGGCGGAAAGGATGTCGGAGGCGGGCTCGAAGGGCATGGGGATCGCTCAGCTGGCGTTGCGGGAAATTTCTGCGATTGATTGTGTCGCGCCGGGTGGGCGGACTGTCAACCGTCGCCGCGAGGGCAAATCCGCAGATGTCGGCTGCGCGATATGCTACTATGCCCCAGTGGCGCCAAGCCGGTCGATTTCCGCGATCGCTGCCTCGCAGTCGGTTCGCAAGGCAGGCAGATCATTGACCGCCGTCTTCCAGATGATCTCATGATTGATTTCTGGATAATCGTGACGCAGCCAGTTGCCCAGACCGCGAATATCCCGCCATGGTTGACGGGGTGCCAGATCCTCCGCCATGGACCCGAGCTTTGTGGCCGCCTCGCTGATCCGACTGAGGCAGCGCTCAACCGCATCGACCCGCATTTCCTCTTGGCTGAATCCTGCAAAATCCAAACCGGCGACATAGCGTTGCACAGCATCGATATTCTTGATGATGTCGAGGAAGCGCTGTCGTGGCCGGCTAGAAGGCACGCCGTAGATCCTTCTCGATCGCTGCCTTCATGCGACCGCCCTGACGGGGCTCCAAGACGACGTCGATATCGGCTTGCAAGATCAGCGCTAGCCGCTCGCGAATACGCTCGAGGCGATTGAGGATGGCAAGGCCGCTTGGGATCTCTTCCAACTGCACAGCGACGTCAATGTCTGAAGTCGCAGTCTCCGTGCCCCGCGCCGTCGAGCCGAACACGGCCAAGCCGATCACGCCCAGCTGTCTGAAGTCGGGTTCATGGTCTCGGATCCGGGCTATGACGGTTTCGCAGGTCATGTTGGCAGCATACCATATGCGACTGAGCAGTTGAACCCAGGAACAGGTCTTCAAAGCCGGAGGCGGCAAGCAGCGATGGGCCAGTTTGCTTCTCGTCCAACGCAGCTGCAATGTTGGCTCACAGCAAAAAGGGCGCATCGCGAGACACGCCCGTTCGCCAAATTGCAAGCGGCTGGCGCCGATCAGCGGTGCTTCTTGTGGTGACCGTGCATCATCATGGGACCGCCGGGGCCGCCATGACTGCGCATGGCAACGGCATGCAGGCCGTGTCCGCCGCCGCGATGCAGGCTGGGACCGGTAAGCACGACGGGGGCCGCGGCGACATAGCGAACACTGGCGCGGGCCGGCGCGGTGTGCAGGACGACAACTGGCTGATGCGCCGCCTGGCCGCTGCCATGGTGATAGGCGCGCTCATGCGGGCTTGGATTGCGGTGGCTGTAGCGCTCCCGGACGCTGCGATGCCGCAATGCGTCGCCCGGCCAGACCATGGGGCCGGCGGCGTGGTGCGGATAGCCGTGATGCCCGTGGGCGTGAGGGCCCTGATCACACGCGTGACCGAAGCCTCCGGCCTTGGCGGACATTGGCAGCACCAGCGCTGCAAGCAGGCCGGCCATGCCGGCGATGGTCATTGTCTTCATGTGGGATCCCCTGTTTTGTCATCAACGGCGGTTTGATGGCGGCGCCCTGCAGAGGGGCAACCGATCCGCAGTCAGCCTAATGCAGCGCCGCGGCACGGCTGGGAATTGCCGCATTGTTGGTTAACGGCCGCGGCAGGCCGCAGTTCAGCCCGAGCCGTGCGTGCCGGGGGCATATCCGTTGCGCTCGACCAACCGGGCAACGCGTGGAATAGTCTGGACGGCAGTTGGCGGCGGGCAGAATTTGGGACCGAGGTGGGCGATGGCAAACGTTGTAGCGATCACGGGCGGCGCGTCCGGCATCGGGCGTGGTACCGCCAAGCGCTTGATGGACGAAGGCTGGACCGTCGTCGCGCTCGATGTGGCGGAGGCCAGCCTCGCGCAACTCAAGAGGGATTTCGCGAGCTACGGCGCCAAGCTCGAGACCCAGATCTGCGATGTCACCTCGGAGGCGAGCGTCAAGGAAGCGTTCGCGGACCTGGGCAAGCGCCACGGCAAGCTCAACGGGCTGGTGTGTTCCGCCGGCATTCTGCGCATCGGCACGCTGGATCAGATGCCGGTCGAGGATTTCGATGCGCTGTTCAATGTCAACGTGCGCGGCCTCTGGCTGGCAGCCAAAGAGGCCATGCCGTTGCTCAAGACGGCCGGCGGCAACGGGGAACTGGCGCGCGTGGTGTTTCTGGCATCGATCTCCGGCCTGCGGCACAAGATCGATAGCGGCGCCTATGCCGCCACCAAGTCCGCGGTTATCGCGCTGACCAAGGTGATGGCCGTGGAGAGCGCGCCTTACAAAGTGCACGTCAACGCCATCGCCCCGGCAACTGTCGACACACCTATGGTGGCGGCGCATCTCAATCCGCAACCCGGCAGCAACACACGCTATCGCACCTCCGGCACCTCGCCGCTGGGCCGCATTGCCAAGCCGGAGGACATGGCCGCGGTGATCCGGTTCCTGCTCAGCCCTGATGCGGGCTACGTCAACGGCGCCGTAATCCCCGTCGACGGCGGCACGGTCGCTGCCTACGTCCCACCCACGGGGCGATGAGCGGCGCCAGCCGGTGGCCTTGGACTCTCAATCGTTGACATGACAGCTGCAGTTGAGGACCCCATGCACAAGACACCACGCTTTGCGCTGACGATCGGCGCCGTTGACGCGGAAGGCGCCAGCGATGCAACGATGTACGACGAGTGCGTCGGTGATGCGCGGCTGGCGCAGAAGCTCGGCTTCCATGCCGTGTGGATGGTCGAGCATCATTTCTCCGACTACTACCCGACGCCCAATCCGCTGATGTTTCTGTCGCATATCGCGGCCGCCTGCCCTGGCCTCGGCCTTGGCACGGCGGTGATGGTGCTGCCCTGGTACGATGCGGTGCGCTTTGCCGAGGACGTGGCGATGCTGCAGACGCTGTCCAAGGCGGACCTGATGCTGGGGCTCGGACGCGGCACGGCGAAGCTCGAGTATGACGCCATGCGCGTTGACATGAACGAAGCGCGCGACCGCTTCCGCGAGACATGGGAGGTGGTGCAGCTGGCGCTGGCGGGACAGCCTTTCACCTATAAGGGGCGCTATGTGCAGCTCGATCGGCCCATCACGGTGCGTCCGGCGCTCGGGGCCAAGAAGCCGCAGTTCTTCGGCGCTATCGGCAGCCCGGACAGTGCGGAGATCATGGCCGAGCTTGGCCTGCCGCCGCTGTCGCTGTCGCAGTTTCCCGACTATCTCCTCATGAAGATCCTGCAACGCTGGCGGGCGCGCTCCGAAGCCAAGGGCCTCACGACCAATGTGACACTGCCGATGTCGACGAAGTGCTTCATTGGCGACACGGATGCCAAGGCCCGCGACGAGGCGCGTGACCACCTCGCCCGCTTCTATCGCCTGCAGGCCGAGCACTACGCTACCGACACGACGTCGTGGGGCGAGATCAAGGGCTATGAGCAGTTCGCCAAGATCTTCGCCAACATGAAGGTGATGGGCGATCCGAAGCTGAATGATCCGATCCTCGATCGCAATCTGGTGGGAACGCCGGAAACGGTGGCACGTCGCATCAACGAGCTGCGCGCGATGGGCTTCGACTACTTCATCGTCTCGAATGCGACGCACGGCGTGCCACGTGAGGCGCGCCACCGCATGATGCGCCGCTTCACCGAGGAGGTGCTGCCGCTGGTGTACAAACTGCCGGTGCCTGAGGCGCCAGCTGTCCGGGTACGTGCCGCGGAGTGAACAAATCACTCTCGATTTGTTCAATCAACAAAAGCTGGGAAAGGAAACGCGATGGCCAAGAGTGATCTCTACAAGAAGGGTGAAGCGGTGCGGCGCAAGCTGCGCGGCGACGAAGAGTACGAAAAGAACATGAAGGAGTATGCCAAGGACCCGCATACGCTGAAGTTCATCGAGCTGGCGACGGAAACCGTGTTCGGCGCGCTGTGGGCCCGGCCAACGCTCGATCACAAGCTGCGCGCGCTGATCTGCGTCATCACCGACGCCACCATGGGCCGGCATGACGAACTCGATATTCACCTGCGCTTCGCTCTGCGTGAAGGCTGGACCGAGGACGAGCTGGTCGAAGTTCTCCTGCATATGTCGGGCTATGTCGGCGTGCCGCTGATCCGCGAGGCCATCTACAAGGCCAAGGACGTGTTTGCCGACGAACGCAGCAAGAAGAAGAAGGGGAAGAAGTGAGCCGGTCGCCGCGCTTTTCGCGCTCTTTCCATCATCAGATTTGAGTAGATGCCATGTCCAAAGCACCGACGCCTGCCGCTGCCATTCACTACATCCCGAACCGGCTCGACTGGCTGGCGCGGCGCACAGAGGCGGCGCTGGAGCCGGGGCTGCCGATCGTCGATCCGCACCACCATCTGTGGGACCGGCCGGGCTGGCGCTACCTGATCGATGATCTGCTGGCCGATACGAACCAGGGCCACAACATCGTCGCCACGGTGTTCGTCCAGTGCCGCGCCATGCATCGCGCCGACGGTCCGGAGGCCCTGCGTCCCGTCGGTGAGACCGAGTTCGTCAACGGTGTGCGCGCGATGAGCGCCAGCGGCGGCTACGGCAAAACCAAGGTGTGCGCCGGCATCGTCGGCCACGCTGACATGCTGCTTGGCGCCAAGGTCGCGCCGGTGCTCGAGGCGCATGTCACGGCTGGCGGCGGCGCCTTCCGCGGCATTCGCCATATCACCGCTTGGGACGCTGACGAGCACGTCATGAACCCCGCCTACCAGCCGCCGAAGGGCGTCATGCTGGATAAGACATTTCAAGCGGGCGTGGCGACACTCGGCAAGATGGGCCTGACGTTCGACGCCTGGCACTATCATCCGCAGATCGATGACTTGGCGGCCATGGCTGCGGCCTTGCCCGGCACCAACATCGTTCTCGACCATTGCGGCGGGCCGCTGGCAATTTCAACCTATGCCGGCCGACGCGACGAGATCTTCCCTGTATGGGCGAAGTCGATCCGCGAACTCGCCAAGCGGCCGAATGTCTATGTCAAGCTTGGCGGGCTCGGCATGCGCATCAACGGCTTCGGTTTCGAGGATGCCGTTGATCCACCATCATCTGAGGCGCTGGTCAAAGCCTGGAAGCCGTACATGGAGACGTGCATCGAGGCGTTCGGCGCCAACCGCTGCATGTTCGAGAGCAATTTCCCCGTCGACAAAGGCTCGTACAGCTACGGCGTGTTCTGGAACGCCTGCAAGCTGATCGCCAGGGGCGCCAGCGCCAAAGATAAAGCCGACCTGTTCGCCGGCACCGCCAACCGCTTCTACAAGCTCGGATTGGACGGGCTGTAAGTGTCGAAATCATGAGTGTCTCGTGATGGCCTTGGGAGCAACGGCGCAAGTCGTTGCACACCCAATTACCTGCTCAATCACGCCTTGAACAACCGGATCAAAACGCATGGGCTGGCGCAGCTTCCTGTTTTTCCTAACCGCTGTCCTGCTGCCGAGCCCAGGCAGCGCACAGTCGTCGATGGCGGGTGATTGGAGCGGCACGGTCACCCAAGTGGGGCACACCGAGCCTTATGCCATTACGTTGACTTTTGGCCCCAACGGCGGTCAGACGTTCTACCCGAAGTTCAATTGCACGGGTCGGCTGACGGTCATCTCCGTGACAGAGACATATGTGTTCTTGACGGAAACCATCACCAGAGGAGGCATCGCTCAGGGCGGCGAATGTCTGGATGGCGCCATCACTCTGACGCTCGCGGGAACGTCGCTTGCGTATGGCTGGACCGGCACGCATCAGAACGAGCCCTATCACGCCCATGGATTGCTCACGCGCAAACCCAAGCCTTGACATCGGGCCTCGCCCCCAAGTTCTCAGGGCGCGTGCGCAGGCTGAAATTTAGCTGTCCGCGTTCCGCCAATCGGCGGCGGCGGTGCCGAGCTTGCTGATGGCGATCACGGCCTGGGTGCGGCTGTCGACGCCGAGCTTCTGGAGGATGGCGGAGACATGCGCCTTGATGGTGGCTTCGGAGACGCCAAGCTTGAAGGCAATCTGCTTGTTGAGCAGGCCCTCGCCCAGCATCATCAGCACGCGCACCTGCTGTGGGGTCAAGGCGGCGAGGCGGGCGGCGAGGTCGCGCTGCTCTTTGTCGGCGACGATGCCGAGATCGAGGCCGGGAGGCGTCCAGATGCCGCCGGCAATCACAGTCTCGACGGCCTGGCGGATGCGTTCGACGGGCTGCGATTTGGGGACGAAGCCGGCGGCGCCAAAATCCATGGCGCGACGAATGGTTTCGGGATCTTCGCTGGCAGAGACGATGACGACGGGGATGGCCGGATACTGGGCCCGAATGAGGAGCAGCCCCGAAAATCCCTGCACGCCGGGCATGGCGAGATCGAGCAGCACCAAATCGGTATCGTGGCCGCCTTCCAGAATTGCTACCAACTCATCGAGGGTGCCGGCCTCGACGATGCCCGCCGTTGAGAACGGCGCCGCCAGCGCCTGTCGCAGGGCGCCGCGAAACAGTGGGTGATCATCGACGATGATGAACTGATGCGACGCCATGCCTCCTCCTTAAGGGCTACTGGCTTACGACGGCGTTCCCTGTTCGGCCCCGTTCTGCGTCGGGTTCCGACGTGTGCACAAGTGCGCGCCTGCCTTGCAATCTGTGGAGGCAAACACGTCCCTATGGTACCTACTTCCCGCTGATTTGGCTAACGTCGCGTTCGACTTTAGCCTAAGGCGCTGGAGCAGAGGGGGCGCCGGGCCGGTCGTCGGGTGCCGTCAGGCCACCACAATGCTGATCCAGAGCAAAGGGTGCCCTGTGGTGCGATCCGGGGCGCATTGGCGGGGCCGGCGGGCTCAGGCTTGGTCAACGGCGCAGCCATTGGAGTTGCGCTGGCGTGCCGACGAGACGTTAAGGCCAGTGCGCCAGGGAGAGGGAGGCGAGCATGATCGAGCGCAAGGAGCGCAAGCCTTACTGGCGGCATACGAAACGGCAGATGCTGACCAGCCTGCTGCCGTTCCTGGTCGTGCTGATCGTGTTGCCGCTCTATGCCGATCGGCTCAATCACAATAAATTCCTGGGCTTTCCGCTCGGCTACCTGCTGGCCTGCCACGGCCTCATCCTGATCGCCATCATCACCGTTTCGACCTTCGTCAACCGGCAGGACGCGATCGACCATTGGCATGGCGCCAACGAGGACGTGTAGCCGCCCATGGCGTTCCATTCCCGCCCGCACATCGTCAATCCCAGGCTTGGCGCCTATTTCGGCATCTTTGCCGCCCTGCTGCTGGGCATGGTGCTGCTGTTGCTCATGTTCGAGCAGCTTGGCACCACCGACCAGGTGCTCAGGCGCGGCTTGCTGTTCGGCCTCATTGGACTGTTCGCCGTGATCGGAGCGGCCGCGTTCACGATGCGGCCCGCAGAGTTCATGCTGGCCGGTCGGCGGGTTCCGGCGGCCTTCAATGGCATGGCGATTGCCCTGGCCAGCCTCGGCGGGACGGGCATCGCAGCCGGTACCGGCGCCATGTTCCTGATTGGCTTCGATGCGCTGGTGCTCTGCCTCGGCTGGATCGCCGGCTTTGTCGTCATGGTCATGCTGTTCGCACCGTTCTTCCGCAAATTCGGCGCCGCCAGCGTGCCGCGCTTCCTCGGCGACCGGTTCGAGAGCAACAGCGTTCGCTTGGCGGCGGCTGGCATTGCCGCGGTGCCGCTGCTGCTGCTGCTGGTCGCCGAGATCAAGATCGGGGCCTTTGCCGTGAGCTGGCTGACGCAAGGCTCGGAGCGTGGGGCGGCGTGGATCGTGGTTGCGGCCTTGATCCTGACCCTGGTGCCGGGCGGGGTGCGCTCGCTGAGTTGGTCGAGCACGGCGCAAGCCATCGCGGCGCTGTTCGCGATCCTCGTGCCGGCCGCCATCATTGCCGTGATCGAGACCAACCTGCCGCTCGGACAGCTGAGCCACGGTCCCGTCCTGCGCGCGATCGGCCGGGCAGAGGCGGCACAGGGCATCGGCAGCCCGAGTGCCGGCCAATTGCTGTTCGAGATGCCGGGACCGGCGCTGCAAGCCATTGCCGGCCGCTTTGCGACACCGTTCGCCAGTGTGGGGCCGCTGGCCTTCGTACTGGCCTTGCTGGCGATCATGGCGGGGACAGCGGCGTCGCCGTCGCTGTTGGCCCGCACGGCTACGGCACCCACCGTCTACGAAGCGCGCAAGTCGATCGGCTGGACCGTGTTCGTTGCCGGCGTCGTCATCATGACCATGTCGGCGTTGGCGGTGTTCCTGCGCGATAAGTTAATGACGGATCTGCTCGGGCAGCCGCCGGAGCGGGTGGCAGGCCTGCTCAAGCCGTTGATCGACCTGGGGTTGGCCGGGCTCGACGGACAGGTGCGGCCGGGCACGATCGGCGCCTTTCTGTTCCGCCGTGATGGTGTCCTGCTGTCGGTGCCGATGCTGATGGGCTTTCCGGCCGTGCTCGTGCATCTGATCGCCGCCGGGATCGCGGCTGCGGCATTGGCGGCGGCCGGATCCTGCCTGACGCAGCTCGGCGTGATCATCGGCGAAGATGTCATCAATGCGCCGGGCAGCGATCTCAAGCCACCGGCCTGGCGGCTGGCGATGGCGCGGGGGGCCATGCTGCTGGCGGTCGTCTTGGCCGGCTTCATGGCCGTCAACGTGCCAGGTGATCCGCTCGAGATGCTGCTCTGGTCACTGTCGATGACGGCGTCGACGCTGTTTCCCGTGCTGCTGCTCGCCATCTGGTGGAAACGCAGCAATGCCTGGGGGGTGCTGGCCGGTCTCGCTACCGGCTTCCTGATCGCGGTGGCCGGACTGCTGGCAGGTGCCACCGATACCATCACGCTGGCTCCCATCCTGGTTCCGACGCTTGCAGCGCCATTGGCGGGCCTGGCGACGATCATGGCCAGCCGCATGACGCCGCTGCCGAGCCGCCATGTGCTCGAGATGGTGCGGGACCTGCGCATTCCCGGCGGCGAAACGGTGCACGACCGTGAGGTGCGGCTCGCCCTGCAGCGGGAACGGCAGCAGAAGGCCGGGTGAGCACGCTGGCGGGGCGATGTCTGACGTCCCGGCGCGGATGGCTGTCGGCCAACCGGCGTGGTCGTGTTTCGGCGCTTGGCACTGTCAATCGCTGGACATTGGCCATTGCCTGTCACAGCCGTGCTATAGATCGATGACCAAATACTCGGTCGACCCGCCAGTCCCTCCCCTGCAGGGTTATGCCAAGGAGCCTCCCCGTGACTTCGACCAAGGCACACAGCCGCGATACCAAGGATCGCGCCCACGGCACCACGCCGGCCGCCGCACCCACAGAGGCGGCGCCGATCGGACCGGCGCGCTTCTATAACCGTGAGCTGTCGTGGCTCCAATTCAATCATCGGGTGCTGGAAGAGGCCCAGAACCAGCGCCACCCGCTGCTGGAGCGGTTGCGCTTCCTGTCGATCTCGGCCTCCAACCTCGATGAGTTCTACATGGTGCGCGTGGCCGGCCTTTATGGCCAGGTCCTCGCCAAAGTGCGGGCGTTGAGCCAGGACGGCTTGCCCCCCGAACAGCAGCTCGCTGATATCAATCGCGTTGTGGCGCGCCTGTCCGACGAGCAGCAGGCGTGCTGGGTCAACCTCAAGGCGGCGCTTGCCGCCACGCGCATCAGCATCGTCGATCCGGCCGAAGTGACGTTGGCCGAGCGGACGTGGCTGGAGCAGTATTTCATCAGTCACGTCTTCCCCGTGGTGACGCCGATCGCGATCGATCCGGCGCATCCGTTTCCCTTCATTCCCAACAAGGGCTTCACTATCGGCCTCGAGCTGGAACGCGACGGTGCCACGACGACGATGCACGCTCTGATGCCGATTCCAGCGCAGCTCGATCGCTTCCTGCGCCTGCCCGAGAGCGAGCCGATTTCCGACGGCGCCGTGCCCCAGACCCGATTCATGCGCATCGAGACGCTGATCGGCATGTTCGTTGGACGCCTGTTCCCGGGCTACCATATTGCCCGCCAAGGGGCATTCCGCATTCTGCGGGACAGCGACCTCGAGGTGGAGGAAGAGGCCGAGGATCTGGTCCGCTACTTCGAGACTGCGCTGAAGCGGCGGCGGCGCGGCAACGTCATCCGGCTCGAGATCGAAGCGTCGATGCCGCGCGAGTTGCGCCAGTTCGTGGTCAAGGAGCTGCGCGTCAGCGAGGACGGCATCTATGTGCAAGAAGGCTTGCTCGGGCTTGCCGATACGGCGCAGATGATCACCAATCAGCGTCCGGATCTGCTGTTCAAGCCCTTCAACATTCGCTTTCCCGAACGTATCCGCGAAGCCGGCGGCGATTGCTTTGCCGCGATCCGAGCCAAGGATTTCGTCGTCCACCACCCCTATGAATCATTCGATGCCGTGCTGGCGCTGATCCGGCAGGCGGCGCAGGATCCCGACGTGCTGGCGATCAAGTGGACGCTCTATCGCACCTCACGCGACAGCCCCATCGTGCAGGCGTTGAAGGAGGCGGCCGAACTCGGCAAGTCCGTCACCGCCATCGTCGAGTTGAAGGCCCGCTTCGATGAGGCCGCCAACATTCGCCTAGCCCGCGATCTCGAAAGCGCCGGCGTGCATGTGGTCTATGGCTTCATCGAACTGAAAACCCACGCCAAGCTCGGGCTCGTGGTGCGCAAGGAGGGGCAGGGCCTGGCCACCTACTGCCATATCGGCACCGGCAATTATCACCCGCAGACCGCTCGCCTCTATACAGACTTGTCGTACTTCACGGCCGCTGCCGATGTCGGACGCGACGTCAGCCGCATCTTCAATTTCGTCACCGGCTATGCCGAGCCAGCCGAGCTGGAAGTTCTGGCGGCCAGCCCCAAAGGCATCCGCGCGCGTTTGCTGACACACATCGCCGAGGAGGTCGAGCATGCCCGCGCCGGCCGTCCCGCCGCCATCTGGTGCAAGATGAACTCTCTGGTCGACAGCCAGATCATCGAGGCGCTCTATGCGGCGAGCCAGGCCGGCGTGAAAATCGACCTGGTGGTGCGAGGCATCTGCTGCCTGCGACCGGGCGTGGCGGGACTGTCCGACAACATCAGGGTGAAAAGCATCATCGGGCGCTTTCTCGAGCATGGCCGCATCTACTGCTTTGGTGCCGGCCATGGGCTTCCCGATCCCCGCGCGCTGGTCTACATCAGTTCTGCCGACCTAATGCCCCGCAACCTCGATCGCCGCGTCGAGGCGATGGTGCCGATCCGCAACGATACCGTCCACGAACAGATCCTCGAGCAGATCATGGTCGCCAATTTCAAGGACAACGAGCAGAGCTGGCAGGTGCTGGGCGACGGTTCCAGCCGACGGATCGAACCGGCGCACGGCGAGCCGGCGTTCAATGCGCACAGCTATTTCATGACCAATCCGAGCTTGTCAGGCCGCGGCGAATCGCTGAAACGCAGTTCGCCACCGCGCATCCGTAGCGGTGCCAAGGGTGAGAACCAAAAGGCGTGAACAACAGCCTGGGAAACAGTGGCGGAGATCGCGGCCGCTTTGCCGAGCTCGAACCGATCGGTGTGATCGACATCGGCTCCAACTCCGTGCGCCTCGTTGTCTACGAGGGCGCGGTCAGAAGTCCGACACCGCTGTTCAATGAAAAGGTGCATTGCGGCCTGGGTCGCTCGGTGGCGACCACCAACCGGCTCGGTGCGGAAAGCATCGAACGGGCGCTGGCAGCGCTGGCCCGTTTCCACACCATCGCCCGCATTCTGCGCGTCAAGAATTTGCGCGCCATCGCAACGGCTGCCGTGCGCGACGCCAGCGACGGACGCGAATTCATCGTGCGCGGGGAACAAGCCGCGGGCGTGCCGATCCAGATCCTGTCCGGCGAGCGCGAGGCGGAACTGGCGGCGGCCGGCGTGCAGATGGGCTTTCGCCATCCTTCCGGCGTGGCGGGTGATCTCGGTGGCGGCAGCCTGGAGCTGGTCAACGTCGGTGGCCAGCTGCGATCCGGCGCCGTCACGCTGCCGCTCGGTGGCTTGCGGTTGATCGACCTGGCGCAAGGGCGCATCGACAAGGCACTCGAGCTCACCGACGCGAGCCTCGCCTCCGTGCCGTGGCTTGACCAAGGCGATGTGCCGACGCTCTACGCTGTCGGTGGCACCTGGCGCGCGCTGGCACGGCTGCATATGGACGCGACCAATTACCCGCTGCGCGTCATGCACGGCTATCGCTTGCCGACGCGGGAGGCGATCGAGTACTGCGAGATGATCCGCCGCGCCAGGAAGCCCTCAGACATCAAGGGCGGTGCCGACATTTCCAGGGCCCGGCGGGAAGTGCTGCCGTTCGGCGCGCTGGTGCTGGAGCGGTTGCTGAAACGGATGCGGCCGAAAGACGTGACGTTTTCCGTGTTCGGTATTCGCGAGGGTCTCTTGTATTCGCTGCTGGCGCCGAGCGAGCAGCAGAAGGATCCGTTGATCTCGTTCGCCGAGGACTATTCACGTCTGCGCTCACGCTCGGCCGAGCACGCCAAGGAACTGGTGACCTGGACCGACGCACTGTTCGTGGAGCCGGGACCGCGCGAAAGCGAGGACGAGCGGCGCCTGCGCCACGCCGCCTGCCTCCTCTCCGACATCGGCTGGCGGGCCCATCCGGATTATCGCGGCGAGCAGAGTCTCAACGTCATCGCGCACGCCGCACTCGGCGGCATCGATCATGAGGGCCGTATATTCCTGGCGCTCAGCATCTATTTCCGCCACATCGGCGCGGGTGAGGAAACGCCGGGAGAGCATCTTTCCGAGCGGCTCAAGTCGTTCGTATCCAGGCGCACGCTGAAGCGGGCGCGCATCATCGGAGCCGCCCTGCGGGCCGCCCACATGATGTCGATCGGCATGCCGGGCATCATCGACGAGACGCCCCTCAGCTACGACGGCGGCAAGCTGGTGCTCACCCTCCCCCGCAGCTACCAGGGTCTTGACGGCGAACGCCTGTCGCGCCGCTTCGAGGCGCTGGCCCGACTGGTCGATAGGGTGCCGGAGATCCGCCGCAAGAGCTGACTGGGTTCAGCCGTGGCGACGTCACGCTTTCTTGTCGGGCACGCTTGGCAGGCTGCGCTCGGCAAGGCACAGATCCAGCACGCAATCGCTGAAGCTCTCGCGCTGCGCCATGGCGCTGGTAAGGCGGACGGGTGCGTCGGCTTTGATGAGCTCGCCGGGTTGGGCATGGTTCGCCACATGCAGCTGCGCCGCTTTCTCGACGATGGCCAGCACCTGTGTCGCGAGGCGCGAGGCGCGCTTGTCGGAAAACAGCGTCTCGCGCAGGCTACGCAGGTATTCGTGCGCCTCGCCATCGCGGCGGCCCGGTGGGCAACCATTCTTCGGGTCGGCGAGCGTGCGCATGGCGAAGACCAGATGATGCTTGGCCGCATGTGCTTGCCACTCATGCAGCGAGCCTAGGGCCTGGCGCACGCGCCAAAGTAGAAGACCCGAGGCGAAATAGAAGCCGACATCGTGGTCGTCGGCGAACATACGCTTGGGCACCTGGCGCAGCAGATAGCCCTTGCCGCCTTCGTGCACGGAATGCGGGCTTTCCATGAAGGCCGCCGCGAAGGTCTGCATCATCTCCTGCAGGGTGACGATGCGAATGCGGTCCTTGTCGGCGACGTGCCGGAACTCGCCGGTGCGGCGCTCGAACATGACCAGGGGCAGGCGCTCGCCGTCACCGCCACCGGCTCGCGATACCGGCGTCACATCGCAATGGCGTTTCAAGCGGCGCACGAAATCGTTGCGCGCCAGGATCTGCAACTCGTCGATCTGGGTCTGGCGGTTGAGACCGAGAATGATGTTCTGCGCGATCTCGGGCACGCGGGTTGCAACCACCTTGATGGGCAGACGCAGGGCCGGTGTCAGATGCAGTCGGTTGTGGAACAGCACGTGGCTGGTCTGGCAGCCGTTGACGACCTGGAAATTCTTGAGCTTCAAGGCCCCGGTTGCCGCGTCTTTCTCGACCTCCTCGGCGATGATGGTGACGCCGTTGTTGCGCAGGGCGAATTCGGCCTGAGCGCCGCCGTCGGCCCCGACGATGCTGTCCCGGATATGGCGGTTGACGCGCGTGTCGTCGCCGAGGAAGGCGCGGACGTTGCCGTGGAATACGTCGTGCTTGATGCGGGCGCTGGTGGAAGCCGGATCACCATCGGCGAGGCAGGCCAGGTAATCGAAGGCGGTCGCATAGCCAAGGCCGGCGAACGAAACGCCGTCGATGGCAGGCAACTGCGTCATGCCCTCGAGGCGGAGCGTGGCGGCATTGGCCACGGTGTCATCGATGACAAGGCCTTGCAGGCGGGTTGAATCGATGCGGTGAAAGCGGACATCGGACAGGATACCGGTTGCTTTCAAGGTCGAGAGCGAGGCTTCCGCAACCCCGGTTGCGTGCGCTTCGTGCCCCTCCGTGGTCCACGTGCCCGGCCAGACCACGAAGACGTCGGCGGTGGCACGGCCCCGGCCAAGCGCCGCCAGTGCCAGCAGGATCTGCTCCTTAAGGCTTCGCCACTGCACCAGCGGCAGGCTCTGTTTCAGGCGGGTCTCGGGCAGGAAGAAGTTCAGGACACCGGTCGAGAACAGCGCCACCTTGTCCGAAGGAAACTTGGCCGACATGGTCGCCTGCGCAAACAGGAAACGGACATCGAACGGCTCGCCGTCGATGGCTTCGCGCAGGCAGGCGCGCACCTCCTCGGCCGAGGTGACGAGATCGCCGTTGATGGTGATGGCGACGGCGTCAAGCTGCGTGTCGTTTTCGCCGCCGACCAGCGTCGAGGAAACGTCGATCTCGTCGAGGCCGGCGTTGCGCATGACGTGGTAAGCCGCGAAATGCTCGAACACGCGGTCGGCCGGCTCGTCGCCAAGTGCCGCCCTGTCGGCGTAGGTGACCAGGGCTTCGCGCAGGACGGGGGGGAGGAAGCGGTAGCTGTCGCGCAGATCAGCCAAGGCCTTACGCGGAGAACTCATGTGCAATCGACCCGCGAGAGAAAAAACGAGCGGCGTCGCACCACGATCGTCCGCAAGACGCAATATGATGCCCTGACAACCCGAAGCCAACAAGGCCAAAGACGCCAAGACATTTAATCGGCCGTTGCAGGGCGGTCAGCCCTCGATGGCGCGGACGGCGGCGTCGATGTCGGCGGTGGTCAGCGTCCAGTCATTGTCGAGGTTGGCAATGACGCGCTGCATGAAGCGCTCCGACAGGCCAATGGCGCGGGTCTTGTCGCCGAGGTGATCGTAGAGAATGGCCAGCGCCAGCTGTTGCGGGCTCTCGCCTTCGTAGGTCCACTCGAAACCCCAGGATGTGAATTGCTTGACCTCGTAGTGCTCGGGGAGCTTGGCCCCGTCGACCGTGACGGCGAGGCCGTCGAAGGCGCGCTTGCCCTCGTAGGTTTTCATGGGTTGGATCCGAAGCTGACCGTGGTGAACAGATGCGCAAATCTTAGGGCACGGAGAGAACTAAGGGAAGCTGGTCGGCAACGACTTGGGCTTGCGGAGGTGGCCACGGCTCGCATACTTAGCGGCAAGTTCTGGCAACTTCCGGCAATTGGAGCCGTCATGGCATCGCTTGTGACCGAGACGCAGCGGGAGGCTTTCGTCCGCCGCGTTCGACTGGAGATGGCGAAATCCGGATTGACGCGCGAGGCCCTGGCCGAGAAGGCCGGTTGCAAGGAGCGGACACTCGGCAACCTGCTGGCCGGTGAGCGGGTGCGGGATACCACCTTGGCCAAGGTCGCGCGTGTGCTGGCTATCGCGCTCGACGACGTGTTCGGGGCTGACCAGGGTCGCAGCCCAGGCAGCGGAAGCAGCGGTGGCCACGATGGTCGTGCCGGTGACAGCTATGGCGGCTACCTGCAGTCGGCCTACGAAAGCTACATCGGCACCTATGTCGCCTATCGTTGGGTGTTTGCGGACCGGCAGGAACTGTCGCGCTCGGTCTACGAATTCGACTGGGACGACGAACTGCACCGCATGCGCTTTTTCGAGCTGCAGCGGTTCGAGGGCAGCAACAAGCGTCCGGTGTCGTCCAGTCATGCCGGCGGCATCCACATCAGCCCGCACACGGGCCTCATGCAGCTGCTGACGACGTATCAGGGCGCGTTGCGGCTGGTGACGCTGTCGAAATTCCGTCTCGGCGAGACCAAGCTGCGCGGCGCCATCCTGACCCAGAGCGATCGCGACATGTACTACCAGCCGGCGGTGTCGCCGATCTTTCTCGAAAAGCTGGACGGCCGACGCAAGAACTCCGAGCTGGAGCGTCTGATCGGGCAGATGGGCCCGAAGGATGCAGCCTTCGCACCGGCGGCCGAGGAACTGGGCCGCATTGCCGAGAACGCGGTCTATTTCGCCGGAATCAGAAAACCCGCGTCCGGCTGATCCAAGGCAAGCCGCTGCGGCAGGGCATCGGCGCCGTAGGTGCGCACCAGGCCTAGCACCAATTGCACCGGCTTGAACGACCGGCGGTGGTGCACGGTCACGCCATGCCGGGCCAGGGCCGCCTGATGCTCGGGCGTACCATAGCCCTTGTGGCGCTCGAAGCCGTAAGCCGGGTGCTCGAGCCCGAGTTCCACCATCAGTCGGTCGCGCGTCACCTTGGCGACGATGGAGGCAGCAGCGATCGACAGGCAGCGCGCATCGCCCTTGACGATGGTGCGGGAGTCCATGGCGAGCTTGGGTGCGCGGTTGCCATCGATCAGTACCAGCCGCGGTTGCGTCACGAGAGCGGCGACAGCTTCGGCCATGGCCCACATGGTGGCGTTCAGGATGTTATCGCGGTCGATGCGCTCCACGTCGGCGATGCCGACACCGACCTGCGACGTGGCGAGGATGCGCGGGTAGATGGCCTCGCGCTCTTCGGGCGTGAGCACCTTGGAATCGGCCATGCCAGGCGGTATGGCGTCAGGGTCGAGGATCACGGCGGCGGCCACCACTGGACCGGCCCACGGGCCGCGCCCGGCCTCGTCGACGCCAGCGACCGGGCCGGAGCCAAGCCGGATCTCGTTGGCCTCCAACTCGAACGATGCTCGAATCGGCATCATCCCCTCCTGTTGTTACTGGCAAGCGTTCGCGGATTCGTGGGGCGATGTCAAAGGCGCAAGGTCAGTGGCGGGATCAGGGAGGCGTGTTATGAAGCCCGCCGCAGCGCGCGATTGGCGCAGGAGGCACACGTGTCGATTGTTCGAGTCTGGTTTGCGACCACCGGCATCCTGCTGCTCGGCGCCATGATCTGGGCCTTTGCGCCCGTTCTGGTCCCGTTCATCGCGCTGACGCTTGGCTTGGGCCTGGTGGTCGCGGCAATCGTCGCTGTGGCGCGCTGGGTCGAGCGCCGTCGCGGTGGGCCGACACCGCCGGCGCAAGAACTCGACTAGCGCAACGGGCGGCCCGGGAAAGAGCCGCCCGCGTGTCACATCACAGCAAGAATGCGCTGACGTCAGTTCGTCTTTTTCGCCTCCGGCACCGGTTTCTTGACCGGCTGCGGCACGGCCTTTT
This sequence comes from Hyphomicrobiaceae bacterium, assembly GCA_046154645.1. GTDB lineage: Bacteria > Pseudomonadota > Alphaproteobacteria > Rhizobiales > Hyphomicrobiaceae. The sequence continues at coordinate 124,304 of JBJXDZ010000110.1, forward strand.
TGACTTGTGTCTTCTGCAGCTGTGGTGGCGGCCGTGATGACTGCTGCGGTCTTTGCTGCACCTTCGGCGGCTGTGGCTTCTGCTGCGGCGGCGGCTTTGTCGTCGTGATCACTTTCGGCGGCGGCGTCACCACTTTTGGGGGTGGGGTGACGACCTTGGGCGGTGGGGTAATCACCTTGGGTGGCGGTGTCACCACTTTCGGCGGCGGCGTGATGACCTTAGGCGGCGGAGTCTCGACCTTCGCCGGTTGCTGTTGCTGCTGTTGTTGACCGCCCGTGCTGCTGGGTAGGACGCAATTGCCGGTCTTCGGATCCCTGACGAGGCGGCCGGTGCACGTCGTCGGCTGGGTGATCGAGCCGGGCGGCGTCTGTGACGCGGGTGTCTGCTTGGTACCTGGTACCGGCAGTTTCGTGTCCTTTGGCGGCACGACGATGGGCGGCGACGTCGACAGCTTGGCGGGCACGCACGCACCGTAGCCATCGCGCACCAAGGGACTCGGGCAATCGCGCAGCGGGGTGTTGGCTGGGCCTTTGGGCGGCACCAGCGGCGGCACTTGCGGTGGTCCCTTGGCATCGATCCGCGGTGGCACGCAGTTGCCCTTCGGATCGCGCAGGAAGCCTTTCTCGGGGCAGGGGCCACCGGGGATGGTGGTGACAGCCCCGGGCTTGCCCGGAATGGTCACGATCGGCGGAACGGTCTGCGCGACACACCGGGTACCGTCACGCCGCGTGCCGACCGGGCAAGGATTGATGCCTGTGTTAGAAGGCGGTGCGCACTTGCCGAGGATGTTGCGCACGGTGCCCTCGGCGCAAGGCTGCTGCTGGCCTATTGGTGGCAAGCATTCGCCCTTGGTGTTGCGCACGAAGTTGATCGGGCATGGACGGGGGGTGTTGTTTGGCGGTGTCGTGTGCGGCAACTCGCAATGCCCCGTGCGCTGGACGTACTGGCGGCCGGGCGGGCACTGCGTCGACGGGCACACGCCGTTATAGGGGCGCGGGCGGCCATCGAGGCAGAAGTCCGTCTTGGCCGGAATCGGCAGCGGGATGAAGATCGGCAGCTTGATGCAGATGCCGTAGTTGTTGCGGAACTCGTTCCAGGCGCAGGGGCGTTCGACGACGACCTGGCGGCATATCCCGTTGATGGCGCGCGTGCCGTAAGGGCAGCATGAGCCGTCGTTGGCCCGGCGCCAGATGTCATGGCAACCGGCGTGCGGCGGCGGGCGGCATTCGCCGCTGCCATACCAGTAGACGGTGCCCCAGGGGCAGCAGGTGCCGTCGCTGCGCAGGCGGGCTTTGTCCCAGCACACCTGACGATAGCCGCAACGGCCCGTTTCCGGATTGTAGGGGGCATAGAGCGGGCACGGGCAGCGGCCGCTGGCGAGTGGTGGGCGGCCGTCCGAGCAGGTGTACTCCGGCGGCGCGTAGGCGGGCGGCACCAGCATGCTGGCATTGCCATAGCTCGGGATGTAGACGCCCGGCCCCTTTGTCGGCGCCTTCTGCTCGGGGCTTGGCACTTTGACCCACACGCAGCTCGGATAGCCGCCCGGAGGCGCGCTGCCCGACTGGTACTTGACCGGCTTCAATAGTTTGTTGAGCAGGCCCGCATTGGCCCCCACCCACGGCTCGGCGACACCGAAGCAGTTCTGCATCCAGTAGCCGCCGGGTGCCGGCATCTGCACGGTGATGACGTGGGTCCGGCTCTCGCCGGGCCCCAGTGCAACGCGCACGGCGCAGGCGAACGGCAGTTGTGTCGGCTCATTCGAGCAGCCGAGTGCCGGAGCGATCGAGGCAATACCGAAGCTCGCGGGCTGGCCGTTCTGGAACATGCTGTCGGCGAGCAGGACATCGCCTTCGAAGGCCGTCGCGCCGGCGTTGGTGATGGTGATGGTGAACTTGCAGCCGAAGCCCGCCTGGCACTCGAGCGGCGCCGTCTTCTTGACGACGATCTCAGCGCCACCTTCAGAGCACGCCTTGCCGCGACCATGAGGATGGCGCAGCGTCACGCAGTTGCGGAAGCCGACATTGCCGGTCTCGATCAGGCTTTTGGTGTCGACCCACACTTCGAGACGACGCTCGGCGCCGGCCGCCAGCAGATCACCGGGCAGACTGCAGGCGTAGTCGCCGTCCTTGGTCGCTTCACAGACCCATTCGGGGCCGTCGGGCGTCGCGGTGGCAACCGGGATCACCTTGCCGACGTCGGGACCCCACAGGATCTTGGTGGTGTCGACGATGTGGATCACGTCGCCGGCGACGGCGTCGCCCTTGTTGCGCAAGATGATCTCGCACCGCACCCGGCCGCCGAGCAGCCCCGAATAGCAGCGCTTCTCGATGACCACGTTCGGACCCTTGGTCCAGACCGGGATCTGGGTTTCGCTGGCAAGCGTCGTCACGCCCCGCTCGCAGGGCCCGAAGATGCCGACGTTGCCGATATGGCCGAAATGCTCGACGTCGTCGAAGCGGGCGTCGTAGTCGAGGAACCAGCTTTCGAAGGGCGGCTCGTTGTCGGGCCGCACGCGGCTCTTGTAGTTGCCCTGCAGGCCATGCACGAGGCGTGGGCCGCCATTGGTGACGCGCACGATATCGCTGCCTTCGCGCAGGTGCTCGCCCGTGGTCCACAGCGTCTCGCGGCAGCGGCCGTAGTCGATATTGCCGAAGCGGTCGTAACCATAGTTGAGCGCAATGCCGCCCATAGTGCTGCGGTGCTCATGCTTCAGGCCGATGGCATATTCCTCGTGCGCGGCGGCCCAGCGGCCCTCCGTCTCGCTCCAGCGATAGCGCATGACCATCGCTTCCTGGGGCCGGGAAAACGCAGCATAGTCATAGTTGCCCAGATGCGTGCCGCGCTGCGACAGGTACATGAGGCCACCGCCATCGAACATGATCGAGCTGATCATGTTGCCACCGGGCGTGCCGGTGACATCGATTTCCAGGCGCGCGTCGTCGCCGAAGCTGCCGTCGGGCTTCAGGGATACCGACCAGATCTTGGGGCCATCAGCGACGCTGTAGTAGAGGCGGTCGTTCTCGACGGCGAGACCCCACACGCGCCGCTCGGGCTCCGCGAAGCCCCAGGTGTCGGGGCTGTCGGTGTTGAAAGCCGGGCTGGTGCGATCGATGCGGGCATCGGGGTTGTAGGCAACCATGGTCATACCGGCAGCCACCCGCCCCTGCGTGCCATGATCGAAGGCATCGAGCGTGCGCCCATCGAGCGCCAGCCGCCAGATCAGGCCCGTCTCCATGTCGCTGACGTAGAGATGACGCGAGCGCGGATCGAAGGCCAGATTGCCGAGGCCGGCACCGCTGTTTTCCTGCTCTCCGGTCTTGATTTCGGCAAAGCGCGAGACGGCGCCGGTGCGCCCGTCCACCTTCCAGATGGTGCCGGGGCTGCCGAGTCCATTCTTGTCGCCGAACAGGCCGGGCATCCATTGTGCGCCTGGACGTCCAGTCATGACACGCTCGGGATAGCCGCCACCCTCCTTCGGCATGACGATCTGGAGGCCATAAACCGAGCTGGCGGCGAGGTAGATGTTGGGCTGCAGATTGGTGCCGTCACCATCAAAGGCGATGCCGAACACGTGGCCGATCTGGCGGGCCTTCAGGGACAGACGCACGGGCGCGTCGGCAAGCTGGCCGGCAGGTCCTCCGCCAAGCTGCGTCAAATCGAAAATGCGGGCCGTGATGCCATCCGGATCGAGGTAGGTACGATCGAGGGGGTGCACGTCGGCGGGGAGGTCCGCCCCAGGTGGTAGAGTACCGCTGAAGCCATTGATGACGGCATCGCCGCGCCGGATGATGGCGTTGGGCGGCGGGGGGGCGTCCTGCTTGGCGCCGTCCTGCTGAGCCATGGCACCCGTCCAGGTCAGGGCCAGGGCAACCAGGCTTGAAAAATAGGCGAGACACGAAATCCGCAGATGCCGCTGAACGGCAGTTCGCGCGACCATGAGGTGCCCTCGATAGCTTGTGGGCCGGCACCGCCGACCCGAGAATCCCGACGCGACAATGTGTATCACAGGGAGGGCAAACGTACCAGTCTAACGCTGTTCAATCAATTGCGAGCCGCCGTGATCCCTAATATGCGAATTCGGCTGTTGTCGAGACTGTCAGAGTCGATACTTTGGCGTTGATCGATGGCCGAACGCAGGTTGCAGCGTGGGCGACAGGCGGCGCTCGGGATCGACGCTGCCGTTCGGCGGCGGGGTATGGCGGAGGGACGACCGTGGAATTTGACTATGTGATCGTGGGATCGGGTTCGGCGGGCTCGGTCCTGGCCGACCGGTTGACGGCGAGCGGCCGCTATACGGTGTGCGTGCTGGAGGCCGGCCCCAGCGACTACCGCAATCCGTACATCCATTTCCCGGCCGGGTTCTTCAAGCTGCTCGAGAACAAGGCCGTTAACTGGGTGTATCACACCGAGCCCGAGAAACAGACGCACGACCGGCGCATCCTGTATCCCAGGGGACGCGTCCTTGGCGGCTCGTCATCGATCAACGGTGTCATGCAGGTGCGCGGCCAGCGCGAGGACTACGACGATTGGGCCGCCATGGGCGCCCGCGGCTGGAGTTATGCGGAGGTGCTGCCCTACTTCAAACGCTCGGAGACCTATCTGCCAGGCGATCCCGCATATCGCGGCAAAACTGGTCCGCTCGTGGTCGAGGAGTACACCAGCCACCACCCGCTGACGCACGACTTCGTCAAGGCCGGGCAACAGTTGGGCATGAAGTTCAACCCCGACTACAATGGTGCCACGCAGGAGGGCATCGGCTACGTCCAGCAGACGCGGAAGGGGCGCTGGCGCGTCTCCACGGCACGGGCGTTCCTGCGACCGGCGATGAAGCGACCGAACCTGACAGTCGAGACTGGGGTGCTCGTCACCGCCTTGAATGTGGCCGGCAATCGCGTGGCCGGCGTTACCATGGCGCGCGGCATGGGCAAGGGCGAGCCGGTCCCCATCACGGCGCGGCGCGAGGTGATCGTTGCCGCAGGCGCCATCAATTCTCCGCAGCTGCTGCAACTCTCCGGCATCGGCCATCCCGAGCACCTGAAATCGATCGGCGTTGCCGTGAAGGTGCCGCTGCCCGGCGTCGGCTACAATTTCCATGACCACTACGTCGCCCGCGTGGTTCGCCGCGTGCATGGACGCATCACGGTTAACGAGCAATCACGTGGCCTGCGCCTCGCCTGGCAGGCGGCGCGGTGGGCGCTGTTCGGCGACGGCATCCTCACCTATTCGGCCGGCAACGGCATCGGTTTCCTGCGCACAAAGCCCGAGATGACGCGCCCCGACGTGCAGATCTCGTTTGCTCCCGCCAGCTACCCGCAAGGCCGCATTGGCGCGTTGGAGAAGGATCCCGGCATGACATGCGGCGCCTGGCAGTGCCGGCCGGAGGCGCGTGGCACGGTACTGGCCAAAACCTCGAACCCCCTCGATGCGCCGGCGATCAAGCCCAATTACCTCGATCATGAGATGGATCGCGCTGCCATCATCGCCGGCCTCAAGATGTGTCGCGCCATCCTGAACGCGCCGGTGTTCAAGGACTGCGCCGGCGAGGAGACGTTCCCCGGCCTCGCCGTCCAGAACGACGACGAGTGGCTCGATTATGCCTACCGCAACGGCAGCACCGTTTACCATCCCGTCGGCACCTGCAAGATGGGCACCGACAAGCTGGCCGTGGTCGATCCTGAATTGCGCGTGCATGGCATGGCAGGATTGCGCGTGGTCGACGCCTCCGTGTTTCCGAAGATGACGTCGAGCAACACCAACGCGCCGACCATCATGATCGCGGAAAAGGCTTCCGACATGATTCTGGCTGCGGCCGAAGCGGGTCCGTAGTGGGCGGGCTCAGCTCGCCCTGGTGTGCCGCTGCATCAACAGTACCAGCGGCAACGCCACGGCGGAAACCGCAGTAAAGAGGCCGAATGCATTGATATAGGCGATCATGGCTGCCTGCCGCGACACCTCACGTGACAGCCGCTCGAGGCTCGCCAAGCTCGAAAGGTCGATGGGACCGATGACCCACGGCAGCGACAAGCTCTTGTTGTAAGGCGAAATGATTTCCGACAGTTGCGCGTAGTTCATGCCGGTAGAACGCACCACCTCGGCGACCGAGACCGAGATGAACAGGCTCGCCCCGATGTTGCGCAGCAGATGGTAAACGGAAACGGCCTCTGGCATGCGCTCGCGCTGAATGCCGGTAAACGTCACCAAGGTCAGCGCCACTACGATGATGCCCGACGACAATCCCTGGATGGCGCCGTTCAACGCCAACTCCAGTGGCGTGACATTCAGATCGATGGTCATGAGCCAGAAACCGGCAACGAATTGCAGCGCGAAACCAAGGCCGACGCTGAGCCTTGGATCAAGCCGCTCGAGGAAGATAACAGCGAAGAAACCGAAGATGCCACCGAGGCCGCGCGCACCGACCACCTGGCCGACCAGCATGTCGGGATAGCCCATGTGCACGCGCATGAGCGTTGGCAACAGCACCATCGGCGTGAAGTTCAACATGCCGAAGATCGTGATCAGCATCAGCCCCAACGCATAGTTGCGATTGCGCAGCAGGCGCAGATCGATGAAGGGCGCGGCACTGGTCAGGCTGTGGGCAATAAAAAGATAGAAGGCCAGCACCGAGATCGCGATGGCGAGTTGGATCTCAGCCGATTGCAACCAGTCGAGGCGTTCGCCGCGGGCAAACACCAGTTGCATGCCGCCGATCGCGATCGAGAGCAGTATGAAGCCCAGCCAGTTGAGGCGGGCCGTGGCACGCGGCGGATCTGGCGGCAACGTCACGGAGAGTCCGAGGGTTGCCAGGCACCCGACCGGGATCAGGCAGTAGAATGACCAGCGCCAGTTGACGATCTCGGCCAGGTAACCGCCCATCGTCGGGCCGATGATGGGGCCGAGCACGACCCCCATGCCGTAGATGCCGAGCACCATGCGGTGCTGTGGCTGCGGGAAGGTGTCGAGCAGGATCGTTTGGACCAGCGGCACGCTCGGGGCGCCGGCCGCTCCCTGCACGATGCGCCAGAAGATGAGCGCCTCCAGCGATGGCGCGAGCCCACACATAAGCGTGGCGAACGTGAAGATCCCCGTCGACCACACCATGATGCTCTTGCGGCCGAAGCGCGCCACCAGCCAGCCGGTCATTGGCATGGCGATCGCCGTCGCCAGGATATTGAAGGTCATGGCCCAGGAGATTTCATCGGGCGTCGCCGAGAACGTCCCCTGCATCTGCGGCAACACCGTCGAGGCGACCAGGATCGACGTGAAATAGAGTGCGACCGTCATCACCCCGGACACGAGGATCAGCACGCGCCGGGCGAGGTTCAGGGTTGGGCGAGCATCGGCAGTCGTCGTGGTCATGGGCCGACACTGACACGCCAGGGGCGCTGCCGCCAGACAGCACCGCACCTGGCGTTGATAAACGCGGGCTGGCCGCAGCACACATCGGACGGCAGCAGGCGCGCACGCCGCAAGGCCCGGCCCTCAGCGATGAGAGCCGGGCCTCGCCGCCCGTGTGCCCCTGTAACCCTGTGCCGGCTCAGGCCAGCATCATGCCGTCCGCCGCCCAGCCCGCCGCCGAGCCACCGTTGACGCCAACCAGCATGGCCACGTCGACGAAATTGCCGTCGTTGTTGATGTCGACCGACAGCATCGAGCCGCCGGTGACACGCGTCACATGGACGAGCGTGTCGAGGTCGTCGAATTTCACCTTCACCAGGTCGCGAATGTCGAGAGTGTCGTTTGACGAGAAATCCGTGATGACATCAACGCCCTGATGCAGGCCATCCAGCATCACATCCTTCTTCAGGAACTTGAACGTGTCGTAGCCCTGGCCACCCGTCATCGTGTCGATGCCGGCTGCACCGCGGAAGCTGTCGTCGCCGGTACCACCGACCAGGGTGTTGTTGTACTTGTCACCGCGCAGGCTGTCGTCAAAGGCCGTGCCCAGAACCCGCTCGATGCCGTTGACCAGATCGGTGCCCGTCAATGTGCTGGTCGCCGAGCCGGCATGCAGATCGACCGTGACACCTGCTTGCACAGTCGAGAAATCGAGCGTGTCGAAGCCGGTGCCGCCGTCGATGGTGTCATTGCCGGCATCCGCCAGGATCAGATCATCGCCCGAGCCACCATGCAGGGAGTCGTTGCCGAGGCCACCCTCGAGGCGATCGTTGCCGCTGTCGCCGAACAACCAGTCGTCGCCGGCATCGCCGCGCAACGTATCATTGCCAGTGCCGCCGTACAGCGTATCGGCGTCCTCGAAGCCGGTGATCGTGTCGTTGCCGGCGCCGCCGTAGATGACGTCCGAGCCGCCCTCGCCCCAGATCGAGTCATCACCTGAGTCGCCATACATCAGATCGTTGCCGGTGCCGCCGCGGATCGAGTCGTTGCCATCGCCGGCATAAATGATGTCGTCGCCGGTGCCGCCGTCGACCGAATCGGCACCAATGCCGGCACGTACCAGATCGTTGCCATCGCCGGCCGAGATGCGGTCGTTGCCGTCATTGCCACGGATCTCGTCGTTGCCCGCATCGGCGTTGAGGATGTCATTGCCGAGATCGCCGAATAGGAAATCGTCGCCGATGGTGCCGTAAAGTCTGTCGTCGCCGATGGTACCGATCACTTGTGCCACAATAACTCTCCCTGCCCTCTGCCGCCGTGTTCGGATGCAGCGGATCTCCCTTCCGCTGCCGGTTAATTCGCTGCGCCGTTTCGCGTTAACTTGCGATCGAGTTCGCTTCGAATGCACCGCCGATGTTTATGACCCTATCAACACCGCATGAAATGCACGTGTAGGCGGAGCTGCCAATTCGCAGCGAATTTTCGCGCAATTTTATGCAAATCGATGCCAATGCCGGCGCCGCACTCTTGCGGTCGCGGCCTCACGGCGATGCCCGAAACGGAACGGCAGTGGACTTGTGGCGGTAGAAGCCAGTGACGGTGGAGGGTTTATGCGCGGCCAAGCCACTTCGCCCAGCGGCTCTTGCTGTCTTGTGGACGCTTCGGCTGCCCAACCGCCGCAGTGCCGTCCTCTGGCCCGGCCGTGGTTTCGTCGCCGTTCAACTCGCGTACGAAGTTGCCGAAGAACTCGTCGGCAAGTTTCTTCGAGGTGGCCTGGATCAGCCGGCCACCAAGCGTGGCGAGCTTGCCGCCGACTTCGGCCTTGGCCGTGTAGGCGAGATCGGTCTCGCCGTCGACCTCGGTAAGATCGACACGAGCGCGGCCTTTGGCGAAACCGGCGGCGCCGCCTTGGCCTTGTCCGACAATCGTGTAACCCGAAGGCGGCGTCAGATCCTCGAGCGTCACGGCGCCCGAGAACGTCGCCGAGATCGGGCCGATCTTCAACGCCACCTTGGCGGCGAGATCGGTGGGCGTGCGCTGCTCCAACTCCTTGCAGCCGGGAATGCAGCGCTTCAAGACCTCGGGGTCATTGAGGGCTGCCCACACGACGTCGCGTGGCGCCTGGATGCGGTATTGGCCTGAGATGTCCATGGAACTTGTCAGCCTCCACCTGCCATCTGCGCCTCGGCGCGGCGTGAAATCAAGGCGAGGAATTTGGCTTAAGAAACGTTGTCGCTGCGGCCACTCGACTTGGCCAGCACCGTTACCTTCCAGCCGCTGCCGGAGCGATCGAACCGCATCGGCGTGGCGTTGGCGAGCATGTCAGTGGTGAGATCGAGGCCGAGGCTTGGCGCCAGCACATAGAGCACGCCCCCGTGTGCAACCAGCGAGGTGAACTTTTTATCCGCATGCGCGAGTCCGCGCGCGATGCCGGCCTGGGTGCGGGTGACGAAGGTGCGCAGCGTCTCGCCGTTCGGCGGATCCTCGCGCCAGTCGTGATCGTGCGAGGGTGTGCCGACGAGATCGCCGAACCAGCGCTCGCGCAGGCCATCCTCGGGCTCAGGGAGAATGCCGTGCGGCCGGCCGATGACCTCGGCTGTGGTCCAGGCCCGGTTCATGGTGCTGGCGACGATGCGCTGCAATCCAGCCTTGGCCAGCGCGCTCGAGGCGGCCTCGGCCTGCGAGAGGCCGCGGGCGTTGAGTGGAATCTCGGCTGGCTGGAAGATGCGCTTGTGATTGCCGTCGGTCTCGCCGTGGCGCACGAAAACGAAGCTGTCGCAGTTGGGGCTAAGCGGCTTCTCGCGCGCCATCTCAAACAGCGTTTCGAGCCCGCGATGCAGATAGCCGGGCGTGGTCAGTTGCGACGTCACAGCCGTTCTCCCTAGTCGCCTGTTGTTGCATCCGACCCTATAGCGCTCGATCATGGAGCAATCCAGCGCCAATCCACGTTGCCGACATGACGGCATTCGGATCGAGGCCCTTACATGTGGTGCCGCCAGTCGATATGCTGCGCCAGCCGCGAGCCCGACCAGCTGCGCGGCCAGCAGCCAACGATTGAGTCCCAGAACCCCATGATGCGCAACGAGCCCTTTTGGTGGGAAGCCGCACCGCCCGCAATCCTGCCGCAGGAGACGGTTGCCTCGCGCTCCGATGTCGTCATCGTCGGTGCCGGCTACACGGGGCTTTCGGCGGCCATCACGCTGGCCCGCGCCGGGCGCTCCGTGCAGGTGTTCGATCGCCAACGGCCCGGCGAAGGTGCTTCCACCCGCAATGGCGGCATCGCCAGCGGCAATCTCCGACCCGGCTACGACGAGTTGGCCAAGAAATTCGGGTCAACGCGCGCCAAGGGCATTCTGGCCGAAGGCAAGGCTGCGCGTGAAGACCTGGCCGCATTCATCGAGCGCGAAAACATCGATTGCGACTTCAAGATTGTCGGCCGCTTCACCGGTGCCTCACTGGCCAAGGACTACGAGGCGCTGGCGCGCGAGGCTGATTTGCTGCGCACCACCCTCGGCATCGATGCCTATGCTGTACCGAAGGCCGAACAGAAGCGCGAACTCGGCACCGACTTCTACCAGGGCGGCATGGTGCGCAAGGACATCGGCGGCCTGCATCCGGCCAAGTTCCACGCCGGCATGCTGCGGCTGGCCTTGGCGGCCGGCGCCAAGGTGCACGGGCAAACCGGCGTCACGGGCTTGAAACCCTCGGGCGATGGCTACGATGTCGCGACCGAGCGCGGTGCCGTTCAGGCTCGACACGTCATCATGGGCACCAACGGCTACACCGACAAGGTCGATCCCTGGTTGCGCCGCCGCATGGTGCCCGTCCGCAGTCGCATCATTGCCACCGCCCCGCTCTCCGACAACCTGATGCGCGAGTTGATGCCGAAGGGCTACATGCTGTCGGAGACGCGCAAGCTGCACTACTATTACCGCCCCTCGCCCGATGGCCGGCGGATCCTGTTCGGCGGTCGCGACGGCACCATCGCCGGTGATCCCGCCTGGCCGACCGCGAGCCTGCGCCGCGCCCTGGTCGACATCTTCCCCATCCTCGACGACACCGAGATCACGCACAGCTGGTTCGGCCACGTCGCCATGAATCGCGACATGATCCCCCGCGTGTTCTCCAAGGACGGTGTGCGCTACGCGGCGGGCTATTGCGGCTCTGGCGTGGTGTGGGCGCGCTGGGCCGGCCAAAAGGCGGCCGAGCAGATCCTGGGCCGACCCGAAGGCGAGACCGCGCTCGATTTCCGGCCGCCTCCTGCTGTTCCGTTTTTCAATGGCACCCCCTGGTTCATGCCCGGCGTTTTCGCCTGGCTGACCTTGCAGGACCGGCTCAATCATGGGCGACGGAATCGCTCTGGACAAAACAAGAACATGTAGCTACAGTCTTGATCAGCTGAATGTCCTGGCGGCAAGCTGGAGGCGAGGATGGCGGATACCCTGGAGCAGCGCGTGGCGACGCTTGAACGCGACATGCGCACACTGGCAGCGCGCCTGGATGCGACGGAGCCCCGGCTGGAGGCAACCGAGCAGGAGTTGCAGGGCATACCGGCGCTCGTAAAGGCTGAGTTTCGTCTGGTCGAGAGCCGGTTGGCCCGCGTGCATGCGGAAATGGCAGATCTGAAAACCGTTATGGAGGACCGCTTCGACGCAGTGCTCAAGGCCGTTGCCGAGACCATCGTCGATCGTGATCGGCACTAGCGGCGGAGGCGATATCGCCTCAATGACGACGGCCGTTGCGTCATGGACGGCGGTGTGCGATGGCACGTCGCTCTGACGGAACCAACGTGCCCCCACGGATTGAGGATCGACGGCCGGATGACCCCTTGGCAGTCCTACCGGCGCGCGCTCGCCATGCTGGCCACTGAGCGTTGGCTCGCGGCCCTGCTGGTCGGCTCCGGCATTGTCATCGCTTTCATCCAGGTGATGGAGCAGCTGCTGTTCGGCTGGGTGGTCGACGCCCTGGCCAAGGGCTCCGGCGCGTTCCCCATTATCGGATTGTGGGCGGGGCTCGGCTTCGTCGGCATCATCGCCAGCGTTATCGTTGCCGTAGCCGCCGATCGCATGGCTCATCGACGCCGTCTCGCGGCCATGGGCGAGGCCTTCGAACGCGCCATCACGCTGCCGATCAGCTACCACGCCGAGAAGGGCTCCGGCGCCGTCGTGCGCGCCATTCTCTCCGGTACCGACTCGCTGTTCTGGAACTGGCTGTCATTCCTGCGCGAGCAACTCGTCGCCATTGTCGGCATCCTGTTCCTGATCCCAACCGCAATCCGGATGGACTGGCGCATGGCCTCGATCCTTGGCGGCCTCGCCGTCGTCTACGTCATTCTCAATACCATCGTCGTGAAGAAGACCAGCAGCGGCCAGTCCGCGGTGGAGCAGTACCACAGCAGCGTCTACGGCCGCGTCGGCGATGTGCTCGGCAACGTCACCGTGGTGCAGAGCTTCTCGCGGCTCGGCGCCGAGGCACAGGCCATGCGCGATATCATGGGCCAGCTGCTGTCGGCGCAATATCCAGTGCTGACTTGGTGGGGCCTGCTCACCGTGCTGACGCGCGCGTCAGCCACCATCACCATGGTGCTGGTGTTTGCGGTCGGTGCGCTGCTGGCCGCCAAGGGTGAAATCACCGTCGGGTCCATCGTCGCCTTCGTGGGGTTCGCCAACCTTCTGATCAGCAAGCTCGATCAGCTCTCCGGCTTCTTCGTGCGCATCAACCAGCAGGCGCCGACCCTCAAGACTTTTTTCGAGCTGCTCGATGCCAAGGGCCTCGTCATCGAGACTCCCGGTGCCAAGCCGCTCGACGCCGTCAAGGGCGAGGTCATCTTCGACAAGGTCTCCTATCGCTACGGTCCCGGCGCGCAAGGCGTCTTCGAGGTCGAGCTGACGGCGCGGCCCGGCGAAACCGTGGCCCTCGTCGGCCCCACCGGCTCCGGTAAGACGACCACGCTTGCACTGCTGCAGCGCATGCGACAACCAGAGTCGGGCATCGTGCGCATCGACGGCATCGACATCACGCATGTGACGCTCAATTCGTTGCGCCACGCCATCGCCGTGGTGTTCCAGGACGCCGGCTTGTTCAACCGCACCATCGCCGAGAATATCCGTATCGGCCGCCCCGACGCTCCCGACTCCGAGGTCGAGCGCGCTGCCCGCCTCGCCGAAGCCCACGACTTCATCATGAAAAAGCCCGGCGGCTATCAGTTCACCATCGGCGAACGCGGCCAATCGCTCTCCGGCGGCGAGCGCCAGCGCATCGCCATCGCCCGCGCCATCCTGAAGGACGCGCCGATCCTGATCCTCGACGAAGCCACCAGCGCGCTCGACGCCGAGACCGAGGGCCGCATCAAGCGCGCGCTCGATGCGCTGCGCGAGGGCCGCACCACCTTCATCATTGCCCATCGCCTGTCGACGGTCGCCAATTCCGACCAGATCCTGGTGCTCGATCAGGGCCGCATCGTGGAGCGCGGCAAATTCCGCGAGCTCGTTGCCAATGGCGGCCTCTTTGCCCGGCTCGTTGCCGAGGGCGGCTTTACTGAACCCACCGTCGAGGACGACGCGAGCAAGCTTGCCGACGCGAAGAAGGCGGACAGCACCAGTTGACCAGCCGGTCACTGACTACACCTCCTAATGAGTTGTGAACGGCAACCACGCAGAATTCGCTGGCCCGCCAAACCTCCATCAACCGTTTATTGGCGAAGACGTCCTATCGTGCGGCATCGTGCGCCAGGCTCGCCTGCCCCAACATGGGGCCGGAAGCAGTCCCCGCACAGTCGTAACGCGTGAGACGGGGAAACCTCTTGGAAAGCCGATTGCGGTTGGCGCCGGCCATGCGCCGGGAGCATCTTGCGGCCCTCGTCGGCCAGCTGCCGATGATCCTGAGCGGCGTCCTGTTCTTCGCTTCGGGCGTGGCGGCTCTCCTCTATCAGATCGCTTGGCAACGCACGCTGTTCGGCTGGTATGGAGTCGATCTCGATTCTGTCTCCGCGATCGTCTCCATCTTCATGCTGGGTCTCGGCGGCGGCGCCCTCGTTGGCGGCTGGTTGGCTGATCGCTTCGCCAAGCATCGCATTCTGGTGTTCGCACTCGTCGAGTTGACGATCGGCCTTTTTGGCCTGATCAGCCTCGATCTCATCGACAGCCTTGGCGCCAAGTTCTCCGGCGAGCCGCTGGGCATCATTGTCCTGCTCACCTTCGCCGTGTTTCTGATACCCACTTGCGCCATGGGCGCGACGCTACCTGTCCTTGTGACCGAGCTGGCCAGCCGCACCGGCAACATCGGCGCCTCGACCGGGCTTCTCTACTTCATCAACACGCTGGGTGCTGCTGCCGGCGCCTATGCCGCCAGCCATTGGCTTCTGCGCGTCGCAGGCCTCGACATACTCACGTATGTCGCCGCCGGTATCAACATCACCATCGCGCTCGCAGCCTTCGCCGCCTTCCGGAGCAAGCTATGACCTTCCCGGCGCGTCTCGTCTCGTTCATGGTCGGCCTGCTCTCGCTCTCCAGCGAGACGTTGTGGGTGCGCACCTACGGTTTCGCCAACGAATCGACGCCACTGTCGCTGTCGGTGGTGCTGTCGGTCTATCTGCTCGGCATTGCGACTGGCGCGCTGTACGGCGGCCGCCTGTGCCGTGAAGGCGGCGATCTGGTTGCTGCCGCCGCCTCCCGCATCCTGACGGCCGCTTTGATCGTCGCCGCCACACCCTTTTTGATCGCCGTCCTGCCGCGCTCGAATGCGCTGCTGATCATGCTGATGTTCCTGCCGGCGTTCCTGTTCTCGATCTGCTTTCCGATCTGCCATCACATCGGCACCGAGCTTGGCACCGGCAATGTCGGCCGCTCGCTGTCCAAAGTCTACGCGTCGAACATTCTCGGCTCCGTCACTGGACCGTTGCTGATCAACTTCGTGGTCATGCAGTGGGCCACAACGCAACTTGCTTTCGCTTGCATCGGCGCGGCCGGCATCGCGACGGCAGTGGCGCTTGTTCTGGCCAACAACAGTCTTGAAACGTTGCGCCGCCATGCCGCCGTCGCCGGTATCGCTGGTCTCGCCGCCATCGTGGCGACGGCTGCGACCTCGAATTGGCTGATCGCGGCGCTGTCAGTCGAGCGCACTGATATTCGCCACATCGTCGAGACGCGGCAGGGGATCGTCGTCACCACGCGTAACGACCAGATCGGCGATGCGGTGTTCGGCGGCAACGTCTATGACGGCCGCACCAACGTCGACCCGCGCATCAACTCGAACGGCATCAACCGGATTCTGGTGCTGGCCGCTTTGAACCCGCGGCCGAAGCGCGTGCTCGTGATCGGCCTCTCGGTCGGCAGCTGGCAGTACCTGATCGGCGGCTTCCCCGGCGTCGAGCACATGGACGTGATCGAGATCAATCCGGGCTACATGGATCTCATTCAGAACTATGCCCCGCAGCAGCGCGCCGTCGCTGATCCGCGCGTCAAACTGTTCCTCGGCGATGGCCGCAAGTTCCTGCGCCAGAACCCCGACGCCAAATACGATCTCGTGGTCATGAACACGACGTGGCATTGGCGCGCTTACGTCTCACTGCTCTTGAGCGGCGAGTTCCTGACGCTGATCAAGAACCACATGACCGACGACGCCGTGCTGGCCTTCAACACCACGGGCTCTCCCGATGCCTTGAAGACAGCCGCCACCGTATTCCCGCACGCCTATCTCTATGGCAGCTTCACGATCGCAGGCCGTCGCGACTGGCGCCAGCAGCTGCGCCATCCCGACGCCGTCGGCCACCTGATGGCGATCCGCCCGGAGGGCAAGCCCCTCTTTACCGACGCTGATCGCGATTTGATTGCGGGTTTCCTGTCGCTCGACCACACCAAGGACTTGGCCGCCGTCGAGACCAAGGCCGGCCGCCGCGCCGAAGTCATCACCGATCGCAACCTGATCACAGAGTACAAGTATGGCCGGCGGTGAGGCCGTGTTCGCGACGTCGAGAATGTCTCGGGGCAATGGGGCTCACGCCTTCGCGCGCAGCGCCACCAGGCACAGCAGCTCGAACAGCATCTGAGCGCCGATCTGGGCTGTCACCGTATTGGCATCATATTGCGGTGCTACCTCGACCACATCGCCGCCGATGATGTCGATGCCCTTCAGGCCCCGCAGAATTGCGAGCGCCTCGCGTGGCGTAAGGCCTCCGACCTCGGGCGTACCGGTGCCGGGCGCGAAACCGGGATCGATGCTGTCGATATCGAACGAGACGTAGGTGGGGCCGGTGCCGACCACGGCGCGGGCTTTGGCGATCACGGCATCGATGCCGAAACGCGTGACATCCTCGGCCTCCAGCACCGTCATGCCGCTCTCGTGCGAGAACTCCCACAGATAGCCGGCGCCGCCCCGAATACCGATCTGGATCGTGCGCTCGGGATCGAGCACGCCGTCGAGCACAGCGCGACGGAAGGGGCCGCCGTGGTGGAACTTGGCGCCCTCGTATTCGCCTGAGGTGTCGCAGTGGGCATCGATGTGCACCATGCCGACGGGACGTTGGGCACCGAGCGCCTTGAGGATCGGCAGGCTGATCGAATGATCGCCGCCAACGGCGAGGGGTATGACATTGGCTGCGGCGATTGCGGTGAGATGCGCTTCAATGTCGGCGTGACACTGCTCGAGCGAGAACCGGCTCTGCATGGGCACGTCACCGGTGTCGGCGAATCGCAGCGTGCCGGCGGGCGCCAGCCGCAATGCATGCTCGTAGGGGCCGATGCGCTCGACGGCACGCACCGCACGTGGCCCCAAGCGGGCGCCGGCACGGTTGGTGACGCCCAGGTCCATCGGTACGCCGAGAAGGGCGACATCGAGACCGGCGAAACCGGCGGCGAGGGCGTCGGGCATGTAGCGGGCGCCGAGCAAGGTGGCGACGTCGGCGAAAGGCCACTTGCGGCGATCGGGTGTGGTGAACACGGCATCGGCAACGGCCCGGAAGGCTGGGTCGTAGATGTCGCCACCCTTGGCGTTGGCGTAGCGGGCGCGCAGCGCTTCCAGTTTCGCCTTGTCCATGTCAGGCTCCCACGCTCGGGCTCGTGAGCCGCGAATCGAGGAAGTCTAGGCAGGCCGCATCAACTTTGCCAACTTGCGCGGTGTGGTTGTGCACTTGGCCGTTGCGCGGCTCCAGGTCGGTCCGGCTCAGCGCGGCCCGGAGAAGCGGGATTTGCCGGCTTTGCGCGGCCGGTTCACCTCGGTGTGGAACTGGCCGGCAAAGCGGACGCCACAGCGGCGGCCGTCGAGGCGTACCACCACGCAGGCCACCGAGGTGCGATCCTGCACCGAGTTGAACGTCAGCATCAGCTTGTCGCCGACGACCAGCTCGATGTTACCGTCGATGTATTTGTCGGGGGCAAACTCCAGCATGGCGCCGCCGGCCGACTTGTCGCGAATGGTGCAGGCCAGAGCCTGGATCATCCCATCGCTCCACAGCATGGCTGGAGTTTGCGCGGGAATGCGGCGGTCGCGGCGCTTGTCTCGGCCTTGGCCGGCCGGCGTGCTGGCGAGCACGGCGCCGGATTTCTCACGCGATGTCTTGAGCAGCGACATCTTGCGCGCCATGGCTGCCGAAGGGTCAGCTGCTGTGGCGACGGGCGATGGGGGCGGGGCAAGGCGAGCCGGGTCTGGCTCGGCGGTGGCGGGGAACGCGGCGGGTGCAACAGGGCTGGCGGCGTCCGCTGCCACCTTTTCGGTCTTCGGATTGAGTTGCAGGGATTGCCGCAGCCGCGCCTTGAGGCGTAGGGCGATGGCCTCCGGCGTGGCTTGTGGCGTCGCGACAACCGGCAACGCAACGGAGGCCAGATCCGCGGCAGTCGTTATAGCCACCAATTCGGTGTGCTGCATGGGCGCCAGTGGTGCGGCCGGCTCCGACCATGTTGCTTGCCGGTGGTTCGCCCGCGCTGCCAGTGCGGCCATGAGTTCGCCGTGCGCCGCGATATCGCTTTGTGTTGCCTGCTCGCGTTCCGCTTCCGCTGCCCGCAGCGCTGCCATCTCGCGCAGCGTATCAGCTTCGATCATGGCGGCTTCGGCGCGCTCGGCTTCGGCAGCAACCCGGGCGGACTGCTCCTGGCGGGCCTCGGCCTCCAGTCTGGCGGCGAACGCGCGCTGGGCCTCGGCTTCCTCGCGGGCGGCGATCTCGCGCTGCTGCGCCTCGGCTTCGCGGCGTGCGGCGAGGTCGCGGGCGGCGGCAGCTTCGCGCAGGGCGATCAATTCGCGCACGGCTTCGGCCTCGAGCTGGGCGGCCTTCTCCCGTTGGGCTTCGGCTTCCAGGCGGGCCGCCTGCTCGCGCTGGGCTTCGGCCTCCCGCTGCGCCGCAAGCTCGCGCTGCGCTTCGGCTTCGCGGTGCGCCGCAATCTCCCACTGCCGCGCCTCGGCTTCGCGCCGGGCGGCCAATTCGCGCTGTTCGGCTGCCTCGCGCATGGCGGCCAGCTCCCGCTGCGCCTGCGCGGCGCGGCGGGCGGCTTCCTCGCGTTGTGCCTCGGCGTGCAGGCGGGCCGCCTGCTCGCGCTGAGCCTCCGCTTCGAGGCGGGCAGCAAGCTCCCGTTGCGCTTCCATCTCCTGGTAGGCGGCAAGCTCTCGCTGGCGAGCCTCGGCCTCGCGGCGGGCGGCAATTTCGCGCTCATCGGCCGCTGCACGCAGGGCGGCGAGCTCCTGTTGCACGACGGCGGCACGGCGGGCGGCGTCTTCGCGCTGCGACTCGGCTTCCAGGCGGGCTACGTGCTCGCGCTGTGCCTCTGCTTCGAGGCGGGCAGCAAGCTCACGCTGGGCTTCGGCCTCACGACGGGCCAACTGCGCGCGATCGCGGGCCTCGGCTTCGCGCCGGGCTGCCATGCTGCGCTGTTCGGCTGCCTCCCGCAGGGCCGCCAGCTCTCGCGCCGCCTCGGCTTCCAGGCGTTCGGCTTCCTCGCATTCAGCTTCGGCCTCACGGCGGGCTGCGAGCTCGCGGCGGGCTTCCGTTTCCAGGTGTGCCAGCAACTCGCGCTGCGCCTCGGCCAACCGGTTGGTGACCGTCTCGCGCTGGTTGGCATTCGGGGCGCGCTGCGTATCGGCGGCCAGTGCGGGCTCGGGCTGGACGGGCCGTACGGCCAGGCGCGGCTGGCGCCGTGACATAGCTGCATGGGGCAGGTCGGCATCGTGAGCGTCACTGGCTGGCGTCAGAGGCTCGCCCGCGGCCTCAGGCGCAGCCTCGAACCCGGTCTCGTCGATCTCGAACTCGCCTTCGGCGCCATCGAGATAGGATGTGTCGAAGACCACGCGCGGATGCTTCATCCGGTAGGTCTTGCTGACCTTCTCGGAGCGTTCGATGACGTTGCTCAGACGCGCGACGAGGCGGGCATCTTTTCGTCGCCAGAACAATGCACGCACGGCGCGAGTCCCCTTGAAACGGCTTGAAGCGCAGACATCATGCATAACCGAGCAATGCTAAATCGCTGTTAATTTGAACGGATTGTCGGCGGGCGCGGCATGTTGCAGGTGCAGCTGGCGAGGCCTCAGGCGCTGGGTCCCACAGCCTCAGCGTGGCCATCCCAGGCCCGGACCGGCAGCGCCGAGGGCCGGGAGTCTGGCCCCCGCGGCACGGGCGGGCCCGGGCGCGGCGGCAGCGTCGCCATTACAAGTCCCACCAGACCGGCGACGGTGGCCTGGCTCTCGGCCGTGGCTGCAAGCGAGGCAGGTTCAAACTCGGGCTCCGCTTCCGGCTCGGGTGGCGGCACAGGCAGCAGGGGGAGACTCGCGACGGGGGCCGCAGCCACCGTCACTGGCCCCGCCAGCGCAATATGTTGCACCGAACCGCCACCCGACGATTTGGCAATGGCCACTGGCGCTTGGGGGCCGCGCGCGATCAGATCCGGCGTGCAGGCTCGCGGCAGGCTTCCCAGCGACGTACGCGTAACGCGATTTCCCCGCGGCAGCAGCCGCAATGTTTGCGCCAGCGGGCTGGCCTTGTCGGCGGCCTCGCCGAGCAGCTCCGTCACCCGGTGCCCACCCGCGAAGTCGACCCAGGTCGGCACGAAACCCGCTGCCGACAGGCTGGCGCGGCGCTGGCCCTCGGGCTTGGTGAATTCGAGCAGGGCGATGATGCCGGAGCGCTGCGCCGGCTTCTGCTGGTTGGAAATAAAGTTGCCGAGCGAGTACACGATCAGCCCCTCGCGGCCATCGCCGGTGCGGTGCTTTTCCCATGGCTGCAGCACATGTGGATGGGCACCAAGCACCGCATCGGCACCGGCTTCGAGCGCCTCGCGGGCATAGGTGCGATCGCTGGCCAACGGTTGATGGGCATATTCCTGGCCCCAATGCGGCGTGAGGACCACGGCATCAATCTCGGGGTCGGCCGCCAGCCGCTGCAACTCGGCCATGACGAGGTCACGCTGGCCATAGCAGTTCAGCACCTGACCGTGGCGATCGGGGATGCCGTTGGTCGAATAGGTGCATGCCAGCCAGGCGACGGTGAGCCCCTTGGCAATGGTGGTGACACTCCAGGGCGACGTGGTGTCGCCGCGCTTGCGGGTGCCGGTGAAGGCGACACCGGCCCGGCGCAGATTGTCGATGGTGCGGTCGATCCCGAGCGAGCCGCGGTCGGTGGCATGGTTATTGGCCGTGGAGACGACAGTGAACCGCGAGGCCTTGAGGTCATCGATCACGGAAGGGTGGAAATTGAACACCAAGGCGCCCGGCGTCATGCCATAGACGCGGCGATCGAACGTGCGGCCAGGGTCGCGCACAGCGCCGCCACCGGCCGTGACGCCGTCTGCGGCTGGGCCCTCGAAGTTGCCGTAGACGATGTCGGCCTGATCAAGGATGCCTTGGACGGGAGCCCAGAAGCGGCGGAAACTGCCACCGGGGACGAGTGCCTGCCGTTGCAGGGCGTCATGGAACAGCAGATCGCCGACGGCGGCAATGCGGATGCGTGGGCCGGAGGCGCAGCCAGCGGCGAACGTCAAAGTTGGTGCCGCATTTTGCGCCGAACCAGCACCGCCGCCTGCACTGCAGGCGACCGCGATCAGCCCGGCGATGGCGCTGCGACGCATGACTCCAACCCGATCCTTGCTCGGTCGCAACGTACCCGCAGACCGGGATGGAGCGCAGCAGGATCGTCAAAACGTGATTAACCAAACCCAGCGGCAACGGCCGGCCTTATGCGAGTCGGAACAGCATAATGCCCGCCAGGATGATGGCGATGCCGACCAGCTCGAGGCGGGTGATGCTCTCCAGGAACCAGTAGCGCGAGAGGGCCAGCGCAAACACGATCTGCACCTGCGCCACCGCGGCCACATAGGAGGCATTGGCCAAGGCCGTCGCCAGGAACCAGAGCAGGGTGCCAAAGGCACTGGCGAGGCCGACGACACTGCACAGGCGCACATGGCTACCGATACGCATCAGGTTGGGGCGATCGGTGGCCAGGAGGTAGGCGCCAAGAAAGACGCACGACAGCAATGTCATCACTGTGCCGGCAACGGCCGCGTCGAGCGCGACACCACCCTTGCCGCCGAGCGCCAGGATTGCCTCACGCAAAGCCAGAAAAGCGAGCGCATTCACCAGCGCAATAACCAGACCGAGCCGGGTGGCCGGGCCGAACAGCATGCTGGTGAGCGTGATGTCGCCGGCGCGCCACGCGGTGGCGGGCATGCGGCCGGCCGACGTAAGCATGACGCCGGCAACCGTCACCAGGATGGCGATCCAGCCGCCACCGGAAATCTGCTCGCGAAACAGCAACGTGCCGATGACCGCGGTCATCACGGCGTCGGCCTTGGCGAGCATGGTGCCGACGGCAAAGTTGCCGAGGCGAAAGAGCCGCATCATCAACACGGTGCCGAGGAACTGACCGGCAGCGGTGAGACCGGTGTAAAAGAAGAAGGCTGCATTCATCGCTGGCAGTGCAGCCCCAGTCCACCAGAGCATGAGCCCCAGATGCACGAGCAGGATCGGCAACGCGAACAGCACGCGCGCGTAGCTGGTGACGAAGGCAGGGAGGTGCTGGTTCAGCTCCTTCAGCGAGGCATAGCGCAGCGCCTGGCACAAGGCTGCGAGCACACTGGCCCAAATCCAAAGCTGCTCCATGCCTTGTTCACCATCCCGTGTCCGCAATCAAAGTTCGGCTTTAGGCGGCTTTGTTGTAGCCGGCGAACGGGCTCGGAATGGCTTGGATCGCTTTGACGGCCGCCGCAAGGCGGTCGACGTCCTCGTCGGCGGAGATCTGCAGAAGCACCGTATCGGCGTAACCGCCGTAGCGCTGCGCGATGGCCTTGGGCAGGTCCTCATAGGTAGCGAGCGTCGCAAACATGTCGATGTACTCTTCGGGGATGATGGTTTTCATCTCTTCCCAGCGGCCTTCGCGCGGAAGGGGATTAACCTTCTCGCCGAGCCATTCCATGTCGTGCAGGCGCAACACGTCCCAATAGGCGCGGGTGGAACAATAGAAGGCAATGCGATAGCGGACATAGGCGCGGGCCTTGGCGATCGCCGCGGCGTCGCGTCCCGTGCCGATGAAGCCATAGCCGCCGGCGATGACTTCGATCTGCCGGCGCTCGCGGCCCGACTTGGCGAGGCCTTCGCCGATGCGGGCCAGCGACACTTCGGAGAGATAGCGCTTGGTCGAGAACGGATGCAGCCGTGCGCCGTCGGCGACCTCACCGGCGAGTTTGAGCATTTGCGGGCCGACCGTTGCCAGGGAGATCGGGATGGGCGGCAGGCCCGTCGGCTTCGGCGCGAAGTTCGGGGTCAGTAGGGTCAGATTGTAGGTGTCGCTGTGATAGTCGATCGAGGTGCCGGCCTCGAAGGCCTGCCACAGCGCGCGGACGGCGCCAATGTAATCGCGCATGCGTGGCGCAGGCGGTGACCAGGCAACGCCGAAGCGGCGCTCGTTATGCGTCTTGACCTGCGAGCCGAGCCCTAAGTGAAAGCGGCCGTTCGAGGCCTTGTGCAAATCCCAGGCGGTCTGCGCCATGATGGTGGGTGAGCGCGGAAAGGCCATCGCCACGGCTGTTGCGAGTTCAATGCGCTCGGTCACCAAGGCGGCGGCAGCAAGGGGCAGAAAGGGGGTGTGGGCGTTTTCTGCCGTCACGATCGAATCGAAGCCTGCCCGTTCGGCCAGTTTTGCGACGGTCTGGGCTTCGCGAAGGTCATGGTTCGGAATCTGCGTGATGACGCGCATGTCAGGTCTCGATGCTTTGGTGGTCGGAGCTGCGTGACCGGCACTTGTGCCGAACAGTGAACCGCCGCAGATTAGGTGGTAGGTCAATCCTCACAAGCAGATTCGGAAATTGGAAAGGCAGGACAGTCATGCGCGAGCGCATCGGTCTGGTCGGTGTCGGCAACATGGGCGGTCCCATGGCGCGGTGCCTCGTGAAGGCGGAGCATGCGGTGATGCTCTATGACACGCGGCCGGAGATCACGGCGCCGTTTGCCGCCGAAAGCAACATGTTCACGGTGGCGCCGGACCTCGAAACGCTCGGCGCGGAATGCCGAACGATCATCACCATGCTGCCCGACAGCAAGGTGGTGCGGGCGGTGACGTTTGGCGGTGGTGGTCGCGGCGGCTTTGCCAGCAAGGTGGCCAAGGGCGGCATCGTCATCGACATGAGCTCGTCCTATCCGGTCGATACGCAGAAGCTCGGTGAGGAACTGGCGGCGAAGGGCATCGGTCTCGTCGATGCGCCGGTCTCGGGCGGCGTGCCGAAGGCGGTGACGGGGCAACTCGCCATCATGGCGGGCGGCAAAAAGGAAGACATCGACCGGGTCGAGCCGATCCTGAAAGCCATGGGCACGGTGCACAGGACGGGACCGCTCGGCTCGGGGCACGCGATGAAGGCGCTGAACAACTACGTGTCGGCGGCAGGACTGGTGGCGACGGCGGAAGCCCTCGTCATCGGACAGCGCTTCGGCCTCGAAGGCGCGGTCATGACCAAGGTGCTCAATGCATCGACCGGCCGCAACAACACCACCGAGAACAAGGCCGAACGCTACATGCTCAACCATGCCTTCAACTCGGGCTTCGCGCTGGCCTTGATGGACAAGGACGTCGGCATGGCGAATCGGCTGGCCCAGGAGCTTGGCATCGAGGCGGCCGAACTCGGCTTCGTCTCGGATCTGCTCGGGCGGATCCTCAAGGACCTGGGACCGGCGGCAGACCATACGGCGGTCTATGCACACGCTGAAAAGAAAGCCACACCGGGGAAGTAAATCGGCCGCTTGAGGCCAGCTTCATGCGGGTTTTCAACAGGGCTCGCTTCCAGTGGAGGGGCGACTCAGACAACGTCGGCGGCTGATTGCATTTAGCGCCGTTCGCCGATGAGGCTCGCCATGACTCTGCTCTTTCGCGTTTTGCACGCGGCACATGCCCGTGGCACGCACCACAAGCTGGTCCTCGACGGTGTCAGCCGGCTCGGCGGGGCCGAGGCGGAGGCATGGCAGCGCGTCTTCCTGAAGCACGCCGACGTGCTGCTGCTCGGCGCCAAGGCACCGGATGACGAATTCCGCGATTTCACCAACCACGTCCTGCACCCGCGCGACAACTGGTGGGGCGGAGCGCCGGTGAAGGCGCGCAGCTGGTATGGGCATCTTGTGGCGGCGCTGGCCGAGGGGAACTGGTCGCTGGCCACCTATTGTGCCGGTGTGCTCAGCCATTATCTCACCGACCCACTACAGCCCTTCCATACCGGCCAGACCGAGGCCGAGAACAATATTCATCGGGCCTTCGAATGGAGCGTCGCCAACAGCTATGGCGCGTTGATGAGCCTGGCCGGCAAGGAGGCGCGGCGGCAACTTGTGGTGCCGAACACTGCCAACTGGATCGAAGCCTTGGTGGCCGAGGGGGCCCGTGAAGCCAATACCCAGTATGAGAAGCTGATCGCCCATTTCGACATTCATCGTGCGGTAATCGATCCAGCTTCAGGCCTCGACGTGGTGGCCAAGCGGATCATCGCCGCGCAACTCGAGCGGGCCATTGCCACCGTGGCGACGGTGATTGATCTTGCCATCGAAGAAGCCAAGGTGAAGCCGCCCGTTGTGACGCTCGGCCTCGATACCATCGTGGCCATGATCAAGATTCCGGCCAAGAGGTGGACCAAGCGGATTGAGAATACGGAGGAACGCCGCCTGGTCGAGCGTATTTACGATGAGCTCAAGGCGACCGGGACGGTGGAAAAGAACCTGCCGGAGGATGAGCGCGTGGTGCGGGCAGCCTTCGCGGCCGAGGTGCTGGCCAAGCGCAAAACGTCGGATGGCAGCAAGCAATTCCCCTACAAGCCGCAGATGAGCGTCGAAACCACGGTCGACCGGCGTGAAAGGTTGCGCGAGGAGGCGTCCAAGCCGATACCGGCCAATGCCACGCCGACCGCCAAGCCGCCGACCGATTGGACGGCGCCCGAGCAGCTCAGCGTTGAGCCGCCACGGCCCGCGCCGCTTGCCGCCGATCGGGCTGCTCCTGCCGAACCGATCGTCCGCCGCACCAGCTTGGCTCAATCGCCACCGGCCGAGGCCGCCCCGGTCGCGGCTCACCAAGCCGAGCCTGTGCTCACCCCGACGCTGGTGCCGAAGCCCGCCATGCGGGTGGTGGCGCGCGCGACGCCGGCTGCCGAGCCGACAACCGGCGGTCCACGGCTTTATCTCACCGGTCAGCACGCCATCGTCGATGCGCCGTCGATCGGCCCAAAGATGGCGGAGAAGTTGGAGCCGCTCGGCCTCAAGACCGTCGATGATCTGTTCGCGGCCGTGCCGGAAGCCTTGGCCTTGGCGCTGGGTAACAGCGCCGTCGATGCGGAAACAGTCCGCGACTGGCAGGATCAGGCGCGGTTGGTGTGCACGGTCCCGGGGGTGCGCGGTACGCATGCGCAACTGCTGGTTGGAGCTGGATTCCGCAACCGCGCGCAACTTGCCGAAGCCGAGGTCGACACCTTCTGTGCCCGTGTACTGGCCTTTGCGGTCAGTCCCCATGGCCAGCGGGTGCTCCGAAATGGCGATCCCCCGGATATGGAGCGGATCCGGTCCTGGGTCGAGAATGCAAAGGCCGCGCTGGCGGCTTGATTCGAACGGCATTGTCAGGCAGCGGTCAATCTTGCCCCCTCGTAAAGCAATCGTTCACCGCTCTCCTTGAGCGGAAGTTAAAGTTCGTCAGCTAGCTTTGCGCCAAATTGCCGTCGTTTGCGTGAGGGGCTGTCGATGTGGGGATGTGCGGGCAAGGTTCGGGCCGCGATTGCGGCTGGCGTTGAGCTCAAGCAGCGTTTCTCGACAAACCGTCAGGGAACGGTGGCGCTGATCGTCGCCTTGATGATTCTGCCGCTGACCGCGATGGCGGCCGTCGGTGTCGACTATGCCCGCGCCGCACGCGTGCGCAGCGCGCTGCAGTCGGCGACCGACGCGGCGGTGCTGGCGGCAGCCCGTCTCGGCGAGGTCGATGAGACCGAAATCCGCGACGTGGCCAACAAATTCATGGCCGCCAATAGCCGCACCATCAGCGATCTGCGCGGCATGACGCTGGCGATCAACAAGACGTCGACCGGCGTGCAGATCGTGGCCGACGGCTATGTTTTCCCGCACTTCCTCCAGATCGTCGGTCTCGAACGGATGGAAGTCGGCGTCACGTCGACAGCCGAAATCGATCCTGGCGATATCGAGATTGTGCTGGCGCTCGACAACACCGGCTCCATGCGGAATTACATGGGCGACCTGAAGACCGCGGCCAGCGACCTGGTCAACACCATGTTCGATGCGACCCGCAACTCGACCAAGCTCCGCATGGCGATCGTGCCTTATGTCGGGGCGGTCAACATCGGCAATGGCGGGACGCAGCGCGGCTGGATGGACAACAACGCAGATGCCCGCTGGCACGGCGTTTCGTTCGAATGGCATTGGGTCGCCATGCAGAGCGGCTGCACATTGACGCCCGATGAGGGTGGCGGTGGCGGCGGCGACGACGGTGGCCCCGGCACCGGCACGGGTGGCGGCGATCGCACGGGCGCTGTGATGCCGAAGAACCGCAGCTTCGCCAACGCGGTGCATTCGTTGCTCGGCATCTCGTCGGCGCAGGCGAGCGGTGGCGGGCCATCGGTGCCGTCCGGTTTCACGACGACGCTCTATCGCGGCTGCCTGTTCCTGCAGAACCCGGCCAAGGTCAACCACTTCGACCTCTTCGATCGCATTCGCAACACGAGCTGGAAAGGCTGCGTCGAGGCGCGCGCCGAGCCCTACGACGTGACCATCGATCCGCCGACGGGCGGCAATCCCGATACCCTGTTCGTGCCGTATTTCTGGCCGGACGAGCCGGATCAAGCCAATCCCGGCGTCTCGCGCTTTCCGAACGACTTCATTCCCGACGTGAACCCACCCAGCGGCTGGAGCTACGACTGGGAAGGCGGCATGCATCGCAACGTCTGGAAGTACGCCAGCAACGTCAACGGAACGATTGTTGAAATGGGTCCCGTCACCAAGGGCCCCAACCAGGCGTGCCCCGATCCCATCGAGCCACTGACGCAGTCGCGCTCGCGCCTGCTCAACGTCATCTCCAATCTGTCGCATTGGGATGGTTCGGGGACGGTGTCGTCGGAAGGACTGATGTGGGCCTGGCGCGTGCTGTCGCGGGATTCGGGCACATTCGACCAGGCCAAGCCGAAGGGTGAGGCCAACAAGGTGATCGTGCTCATGACCGATGGCCAGAACTGGGCGGCCGAGCAGCCGTCGTGGTCATCCTTCACCGACTACACGGCCTACGGCTATCTGCAGTGGGGACGGGTCGCACCAACCACCTATCAGGGCTACAAAGCCTATCTGGACAGCCGCCTGCAATTGGCCTGCGCCAATGCCAAGGCCGATGGTGTGATCATCTACACGGTCACGTTCGGGGCACTCGATGCCACCACGCAGGCGATCTATGACGCGTGCGCCTCACAGCCGAGCTTCCACTACAGTGCCACCACGGCAGCGGAACTGGTGCAGGCTTTCCGCGAGATCGGTGTCAAGCTGACGGCGCTGCGGCTGTCGAAGTGAGCTGCGAGGCTCAGCGCGGTTACCGCAGGTCGACGCAGCGCGCTAGAGGCAGCAGGGCCGTGGCGCCCGGCTGCAGGGCCCAGTCGCGACGATTGCGCATCTCGCCGGAGGAGACCACGCGATCGAGGGCGGCCAGATCGACCGTGCCGAGCACCAGCGTCGCCGTATCGAGCTTGCCTTCGGCCACGACGCCGGTGTCGGAAACGCCGGCTTCAGCGGGCACATAGATGCCGGCAGCACCCGCGTTGCGATCGACAGCGGGCGACCAGAGCGCCTCGCCGACGGTTGGTGATTGCACGGTGACGATGCTGTTCTCCAGCGCCCGCGCCATAGCGCCCGTGCGCACGCGATGGTAGCCGGACAGGCGCTCGGTGCACGATGGCACCAGGATCAGCCGGGCCCCGGCCTCGGCTAGCGCGCGCGCCAGCAGCGGGAACTCGCTGTCGTAGCAGATCAGCACACCCAGCGGACCGAGCGCGGTCTCGAAGACGCTGAGGTGCTCACCGGGTGAAATGCCCCAACGCTGCTCGAACGGGGTCATGATCAGCTTTTCCTGTACGCCGATGGGGCCTGCAGGCGTGAACAGGCGGGCGGCATTGACGTAAGTGCGATCGCCTTTCCGGGTCGGCCCGCTGGCGGCCAGGATATGCAGGCCGAGACGGCGGGCGAGATCGGCATGATGGGCGTCGATCTCGGGCAGGCGTTCGGCGACGGCTGCCAGTGATGCCGTGAGATCACTGGCGATAGCGTCGGCGCAGGTTCCGGCAATCTCCATGGCGCCGTACTCCGGAAACACCAGCAGATCAGCGGCTCGGCGACTGGCATCCTCGGCCCATCGCGTGAGCTTGGCCTTCAGGGCGGACAAATTGGCCAGCCGCTCGATCGGATACTGCGCGGCGGCGATCGTGAGTTTCGGAGGTGCGGTCACGTCACAGCGCCTTCATCCAGAACTGCATCGGTTTGGCGGTTTTGGCAGTCTCGCCGATGTCGAGCCAGGCGAAGCTGCCAACGAGGCCCTCCAGCTTGTGGTAGCCGCGCTTCATCCAGAAGGCGTCGAGCGGTACGTAGTCGGCGGGGCGCAGCGGATGATCAGCAGGCCGGACGACGCCGCAGAAGACGGTGTGGGTCACATCCGGCAAGGTGCGCGCGTGCGCCTCACGGGCGTCAAAGAAGGCATGGCCGATGCCGTGGCCGCGATAGGCGGACAACAGCACCGATTCGCCGAAGTAGCAGATGCGCGCGATGTCATAGCCGCGCGCGCGGAACGGCTCGGCGAAGGCATCGGCGTGGCCGACCATCGGTGATGCGGTGGCCGCGCCGACGATGCGGTCCCCATCGCGGGCCGCCACGATGACAGCGCCGGGGCTCTTGGCGAATTTCTCGACGTAGCCCTGCTCGTAGGCGAGCGAGCCGTCATAGAGATAGGGCCAATCCCGGAACACGGTGATGCGCAGGCGCGCCAGGTCGGGAAGTGCGGCGAGGAGTGCCGGGCCCGTCAGCGGCTCGACGGTGACGCGGCCGTTCATCCAACCTCTCCGGTCACCTGCAGCAGCCAGTCGGTGAGGTTGTAGTAGGTCGTCACGCGCGCAATCCGCCCTTTGTCGACGGCAAAGAATGTACCCGCCGGCAGCGCATAGGTTTGTCCTTTCGCCGGCGGCAAGCCCTCGTCGGTATTCTTGTAGGTGCCATGCACCATGAATTCGGCGGCGGCACGGCTGCCGTCCTCGTTGACCATGATGGCGATCCGTTCCAGCCGCTCCTGGTAGAGGTGGGCCATGCGCGCATTGAATGCGCGGAATTTCTCCTTGCCGGCCCGTCGCTCGCCCTGGTTAACGTCATGCACGACATCATCGGCGAGGCAGGCCAGCATGCCGTCGCCATCGCCGGCATTGAAGGCCTCGTAGTACCGCTTGATCAAGGTCTCGGTGGTCTGGCGTGACATGGGATAATTCCTGGCAGTGTGAGGCGTTGCTGCAGTTATGGGCTGTCGGACGCTGGCCGGCAATGCGGGCGCGGCATTTCGCCGATGGTTGGCACGGCCATTGCGGTTGGCGGACCATACGCGGCGGCCAAGCGCCGTACCAGGACAAGTGTGGGTGGATCATGCGTGCCAAGCTCGGTCAATGGTGCCAAAACCTTGCAGTCAGCACGGCATCGCTGATCGTTTGCTTCCTGGTGCTGGAGCTGTTCGTCTTTCGCGTCCTGCTGCTGCCCGATGATGTCCTCCCGAACGTCTCGATCAACAACGTCGTGCGCTACATGCCGCGAACCGATGCGACCTTCCGGCATCCCGACGGCCGGGAAACCAGGGTGCGCATCAACAACGACGGCTGGAACTCGATGCGGTCGGACTATGTGCAAGAGCGTACGCCGGGCGTGAAGCGCATCGCCGTGATTGGCGACAGTTATGTGCATGGC
Source organism: Hyphomicrobiaceae bacterium (assembly GCA_046154645.1). Taxonomy (GTDB): domain Bacteria; phylum Pseudomonadota; class Alphaproteobacteria; order Rhizobiales; family Hyphomicrobiaceae. Next base: position 155,051 of record JBJXDZ010000110.1, read on the forward strand.
GCCTTCGTCAACACCGAAGAGGGATTCCCCGAGATCCTCGAGCGGCAGTTGCAGGCCAACGGCCAGCGGGTGGAAGTGCTTCGTTTCGGCATGGATGGCGCGCCGCTGTCGCAGTATCTGCATATGCTCCGCCGCGAGGTCCGCAGCTACAAGCCCGATCTCGTCGTCGTGCAGCTCATCCACAACGACTTCGACGAAAGCTACCGGCTGATGCACAACCGGACGGGGTCGAGCTTCATGAAGCTCGCCCAGAGCCTCGACAAGCGGTTGGTCGAGATTCCGCCGGTCGATTTCAAGCCGGGCTTTGCCGATGTGCTGCGCAACTCGGCGACCTTCCGCTACCTCTATTACGAGACCAATGCCTATCTCACGTTCAAGCACCTGATCAGCTGGTTGTATTGGGGTGGCAGCGACGAATGGAAGCCCGAATTCGTCTCGTCGGCGGTTGATATCCGCAACATTCGCGACCACGCCCGCAACCGCATGTTCACCCGCTACGCCCTGGCCGAGATGAAGGCGCTGGCAGAACAGGACGGCTTCAAGCTGGCCTTCGCCATGGACGGCGTGCGCGAGGCGATCTATGCGGGCAAGCCCGTCGAAACCTATGAGGTGGGCAAGCTCAATGCGATGGCGCGGGCCGTGGCCGAAGAGCTGGAATTGCCGTTCCTCGACCTGCAGGACGCCTTCCAGCGGGACTGGACGCAACATCGCCAGCGCTTCGAGTATGAATACGATTGGCACTGGAACAAGCGCGCCAACATGATCGTCGGCAAGACCATCGCCCGCTTCCTGCTGAGCGAGCCTCGGCTGCTCGGGCGTACAGCCCATTCGGCGGCGCCACGAGCGATGGGCGGCGAGCGGTAAAACGTTTCAGCGGCGGCTTGGCGCCGGCAGGCGATACAGCACGTGACGGCGCATGGGATCGTCCGGCGCAAAACTTGGATGATCGAACTCGATGTCCCGGATCATGCCAAGGCGCTGCATCACCCGACTTGATGCGACATTGCTCAATACCGTCATTGCGACGATCTCGTCGAGGCCAATGCGCGCCAATCCATCCTCGATGGCGGCCTGCGCCGCTTCGGTGGCAAAACCCTGGCCCCAATAGCGGCGGTTGAGTCGCCAAGCCACCTCGACTGCAGGTGTGAACGCAGCCTCGAACTTGACGCGGGTCAGCCCGACGGCGCCGATGAACGGGCTAAGTCCTGGCGCTTCCACGGCCCATTTGCAGAAGCCCGGCGCGGTCAGATGCTGTTCCGCGCGCCCAACATAGGCATCGCTTTGCTCGCGGGTGAGCACGCCGTTGAGGTAGTGCATGGTCTCGGGGTCAGCGTTTTGCTCAGCGAACAGGGGCAAATCGCTCGAGCGCCAGGGGCGCAGGATGAGGCGCGCGGTTCTGAGCATCTGGTCTCTCCATCATTTGCGCCAGTCTATGGCAAAGTCGTTACCGGCGGCCTTTGCGTTTCTTGGCCTTGCCCGGCTTGGGTGGCGGATAGTTCGTTGGCGGGGCAGTGGCCAGTGGGCGTGCCGGAATGGCCTGCACGGCACCTGTTACCGCTGGCGCGCTGGCCGCGGGCGCCCTCGCAGCGACAACCGTCGCGGGGGCTGCATCGGTTGTCGCGGTTGGCCGGGCTTCCAGGAACAGGTTTTTGACCTCGGGATGGGCGCGCCGGATCACCGCTTCGAGGCGCGCCACCGTTGCCTCGACGCCGCTGGCGGTCACCGCATCTCGGAAATCCAGCGGCACGGCAACAACCACATGGTCTGGACCTAGGTGCATGGTGGTGACCGAGCCGACGCCGGCCAAGGGGCCATCGCTGCGCGCCTCCTTCTGGATGAGGGCGGTGATGCCAGCGACAAGGGCGGGCGACGCCGCCTCACCGATCAGCAGCCCCTTGGTCTCGACCGCCATGAAGGCGGCGACCAGGCCCAGGATCAACCCAATGATGATCGACGCGATGGCGTCGCCAAGGCTCCAACCGAGCAGGTGACTGGCGGCGATGCCTGTCAGGGCCACCAGCAAGCCGGCGATGGCCGCAAGGTTCTCGAGCAGCACCGTAAACAGCGCCGGATCCTTCGAGGTGCGCAGGGCCGCCAGCATCCCTGAGCCTTGCCGCTGCGTGTTGAATTCGCGCACCGCGACCACCGTTGAGATGACCTCGAAAATGATTGCCACGCCGAGCACGGCATAGTTGATCAGCGGATCGGTGACGGGGTGGGGATGGCGCAGCTTGTCGATGCCTTCATAGATGGCAACACCGGCACCGAGCGAGAACAGCAGGATGGCGACGACGAAGGCCCAGAAGTACAGCTCCTTGGCGTAGCCGAAAGGATGGCGCGCGTCGGCTGGCCGGCTGGCGCGACGTATGCCGTGCAGCAGCAAGCCCTGGTTGGCGGTGTCGGCCAACGAATGGATCGCCTCCGAGAGCATGGCGGCGGAACCGGTCCAGGCGGCAGCGGCAAACTTGGCCACGGCGATGGCGGCATTCGCTGCCAGCGCGGCGATGACGACGCGGGTCGAGCCGGCAGCGGCCATGGCGTGTGCTCTCCAAGCGTGCATTTGATTGCGGTTGTGGCACCGTTATAGTGCATGGCCGGCAGATCGATACGTATGTGCAAGGCAAGGAACGGCGGCGCAAGTCGTAAGCGCGCTGAAGTTAACGAGGGCTGCGATGACGCTGGCGGATGGCTACACGAAGGTGCCGGCAGGCAAGGTGGCGTTCATCGCGACGTCGCTTGAAATGCTCGCAAAACCGCTGCCACGGCCGGTGCCGGAAGCGAAGGGTTTGACCATTCGTGCCGTCGCCAGCCCGGACGTCGAATGGTACCGCGCCCTCTACACGCGCGTCGGGGCCGAATGGCTTTGGGCAAGCCGTCTCAAGCTCAGCAGCGGCGATCTCGCCGCCATCATCCAGCATCCCAAAGTCGAGTTGTCCGCGTTGCAGGCGGCTGGCCACGACGAGGGCCTGCTCGAGCTCGATTTCCGCGTCGACGGGGAATGTGAGCTGGCTTTCTTTGGCGTCACGGCCGCGATGATCGGGCGTGGCGCCGGGCGCGCGCTCATGAGCCACGCCATCGAGAAAGCCTGGAGCCGGCCGATCCGGCGCTTCTGGGTACACACCTGCACGGGCGATCACCCGGCGGCCCTGCAGTTCTATATGCGCTCCGGATTCGTGCCGTTCGAGCGCCGCGTCGAGATCGCCGACGATCCGCGTCTCAATGGTCTGCTGCCGGAGATGGTCGCAGCGCACGTGCCGATCGTGCGCAAAGCCTGAAACGAAAGAGCCCCGGCGACTGGCACCGGGGCTCCTCAACCTGTCGCGGAATGACGTCGGTTACTTCTTCTCGGCGGGCTTCACGGCTTCCTTGGCCTTGTCGACCAGGGGTGCTGCCTTCTCTTGGGCGGCCTTGGCGGCATCCTTGGCCGTGTCCTTGGTCTTGTCGGTCAGTTCCTTGGCCTTTTCGGCGGCCCGCTCGGCAAGGGTCTTCTTCGGCTCGGCGCGCTTGTAGGCCGGAATGGCGGCCAGGACATCCTTCGTCGCAGACGGCAACATGACGACCTGCTTGCCATCCTTCTGCGTGAATACCAGGGCGCCGAGCTGAACGCCGACGCGCTTCTCGCCGACGCCAAGGAAGCCACCGGTACCCATGATGACGCCGACCACCTGATTGCCGGGGCCGACGATCAGATCTTCGATGTCGCCGATGATCTGGCCGTCCTTGTTCTGCACCTTGGTGCCGATCAGGCGGTCCTTGGCGAGATACTGACCCGACAGCTGGCCGACCGTGAAGACGTTCTTCGGGATCGCAACCTTGGCGACGGGGGCAACCGGTGCCGGTGCCGTGGCGGCCGGCGGCGGGGTCGTCGGAGCCGGCGTCGTTGCGGCAGGCGGGGTGGCCGGTGTCGGCGCCTTCTGCTGCTGGGCGATGGCCGGCAGGCTGAGCGCCAAGGCGCCCGCTGCCAGCAGTCCGAGTGCAAGCTTGTTGTTCATTGCCATTCTTTCTTTCAGTTCGTGGTGAGGGAGACGAACTCTGACTGTGACGCGTGATGATTGGGTCCGGCGGCCCTTCCCCGAAGCCGCATGTGCCGCGCCATTACAGGCAATCAGTGACTTTCGCAAGTCAGCCCCTGAGACCGAATGTCTCAGTCTGGCAAACTGTTTCGCCCTGCCGGCTCAGTGCTGTCGGCAACGGACTGGGGGTAGCCGGGCTTCCGCCGTTGCGACAGCTGTTGCGATCCCGTAAGACCCACCACAACCAGTTCAACCACAAGGGTGATTTGCAGCGTGGCTGACAACGACAAACCGGCCGGCGGCGACGGCGCAACGCCGAAGGGTCCGAACGATATTCGGCCCATTACGATCGCCGAGGAAATGAAGCGCAGCTATCTCGATTACGCCATGAGCGTGATCGTGTCGCGGGCGCTGCCTGACGTGCGCGACGGCCTCAAGCCCGTGCATCGGCGCATTCTCTACGCCATGCACCAGCTCAATCTGGCCTGGAATCGCAAACACATGAAGTCGTCCAAGGTGGTGGGCGACACCATGGGCGACTACCACCCCCACGGCAATCTCGCGATTTATGACGCCCTGGTGCGCTTGGCCCAGGACTTCTCCATGCGCGTGCCCCTGATCGACGGGCAGGGCAACTTCGGCTCGGTCGATGGTGATCCGCCGGCCGCCGAGCGCTACACGGAAGCGCGGCTGGCCAAGATTACCTCATTCATGCTCGACGACATCGAATCGGAAACGATCGATTTCAAACCCAACTACGACGACCGCCTGTTCGAGCCCTCGGTGCTGCCGTCGAAGTTCCCGAACCTGCTGGTGAACGGTGCCGGCGGCATCGCGGTGGGTATGGCGACCAACATCCCGCCGCACAATCTGGGCGAGATCATCGACGCCTGCATGGCGCTGCTCGACAACCCCGAGATGACGATCGAAGACCTGTGCCAGATCGTGCAAGGGCCCGATTTCCCGACCGGAGGCCTCATTCTCGGCCGTGCCGGGGCGCTGGCCGCCTACCACAAGGGCCGCGGCTCCATCATCATGCGCGCCAAGGTGCACACGGAGAACATCCGCAAGGACCGTGAAGCGCTGATCATCACGGCGATTCCCTATCAGGTGAACAAGAAGACGCTGATCGAGAAGATCGCCGATCAGGTGCGGGACAAAAAGATCGAGGGCATCTCGGACCTGTGGGACGAGTCTAATCGCGAAGGCATGCGCATCGTCATCGAGCTCAAGCGCGATGCCATGGCCGACGTGGTGCTGAACCAGCTGTGGCGCTTCTCCGACCTGCAGACGACCTTTGGCGCCAACATGATTGCGCTCAACGGCGGTCGCCCCGAACAGATGACGCTGCGCGACTTCCTGACCGCGTTCACAGCCTTCCGCGAGGACGTGGTAACGCGGCGCATCAAGTTCCAGCTGAAGAAGGCCCGCACCAGGGCGCACGTGTTGGTGGGTCTGGCCATCGCCGTCGCCAACATCGACGAGGTGATCAAGCTCATTCGCGGTTCAGCCTCGCCGGCGGAAGCCAAGGAAGCCTTGAAGGGACGCGACTGGCCGGCGAAGGACATGGCGCCGCTGATCGAGCTGATCGCTGATCCCCGGCACAAGCTCAACGAGGACGGCAGCTATCGCCTGTCGGAAGAGCAGGCCGCGGCCATCCTGGCGTTGACGCTGTCGCGCCTCACCGCACTTGGCCGCGAGGAGATCAGCGACGAGTTGAGGAAGATCGCCGAGGAGATCAAGGACTACCTGGCGATTCTGTCGTCACGCGTGCGCATCGTCGAGATCATCAAGAAGGAGCTGAGCGACATTCGCGCCGAGTTCGCGACGCCGCGGCAGACCGAAATCCTCGATATCGAAGGCGACCTCGAGGACGAGGACCTGATCCAGCGCGAGGATTGCGTCGTCACCGTCAGCCACAAGGGCTACATCAAGCGGGTGCCGCTCTCGACGTATCGAGCGCAGCGGCGAGGCGGCAAGGGTCGCTCCGGCATGACGACGCGCGACGAGGATGTGGTCACCCAGATCTTCATCGCCTCGACGCACACTCCGGTATTGTTTTTCTCCTCGCGTGGCATGTGCTACCGCATGAAGGTCTGGCGCCTGCCTGCCGGCACGCCGCAGAGCCAGGGCAAGGCCCTGATCAACCTCTTGCCGCTCGAGCAGGATGAGGTCATCACGACCATTCTGCCGCTGCCGGAAGACACCGAGACCTGGGGCAACCTCGAGCTGATGTTCGCCACGCGCTCGGGCCGCGTGCGCCGCAACAGCCTGACCGACTTCGAGAGCATCAATCGCAATGGCAAGATCGCCATGAAGTTTGGTGGCGACGACAAGGACGAGGACGACAAAGAGAAAACCGCCGAGGACAAGGCGCCGCCGGCTGCCGAGGAGGAGGATGCGGTGGCCGACCGCATCGTCGGCGTTGCCATCTGCCAGCCGACGGACGACGTGCAATTGACCACGGCGCAGGGCCAAGCCATCCGCTTTGCTGCCGGCGACGTGCGCCTGTTCAAGGGCCGCGACTCGACGGGTGTGCGGGGCATTCGCCTGGCCGACGACGATCACGTCATCTCCATGGCCATCCTGCATCACGTTGAAGCCACGCCGGCCGAACGGCAGGCCTACCTGAAGCAGGCCGCCGCCATGCGCCGCGCGCAAACGGGCGAAATTCCCGACGCCGAGATGGCTGGCACGCCGGAGCCGGAGGAGGCCAGCGAAGGCGCCACCGAGTTGACGCCCGAGCGCTATGCCGAGCTTGGCGGCAAGGAGCAGTTCATCCTGACCTTGTCGGAGCGCGGCTATGGCAAGCGCACCTCATCCTACGAGTACCGGATCTCGGGCCGTGGCGGCAAAGGCATCGCGGCCATGATCGTCAACGATCGCAACGGCAACCTGATCGCCTCGTTCCCGGTCGAGGCCAGCGACCAGATCATGCTCGTCTCTGACGGGGGGCAGCTGATCCGTTGTCCGGTCGACGACGTGCGCATTGCCGGGCGCAACACGCAAGGCGTGCGCATCTTCAAGACCGATAGCGACGAGAAGGTCGTCTCGGTCGAGCGCATCCCTGACGATGGTGCCGATGAGACAGCGGCAGGCGACGGCGACGGCACCGGCGGTGACCCGTCGGGCGGGTCGGACAGCGGCCCCGATCCAGCCAGCGGCTGAGCCGGCGGCGACGGGCGGCATCACGCTTGTCATGACGATGAACGGGGACCTCGACGGGTCCCCGTTTTTCGTGGGTGCAGCGCGCGACCGTGGCCTCCAGTTGGGAGCGGGCGGGTCAGGATGGGGCGCCTGTTTACCTTTCAGCAACGTCGGCCCCGTAAAGCTGTGCGACGCGTGACGGCGCGGGCGGGGGAGATCGGCATGCAGCGGCAGATGGGGCAGTCGAAAGTCAAGGCCGGAACCCGGCTGCTCATCGTCGATGACGATCCGTTCTATCGTGATATGGCCGCCTCTTCACTGCAGGCAGCCGGCTACGAGGTCTTCCAGGCCGAGGATGGCGTGCAGGGCCTTGAACTGCTGCGCTCGATGCCGCTCGACATGGCCGTGGTCGACCTGACCATGCCGGGAATGGACGGCTTCGAGGTCATCCGTCGTACGCGCTCCGAAGGCCACAATCCGAGCCTGCCGATGATTGTCATTACCGGGCAGGACGACGTCAGCTCGGTCGAGCAGGCATTCGAGGTTGGCGCCACTTCGTTCGTCGCCAAGCCCATCAACTGGCCGCTGTTCGTCAATCACGTGCACTTCGTCGGCCGTGCCGCCCGCGCCGAGACGGACCTTCGTGACGCCATTCGCACCGCCGAGTTCTTGAGCAACTTGAAGAGCAAGGTGCTCTCGGTGCTGGTGAGTGAATCTCAGCAGCCGCTGCGCACGGCGCAAGGCATGGCGGAGTTGCTGCGCAAGGAGGTCTACGGGCCGCTCGGCCAGCGCATCTACCAGGATTATGCGCAGGATCTGCATCGCTCGCTGGAGCAACTCTCGGCGACGCAGCTCAAGATGATGAATGCCGGCCGCGCGCTGGCCAGCGAGTTGCTGCTGCAGGAAGAGGTCATCCCGCTCGGCGAGATCGTGCGCGAGGCCATCGATGGCTTGCGCGAGAAAGCCGATCGCCGGGCTGTCGAGATTGAAGCCAGAATCGCTATCCCGACGGAAAAGCTGCTGCGTTGCGACCGCTCGTTGATCAACCAGGCCCTGAAGATGATGCTCGACAGCGCCATCTCCTACGCGCCGCGGCGGTCGTCGATTACGGTCGATGCGCGCCTTGATGTGTCGGGCGCCTTCACATTCACGGTGAGTGACGATGGTCCGTCGCTGCCGGAGAGCACCATCCGCGAGATCCTGGCCACGGCCCCGGTACGGCCAGCCGACGGCAATGCCATGGCGGCGGCCCGCAATACGGGCCTCACCATCAGTCGCGTGCTGGTCGAGGCGCATCAGGGGCGCATCGCCATCAATTCCACGTCCGGTGAAGGCACCATCGTGCGTCTGCTGATCCCGTCAGAGCGGTTGGCGCTGGTCTCGGAACGCAAGCCGGTGGACCTCGCGCGCGAGGCCGTGCCGGCACACGCGGCGGCACTTGCCGATTCGCAATCCAATCATCCGCCGGCCTTGCGCATGAGCGGCGGTCCGGGACCGAAACTGTTCGGGCGTTAACCGGCCAGAAATACATCAGGTTTTGCCGGGGCTTCGCGTTGGCTCCTGCACGGCCTGAGGGTGAGTTCGTAAAGAGAGAATTACGACAAATGTTTTCCATTGCGGACATTTCTTTCACGCCGCGTAAAGCCTGATCGACGACAGTCGGCGGATGCGACACTCGTGTCCGAGGCTCGGAATGTTCAAGCTCGTCCGCCATTTCACCATCATGAGCGCCATCGCCGTCGTGGCGATTACGATCACGCTTGCCTTCCTCTTCAACTCGCATCAGATGCGGCTGCTCAGGGTCCAGACCGAGGAACGCAACGTGGCTGTGGCGCGCCTCATCGCGCAAGCCGTCTGGGACAAGTACGCCAATTACATTTCTCAGGCCGCACACGGCACGGCCGAGCAGATCCGCGCCAACCCAATGACGACCACCATCGACGCCGAGTTGCGGCAGGCCACCCGAGATCTCTCCGTTGCAAAGGTGAAGATCTATACTGCGCAGGGGCTGACCGTTTACTCGTCTGAACGGGCCCAGATCGGCGAGAGCAAGGACCAGGATCCGGCGTTCCGGCGCGCTGTGGACGAAATAAGCGTGCGCAATCGCCAGAGCTTCCGCAAGCAATTCGTCGGCTTCGATGCGCTGCTCTTCGACCGCCACATGGCCGAGACCTATGTGCCGATCGTTGTGGCCGGCAAAGTTACGGGCGTACTCGAGGTCTATGGCGACATCACCGCGAACGTGCACCAGATCCGCAGCGAGATGCGGTGGGTGGCGACGCTGTGTGTGCTGGTGCTCGGGCTACTCTACGGCCTGCTGCTCATGATCGTGCGCCGCGCCGAGCGCATCATGAAGCAGCAGTTCAAGCGCCTCGAGATGTTCAATACGGACCTTGAAACGGCAGTTGCCGAGCGCACCCGCCGGCTTGTCAACCAGCAGAGCGTGCTGTCTTGGATAACGCGCAGCGGCGTGTTTCGGCACGGCTCGCGCGACGAGGTTTGCAAGGCATTGACGACCAGCATCGCCGGCTCAATCGGCGTCGAGCGGGCCAGCATTTGGCTGTACAACGAGGATCGCTCCGCGATCACGTGTCTGGACCGTTATGAAGCTGTGCTCGGAACGCACGTGTCGGGAGGTGTGTTGCCAGTCTCAACCTATCCTGGTTACTTCTCTGCACTCGAGCGCGAAGAGGTACTGGCGGTCGCGAATGCACTGACCGACCCGCGGACCAGCATGTTCGCTGACGACTATCTGAAGCCGAACGGCATCGGTGCCATGCTGGATGCCCCCATTGTCCAGAATGGCTGCGTCATCGGTGTCGTCTGCTGCGAGGCCCTTGGTGAGCCGCATGCCTGGAGCGCCGAACAGCAGCTGTTCGCATCGGCCATCGCCAATCTCGTCGCGCTGACGCTCGAGCGGCTGGAGCGGGCCGCGGCCGAGGCCAGCCTCAAGGATGCCCACGCCAACGTGCAGTCGGCAACGCGAGCGAAGTCGTTGTTCCTCGCCAACATGAGCCATGAGATCCGGACGCCCATGAACGGCGTCTTCGGCATGACCGATCTGCTGCTGCGAACGGAATTGACGGAACGCCAGCAGCGCCTGGCCCACACTATCCAGCGCTCAGCCAAGAGCCTGCTGACCATCATCAACGACGTGCTCGACATCTCGCGCATCGAGGCGGGCAAGCTGTCGCTCGACGCCAACGAGTTCGACGTGCGCTATGCCATCGAAGAGACGGTGGATCTGCTCGCCGAGGAAGCGGACCGGAAAGGCATCGGTCTCGGGCTCTACATTGCACCAACGGTGCCCGTCGCGGCCATCGGTGATATCGGACGTATCCGCCAGGTGGCGACGAACCTGATCAGCAATGCCATCAAGTTCACGAAATCCGGCGAAGTGGCGATCCGGCTCGAGACCGCGTCGGTGCCGGCTGCGGCCGGCGACGGTACCGTGCGCGTCGTGCTGACCGTGCGCGACACCGGTGTCGGCATCCCCAAAGACGTTCAGGAGCGATTGTTCCAGCCATTCCACCAAGCCGACACCTCGATCACACGCCGCTTTGGTGGTACGGGCCTTGGACTGGCCATCAGCCGTCATCTGGTCGAGATGATGGGGGGCACGATCAATCTTGTCAGCGCGGAGGGTGCCGGAACCACGATCACAGTGGAGCTGCCGTTGCGCGAAAGCGAGCATCGCGAGCGGTCGCAACCAGGGCGGTCGCCGGCGGACAGCCTGCGCGGCAAGCGCATTCTGGTGCTCGACGATCGGGCAACGAACCGCGAAATCATCCTCGCCTACCTGAAGGATGCCGGCGCTCAGGCGACCGGCCTCGACAACCCCGAGGACGCCATCGCCGTGTTGCGTGCCGCAGCGCGGGAGGGTGAGCCGTTCGCCGCGGCACTCATCGACATGGTGATGCCGTCGACGACGGGGCTCGAGATCGGCCGTCGCATCAAGGCAGATCCTGCGATTGCGGACACGAAACTGGTGATGGTGACCTCGCTGAGCTGGAAGGGTGATGCAGGCAATGTGCGCCAGGAAGGGTTCGAGGCGCTGCTGGTGAAGCCGGTCCGGGGTGTCGATCTGATTGCAACGGTGGCGCGCGCCATCGGTTCGCAGGCCGGTCCATCGACCGCGAGCAAAGCTGCCAAATCAGCGCCGACCAGAAAGCAACCGACGTTGCATGCCCGCGTGCTCGTGGCGGAGGATAACGCCGTCAATCTCGAGGTGGCGAAAGAGTATCTCAGCAATCTCAGGTGCACGGTCGTCGTGGCCGAGAATGGTATTGAGGCGATTCGCCTGTTTACGGCACAGCCATTCGATCTCGTGCTGATGGATTGCCAGATGCCGGAGATGGACGGGCTGTCCGCCACGCGCCGAATCCGCGTGATCGAGGAAAGCAAACGGCTCCCCCATACGCCGATCATCGCGGTGACCGCCAACGCCTTCGAGGAGGATCGTCAGGCCTGTCTCAAGGCCGGCATGGACGACTACATTCGCAAGCCGTTCGTCGAGGACGTGCTGGAGGCGACGATGGCGCGCTGGCTAAAGAAGAAGCCGGCCGAGGCATCCACCCGGTTGAGTGCGGCATCGCCGGTTGCCGACACTACGCCTGGTTCGGCATCCGCGTCGGAGGCCAGTGTGCTCGACGAGACGCTGATTGGACGGCTCAAGTCGGCGCATCGATCGCTGCTGTCGCGCTTGATCGAGACCTATCTCAACTATGCGCCGAAAGCGGTGGCGCAACTGCGGACGCATGTCGACGGCAGCAATGCCAACGGCGTCAAGACTGCGGCGCACAGCCTCAAATCCTCCAGCGCCAACGTCGGCGCCATGGGCCTCTCTGGCTTGTGCCGCGAACTCGAAACGCTGACGCGCATCGAGGGAGCCGAGGTAACGGCGGACTGTGCCGAGCTCGTGCGCCGCATCGAAGCCGAATTCGCCAAGGTCGAAGCGGCGTTGCTTGCGGTCAAGGCCCAACTGGTGCAGGAACCAGCCAAGGCAGCGGCGTCCTGAGCGCCGTCAGTCAAGGCCTCGATTCCAGTCGGTTCGCGCCATTGCCCAACGCCTCTCGGCACCATGCCGGGAGGCGTCGTGCGCTGCGGCTTATGCGCCATTGAGGTGCACAGGTTGCCATCGCCGCCCAAGACGCTACTGTCCGAGCCTTGATCGGCAATCGGCCCGGAGTTTGCGCGTGTCCTCGACACTTCTGATCGGCTTCATCGTGACTTGTGTGTTCCTGGCGGTGACGCCCGGGCCGAACATGGCCTTGATCCTCGCCAACACATTGGCTGGCGGGCTGCGGGCCGGGCTCATCACGCTCGCCGGCACCAGCACGGGCCTGGCGGTGCTGGTCACGGTGGCCGTGCTCGGCATGAGCTCGGTGATGGCGTTCATGGCCAGCTGGTTCGATGTCGTGCGCATCGTCGGCGCGCTGTATCTGGTGTTTCTGGGGGCGCGGCAATTGTGGATGGTCTGGCACGCACCGCCTGGGGGGACGCCGCTGCCGCAGGTCTCAGGAACTGGGCTCTATGTGCGCGGACTGGCGGTCAGTCTCTCGAATCCGAAGGTTCTGCTGTTCCTCGGCGCTTTCCTGCCGCAGTTCGTGACCCCCGGCGCTGATGCGTTCGGTCAACTGCTGGTGTTTGGCGTGCTGTTCGTGCTCATCCTGCTGTTGGTCGATGTCCTGTACACCGTGGTGGTGGCGCAGGCGCGCAAGACGCTCGATCCGCGCCGCTTTCGCATGCTCGACGGCATCGCGGGCGGTCTGCTGCTGTGCGGCGGTGCCGTGCTGGCGATGGCGCGGCGGCCGTGATAGGCGAAGGCATCCACGTTTTGCGCACGGGCATGTGATGCGGCCCGTGCCGGGCGACATCTGGGAGCGCACCGATGGCACGTACAGGCTTCTATTCCGGCTCGTTCGATCCCGTCACCAATGGGCACTGCGACGTGCTGCGCCGCGGGGCGCAATTTCTCGACGCCATCGTCATCGGCATCGGCGTGCATCCCGGCAAGGCGCCACTGTTCCCGATCGAGGAGAAGGTCGCCATGCTGGAGGCGGAGACCCGCCCCATTGCGGCGGCAACGGGCTGCCGCATCACAACCATGACGTTTGCCGGCCTCACCGTTGATGCGGCGCGGCAGGCTGGTGCCCGCGTGATTCTGCGCGGTCTCAGGGATGGTACCGATCTCGACTACGAAATGCAGATGGCGGGTATGAACGGCACCATGGCACCGGACATCGACACGGTTTTTCTACCCGCCAGCCCGACGGTGCGCCACATCACGGCAACCTTGGTGCGCCAGATCGCAATGATGGGCGGGCCGGTCAGCGGTTTCGTGTCGCCGGCCATCGAGGCGCGACTGAAGGCCAAGGCGGCCGAGCGGGCCGGCAAAGCCTGATACGGCGACCTTGGCCGCATGCGGGATCGGACACTGATGATTGCCGACCTGATTCGGGCGCTGGAGCGCGTGCCACCAGGGCGTGTGGTGCCCATCCATGTGCTGGCGCGTGAGCTCGGTCTCAATCGGCCGGTGGCGCTGCGGCTGGTGGCATCGCTGGCGGCACAGGGGCAACCGGAGGCGGCATGGCATCGTGTGGTGGCGGAAGGTGGCGCCATTGGCCGACATGGTCGTCGCGCCGAGCAGATGGGCCGGTTGAGGGCCGAGGGCGTTCCCGTCTCTCCGGCCGGCATGATCGAAGATTTCCGATCGCGGGCCGTGACCGACCTGCGCCAAGGCGCGGTCCCAATCGCACCAGTTGGGGAACCGGAGCAGCGCGGGCGGTCGCGGGGCATGAAGCAGCGGCCGTAGGGGTGGCTGTGGCGAGCACAGACCCAGGCTCCGGGACTGGCATTGCCACGAGCAGGCAATTGCCTATTGAGGGCGGACCAGCTATAGGGAGGCCGCATAAATCCTGCGCCCAGGTGGCGCCCTGGGCATGGATCACGGGATGCAGTTGGAACCGACGACGTCTTCCCCGAAGGCGGGCTGGAGCGATATTGGCTCGCTGTTCACGAATGCGCTGGTGATTGCGTTTCTGATCCGCGTTTTTCTCTATCAACCGTTCAATATCCCCTCCGCCTCGATGCAGTCGACGTTGCTGATCGGCGATTATCTATTCGTGTCGAAGCTGTCTTACGGCTACAGCCGCTACTCGTTTCCATTAGGCTTCAATCTGTTCAATGGGCGTTACTTCGCCAGCGAGCCGAAGCGTGGCGACGTCATCGTCTTCAAGCTGCCCTCGGATAATTCGACCGACTACATCAAGCGATTGATCGGCTTGCCGGGCGACAAGATCGAGGTGCGCAGCGGCATTGTCTGGTTGAACGACAAGGAGATTCCACGTCGCGCAGTGTCCGACTTCGTGCATTACAGGGGACCGCATCTGGTCCGCATCCCCCGTTTCGAGGAGGAGCTGCCGGGCGGGCGCAAGTATCTGGTGCTCGATGAGTACCCTAATGCGCCAGCTGACAACTACGGCCCGGTCACCGTGCCACCCGGCCACTATTTCATGATGGGCGACAATCGCGACAACTCGGCCGACAGCCGCACGCCACAGCATATGTCGGGCGTGGGCTTTGTACCGTTCGACAATCTGGTCGGTCGCGCAGACTTCCTGTTTCTGTCTTTGGCCATCGATGAGCCCACGGTTCCGGTGGTCAGCCAGAGCGGCATTGCGTCCAAGGCGGCAATGGTGGCACAAATGGCTCTGTTCGCGCGTGGTGATGTGATCAGTCAGTTCTTTCGTCACGATGGCGAGGCGCAAGCGCTCAAGCCCTGGAGTTGGCTGACGATGGTTCGCTGGCGCCGCATATTCAGCGCTGTCAGGTAGTGCAGCAGAACAGAGGCGCCATGGGTCGAGTGCGCAAGACCAAGGGTCTGGAGACCGCACTCGGCTACAGCTTTCAGCAGCCGGCGCTGCTTGAGCGCGCCTTGACGCACTCAAGCTCGCGCGCCGATCGGATTTCGACCGAGGACAACGAGCGGCTGGAGTTCGTCGGCGACCGGGTGCTGGGACTTGCCATCGCGGAAGTGCTGGCCGAGCTGGATCCACTGGCGCCGGAAGGCGCTCTGGCGCGGCGCTTCAACCGGCTCGTGCGCAAGGAGTCGTGTGCACGTGTGGCCCGCGACCTGGGGCTCGGGCCGGCGCTGAAGTTGTCGCCATCCGAGGAGGAGAGCGGCGGCCGCGACAAGGACACCATCCTTGCCGATGCCGTCGAGGCGCTGCTGGCCGCCGTCTATCTCGAGGCTGGTTTTCCGACCGCGCGCGACGTCGTGCGACGGTTGTGGGCGCCGATGATCGCCCAGTTGCCGGAAGCGGTGACCGACGCCAAATCGGCGTTGCAGGAATGGGCACAGGGTCAGGGCCTGGCGTTGCCGCTCTACGTCGAGATTTCGCGTGAAGGCCCCGATCACGCGCCGCAATTCACTGCCGAGGTCCGCATCGGCGGCAAGAAGCCGGCCCGTGGCATGGGCAACAGCAAGCGCACCGCCGAGCAGGCGGCCGCAACGGCACTCCTCGCGCGCGAGGGTGTGTGGAGAGCAGGATCGCATGAGTGACGTGGACGGTGACCGATTGAGCGCTCTTCCGGCTGAGCCTTCGGCTGAACGGCGCTGCGGCTTCATCGCCATCATCGGAGCGCCCAATGCCGGCAAATCGACGCTGCTCAATCGCCTGGTCGGCGCCAAGGTTGCCATTGTCTCGCACAAGGTGCAGACCACCCGTGTACCGGTGCGGGGCATCGCCATTCGCGGCGAGGCCCAGCTGGTTTTCATCGATACGCCCGGCATCTTCGCGCCCCGTCGCCGGCTCGATCGGGCCATGGTCGATGCGGCATCGGCAGCAGCGGGAGAGGCCGATGCGGTGCTGCTGCTGGTCGATGCCGTCAGGGGCGTCGACGACAATACCGAACGCATCTTGGCGCAGCTGGCGTCGTCGGCGGCGCCGCGCATCCTGGTGCTGAACAAGATCGATCGCATGGCCAAGGATGGCTTGCTCGGCCTGACCGCGGAGCTCAACCGGCGCCTGCCCTTCGCCGCAACCTTCATGGTATCGGCGACGGACGGCAGCGGCGTGGAGGATCTCATGGCCTATCTCGCCCGCACCGTGCCGATCGGACCCTGGCACTATCCGGCCGATGAGCTGACCGACGCCACCGAGCGCACGACCGCCGCCGAGATGACACGGGAGCGCATCTATCACCACCTGCACGACGAGCTGCCCTATCAGACCACGGTCGAGACCACCGCCTTCAAGGAGCTGAAGGACGGCAGCGTGCGCATCGAGCAGACCATTTTCGTCGAACGGGAGAGCCAGCGCAGCATCGTGCTCGGTGAAGGCGGGCGCACGATCAAGATCATCTCCATGGAGTCGCGCCGGGAACTGACCAAGATGTTCGAGCGGCCGGTGCACCTGTTCGTGTTCGTCAAGGTTCAGGAACGGTGGGAGGACGATCCCGAGCACTATCGCGAAATGGGCTTGGACTTCCCCAAGGAGTAGGCCATGCGTGCCACGGCGAGATCTCTGGCGGCGGCGTGGCGGATCGGCGCGGTGATGAGTGTTGCGGCCGGATGGGCTGTCTGCCTGGCTCTCGTTGCCAGCCCACCCGCTGCAGCCGCTGTCCGCCATTGCGCCGATCGCATCGAGATGTTTGCCGATCACGCCGCCTCGGAGACGGAGGCGCGCCGGCTCGCGATGGAGCGCTGGACGGCGGCGGCGCGTGCCATCGGCGACAGCTTCACGCGCTGGCAGCTCGCCAATAACCGGTCCTTGCACTGCGTGCGCATTCCCGGCGGGTTTCGCTGCCGGGCGGGCGGGGCGCCGTGCTCGATTTCGAACAATCCAGGGCGTGTACCCGAGGCTCTACAACCGAAAGCGTCGCCGCCGTTGGCGCCGTTCCCGCCGGCCAAGAATAGGCTCGATATCTGATGGACGCGCGAGCAGGACGTGGGCGCGACGCGCGGGGCCGTTTGCATGAACTGGTCCGATGAAGGCATCGTGCTGTCGGTGCGCGCGCACGGCGAAACGGCCGCCGTCGTCGAGGTATTCACGCGCGCGCACGGCCGGCATCTGGGCCTCGTCCATGGCGGCCGTTCGCGGCGGCTGCGGCCCGTGCTGCAGGTTGGCAATCACGTCCGCGCTACGTGGCGAGCCCGCCTCGCCGAGCAGCTCGGCACCATCACCGTCGAGCTGGAACGCGGTTTCGCCGGCGAGGCCATGGCGCATGCGGCAGCTCTGGCCGGGCTGTCGTCGCTGACCACACTTGCCCGCCTGCTGCCTGAGCGCGATCCGCACCCGAGCCTGTTCGAGGTGACGCTGTTCGTGCTGGGCTTCCTCGATGATCCATCGGTGTGGCCGGCGCTGATGGTGCGCTGGGAGCTGGCGCTGCTCGAGGAGCTGGGCTTCGGTCTCGATCTGTCGCAGTGCGCGGCCACCGGCGGCAATGACGATCTGGTCTATGTCTCGCCGCGCACTGGCCGGGCCGTCTCGGCGTCGGCGGGCGAGCCCTACAAGGATCGCCTGCTGGGGCTGCCGTTGTTCCTGCGCGGCAAGTCCAGCGGTCACGTGACGCGCGATGATATTCAGGCGGGCTTTGCGCTCACCGGACACTTTCTCGCCGAGCGCGTCCTGGCACCTCGCGAGGCGCTCCTGCCCGAGGTGCGCTCCCGCATGATCGATCTGGCGCTCGCTGCCGGCTGAATTGACCGCTGTCGACGCGGGGGCGCAAACGCTGGCTTACCCGCTCGCCGCCGGCTGCGACCAGCTCAGGTCCTCATAACCCGAGGCAAAGACGCGGTTGGACTGGGCCGGATTGCGATTGACCAGCGGGCGGGCATACAGCGGGTGGCGCAAGCTGCGCACCTCGTGCTCGACCGTGAACAGCACCTTGCCGGTATCGGGATCGACGAGATCCTTGAACCGGTACTGATGTTGATCGTCTTCCTGGCTCACCAGACCGCGCTCGCCGAGCCGCTTATAGGGTCCGGAGAAGTCGGCGATGTAGATGGCCACGTGATGACCGTCGAAGGCGCCGTGCGCGATGTCGCCTTCGGCATAGATCAGGGTCTGGTCGGCGCCGACCTGTGCGTGTGCGGCCGTGACGCCACCCTCCGTTTTGACCTGCGCTGGCGTGCCGACAATCTGGCGATAGAAGCGCGCGATGCCGTCCGCCGTGCCGCGCGGCACGTCGAATTCCACGTAGGGCATGCCGAGCAGCATGCGCCCGAACTGCGGTCCTGGCTCGGACACGCGTATCCGGTTACCCCACGGGCACGTCACCGCCACGTGCGTGGGCTGCACGGCGACCGAAAACTTCGTGTTGGCCAACGGGCCCCGCACCATCTCGAGGCGCTGCAGCAAGGCGGTTCGATCCGGAATGATCAGTCCGGTCACCCCGCGCAGAACCTGCGGCGCGCCGGTCGGCAGGTGGAATTGGCTGCGACCAACATTCACCCACATGTTGGTGACGCCGGTCATCAGATAGGGGTCGCGCGTGAGCCCCAGGCCCGAGACATAGAACAGCGTCGCCAGATGCTGGTCGGGCACGCGGGTGTTGACGTGCTCGAGACCGATAACGTTGCCGAAATCCTCGACCGTGCGGTCGAACCGTGGTTTGTCCTGCATGGGATGCGCCTTTGTCACCGGGAGACCGGACGCAATCTTGCACCCGTGGCGGCCGGCACGTCAAAGGTCCTCCGATCCTGCCCGTGCCAGACGCCCCCTTTCGGTATGGCTGCCTTGCCACGCCCCCGCTGAGCTTGCCAGCCTTTGATCGCCAACGTAGATTCCCGTTTGATTTGAGCAGCAGCAGCGAGCGGTCCAAGGTGTTTCCTCGCGGCCGCTGTTCGCCTGCCGAAACCATCGAACCTGGTTGGAGAACGCGCCCCGTGACGAGCCCTTCGAGCCTGACCACGATCAATCCGCACGACGCCGTGAGCCGCTGGCTGCAGGATTTCGAGGCCGCCGCCAAGCGCGCTGATGCCGAAGCTGCTGCGGCGTTGTTCGTTGCCGACAGCCATTGGCGTGATCTGGTGGCGTTCACGTGGCATATTCGCACGTTGAGCGGTGTGCGCCAGATCAGGTCGGCGTTCGCGGAAGCATTGGCGAGCGCGCGTCCAACAGGGTTTCGTATCGCGGAGAAGCGCACCCCGCCGCGCCTCGTCAAACGCGCCGGCGTCGAGAACATCGAGGCCATTATCACGTTCGAGACTGTGACGGGCAAAGGCAGCGGCATCCTGCGACTGGTGCCGGCCTCCGAAGGGTCGAGCGGCGCCGACCTCAAAGCCTGGGTGCTGCTCACGACATTGGACGACATCAAAGGCCACGAGCAGCGCATCGGCCCCCGCCGTCCGCGCGGCGAGGAGTGGTCCGGCGGTTTTGGCGGCGAGAATTGGATGGACGTGCGCCAGCGCACCCTCGCCTACGAAGACCGTGAGCCCGCCGTGGTCGTTATCGGCGGCAGCCAGTGCGGGCTCGGCATTGCCGCCTGTCTCGGCGTGCTCGGCGTCGACACGTTGGTCGTCGACAAGCATCCGCGCGTCGGCGATGCCTGGCGCAAGCGCTATCACAATCTGACGCTGCACAACGAGGTGTTCGTCGACCATCTCCCCTATCTGCCGTTCCCGCCCAACTATCCGGTCTATATTCCACGCGACAAGATCGCCAACTGGCTCGAGTTCTATGCCGACACGATGGAACTCAACGTGTGGACCGGCACCGAGTTCACGGGCGGCACCTACGATGAAAAATCTGACACTTGGACGCTTACGGTCCGCAAGCCGGACGGAACGGAACGCATCCTGCGCCCCCGTCACGTCATCTTCGCCACCGGCGTCAGCGCCATTCCCATCAAGCCCGAACTGCCCGGACTCGATAGCTTCGCTGGCGAGGTGCTGCATTCGAGCCAGTATAACTCGGGCGCCAAGTGGAAGGGCGGCAAGGGCATCGTGTTCGGCACCGGCAACAGCGGTCACGATGTTGCCCACGACCTGCATGTCAGCGGTGTCGACACCACCATCGTGCAGCGCTCGACGACCTTGATCGTCAGCCTCAAGGAAGCACAGCGCGTCTATGATCTCTACCAGGAGGGCGCCTCGCTCGAGGATTGCGACCTGATTGCGACCGCTTCGCCTTATCCGGTGCTGGTGAAAGGCTATCAGTTGGCCGCCGCCTCCATGCGCGAGGGCGATAAGAAGCTGCTCGCCGGCCTCGAGGCGCGCGGCTTCCGCCTCGACAATGGCCCGCCGGACGACACCGGCTTCCAGATGAAGTACCTGCGGCGCGGCGGCGGCTACTATTTCAACGTCGGCTGCTCGGACCTGATCGTCGAGGGCCAGATCAAGCTCGAGCATCATCACGATATCGAGCGGGTGGTGCCGAACGGCGTGCGCATGAAGGACGGCCGCACGGTCGAAGCCAACGTCATCGTGGCGGCCACCGGCTACAAGAATCAGCAGGATGTGGTGCGCCACTTCATGGGCGACAGAATTGCCGACCGGATCGGGCCGGTGTGGGGCTTCGACGATGGCGGTGAGCTGCACAACATGTGGCGCCGGACACCGCAGCCGGGCCTGTGGTTCGTCGGCGGTGGCCTGCCGCACGTGCGCATCTACTCGAAATATCTGGCCCAGCAGATCAAGGCCTGCGAGGTCGGGCTACTCAGCCGAAACCTGGACGCGAGTGCTGGAGCTCCGACGCGCATCGCGGCCGAGTGAGGCGCAGGACGGCCGCGCGTTGCGTCATTTCTGCCTGTCTCAGTCCCGGGCGTAGCCGTCGCGGCGATCGCTCTCCCGGGATGGGGCGTCGCGATCGTCGGCCGAGCCCATGCCACCGCCGCCGGGAGTCTTGAGGGTGACCCGCTGGCCCTGTTTCAGGACCACGTTCTTGCGGTGGTCGATAGCTTCGCCGTCGATCAGGACTTCGCCGGCCGCACCGGCGCCGCCGCCTTGCATGCCCTGTGCCGGGAACTTGCAACGCTCGGCCATGAAGATCATGCCGACCGGTGTTTCGGAGAGGATTTCGATTTCGAGCTCCTGCCCGAGGCCGCCGCGATGACGGCCCGCGCCGCCGCTGCCGTCGCGCAAGGCCTTCTTGTGCACGAGCATGGGACTGTTGCGCTCGATCAGCTCGACGGGAACGTTGGACACGTTGCTAGGCCACGCATAGGCGTTCTGTCCGTCGGCATCAGCGGTGGCACCCATGCCACCATTGAAGAACAGCACGTTGGCGTAGGTTTTGCCGTTCGGACGCACACCGGTCTGGATGATGCTCCACAGCGGTGAGCCGCAGGCGGCCAGCACGCGATCGGGGATCACGGGGGCGAGGGCTGCAAAGACGACGGCGGGGAGATAGTGCCCGGTCGCCATCCGCCCGCCGACGGCCACGGGATAGCGCGGGTTGACGATCGAGCCATCGGGCGCGGTGACGCGAAAGCAGCGGAAGATGCCCTCGTTGTTCGGCATCGACGGCAGCAGCGCACACTTCAGCGCATAAGCGGTCATGGCGAAGGTGTAGGTCATCGGGCAGTTGATGGCGCGGTCAACCTCGCGGGATGTGCCGGCATAGTCGACGTCGATGCTGTCGCCGTTGACCGTGACCGCGATCGCGTAGGTGATCGGGGTCTCGATGCCGTCGGTCTGGAAGCTGGCGCGCAGCGTGCCCTTGGGCAATTCGCCGATCGCCTTGCGCATGGCGCGTTCCGAGCGTCCGAGAACCTCGCCGGCGAAGGCATCGAGATTGTCCAGGCCGTACTCGGTCAGGAGGTCGCCGAGGCGGCGTTCGAGTAGATCGAGGCCGGTGAGCTGGGCGAAGAGATCACCCTCGGTCTGCTCTGGCGTGCGCACGGCGGCGCGCAGGAGTTTCAGGAGCGTGCGGTCGGGTTCGCCCGCGTTCATGAGCTTCATGATGGGGATGTGGAAGCCTTCCTCGAACACCTCACGAGCCTCGACCGAGCGCACCTTGCCGCCGATGTCGGGGGCGTGTGCGGTGGAGGCGGCGAAGGCGACGATGCGGCCCTTGTGGAAGATCGGCTTGGCCACGGTGATGTCGTTCAAGTGGCCGGTGGCGATCCAGGGCGTGTTGGTGACCAGCACGTCGCCGGGCTTCATGCCGTCGAGGCCGAACTCCTTGATGAAGTGCTTAACGGTCACCGGCAGTGTGCCGATGAACGATGGAATGCTCTCGGTGTTCTGCGCAAGCGATTGCCCGCGGGCGTCGGTCAACACGCAGGAGAAGTCGTTGGACTCGTTGACCAGCGTCGAGAACGAGGTGCGGCGCAGCGTCTTGGCGGCCTCGTCGACGGCGGAAATCATGCGGCGCCACAGGATTTCCAGGGTCACAGCGTCGAAGGCGGGGGTGTTGGTTGTCACGGCGCAGGCTCCTCAACCGATCTCGACGACGATGTTGCCGGTGGGCATGAGTGTGAAGCAGCCTCCCGGTCCGACGACCAAGGTCGACGAGGCCTCCTCGATGACCGCGGGGCCTTGTATGGAGACGCCAACCGCCAATGCGGCACGGTCATAGACCGGCGTCGGGCGATGCGTGCGGAAATCGGGAAAGTAGATGTCGCGCTGGCCCTTTTTGGGATTGCCGCTGGTCGGCGCGACAGCTTGCAAGGCGAACGCGCCGCCCTCCACCTGGCGAATGGACGACACGCGCGCATTGATGATTTCGACCTGCGACGTTGGCGGCGTGCGTGTGAAGGAGGCCACGTAGGCCGCTTCGAATGCTGCCACCAGGGCGGCGCGCGACGCCGGTGTGTACGGTCCGGGCGGGAGCGGCACCACCAGCTCTGAGGCCTGGCCGACATAACGGATATCGGCGAGGCGGGTGACGTGCGTGGTGGTTGTTTCGGGCAGCGTCGCATCAAGTACGGCTTTGGCTTCCGCTTCGAGCCGCGCGTAGGTCGCTTCGAGATCGGGCCAGACGATGTCGGCGAAATCGCGCGCGATCGTTGCCACGCGATCAACGCGGGCCGGCGCCACGATCAAGCCGAGTGCCGACGCCACGCCGGCAGCGCGCGGTGCAATCAACCGCTTGAGGCCGAGTTTCCTGGCGACGTGATAGGCATGCACCGGACCGGCGCCACCGGTGCACAGCAATGTGTAACGGCGCGGATCCTTGCCGTGCTCGGCGATGTGGACGCGGGCCGCATTGGCCATGTTCTCGTTGACGAGATCATGCACGCCCCAGGCCGCCGCAATGCGCTCGAGAGATGCGGTCGCAGCCAGGCGCGACGCGGCCTCAGTGGCGGCCGCCATGTCGATCGTCATGCGGCCACCGGCGAAATAGGCAGGGTTTAGAAAGCCCAGCAGGAAATCAGCGTCGGTCACCGTGAGGTTCTTGCCGCCAAGACCGTAGCTGGCCGGCCCCGGCTCAGAGCCCGCACTGATGGGGCCGACCTTCAACAAGCCGATCTCGTCGAGATGCGCGATGGAGCCACCGCCGGCGCCGATTTCGATCAACTCGAGCGCCGATATGCGCACGGGCAAGCCGCTGCCTTCGGTGAAGCGCTGCTCGCGCGCCGCCTCGAAGCTGTAGGCGACGCTGGGCTTGCCGTCATCGATCACCGAGAGCTTGGCGGTGGTGCCGCCCATGTCGAAGGCCAGCACATGCGCGCCACCTTCTTCGCGGCCGAGGTGGGCTGCCACCAGTGCGCCGGCCGCAGGCCCGGATTCGAGCAGTTGAACGGGTGAGCGCTTGGCTTCGTCGAGATTGGTGAGGCCGCCATTCGAGAGCATCAGGAGCAGCGGCGCGGTGATGTTGCGCGCATTGATCTCCGTGGCGAGGGCGCCAAGGTAGCGCTCGGCCAACGGGCGCACATAGGCGTTGATAACAGTGGTCGAGGTGCGCTCATACTCGCGGATCTCCGGCGCCACATCGATCGATGCCGACAGCGCCAGCTTGGGATGGCGCCTGGTGATGATGTTGAGCGTGCGCCGTTCGTGCGCAGGGTTGGCGTAGGAGTGCAAATAGACGACAGCCAACGAGGTGACGCCCTGCGCCACGAGTTGGTCGGCCGCAGCGGTAACGCTGGCGTCGTCGAGTGGTGTCACGACCTGGCCCCGCACGTCCATGCGCTCGGTGACTTCGAGCCGCAGATGGCGCGGCACGAGCGGACGCGGCTTGGCCGTGCGGATGTCATACAGCTCGTATTTGCGCTCGCGGCCGATCTCCAGGGTATCGCGGAAGCCCGTGGTCGTGAGCAGGCCCGTCACGGCCCCGCGGCGCTCAATGACGGCGTTGGTGAACAACGTCGTTGCGTGCACGACGCGGCCGATGTCGGCGGGCCGAATGGCCGTCTCGGCAAGCAATCGGTCGATGCCGGACATGACGCCAAGCGAGGGATCGCCGTGTGTGGTCAACTCCTTCAGGCTTTCCTGGCGACCGGTGATGGTGTCGTACAGGACGATGTCGGTGAAGGTGCCGCCGATGTCGATGCCAAGTCCAAACTGCTGCACAGTGCCTGCTCCCCATCCCTGCTGCCGACCCCTGGGCGCCGCATGAGCCCCCCGACGTGCCGGCTTGCCCCGGACATTGGACGAGCCTGCCGGTGACTGCAACGCCGGCCGATATTTTCCAACCTGTGATGCAGATCACAGTCAATCGATGCGAACGCGGATAGTTTCTGGTCATCGGCCGCCGCAAGAGCGACCGGCCAAGTCAAGTCCGACGCCCTGCCCGATCATTCCAACCCCGCGGAGAGCCACCATGAACGCCCTGATCCTGAAGGCGACGACGCTTGCCCTTGGCGCCGCCCTGATCCTGGGCACGGCCGGTCTCGGCACCGCTGAGGCGCGCGGCGGTAGCCGGGGCCACGGCTTCCACGGCGGCGGGCACGGCCAGCACGCGTTCCACCGCCACCACTTTCACCGTCCGGTGGTGGTGTTCACCAACTGCACCTGGAAGCACGGCCGCCGCTTCTGCGGTTACTGAGGCCTGAGACGCCTGAAGGTCTCTCGACATTCCACTTGGAGCTGGTCTCGGACCCGACCCTTGACCAGCTTCCTGGCAGCGACCCCCGGCGAGACATCGCCGGGGGTCGTTTGCGTGGGCGCGATGCTATCCGATCGGGAGGCCCTTGGTTTGGCCGATGTTCTCGCTCATGCGCCGCGTGATCAGGTGCAGCAGATAGTAGCCGAACTCCGGGTTCTGATAGTAGAGCAGGCGGAACTCGTCATAGGTGATGCTGCCGACCTCGCAGTCGGTCGCGCACACGGCGCTGGCGCCACGCCGGCCATCCTGGTCGAACAACCCCATCTCACCGATGAGCGTGCCAGGTCCGAGCCGCTTACCGATCTCCGGCAGGTCAACCTCGCCCGAAAAAACATAGAAGGCTTCGGTGGCGCGGTCGCCGTCGCGCCACAGCACCTCGCCGGCGAGATAGCGCTTGCGGGTGACGAATGAGCGCAGCCAGTCGGCGTTGAGATCCCCGGACGCCGCCGTTCGCACGTCGCGGATCAGCTTGCGGATGTCGCTCAGCCGGATGAAGTTCAGCGGCAGCAGGATGCAATTGACCACCACCGTCGGATAGGTCCCGCGCAACGCGCCATAAGCGATGAACAGCACATTCGCCACCATCGAGGCGATGCGGAGCGGGATCATGGTGCGCGAGTAGGTGCTGTAGAGACCGGCGATGGCCGCGGCGATGCCGACCCCCTCGATCCAATTGGCTGCAATCCATTCGCGCATCACCATCCCCCGTGCACCGCAACGCTGACAGTCTCGCGAACCGGCCGCGGGAGCAAGTGGCACCTATAGCGGGCAAACGGGCGTCGCGGCCCTGTGTCTGCCATGCCCGAGGGCGTTGGCAATCGCCGGGTGCCTTGAAATAACCTCTGATATTCCATGCTTTTTCCCAACCACAGCGAGACCCTTCGCCAAGCGGGAAAAATGAATGTTCCAGGTTTGAAGGAGATTCGACATGAGTTTACGACATGTACTGCCGCTGGCGGCCGTCAGTCTTGCGGCGCTCCCCCTCTTCATGCGCGCGGCGATGGCCGACCCCAAGCCCCAGCTGACGGGGCCTGTCGTGCATGAGAACATCGCCGTCTTCTTCGTACGCGGGGCTTCAGCGCCGGGTCCGGTGCCGATGACGCTGCAGGAAGCGCTCGCCAAAGGCACTGTCGAGGTGCAGGAGACCGGCAATGTGCAGGAACTGAAGATCGAGAACAAGGGCTCGGAGGCCGTGTTCGTGCAGTTCGGCGATATCGTGAAGGGTGGCCAGCAAGACCGCGTGCTCACCATCAGCATGATGCTGGCGCCGAAATCCGGACTAGTGCCGATCGGTGCCTACTGCGTCGAACAGGGGCGCTGGTCGGCCCGCGGCGCTGAGGATGTCAAGCGCTTCGCCGGCTCGGAAGCCATGATGCCGTCGCGCGAGGCCAAGATCGCCATGGCCAAGCCGAAGGTTGCAGAGCCAGCCGTGCCGCGTGTCGGCCTTGGCGCTGGTCAACCGGCGGAGCAGCGGATCGTGCAGCAGCGCCGGACTGCAGGCGGCGAGAGCGCCGACGGACAGGGCGAGGTGTGGCGCAGCGTCGGCCTGGTGCAGCAGCAGTTGACGGCCAATCTGGCAGCGCCCGTGGTATCGGAGAAGTCGCGCACCAGTCTGCAGCTTTCCCTGGAAACGGAGGCGTTGCAGAAGGCTCAGGCCACCTACATCGCGGCACTGGAGGCGAAAGGGCTGGACGGCGACGACATCGTCGGCGTGGTGATCGCCATCGACGGGCGCATCTCGAGTGCCGACATGTATCCCTCGAATGGCCTGTTCCGAAAGATGTGGCCGAAGCTCGCCCGTGCTGCCGCGACCGAGGCGCTGGCCACCAAGAAGAAAGACGCGTCGAAGCCGGCCGACGCGCCGGCCGTTGCCGATGTCGAGGGTTTCCTCAAGGCCGCTGAAGCCGGCCAGTCCAGCGTACGCCAACTGGGCAGCCACGCCCGGCTCGAAACCAAAACCTCCGCCAAGGCGGTGCACATCGAGACCCGGACCGGCTCGGGCGACCTCGTGCACCGCAACTTCATCGCCTATTGAGGACGACGCGAGCGGGCAGGCGTTCGCGTTTGCCCCACTGCGCGGCGCTTGACACCTGTTGTGACCTGGCGTCCTTTCGCTGCTTCATGAGCAAGCTGAGCCACCGCTTCATCCCCGCAACGAAGCTCGACTGCGAGGCGACGTGGTGTGGACGCCGGCGAACAGGAGACACGATATGCCATCACGCTGGAGTGGACGCCGCGGGCGGTTCCGGAACATCATCAACGGCACGGCCTGCGTGCATCCGGCTTCGGTGCATGATCCGCTTGGCGGGCGCATCGCGCAGGACTTGGGCTTCGAATGCGGCATGTTTGCTGGCTCCACCGCATCGCTGACCGTCCTTGGCGCGCCAGACCTGATCACGCTGACCCTCACGGAATTTGCCGAACAGGCGCACCGCATCATGCGCGCCGCCGATTTGCCGCTGATGTGCGATGCCGACCACGGTTACGGCAATGCGTTCTCCGTCATGCGCACGGTCGAGGAACTGGAAGCCGCCGGTATATCCGGGCTTTCAATCGAGGATACCGATCTGCCGCAGCCCTATGGACTCGGTGAGAAGCAGCGCATGCTCTCGATCGAAGAGGGGGTCGGCAAGATGAAGGCCGCGGTCGCCGCCCGCCACGACAAGGATCTCGTCATCGCCGGACGCACCAGTGCGCCGCAAATCGCCGGCGTCGAAGATGCGATCAAGCGCGCCAAGGCCTATGCGGCGACAGGCGTCGACGCCATCTTCCTGGTGGGCATCAAGTCGCGCGCCGAGCTGGATGCGGTGGCTGCCGCAAACATCGGCAAACCACTGATCCTCGGCAACACACCGGGCGATCTGGCCGACAAGGCCTATCTCGCCTCGCGCGGTGTGCGCATCGCTCTGCAAGGGCACCAGCAGCTCGCAGCCGCCGTGCAAGGCATCTACACGACGCTGAAGGCGTTGCGGGATGGCGTCAAACCCGGCGATCTCAAGGGCATTGCATCCGCCGACCTGATGAAGCAGCTGACGCGCGGTGGCGACTATGACCGCTTCGCCAAGGATTTCCTCGGCGGTTGAAGCGTCGGACCGCGCAAGTCATAAAGGGGGAGACCAGCGATGGACTTCGATTTCGAAGCGATGTCGAGCAACGATCGCTACAAGATCCTGGTCTCCACCGTGGTGCCGCGCCCGATCGCGTGGGTCACAACGCTCAATGAGCAGGGCGTGCCCAATGCGGCGCCGTACAGCTTCTTCAATGTGATGGGCACCGATCCGCCGATCGTGGTCGTCGGCGTGCAGAGCCATGCCGAGAAGCGGCTCAAGGATACCAGCCACAACATTCTCAACTCGGCGGAGTTCGTCGTGCATCTGGTGTCGGAGGCCACCGCCGAGGCCATGAACATCACTTGCATCGATGCGCCGCCCGGTGTCGATGAGCTCAAGCTCGCCAAGCTGGCGACGGTGCCGAGCGTCAAGATCAAGCCGCCGCGCATCGCGGCATCACCGGTCGCCTTCGAGTGCAAGATCCACACCTCGCTGACCTTCAGCCCCAACCAGGCGATCGTCGTCGGCCGCGTCGTGCACGCCCACATCCACGACGAATACGTGCTCGATCGCAAGCGCTGCTACATCGATACGCCGAAGCTCAAGCTGGTCGGGCGCATGCACGGCACGGGGTGGTATGCGAAAACCAATGATCAGTTCCCGCTCGAACGGCCGGTGTGGGCGGACTGGGTGAAAGAGGGCAAGGTCTAGGCGGCGATGGTGCCGGGACGCCGGGGCGCCGCGCGCGAAATCAGCGCAGACCCTGTTGCACGCGCTCCTGCATGGCCTTGCGTGCCTTGGCGAGTTTTGCGGGGTCGCGCATCACCTCGTGCATCTGGGCGCAGGTTGCTTGGCGCCGCTCCGGTGGCATACCGGCATTGAGGGCCTCGATGGCCTCGCAGGCTTGGCGTCGGACCGTGTCGAACTCGTCAGCCTTGATCTGGCCGCCACTGAGCATCTGCGCCTGCCAGCCGTTGATGGACGTGGGCAGCATCTGGGCGGCCTCATCGTCGACGGCAGCAGTGCCGGTTTGACTTGTCAGATACAGCAACCCACCGATACCCAACAGCAGTGCGGTCAAACCCGCGGCGGCCAGACTGACGACCATGCGGGTCGTTGCCGGGTTGGTTTCGAGTTCGAGCTCGTTCGGCGTTTGACGCATGACAGGCTTCCAAGGCGCGGGATGGACCTGAAGCGCAGCATACCACCGCCAAGTCACTGCCAGGTGAAGGGACGAACCGTTGCCGCCGCATGGGCTGCAATTGTTGGCTATGGTCGACAGATCGCTAACGCCGTCGAATGGAAAGTTTGACCTGGCCTCTAGCCCCCTCACCCGGCGCGCTCGGTTGTTCGAAGACGGAGCAAGTCGTACAAGCGCGCCGGCCTCTCCCCAACGGGAGAGGCGAAGGGCCGAGTGGCACAGTTCTACTTCTCTCTCCCCTCGTGCCGGAGGCGCGGCTTCGCCACGACGCGGAGAGGGTCGGGGTGAGGGGGCAACCGCGAGCATTGCTTTCGCATCTGGGTATAGCAACCGTCGCGGAGCGTGCTCAGCCTGAGGCACGGGCTTCCGAGAGCGCCCGATTGAACTCGGCGCCGAGGATCATGATCATGCCGGTGACCTGGAAGAAGATGAGGGCCGAGAGCAGCTGGGTGAGGCCGGCATAGAACTTCGTGTAGTCGCTGACGGTCAGCCACGACGAGTAGACGGCGGCGGCCAGGATCCACAGCCCGACACTCAAGAGCACGCCCGGCCAGATCTCGTTGATGCTGCGACGTCCGGCCGCCAGCCACATGTGATAGGCGAAGAGCTGGGCCAGCGTCACGGCCACGACGATCGTATAGCGGCTTGGCGGCGAGAACAGGCCGTGGTCGAGCAGCCAATGCAAGGCTGCGGACTGACTGTTGGCGGCCAAGGCTGGGCCGACCACGACACCCCAGGCCATGACCAGCATTCCGGCTGCGGTCGCGAACACGAACAGGGAGCTTTGCGCCACGCACCACAGGTATGAGCGCATCTCGGTGACGCGATAGGCCACGTTAAGTGCCGCCCGCAGCGTCTCGACGGCACTGGTGGCGAAAAACAGGGAAACGGCGGCGCCGATGGTCAGCAGGCCATACTGGCTCTGGCCCATGACCCGCTCCACCTCGGGTGCCAGCGCCTTTGCCACAGCCTCCGGCACGGCATCGAACAGTTGCGTCACGGCATAGCGGGCCAAGTCGCGGCCGCCGATGGTACCCGCCAGCGCACCCAGAAAAATGCAGAATGGGAACAGTGACAGCAGGAACGAGAACGCGATCGCGCCAGCCATGGAGAAGCCGCTGTTCTGGACCAGCGTCCACATGGCCCGGCGTAGCACCTCAAGCTGAGCGCCCATGAGGATCCTCTCTGCGATTCGCCCTCACACTAACGGCCCTGGTTCCGGGCGTCGAGGCACACTGTGGCGCGCCAGCCGCAGGTGATGCGAGCCCATAAGGCCGAGACACTGTCAAATTTAAGAAGTCGGCGATAATCTCATTGCGGGTTCCGGGCCGCTGGCGCAGCCTGGGAATGGCCCGTGCGGGGGATCACCGCGGATTGCAACAGGCGGGGCCGGTGTTGCTGGGACGATGACAGAAACGTCTGACACCATTGGCGAAACTCTCGAAGCCTTGATGCAGGCGCGCGACGCCTTGGTGCGGCAACTCGAAGCGCATGAGGCGTGGCGGGCCCTGTGCCAGCTCGAAGAGCGCGAACGCCGTGGCGAGACCATCGAGGGGATCGATGCCGGAAAGTTGCGCCAGTATCTCGAGGGTGAGCTAGATCGGGCACGGCCCGGCTGGTGGGCAGCAAAATCCATAGGCGCAGCGATCGAGCAGATTGTGCACTGGGGCGCCAAGCCGGCCCCGCAGGCGGCTCCGTCGCTGCCGCCATCGCCCGAGAACAACAGGGTACGGGTCAAGATCAAGGCCGGAACCGCGACTGTGGGTCCGACGGCGGTTGAGGCAGCGGACACGGCAGTGCCACGCGACGTGGAGACCGTCACGGCCGCGCCCGGACCACCGGCCACCCGGATCGCTGCCAAGCCGGATGTACCCGACGCTCCGTTGCCACCGGTGACGGCGCCACTGGCGGCTTCGGCAACCGCTGCGGCCGCCACCAACGGTGTGCCGCTCACTGATGTGTCCACAGCGATCAACCCGGCTTCGCCGCCGGCGCCGTCGGACCTGAGCCGGATCCGCCTCATCGATCGTATCCACGTGCTGCCGGCAGATGGTGCGGCAGGCAAGACCGATCGTTTCGGCGGCGCCGTCCCATGGGCGAGCCTCGGCAGTCCACCGCCAGCGCCCGCCGAGCCGCCGCGTGCAATGCCACAGCCGGCACTGCCCGAGCCCCGGCAGGCCGGCCCGACTGCCACTGCAGCCCGGCTGCCGCAGTCGGCATCGACGGTCAGGACGCCCGCGCCTCCTCGACCCGGCGACGCCCGCACGTCGGCGAGGCCCGACCGACCCGTGGCGGCGCCTGTTGCTGAGCTGGACACATGCGAACCCGTGCCGACGCAACCTGTGCGCCAGGGGTTTGCTGCGGGCCTGCTAGCACCGGAGCGGGCGGCCACGCGCCATGACCAACCCGCCGACCCGGTTCAAGCCAAAGAAACAATGCCGGACATGCCCGGCGATGATCGCCTGTCGCAGCTCGAGGCGGCGCTCGATGACATCGTCGGCCAGCGCCATCCACCTCGGTCGGGGGGACACAGTCGGCGTGGCCGTGACGATACCGACGCGGAGGATGGCGACGATCTGGTCGATGTCGACGAAGCCGAAGTTGAGATCGTGCCGCGACGAGCTGTGGTGGAGCCACCGGCCCCCGTTGCCACCGGGCCGGCCATGGCCCGCCCACCGGTGGCGCTGTCGATCCGGCTGAAGGAGGGCGAGCGGGCGGTCGAGTTCGTCAGTGACGACTATGCCGCCTACCACGATGACGTGGGGGAGGCCGATGTCGAGATCATCCGGCCCGACCGCGCGCTCGAAGATGCCACTGTTGCAGATGACGATCACCGTGAGACGCGCCCGTCAGGTGGCAAGGCGCGGCGGTTCCTGAAAGGCTTTTCGCGCGAGTGAGCCCGGAGAGCGCCGCTGGTTCGGCATTGGCCTGAATGCAGGGCGCTGCGGCGACGGTGGCGGTTGCTTCACTGGCCGCAGACGCTAAACCTCGACATCGAGATAACTTCGCACAGGAACTCGACCATGAGCGCTGCTGACAGCACGTCCTTTGCCGACCATCAAGCCGCGCTTGCAGCGGCGGAACGGGTGCTGGCGACGGCCAAGGCGCATGTGCGGGCCGAGCAAGCCGCAACCAAAGGTACGGACGCGGGCCAGCAGGCGCTGCACGGCTATGCGTGGCTTGCCACCTACGTCGAGGCCCTCAGGCAAATGCTTGGCTGGGTACGTCGCCTGGACCATGAAGGCCGGCTCGGCGAGATGGAGCGCTTGCTACTCGACTACGCCTATGCCGAATATCTGGCGCAAATTGCCGGCGGCATCCCGATGAATCAAGGCGAGATCATTCGTCTTGGCCAGCTTGGCGTGCCAATAGCCGACGTGGCGCGCTTTGCGTCCGGTGCGGTTGCCGAGCTGATGGAGAGTGGCGCCACCAATGCCCGTCGCGCCCGTATTGCCGAGCTGATCGCGGCCAACGCCAGCGCCACCACGTTCGGTGACACGGGTCTCGACGAAACACACGCCGCCATGCGCGAGGAGATGCGCCGCTTCGCGCTCGACAGAATTGTGCCGCATGCCCACGGCTGGCATCTCGAGAACGCTTATATCCCGCTCGATGTCATCGCGCAGATGAGCGAGATGGGCGTCTTCGGCCTCACCATTCCGGAGGCGCATGGCGGCCTTGGTCTCGGCAAAGAGGCGATGTGCGTCGTCTCGGAGGAGTTGTCGCGCGGCTATATCGGCGTCGGCTCGCTCGGCACCCGCTCGGAGATCGCCGGCGAGTTGATCCTGCGCGATGGCACGGATGCCCAGCAGGCCAAATATCTGCGCCCACTGGCGACCGGCGAAATCCTCCCCACCGCCGTGTTCACGGAGCCCAATACCGGCTCCGATCTGGCCTCGCTCAGGACGCGCGCCGAGAAGCATGGCGACCACTACAAGGTGTTCGGCCAGAAGACCTGGATCACGCACGCCGCCCGCACCGACATGATGACCTTGCTGGTGCGCACCAATCCGAACGAGAAGGGCTACAAGGGCCTTTCCATGTTCATTGCCGAGAAGCCGCGCGGCGATGACGCCAACCCATTTCCGGCCGCTGGCATGACCGGCGGCGAGATCGAGGTACTCGGCTATCGCGGCATGAAAGAGTTCGACATCTCCTTCGATGGCTTCGCGGTGCCGGCCGATCAGCTGCTTGGCGGCGTCGAGGGGCAAGGCTTCAAGCAGCTCATGTCGACGTTCGAGTCGGCGCGCATCCAGACCGCGGCGCGCGCTGTCGGCGTGGCGCAATCGGCGATGGATCTGGCACTCACGTACGCCATGGAACGTCAGCAGTTCGGCAAGGCGATCTACGCTTTCCCGCGCGTCGCCAACAAGATCGTCATGATGGCCGTCGAGACCATGATTGCGCGGCAGATCACCTACTACGCCGCGCGTGAGAAGGACGAGGGCCGTCGCTGTGACCTGGAAGCGGGCATGGCCAAGCTGCTGGCGGCCCGCATCGCCTGGGCCAACGCCGACAACGCGCTGCAGATCCACGGTGGCAACGGCTTTGCGCTGGAGTACCCGGTCAGCCGCGTACTGCAGGATGCCCGCATCCTCAACATTTTCGAAGGCGCCGCAGAGATCCAGGCCCAGGTGATCGCCCGCCGTCTGCTCGAAGGCGCCAACTGACCTGAACGACTTGAATGAAACGGCACGCGAATGGCCATCGATCTCCACCACGCCCATCTTTTCGCCAGCGATATCGATGCGACGGTGGCGTGGTGGTGCCGGCATCTCGGCGCCAAGGTTTTTCTCGACGAGGCGCTGGCCGGGGCGCGCAACGTGTTCCTGGCCGTGGGCACCGGCCGCTTGCACATCTACGATCAGCCGCCACGCGATGCGGGCCGCGGCGCCATCCATCATCTGGGGCTCAAGGTGACCGGTCTGCGGGCGGAATGGGCGCGTCTGCAGCAGGAAGGCATCACGTCGCCGGGTGGTCTGCGCGAGCAGGATGGCTGGCGCTACGTCATGATCGCGGCGCCGGACGGCATCTTGCTCGAGCTGTTCGAGTTCGACGATGCCGCTGCCGCTGTCAATCGCTCCGGTGCCATTTGACGACGGCGGGTCCGGAACCACCGGAACCGGGCCCAGGACGTGCCCAGAACTTGGTCTTGCCGGGCCGCACCTGCGGTCGTTAGCATTCGGTTGCGCCGGATCAACCGGCTATCGATGGAGCCGTCATGTCCGCTGCGATCAGTCGCCCGCCGTCGTCCACAGCTCGCGTCGAGGCCTGTCTCGATGCCATCGACCGCTGGCAGCCGCACGTCAATGCCATGGTCACGATCACGGCTGCGGCTGCCCGTGCCGAAGCTGCCGCTGCCGATCGCGCCACCGCCGATGGCCGCTGGCTCGGCCTCCTGCACGGCCTGCCGATGGTCATCAAGGACAATCTCGACACGGCCGGCGTGCGCACCACCAGCGGGTCGCTGTTCTTCAAGGACCATGTGCCCAACCACGACGCCACCGTGGTCGCCAAGCTGCGTCGGGCGGGCGCCGTGGTGCTGGGCAAATGCACCATGCACGAGGTGGCGTTCGGCATCCGCTCCTACAATCCCGTCATCGGCCAATCGCGCAACCCTTATGATCTGGCGCGCGTGCCCGGTGGCTCCAGCGGCGGCTCCGGCATCGCCGTGGCAACTGGCATGGCAACCGCGGCGCTCGGCACCGATACCGGCGGCTCGGTCCGCCTGCCCGCCGCCATCTGCGGCATTACGGGCTTGCGCCCCACGTCGGGCCGGGTCTCCAATAACGGCTGCCTGCCGGTGAGTTCGTCGCACGACACGGTCGGCCCCATGGCGGCGTCGGCCCTGGATTGTGCCCGCATCTTCGCGGTGATCGCCGGCTACGATGATCAGGATCCAAGCTCGGTGCCGCAACCGCTCGAGAATTTTCTGCCAGCGCTCGATGACGGCATTGCGGGGCGGCGCATCGGCGTGCCGCGCAATCACTATCTGGAGGGGTGCTCGGCGGAAGTGCAGGCGGCTTACACCGAGGCGCTGGCCAAGCTCGAAGGGCTCGGCGCCAAGCTCGTCGACGTCACCGTGGCCGGTGCGGAAGGCATCCAGGACGAAGCCGCGGCGATGATATTCTCGGATGCTTGCCACCTGCACGCTGAGCGATTGCAGGATGCTTCACGATGGGGCGCCATGACGCTAGAGCGCATGCGCGCCGGTCTCAAGTATACCGGTCGCGATTATGCCCGCGCCGTCCGGGCCCGGGAAGGCTGGCGCCGCACGGTGGCACGCCTGTTCGGCGATATCGATATGCTGGCGTCGCCGACCATCATCGACGAGCCGCCACTGATCGAGGATGGGCAGTCGCTGCTCACCGCCACCATGTCCGTCACCAAGAACACGTATTGCGGTGCTTTCGCCGGTTTGCCCGGCCTCTCGGTGCCCAATGGCCGCTCGCGGAACGGCTTGCCCTTGGGGTTACAGCTCGAGTCGGCCTGGTGGGGCGAGCCCATGCTGCTGCGCGCCGGTCATGCGTTCCAGCAGGTCACTGAGTGGCATCACATGCGCCCGCATCCGGTTGTGTAACGACAAAATGCACGCATAGATAGTCATGGCATGGAAGGCGCCAGATGTGCGTGCTGCTCGTGATGCCGTGACCGCGGCGATCAACCAGTTTTTATTCAAATTGCGTCACCGTTACCCAGGTGTGGGTGACGAGTGTGGGTGACGCATGGCGGATAATCCTGGTGGATCGCTGAAGCTGTCGAACGGCATCGAGCAGCGGCGGGTTCGTTTCTCCAGCATCGAGGGCATCGAGCGCGATGACTTGCCGCTCGCCTGCGAGGTCTGGCGCGAGGACATCTTCCGCTCGCCGTGGGCCGATCGCGAGGCCATGAAGGTGGCGACGTTGTTCGTGCGCTACATCGCCAATCCCGATCCCAAATTGACCGTGCTGCGCGAGATCGAGAGTCAATGCCAGCTGACGCGCGAGGAGGTGGTGCGCAGCTTCACCATCATGCGCGCCTATGGTGCCATTGATGCCTTCGAGTTCCAGCGTGACGACGTGCGCGTCTATCTGCACCTATCGCTGCTGCAGCGCCTGCGCGTGCTGGAGGCCCGCACCCGCATGCGCCAGTTGCGCGGCAACACCACGTCATCCTTGCGCAAGACGCCGTCCGTGCCCTCGCTACCCACCGCGATTTGAGGCGTCGGTCGTTCAATTGAGGTGCCGCGTCACGCAGCCAACGGCGGCTTTCGCGTGTGCCAATCGGTGAGACGCTGAAAGGCGTCAGCCACCATCAGCACGCGTGCCTCGGCGAACGGCCGGCCCTGGATCATCAGACCGACCGGCAGGCCCTTGTCGTCGAAGCCACACGGGGTGCTGACCGACGGCAGACCCAGATAATTGATGGCCCGCGTGTTGACCGAGACCTTGTTGAAGGCGTCGATGGCGCCGGGCGTGCCCGCATCGATGTCGGTTTCCTGCAGCGTCGGTGTCCGATTTCTCAGTGCCGGCGCCACGAACACGTCCACGGCGCCGAAGACGCTGGCGGCAAACGCTTTCAGGATCGGCCCGCGCCGCGCCAAGGCCTCGACATAATAGACGGCCGGAATGGCATAGCCGGCATAGAGGCGCGCCGAAAGATGTGTGGCGTAGTCTCCCGGCCGCTCGCGCATCCATTGGGCGTGAATCGTGGCGCCTTCAACGCGCGAGACGATGGCGCCGTAGGTCGACACCGCATCCATGTGCGGCAGGGCCAGCTTGACGATCTGAGCCCCGCCAGCCTTCAACGTGGCAAGGCCTGCTTCGAACGCCTTGGCCACGTCGGTATCGAGATCGTCGACGAAGAAATTGGTGGGTACGCCGATCTTGAGGCCGCGAATGTCACCCGTGAGCTGCGCTTCGTAATCGGGCACCGGCTCGCGTGACGACGTCGGATCGCGGGGATCGTGACCGGCAATGATGTG
The DNA here is from genome assembly GCA_046154645.1 of Hyphomicrobiaceae bacterium. Lineage (GTDB taxonomy): Bacteria > Pseudomonadota > Alphaproteobacteria > Rhizobiales > Hyphomicrobiaceae. The sequence continues at coordinate 192,421 of JBJXDZ010000110.1, forward strand.
CATCAGGCGCGCGCAATCGCGGGCGGTGCGGGCCAACGGTCCGACGTTGTCGGCGGAGAACGACAACGGCATGGCCCCATAGCGCGACACCCGCGTCTGCGTGCCCTTGATGCCGGTGACGCCGCACATGGCGGCCGGCAGCCGGATCGAGCCGCCCGTGTCGGAGCCGAGCGCGCCATATGTGAGCCGGGCGGCGACGGCGGCACCCGATCCCGACGACGAGCCGCCTGGGCAATGCTCCGGGTTCCATGGATTGCGACAATGGCCGAAGTGCGCATTGTGGCCGGTCGGGTTCTGCGCGAACTCGGCCATGTTGAGCGCGCCGACCGTTACCGAGCCCGCGGCCTCCAGCCGTTCGATCGCGGTTGCCGAATAGGACGGCACGAACGCCTTGCGGATTTTCGAGCCGCCGGTGTTGGGCTTGCCCGCCTGATAGTACATGTCCTTATGTGCCAGCGGCACGCCATGCAAGGGGCCAAGCCGGCGGCCGGCCTGGCGCAACTTGTCGAGCCCCTCGGCGGCCACCATCGCCTCCTCGGCGTCGAGCCGGATCACGGCATTGATGGCGGCACCTTTGATCTTGAGCGCGTCGAGCGAGGCTTTGGTCAGCGCCACGGACGTGGTCTCGCCCTTGGCCACGGCGTCGGCGGCTTCGACCAAGGTCAGATCGAGCAGGCCACGCTTGCCATCGAAGGATTGCGCCATGGCCGTTACTCCTTGGTCGCTTGCAAAGCGGCCTCGAAACTCGACGGCTCGTCCTCAAACGGCATGGTGCCGCGCAACGCCTCGAAGCCCTTGATGATGGCGTCGAGCTGGGCGGCCATCTCGCGCGCCGCGGCGTTGGGTGGCGTCACGCCCGACCACAGCTCAGCCTCGTCCATGGCGACCTTCAGTATGGGCTCCGGCATGAGCTTGGTCCTTTCGTCTGCGGGCGTTCTCACACCCGGATGCAGCGCATCTGATGTTCGGGTCCGACCTCGACCGCGGCCGGTTGGTCGGTCCGGCAGCGGCTTTCAGCAAACGTACAGCGCGGTGCGAATGCGCAACCGGGTGGCAGACTTGCCAGATCGGGCGGACTGCCGGGGATCGTGGCTAAGCGTCGCCCCTCGAGACGTCCACCGTGGGCGCGCGTCGCCAGAAGCCCGAGCGTATAGGGATGTCGCGCCCGCCGAATGACCTCCTCGACCGGTCCCGTTTCGACGATGCGGCCCGCATACATGACGGCGATCCGGTCCGCCACCTGCACCGCGACGCCGATGTCGTGCGTGACGAAGATCACGGCGAGGCCGAGGTCGCGCTGCAGCTCGCGCAGGATGAGCAGGATCTGGATCTGCACCGTGGCGTCGAGCGCCGTGGTCGGCTCGTCGGCCAGCAGCACCTGTGGGTCGCACGACAAGGCCAGTGCAATCATCGCCCGCTGCCGCATGCCGCCTGACAGCTCGTGCGGATAGGCGTCGAGACGGCGCTCGGGCGAGGGAATGCGCACACGCTCGAACAGTTCCAGCGCGCGCTTGCGGGCCTCGGTCTGCGACACACCTTTGTGGCGCATCACCGTCTCCGCGATCTGGTCGCCGACGCGGTAGACCGGATCGAGTGCCAGGCCCGGGTCCTGGAAAATCATCGAGGCAACGCCGCCGCGAAAGTCCTGCAGCGCCTGCGGCTCCAACGCGTTGACATCGATGCCGGCGACGCGGATGTCGCCGCTGACCTTGGTGATGTGCTGCGGATTGAGCCGGATCAGCGCGCGCAGGGTCACGCTCTTGCCCGAGCCGGACTCGCCGAGCAGCGCCAGCACCTCGCCGCGTGCAATCGACAGGTCGACCCCATTGACGGCACGAACCGGTGCGGCCCCGCCGGTCTGGAACGTCACGTTCAGCCCGCGTACGTTGACGATGGCATCGCCGGCGGCGTGTCCGGCAGGTCGTGCGCTGTTCAAGGTCGTTGCTGACATTGGAGCCTCACGCCGGGACCACGGCTGGCAGCCGCGCGTCGGTGCCGCCACGATAGCTGGTGCCGCCATAGCCTGATCCGGCGCGGGCCGCATGGCAGGCGACACTGTGGTCCGCCGTCAGTGCGTCCTGCGTTGGCTCTTTGGTGCGGCACATATCCTCGGCGAAGCGACAGCGCGGATGGAAGCGGCAGCCGGATGGCGGGTTGATCGGGTTCGGCGGGTCGCCGGCCAGCGGTGCCTCGGTGGCGCGCCGCGACGGATCCATGGTCGGCACGGAAGCGAGCAACGCTTGCGTGTAGGGGTGCATGGGATTGTCGAGCACGGTCGCCGAGGGGCCGAGTTCGGCGACGCGGCCCAGATACATGACCAGCACGCGGTCTGACATGAAGCGCACCACGTCGAGATCGTGACTGATGAAAACGTAGGTGAGCTGGAACGCGTCCTTGAGGTCCAGCAGCAGGTTGAGCACCTGCGCTTCCACCGATTTGTCCAGCGCCGAGACGGCTTCGTCGAGGATCAGCAGCTTTGGCTCGAAAGCGAGCGCGCGGGCGATGTTGACGCGCTGGCGCTGGCCGCCGGAGAGCTCGTGCGGATAGCGACTGGCGAAGCGCTTGGGATCGAGACCGACGCGACCGAGCAGATTGTGCGCCCGCTCGATCGCCGCGCGATGCCCAAGGCCGTGCACCTGCGGCCCGAAGGCGATCGAGGCTTCCGTGGTCAGCCGCGGATTGAGCGAGGCGTAGCTGTCCTGGAACACCATCTGCACCTGACGGCGGAACTCCTTCAGCGGCAACTCCGACGAGCCGACCTGCTTGCCATCGAACAGGATGTCACCGGAGGTCGGCTGCATCAGCTGCATGACGAGACGCGCCGCGGTTGACTTGCCGCAGCCCGATTCCCCGACGATACCGAGCGTCTCGCCGGGCATCACAGCAAAGTCGATACCGTCGACGGCGCGCACGAGGGCATGGCCGCCAAACAGCGCTTGGCCCACGGGGAAATGCTTGACGAGGTTCTTGACCGCCAACAGCGGCCCGCGCGCGGCCTCGGCATTGGCAGGCGATGTGCCTTGGGTCTTGGTCATGTCTTGAGATCCATCGCCGAACGCAGGCCGTCTGAGAGCAGGTTGAACGACAGGGATGTCAGGAAGATCATCGCGCCTGGCAGCGCCGCCACGTACGGGTTGACATAGATCGCCTGTCGCAGTTCGTTCAGCATCAGGCCCCACTCGGGCTCCGGCGGCTTGGTGCCGAGCCCCAGGAACGACAACCCGGAGGCCAGGATGATCGAGACCGAGATCAGGCTGGTGGCGTAGACGAACACGGCGCCGAGCACGTTGGAGAGCACGTGCACGCGAATGATGCGCAGCGATGAGGCGCCGGAGGCTCGTGCGGCTTCCACATAATCGAGCGAGCGGACCTGCGTGGTGATGGTTTCCGCCACCCGAGCAATGGGCGGAATGAACACGATCGACAGCGACAGGATGGCGTTGCCGATGCCGGCCCCGAGCGCGCCCGAGATGGCAATGGCCAGCAGCACGGAGGGAAAGGCGTAGAAGATGTCCATCGTGCGCATGATGGCCATGTTGACCTTGCCGCCGATGTAACCGGCGACGACACCGAGGAAGCCGCCGATCGCCAGCGCGATCAGAACTGGTGTTACACCCATGAACAGCGACAGCCGGCCGCCGTAAATGAGGCGCGAGAGCATGTCGCGTCCGGTATGGTCCGTGCCCAGGGGATGGCCCGGAAAGCCGATCTCCTTCAGACGGCGCGCAATGTTGGCCTTGTAGGGATCCATCGGCGCGATCAGCGGTGCGAAGATCGCCATCAGCACGATCGCCAGCAGCACGATGCCGAAGAAGATCGTCACCTTGTCGCGCCGCAGGCGGCCGAGCACCGTCGACCAGTAGCCGGGCGAGTTGGCAACCGACTGCGCGATGTCGATCGTTGCCGGTGCCGCCGGCGTGGAGAGATCCATGGCCTCAGCTCCGCCGCATGCGTGGATCGATCCACGTCTGCATGATGTCGACCAGAAGATTCAAGGCTACGAAGAACATGGCCAGCAGCAGGATGGTGCCTTGCAGCATGGGGATGTCACGACGGAAGATGGCGTCGTTGAGCAGGTAGCCGGTGCCGGGCCAGTTGAACACGGTCTCGACCAGGATCGAGCCGCCGAGCAGGTAGCCAAGTTGCAGGCCCATCACCGCCAGCACGGTCGGCGCGGCATTACGAATGACGTGCCGCATCACCTGCCCATGCATCAGGCCCTTGGCGCGCAATGCCTGCACAAACTCCTGGCTCAGGATTTCGGCCACCGTGGCCCGCACAGTGCGCGTGATGATGCCGCACGGGATCACCGACAGCGTTACCGCCGGCAGGATCAGATGCTTGATGTGCACCCAGTCCCACTCCCACGCCGAGGAGCCTCCGGGGCCCATGCCCGTCGCGGGCAGCAGTTGCAATTCGACGGCAAAGATGATCACCAGCACCATGCCGAGCCAGTAATGCGGCACCGAGACGCCGGCGATGCCGAAGCCGGTCGCCAGCTTGTCGATGAAGCTGCCCTGGTAGTAGCCGGCGAGGCCGCCCAGAACGGAGCCCAAGGCAAAGCCGATCAGCGTTGCGCAACCCGCCAGCATCAGCGTGTTCGGCACGGCCGCAAGCAGCGTCTCGAGGACCAGCCGGCTGTTGACGATGGAGCGGCCGAGATCACCCTGCAAGGCTTTGCCGAGCCACGTGAAGTACTGCACTGGCAGGGGGCGGTCGAAGCCATAGTCCTTGCGCAGCTTCTCAACGGTCTCGGCGGTGGCGTCGGGCGCCACCACGGCATTGAGCGGGTCACCAGACAGATGAATGAGCGCGAACACGAAGACGGTGACGCCGAAGGCGATCGGGATCGTGTAGAGCAGGCGGCGCAGGATATAGGACAGCAAGCGTCACACCGGGTGCGAGGATGAAGATGCTGCCTCCGCCGCCCAGCGTTGCCGCAGCGGCGGAGGCAGATGACATGTCACGCGCTCACTTGTCGACCGTGACGGACGACAGGTTCTGGAACCAGTTGCGCGCCTGGACGAAGCCCTTGACCTTCTTGGTCATGGCCCGCGGCCCGACGTCGTGCACGACCCAGATGAAGAGGCCGTCGTCAACCGCCTTGCTATGCACCTTCTGGAGCAGGGCGTCGCGATCCTTGGCATCGAAGGCCAGCTGCGCGTCCTTGAACAGCTTGTCGTACTCGGGATCATTGAAGTAGCCGAAGTTGACGCCGGCCGGTGGCGCGAGGTCCGAGCGGAGGAACCGGGTCAGCGCATTGAACGGATCCATCGTCTGGTAGGAGATATTGACGCCGTGTGCACCTTTGACCTGCGGTGCCTTGGCGCCGGCCCGCCATAGATCCAGCAGAGCCTGCCATTCAACGACTTCATATTCGATGTCGAAGAACGCGTCCTTGAGGTTCTGCTGCATGTACTCGTTCATCTGCAGCGGTAGCATCTGGCCGGAACCCGATGCCGAGATCAGCATCTTGATCTTCAGCGGCTTGGCAGCGCTGAAGCCTGCTTCGGTCATGAGCTTCTTGGCCTCGGCGAGATCGGTTTTGATTACGAACGCCGGTGAGCCGTACCAAGGATCGCCTTTCGGAAGATGTCCGGTTGCTTCGACGCCGAAGCCGCCGAGCAATTCGACGATGCCTTTGCGGTCGATGGCCAGATTGGCAGCCTTGCGCACGCGGATGTCATTCCACGGCGAGCCTTCGATCCGGCTTAGATGCCACGACCAGATGTGCGGATAGATGTTCGAAACGATCTCGAACCCGGACGACTTGATGCGCTTCATGGCGTCCGGCGAGGGGGCCTCGATCCAATCCACCTGGCCCGACAGCAGGGCTGCCGTGCGAGCGGAAGGATCCGGCATCGGGATCAGCGTCAGCTTGTCGAGCTTCGGCACGCGCGACTTGTCCCAGTGCTCCTTGTTCGGGACCATCTCGGCCAGCTCACGCGCCTTGAGCGCGGTCAGTTTCCAGGGGCCGGTGCCGGACGGCTTCTTGGCGAACTCTTCCCAGCTCTTGCCGGCCGCTTCCCAACCTTTGGGGGACGCCATCAGCACGTAGCAGATCTGGAACGGCCAGAAGGAATCGGGGGCCTTGGTCTCGAACTCGACGGTGTGCTCGTCGATCTTCTTGACCGACTTGTAGGACGGCGTGCGGAAATTGCTCAGCGACACCATGCGCGCCGAGTACTGCGGCGACTTGTCGTCGTACAAGCGGTCCATGTTGAAGACCACGGCGTCGGCATTGAAGTCCGAGCCGTCGTGGAATTTCACGCCCTTGCGGAGCTTGAATGTCCACTTGGTCGGCTCGGCCTTGTTGACCTCCCAGCTTTCGGCCAGCCCCGGAATGAGAGCCGACGGCTTGTCGGCGCTGGTGAGGTCGAAATTGATCAGGGCGTCATAGAGCAATAGCCCCATAAAGCGGTAACCTTCGAAGCCATTGTCCGGCTGGCCCCAGGTCAGCGGCACGTCGTTGGCGGTCATGCCGATGCGCAAATTGCCCTGGGCGCTGGCTGGGCTACCCGGCGATGCAAACGCCAGCAGCGCTGCGGCTGCGGCTCCAGTCAGGGCCGCTTTCAGGCCCGTCCGTCGAAACATCTGTCATTCTCCCTTTGTTGTGTTCTGCGTGTCGAACTGATGCGCCTTAGGTTGGAGCGTGTGCCGGGCTGCCTCTTGTCAGGCGTTGCGGCCGCGCTGCGTTTCGAGATAGGCGGCGACCGTCTCGCTGGAGACGATGTCGGCATAGCGCCGGCCGACGTCCTTGAGGTTGGCCTCGTGCTCCTCCTGGCCGGGATCACCGCAGCAATCCTCCACCACCATTGTGCGATAGCCCGACGAGAAGGCATCGATGACGCTGGCACGCACGCAGCCCGAGGTGACGCAGCCGGTCACCAGGACCGTGTCGACGCGGTGCTTGGTGAGGAAGCCTTGCAGCGGAGTCTGGAAAAAGATGGAGGGCGCCGACTTCTGGAAGATGTAATCGTAGCTCGGATCGGCGATGGCGTCGTCCATCTCGGCTTCGCGGGAGCCCTCGCGGAAGCCATGCCGAACGGCGGCGACCTTCCACAGCGGCACATCGCGGTCGGAATGATAGGCGGTGTAGCAGGAGGCGATCGGAACCTTGCAGCGGCGGGCAACAGTGAGCAGTTCGGCGGTGCGATCGCGCGCGGCATGAATACGGGGCGACTTGCCCATCGTGCAGGCGGGATCGGTGAAGCCCTTCTGGAAGTCCACCACCAGCACGGCCGCTCGCTCACCGAAGCCGACTGGCAGCGCACCATAGGTTGCTGCTTCGAACGCGTTCGTCATCGTCAGTCTCGACCTTACGCCAGAGGGACTGCCTGCTTATTGTGCACCGTATCTTCGACGCTCTGCCACCCGCGCGTCAATGTCAATGTCCCAGCGAAAAGTGCCCGATTTTCAGACATGCCGCAGTGCGAAATGTGTTGCTTTGTCAGGAACGGCCTCCAGCTGGATAGTGGTGGGTGGCTGCTTCGGCATCGCTGCGGAGCAGCGTCATCCCCTGGCTCGCGTGTGCGGGTTTGCCGGCCGCGCCAGTCCCAGATGATCGCGCAGCGTCGGCCCGGTGTAGTCGGTCCGGAACAGACCGCGCCGCTGCAGTTCCGGCACGACGCCATCGACGAACTCCTTCAGGCCGCCGGGCAAGTTGTGGAACTGCATCATGAAGCCATCGCAGGCGCCCATGCGGAACCAGTGCTCCATCACGTCGGCCACCTGCTCCGGCGTGCCCTTGATGGTTTTGCGGCCGCGTTCGTAGCGCTGATAGAGCTGCCGCAAGGTTGGGTTCTCCGCGCGGATCATCGCCATGATGCCGTCGAAGAATGCCTTGTGCATGTTGGCACTCTTGGGCAGACGGCTTTCCGGAATTGGCTCGTCGAGTGGCAGATCCGAAAGATCGGCCTCGAGGTCCATTCCGAGCCGGAATCGCCCCACGTCCGGATGCAGAAGCTCCTGGAGGTGTTGCCATCGGGCTTCCGCCTCGGCCGTGCTGGCGCCGACGATCACCGGCATGCCAGCGAGAATCTTGAGGCCTGATGGGTCGCGACCGTACCTGGCCATGCGGCCCTTGAGATCGTCGTAGTTGGCCTTGGCCGGCTCCGGTGCTGCAGCGCTTGCGAACACCACCTCGGCCGTGCGTGCCGCCAACTCGCGCCCGGTATCGGAAGCGCCGGCCTGGCTGATGACGGGATGGCCTTGCGGCGGGCGCTCGATGTTGAGCGCGCCATCGACCTTGAAGAACTTGCCTTCGTGATGCACCACGTGCATGCGATCGGGATCGAAATAGAGCCCACGCTTGCGGTCACGCACGAAGGCGTCGTCGTCCCAGCTGTTCCAGAGCTTCTGCACCACGTCGACGAACTCACCCGCCCGCTCGTAGCGCTGCGCATGCGGTGCCAGCTTGGCATGGCCGAAATTCCGCGCGGCATAATCGTTGGCGGAGGTCACCACGTTCCAGGCCGCGCGTCCCGCCGAGATGTGATCGAGCGAGGCAAACTGGCGGGCGACGTTGTAGGGCTCGGAAAAACTCGTCGACACGGTGCCGCCGAGGCCGATGCGGCTGGTGGCGCCGGCCAGGGCCGTCAACACTGTCACGGGCTCCAGCGCATTCATGTACATCGGGAACCGGCTCCAGGCCTGGAAGTTCTCGGTTCGCGTTGCCGGTGTGTCAGCGATGAAAAACAGATCGAACTTGCCCTGTTCGGCAAGCTGGGCGAGGGCGCGGTAGTGGTCGATGTCCGTCGAGCCGGCCGCATTCGTGTCCGGATGCAGCCAGGATGCGGGATGGTTGCCCGTCGCCTGATCGACCAGCAGCGCCAGGGACATGTGCCTTTGTTTGTCCACGTAAAGCTCCTCGTCGTGGCCGTGACCCTGCGCGCCGTTGTGAGACGTGAGCTTCGGTTGCCGCGACCGGCTCTGTCAATTACGGCCGGTCTCGCTCGCGAATGTCGACTGCCGCGACGGCATGGGCATTGCTATAGTCACAAGAAACGGAGGCCTGCCCATGCTTGCCAGCACTAACCGCATTCTCACGACGCACGTCGGCAGTCTGCCGCGCAACGAAGCGCTGGCCGACCTCCTGATCCGCCAGGAAGCCGGCGAGGCGATCGACACAATGGCGCTGGCGCGGCACGTCGAGAGCGCCACCGCGCACGTCATCGCAGCTCAGGTGCAGGCCGGCGTCGACATCGGCAACGATGGCGAGCAATCCCGCGTCGGATTCCAGACCTATGTGCCGCGCTGCCTGTGCGGCTTTGGCGGTGAATCTAAGCGTCCGCCCGCCCGCGACCAGATCGAATTTCCAGGCTATGTGCGCCAGATGGCGGCGCGGTTCCCGCATTCGGCCCGCGTGCAGAATGCCCCTGCGGCACTCGCGGCGGTCGACTACGTCAACGGTGCGCCGATCCGGGAAGATGCTGCGCGCCTGAAAGCACTGGGCGGCGGCTTCGCTGAGACTTTCATGACGGCGCCGTCGCCCGGCATTGTCGCCACCACAATGATCAACCAGCATTACGACAGTCATGAAGCCTATCTGGCGGCGCTGGCCAAGGCGCTCGGCCACGAGTATCGCGCCATCCACGAAGCGGGGCATGTGCTGCAGATCGACAGTCCGGATCTCGCCATGGAGCGGCATCGCTTCTTCGGCCATCTCGATGAGCGCGGGTTCCTCAAGCAGCTGGAGCTGCATGTTGCGGCCATCAACTCAGGCCTCGCCGGCATCCCGCGCGATCGCGTGCGCCTGCACGTGTGCTGGGGTAACAACGATGGTCCGCACATCTACGACATCGCCATGGCAACGATCCTGCCGGAGCTGTACCGGGCCAATGTCGGCGCCCTGTCGATCGAGTTCGCCAATCCGCGGCATCAACATGAATACGACGCACTGCGCGCCAATCCATTGCCCGCGCACATGCTGCTGATTCCGGGCGTGCTCGATACGACGACGAACTTTGTCGAGCATCCCCAGGTCGTCGCCCGGCGACTCAAGGAAGCGGTTGCAGCGGTCGGCGACAGGGAGCGCGTCATTGCCGGCACCGACTGCGGCTTTGGCACCTTTGCCGGTCGCGAATACGTAGCCGAGGAGGTGGTCTGGCTGAAGCTTGCGGCCGCTGCCGAGGGCGCGGCTTTGGCGTCCGCCGAGCTTTGGGGCCGTTCGACGGCCATGGGGTGAGGAGACATCGCGTGGTGTTGCGTGGCGGCGCCGGTTACGGACCGGGCAATAGCGCGTCCGTGCGCCCGAGCAGGCGATGTGCAAGCAGGCTGGTCCATTCGCGAGTCGCTTCGTCGAAGCGCTGCAGGCCACGGGGAATGCTGTTGAACATGCGCCAGACGTCGCTGCCATCCTTGGTGCGATAGTCGACGGGGTGAGCGACGACGTTGAAGCCGGCCTTGCGGAATAGACCCATGGAGCGCGGCATGTGGAAGGCCGAAGTCACCAGCAACCAGGTCTGGCCAGGTTTCGGTTGCAGCAGATCGCGCGTGAATTGCGCATTCTCGTAGGTGGTGAGCGAATTGCCCTCGAGTGTGATGCGCGCGGGATCGATGCCGGCCTCGCGCCAGAATTTCACCACCATGTCGCCGCCAGGCTGGGCCTCGCGCAAGACGGCGCCAGCGCCACCGGTGAAGATGAGGCGCGCGTTCGGATATTGCCGCGCCAGGACGACCGCTTGCGAGATGCGTTCGCCGCCTTCATTCAGCGTCAGTTGATCGCGGGCGGAGCTGATGCGGCCATCCTCGCCACCGCCGAGGACGATGATGCCGGTGATGTCAGCGGCTTTGGCGCTGGAGCCTGCGAAACTCTGCTCCAGCGTGAGCATCAGGACATTGGCCATCGGCGATAGGCCGACTAAAAGCAGCAAAGCCGCGCCCGCAAAGGCCAGCCGGCGCCCGCGCTGCTCGTAGCGCGGGATCCGGCGAAGGATGAGGCCGACCGCCAGGGTCAGCCAGATCAGGCTCGACGGTTGCGCCAGGAACCAGACGATGTTGGCGAAGGCATAGCGCATCGACCGGTCCCCGCACGCCTCGCCACGTCACTGCACCAGCGCGCCGTAGACAAGATTCTTGAACAAGTGCCGGCTCTGCAGGCGTTGGGCGGCTCCCTGTGTCATCTGGATGGCGACCAGCTTCTCGCGCGGATCGATGGTGAAGCTGGTGCCGAAGGCGCCGCCCCACATGGCATCGCCCTTGGAGCCGGGCGACCAGCCGAAGCCATCGTGCAGGCGCACGGCGAAGCCCAGGCCGAAGCCATAGCCCGGTCCGGTCGATGCCATGGTCGAGCCGCCCATGCCGACGGTGTGATCCTGCAGCATGAACTCGACAGTCTTGCGCGACAGATAGCGCCGGCCGCTGAACTCGCCGCCGTTGGCCAGCATCTGCATGAACTTGAGGTAATCCTCGGCGGTGCCGCACAGGCCGGCGCCGCCTTTGAAGTAGCTGGTCTTGATCTCGGCTTCCGTACGGCAGTAGCGCAGCGAGCTGTCGCGGGTGCTCTCGCCGGTTGCGAGCTCGGCCAAGCGCGCTTGCTTTTCGACCGGCACCCAGAACGCGGTGTCCTTCATGCCGAGCGGCCCGAGCAGCATCTCCTGCAAGGCCTGATCAAGCCGCTTTTTGGTGGCGCGCTCGACGACAAGTCCGAGAATGTCGGTCGAGATCGAGTAATGAAAGTTGGTGCCGGGTTGGTGGGCCAGGGGGATCTGGCCCAAGCGTTTCAGCATTTCGTCCGTGGAGATGTCCTCGACGCGGGCCTCGATGTTGGCCTTCTCGTAAGCCTCCTTCAAGCGCGGCGAGCCAATGGCGCCGGCATAGAAGAAGCCCGAGGTGTGCCGCATCAGATCCTGAATGGTCGGCTGCCGGGTGGCGGCGACATCCTCGTAGACAGGCGCGCCATCCTTGTCGGGCTTGCGCACCTCGACTTTCAAATCCTTCAGTTCCGGCAGCAGAATGCTGATGGGATCGTTGAGCTTGATGATGCCCTGCTCGACCAGCATCATGGCGGCGACCGTGGTGATCGGCTTGGTCATCGAGGCCATGCGAAAGATCGTATCTTTCGCCATCGGCTTGGTTTTCGCGGCGTCCTGGAAACCGTGGGCTTCGAGGTGCACCACCTGCCCGTTGCGCGCGATCAGCGTCACGGCGCCGGGGAACACACCTTTGTCGATCTCACCCTTCATGACCGGCGCAATGCGGGCCAATCGCTCGCGCGAGAAGCCTTGCACGATATCGCTCGTCGCGGTCGGCGTGACCGCGGCTTTGGCTTTCTGTTGGGCGCTGGAACTGGTCGCAGCCAGTGGCAACGTCAGTAGAGTGGCGGCAAGAAGGAAAGGCAGGTTCTTGATAGTTGGCATGTCACAGGCTCCCGAGTGCTGAGCAGTCGTACGTCGCGTTGTGTCAGGTCATTCGCTCGATGGCGACGGCCGTGGCCTCGCCGCCGCCAATGCACAGCGAGGCAATGCCCTTCTTCTCGCCGCGCTTCTGCATGGCGTTGATCAGCGTCACGATGATGCGCGCACCGGAAGCGCCAACGGGATGGCCCAGTGCACAGGCGCCGCCGTGAATGTTGACCTTGTCGTGCGGCAGGTCGAGATCGCGCATGGCGGCCATGGTGACCACGGCGAAGGCCTCATTGATCTCGTAGAGGCCGACGTCCTTGGCCGACCAGCCGGCTTCGGCCAGCACCTTCTTGATGGCCCCGATCGGGGCGGTGGTGAACCAGGCCGGCGCCTGGGCATGGCTGGAGGTGGCGACAATGCGCGCCAGCGGCAGCAGCTTGCGGCGCCTGGCCTCGCTCTCGCGCATCAGGACCAGCGCTGCGGCGCCGTCCGAGATGGATGAGGAGTTGGCGGGAGTCACGGTGCCACCGTCGCGGAAGGCGGGCTTGAGGCCGGGGATCTTCGAGGGATCAGCTGAGAATGGCTGTTCGTCGCGGTTGATGACGACCTCGCCCTTGCGCGATTTGACTTTTACCGCGGCCATTTCCTGGTCAAAGGAGCCGTCCTCGTTGGCCGCCTTGGCGCGGCGCAGGCTCTCGATGGCGTAGGCGTCCTGGGCCTCGCGGGTGAACTGGTAGTGCTGCGCGGTGTCCTCGGCGTAGGTGCCCATCAGGCGGCCCTTGTCGTAGGCGTCCTCGAGGCCGTCGAGGAACATGTGATCGTAGATCTGGGTGTGGCCGAGGCGTTGGCCGCTGCGCAGCTTCGGCAGGATGTGCGGCGTGTTGGTCATGCTCTCGAGGCCACCGGCAATGATCACGTCTTTGGGCCGCGCATGCAGCGCGTCATAGGCCATCATCACCGTCTTCATGCCCGAGCCGCACATCTTGTTGACGGTCGAGCACGGCACCGAATCCGGCAAACCGCCGTAGCGTGCCGCCTGCCGCGCCGGCGCCTGGCCCTGACCAGCCGGCAACACGCAGCCCATCAGCACCTCGGCGATCTCGTCCGGCTTGACGCCTGCCCGCTCGACGGCCGCGCGGATGCTCACCGCACCCAACTCGGGCGCCGTGGCGCTGGCGAGGGCGCCCTGGAAGCTGCCCATCGGCGTGCGCGCGCCGGAGACAATGACGATCGGGTCCTCAGTGGTGGTGGCCATGGTGGTGGTCCTGCGGCTGGATGCTGAGCACGCGCGGCTGCTGGTGGGCAGCTGAAGCGCCGAGTATGGCGCCAGGGAATACCCCGCCCGGGGGGCCGTCAAGGGGCGCCGCCCGTGCCTGCAGATCTGGCCTGTGCACTGCCGGACTGGCGACGGTAGCGCTTGCGTCGCTGGCGCCGGCCTGAAAGGCTCACGCCCGCAACCCAAAGGAGCCATGCCATGTCGAGTGACGCTTACGAAAAAGGCCTGAAGCTGCGCAAGCAAGTGCTGGGCGCCGCCCACGTCGAACGCAGCATGGCGAATGTCGACGAGTTTACCAAGCCATTGCAGGACCTGGTGACGGAGATCGGCTGGGGGCAGTTCTGGACCCGTCCGGGCCTAACCAAGAAAGAGCGCAGCCTGATCACACTCGGCGTGCTGGCGGCCCTCGGGCGGCCGCATGAGTTGGAGGTGCACACCAAGGGCGCGCTGAACAACGGCTGCAGCAAGGAAGAGATCCGCGAGGCGCTGATACATATCGGCTGCTATGCCGGCTTCCCGGCCACCATCGACGCCTTCCGCCATGCCAAGAAGGCGATCGACGAGGTGGAGGGCAAGGGCTGATGCACAACTGGGGCGTGGCGCCGGGACTGCCGTCAGGCCAAGCCGGTCGAGCCCCGGGGACCTGCTGTGTTTACGCTTTCTTCACCACGCGCCTTAACACTGCCTTCACGGAGCCCCACTTTGGCGCCGTTTGCCGACCAAGCTGGCCGGCATGTCAGATTGCTGTGACCAACGCGTGGTGAAGGAACATCCGATGCTGCAGGTGTTAGGCTTATCTCGCGCCCTGATGCTGGCCGGTGCCGTGGCTCTGTTCGCGTTTTCCGGTCCGGTCGGTGCGCAGGACCCGCAAGCGCAGAAGCCAGCCGGTGCGACGGCGCCCAAACCGAAGCAGATGAACGTTGGCGCTGGAACACCGGCCCCGGCCGACACGGCAGCGCCGGCCGCCGCCAAGGGGGCCGGCACCATGCAGCGCCTCGAAGGCGTGTGGGTCGAAGGGCGCGGCTTCGAGGTGACTTACGGCGGCAACTATGATGGTTGCGCCAAGCGGTGCCTCGCCAACGACAAGTGCGTCATGATCGAGTACTACCGACCCGAAAAGAAGTGCAATCTCTACAACACCATGCGCCCGCGCCTGAAGGGCGGCTCATCGGACGTGGCCATTCGCGGTTGATGCCGATCGCGCGGCCGACGCGGCGCGTGTCGGGTGGCGATGCTCTGCCATGACGGCGAGCGTTGCGGCCTCGTCGTAGGTCGGGTCAAGCCGGAGCGCAGCGCCGGCGATTGATTGTCGCGATGCTCCGCATCGACCCGACACCAAGACCACCGACGCCGAGGCGATCACCACGACGCTCGCGGGCTTGGCGTCGGGTCGCGCGGGCGCGTGCCGCGCCACTTGACCCGACCTACGCGTGCGACCCGACGGCCGCTTGCGCTCGGACAGGGGTCAGACCCCGCCGCCGCGCCCTGAACCCCGCCGCGCCATTGCGATTTTTAACCACGGCGCAATTTTGTGTTGGGCAAAGTTATCCCCGTCTGCTCCCGCGGGCTTATTCTGTCCGCGTTCGCATCACCCAGGGAGGCGCGCTCGCGAGGCGATCCGT